>NZ_CDDD01000014.1 GCF_000820165.1 Aeromonas taiwanensis
GTGGGGGCGACCGGGACGGGCTGGGGGGCGACGCCGGTCAGGGAGACCAGACGGCAGACATCCTCGTGCCCGGCCCCTTCGAGGGAGTCGAGGCGGCTGATCAGCAGGGAGTGGATGCCCTCGAGCTGGTCGGCCTTTTGCAGGGCTGCAATCAGCTGGTCTTGCTGGGGTTGGGACGCATGTGCCTGAAAGAGGATCGGCTTGACCCCGCGCAGTATGGTCATCTGGTTGAGCAGCTGNNNGGGCCCAGATCGGGTTGTTGAGCCCCCCGCGCGAGATGGCGATCACCGCCTCTCCCTGATTGGTCAGCACGGCGATGCCACAGGAGCGATCCTGGCTGAAGGCGGAGGTCATGGCGGCCAGCGCCATGCAGCGACCCGAGTGATCGGCCTGGCCGTGCTCCCTGCGCCAGCGTGGCTGCACGGGGTCCATCTCCTGTTCGGCACCCAGCGCGATGCGCGCCATGGCCTCGACCGCCTCGACCGGATAGAGCCCCGCCGCCGATTCGGCCGACAGCATCACGGCGTCCGTACCATCCATGACCGCATTGGCCACGTCCAGTACCTCGGCGCGGGTCGGC
>NZ_CDDD01000015.1 GCF_000820165.1 Aeromonas taiwanensis
TGAACTACTTACTAATTCAGTGAGAGCGACGCAACACACTAGCTCAGTTGTGATTCACGTCAGCTTTTTCAGATTGAAGATTTTTGCCTGGCGGCAATAGCGCAGTGGAACCACCTGACCCCATGCCGAACTCAGAAGTGAAACGCTGTAGCGCCGATGGTAGTGTGGCATTCGCCATGCGAGAGTAGGACACTGCCAGGCACCCATTTCAAGATTGCGCGCTGAGCGTGGTCTTTACCGGTTAGTGTGCTGATATGGCTCAGTCGGTAGAGCGCATCCTTGGTAAGGATGAGGTCCCCAGTTCGATTCTGGGTATCAGCACCATTTTTAAGTAAGCAGCTTTAAACGCTTTTTGCCTGACGGCATTAGCGCCGTGGAACCACCTGAACCCATGCCGAACTCAGAAGTGAAACGCGGTAGCGCCGATGGTAGTGTGGCATTCGCCATGCGAGAGTAGGACACTGTCAGGCACCTATTCAGAAGAGGCCTCCCATTCGGGAGGCCTTTTTGCGTTTCTGCCATCCCCCTCTCTTCTGGCGGTTTTTTAGTAAAAATGCTGGGCTATCAAGGGATTGCTCGTTACTCTTTAGCCGTTGCCGATTAACACGTGATGCTGCCAGCGAGGTATTGATGGCTACGTTGAAGGAAATAGCACAGGAGGCGGGTGTCTCGCTCGCGACCGTATCCAGGGTGTTGAACGAGGATCCCAGCCTGAGCGTCAAGGAAGAGACCAGACATCGGATCTTCGAGATTGCCGAGCGTCTGGAGTACAAGACCAGCAGTGCCCGCAAAGGGGTACACAAGAGCAAGCTGCATTTCCTGGCGGTCTATGCCTACCCGCAGAGTACCGAGGTCAACGACCCCTATTACCTCGCCATCCGCTACGGCATCGAGAGCCAGTGTGCCCGCCTCAATATCGAGTTGACCCACTGCTACAGCGGTGCGGAAGGGCGTGAGCTCTCCGCCGTCGACGGCATCCTGGTCATCGGGCATCTGCCCGAGGAACGTCTCGCCGCGCTTCACTCCCTCTCTGCCCAGCTGGTGTTCGTCGATTGCCGCTCCCGGGGGGAGTTCGACTCGGTCGACGTGGATCTGGCGCTCATCAGCCAGCAGGTGGTGGATTTCTTCATCGCCCAGGGCCATCAGCGCATCGGTTATATCGGTGGCCAGGACGATGGGCCCGATCTGCGGGAGCTTGCGTTTCTCGACTACGGGCAGCGGCTGGGGGTGGTGCAGGAGCAGGATCTCTATCGCGGGGATTTCTCCAGTGCCTCCGGCTACAAGCTGGCGAAGGAGATGCTGGCCGGCGACTGGCCCAGGGCGCTGTTCGTTGCCTCCGATTCCATCGCCATCGGCGTGCTGCGTGCCATCCACGAGAAGGGGCTGGCTATTCCCCAGCAGATCGAGCTTATCAGCGTCAACGATATCCCTACCGCCAAGTTCACCTTCCCGCCGCTCTCCACGGTGCGGATCCACTCCGAGTTGATGGGCTCCCAGGGGGTCAATCTGCTGGTTGAAAGGCTGCGTGACGAGCGGGATATCCCGCTGCGGGTGCTGGTACCGAGCAAGCTGACTCTGCGTGGTACCACTCAGTAGTTTTAGTAAAATGAAATGGATTTTAGCCGCACCATCTTGCAGTGGTGCGGCAGCTCTTCCTGGTAAATCTCTTTCCCATCAGTAGCCAGCGAACTAGTATCATATTGTTATATATCGAATTAATTGTCAGTAAACCTGTGCTCGTCAACATCCATGCCAGCCCTCTCTGCTCCACCTTCTTTTATCCTCCGCTTCTGATCTCACTCACAAAACCATCCAGCCATTGTGATCAGGTTAAAACTTTACCGATCCAAAACTGATATTTAGTAAATATTTATCTAGAGTTTACCCAGTCAAAGTTGCCTTGTTCCGGGAGGACATGTGAATAACTGGGAAAACGTCCAATTCGTTGGTGAAAACAGGCTGGCCCCGCGCGCCTACTTCTTCTCTTATGCCGAGCACGGGCTGGCGGCCACCATGCAGCGTGAGCTGAGCCGCCGCTTCCTCTCCTTGAGCGGCCAGTGGCAGTTCCACTACTTCGACCACCCCCTGCAGGTGCCGGAGGCCTTCTATCACAGCCCCATGAACGAGTGGGGCCAGATCACCGTGCCCAACATGTGGCAGATGGAAGGGCATGGCCAGCTGCAATACACCGACGAGGGTTTTCCCTTCCCCATCGACGTGCCCTTCGTGCCGACCAACAACCCCACCGGCGCCTATCAGCGCAGCTTCACGCTGAGCCAGGCCTGGGACGGTGAGCAGGTGATCATCAAGTTTGACGGGGTGGAGACCTACTTCGAGGTCTATGTGAACGGCCACTACGTCGGCTTCAGCAAGGGCAGCCGCCTCACCGCCGAGTTCGATATCAGTGCCTACGCCAAGGTTGGCGAGAACCTGCTCTCGGTGCGGGTGATGCAGTGGGCGGACTCCACCTATATCGAAGATCAGGACATGTGGTGGATGGCGGGGATCTTCCGCGACGTTTATCTGGTGGGCAAACCGGCCGCCCATGTGCAGGACTTCTTCATTCGCACCGCGCTGGCTGACGACAACCAGAGCGCCACCCTGAGCTGCGATATCCAGCTGGAGAACCTGGGCGAGTCGGCCCGAGATCACCGTCTGGTCTGGTCGCTGCTGGATCAGGGCAGCGAGATCGCCAGCGGCTCGCTCGACCATCTCGCCATCGACGGCAAGTGTGATTGCCGCTTCACGCTGGATCTGGCCAACCCCCATCTGTGGAGCGCCGAAGATCCTTACCTCTATCAGCTGCAACTCTCCCTCTATAACGGTCAGGGCGAGCTGCTGGAAGTGATCCCGCAGCGGGTCGGGGTGCGTGAAATCACCGTCAAGGATGGCCTCTTCCATGTCAACGGCCACTACCTCAAGCTGCACGGGGTGAACCGCCACGACAACGACCACCTCAAGAGCCGCGCGGTCGGCATGGATCGGGTGGAGCGCGACATCGTGCTGATGAAGCAGCACAACCTCAACTCGGTGCGTACCGCCCACTACCCGAACGACCCGCGCTTCTACGAGCTGTGCGACCAGTACGGCCTGTTCGTGATGGCAGAGACCGACGTGGAGACCCACGGTTTTGCCAACGTCGGCGATCTCAGCCGCATCACCGACGACCCTTTCTGGGAGCCGGTGTTCGTGGATCGCATCGAGCGCCACGTGCACGCCCAGAAGAACCACCCCTCCATCATCATCTGGTCGCTGGGCAACGAGTCCGGCTATGGCTGCAACATCAGGGCCATGTACCGGCGCTGCAAGGGGATCGACCCGACCCGGCTGGTGCACTACGAAGAGGATCGCGATGCCGAGGTGGTGGATGTGGTCAGTACCATGTATTCGCGCGTTTCCCAGATGAACTGCTTTGGCGAGTTCCCGATGGATAAGCCGCGCATCCTCTGCGAATACGCCCACGCCATGGGCAACGGCCCGGGTGGTCTCAGCGAATACCAGCAGGTGTTCGACCGTCATCCCCACATACAGGGTCACTACATCTGGGAGTGGTGCGATCACGGCATTCTGGATCAGGACGAGCAGGGCCGCCCCGTTTACAAGTACGGTGGCGACTATGGCGACTACCCCAACAACTACAACTTCTGCATGGATGGCCTCATCTATCCGGATCAGACCCCGGGGCCTGGCCTGCGCGAATACAAGCAGGTGATCTGCCCGGTCAAGGTGCGCGCGCTGGATCTGGCGAGCGGCAAGCTGGAAGTGGAAAACCGTTACTGGTTCTCCAATCTCGACGACATCCGTCTGCTGGTCGAAGTGAAGGCGGAGGGCGAGCTGCTGGCCAGCCAGCAAATCCGGCTGGAAGGGGTGGCCCCCGGTGCCACCACCGAGTTGCAACTCGAGCTGCCATCCCTCGATGGGCGGGAAACCTTCGTCCAGCTGCGGGTCATCAAGGCCAGTGCTACCCGCTACAGCGCGGCGGAGCACGAACTGGGCCAGTACCAGTTCCAGCTGAAAGAGTCGACTCGTCAGTTGCAGCCCTTTGCCAATCCCAATGCCACTGCGCTGCAGATTGCCGATGAGCGCCTCGCGCTGACCTTGAGCGGCAGCGGCTTTGCCCTGCGCTTCTCGCGCCTCGACGGCCAGCTGGTGAGCTGGCAGCAGGATGGCAATGAGCTGATCGAGCGCTCGCCCCGCCTCACCTTCTTCAAGCCGATGATCGACAACCACAAGCAGGAGTACGAGAGCCTGTGGCACCCGAACCACCTGCAGATCATGCAGGAGCACTTCCGTACCTTGAGCTGGCGTCAGCTGGGCGAGGCGGTCGAGGTGACGGTCGAGAGCCTGATCGCCCCGCCGGTGTTCGACTTCGGTATGCGTTGCCGCTACGTCTACACCCTTAGCCCGAACGGTCAGCTGCACGTGGCCCTGTCCGGTCAGCCCTACGGCGGTTATGACGACATCATTCCCAAGATCGGTTTCGAGCTGGGTATTCGTAAGGATCTCGACCGGGTGCACTACTACGGCATGGGTCCGGGCGAGAACTATCAGGACAGCCGCCAGAGCAACTGGATCGACAGCTTCCAGAGCACAGTGGGCGAGATGTGGGAGCACTACCCTTTCCCGCAGGACAACGGCAACCGCCAGCAGGTGCGCTGGGCGACCCTGACCAACCGTCACGGCGCCGGTCTCTACGTGCGGCCCGATGCCCCCATCAACCTGAGCGTCTGGCCCTACAGCTGGGAGCATATCCACGCGGCGCAGCACATCAATGAGCTGGAACCGAGTGGCTATCTCACCCTCAATCTGGATCACAAGGTGCTGGGGCTGGGTTCCAACTCCTGGGGCTCCGAGGTGCTGGACTCCTGGCGGGTGCGCTTCGAGCCGTTCAGCTTCGGTCTGACCCTGCTGCCCATCGCCCGTGGCAACCTCAATCCGGCTGCGCTGGCCGGGCTCGATCTCACCATCAACGGCGGGAGGAACCTCGCATGATCACCCTGGACAACCTGACCCTGTTCAAAAACATCTACCGGGAGGGCAAGAAGTGGGGCCGCTGCGTGGAGGCCATCGACAACCTGGCCAACCTCAAGCCCGGTATCTGCCACTCCATCGGTGACTCCCTCACCTATCGCTTGCAGGAGGGGGCCAGCCCGGCCACCTCACTGTTCGAGGGGCAACGCCGCTACTTCGACGTTCACTACTACCTGGAAGGGGCAGAGACGGTGGAGTGGGCTGCCAAGTCGGATCTGCGGGTCGAACAGGCTTACGACGACACCACAGACCGCGAGTGGCTGGCTGGCGAGGTGCGTGAGCGCCAGCAGGTCGGCAACGGCCAGGTGGTGATCTTCGAGAACGACGAGGCTTACCGATTCGTCGGCGACAGCCCGGTGCGCAAGGTGATCATCAAGGTCACCGTCGAAGGCGGCTACTTCAAAAACAAATAACAAGCCGCCGGTTCTGCACTGACAAAGCCGGAAGGGCGGGGCTCACCCTACAAATCATGCCCCGCTCTTTCGCTGCAATAACTACAGGTCTGGAGATGCACCATGTCTGATTCCAAACGCAATACGATAGGCAAGTTTGGTCTGCTGTCGCTCACCTTCGCGGCGGTATTCAGCTTCAACAACGTCATCAACAACAACATCGAAATCGGTCTGGCTTCGGCCCCGATGTTCTTTCTGGCCACCATTTTTTACTTTATTCCGTTCTGTCTGATCATTGCGGAGTTCGTGTCACTGAACAAAAACTCCGAAGCGGGGGTGTACGCCTGGGTGAAGAGCTCCCTCGGCGGTCGCTGGGCCTTTATCTCCGCCTACACCTACTGGTTCGTGAACCTGTTCTTCTTTACCTCGCTGTTGCCGCGGGTTATCGCCTACGCCTCCTATGCCTTCCTGGGCTACGAATACATCCTCACCCCGCTGACCACCACTTGCTTAAGCATGATCCTGTTCGCCCTGGCGACCTATGTCTCCACTAACGGCGCCAGGATGCTGGGCCCCATCACCTCGGTGACCTCGTCCCTGATGCTGCTGCTGACACTCTCCTACATCCTGCTGGCAGGTGCGGCTCTGGTGGGCGGCGTGCAGCCGGCAGACCCCATCACGGTAGAGGCCATGATCCCCGATTTCAGCTGGGCCTTCCTGGGTATTACGACCTGGATCTTTATGGCAGCCGGTGGCGCCGAGTCAGTGGCGGTCTACGTCAATGACGTGAAGGGCGGCTCCAAATCCTTCGTGAAGGTGATCATCGTCGCCGGCATCTTTATCGGGGTGCTCTACTCCGTCGCGTCCCTGCTGATCAACGTCTTCGTGCCGAGCGGCACCCTGAAATTTACCGGTGGCTCGGTGCAGGTGTTCGAGGGGCTTGCCGCCTACTTCGGCTTGCCGGAGATCCTGATGAACCGCTTCGTGGGTCTGGTCTCCTTCACCGCCATGTTCGGCTCCCTGCTGATGTGGACGGCCACCCCGGTGAAGATCTTCTTCTCCGAGATCCCGGCCGGCATCTTCGGCAAGAAGACGGTCGAGCTGAACGAAAACGGCGTGCCCGCCCGCGCAGCTTGGATCCAGTACCTCATAGTGCTGCCGCTGATGGTGATCCCGACCCTGGGCTCCAACACAGCACAGGATCTGATGAACACCGTCATCAACATGACCGCCGCCGCCTCCATGTTGCCGCCGCTGTTCATCATGCTGGCCTACCTGAATCTGCGGCTGAAGCTCGATCACCTGCCGCGGGAGTTCAAGATGGGGTCGCGCACCACCGGCATCGCCGTGGTGTCGGTGCTGATCGTCCTCTTCTCGGTGGGCTTCCTCGCCTCCACCTTCCCCACCGGCGCCGACATCATGACCATCATCTTCTACAACGTCGGCGGGATCGTGATTTTCCTCGGTTTTGCCTGGTGGAAATACAACAGATACGAGGCCTCCCTCAGCGCCGAGGCGCGCGCGAAAGAGGCCCAGCCGGCGGCGCAGGTCGCCATGCAGGCGCCATAGGCACTGCATTGAATCCCAATCAGACAGGGTGGCCGTTGGCCACCCGCAAACCATTGAGCCAGATAAGGAGAAGAGCATGAGCGAGACGATCGAGTTTGCCGAATTCAAGCGGGTCGAGATGAAGGTGGGCAAGGTGCTGGAGGTGGTGCGCCACCCCGGGGCCGACAAACTCTATATCGTCCAGATCGACGTGGGGGGCGAGCGACCGCTGCAGACCGTCACCAGTCTGGTGCCTTACTACAGCGAAGAGGAGCTGATGGGCAGCGAGGTGGTGGTGCTGACCAACCTCAAGCCCACCCGAATGCGCGGTGAGCGCTCCGAGTGCATGCTGCTCTGCGCCGAGACCCCGGACGAGAGCCAGAGCGTGCTGTTGCAGCCGCGGGTGCCGATGGCACCGGGCACTCCGATCGTCTGACTGGTTTTGCGAGCTGGTGCGGTGAGACTGCACCGGTTCACCAACGAGGCCGCCCAAGCGGCCCGATCATAACAAGAGAGTAAAGCGCAGGGCCGACAGACCCTTGCCAAACACATCACAGAGTCACAGCGTTACCCGCAGGGAGCGCGAGTCCACTGGAGGACACCATGTCTGAATCCGTACGCGGCACCATCGGCAAGTTTGCCCTGTTGTCGATGACCTTTGCCGCCGTGTTCAACGTGCGCAACATCGTCAACAACAACATCGAGCTGGGGCTGAGCTCCGCCCCCATCTTCCTGCTGGCGACCCTCGTCTACTTCATCCCGTTCGTCTTCATCATTGCCGAGTTCGTCTCGGCCAACAAAAACTCCGAGTCGGGCATGTACGACTGGCTTAAAAAACCGCTCGGCACCCGGTTGGCCTATCTGGGCTCGTTCCTCTACTGGTTTGTGAACCTGTTCTGGTTCGTCTCATTGCTGCCCAACGTCATCGCCTATGCCTCCTACGCCATGCTGGGCTATGAGTACAGCTTCTCGCCCATGGTCACCTCGGTCATCTCCATCGTGCTGTTTGCGGCGGCGACCCACATCTCCACCAAGGGGGCGAGCTGGCTCGGCAAGATTGCCGAGATCGTGGCCTACGGGGTGTTTGCCCTGTTCGCCATCTATGTGCTGGGTGCCCTGATGGCCCTCGGCGGCGATCACGTGCCGGCCCAGCCGATTACGCTGGAGGCCATGACCCCCACCGTCAACTGGGCGACGCTCGGTATCATGTGCTGGATCTTCCAGGCGGCGGGCGGTGCCGAGACGGCAGCGGCCTACCTCAATGACGTGAAGGGGGGCCAGAAATCCTTCATCAAGGTGATCATCAGTGCCGGCGTCGTCATCGGTGCCATGTATGCGGTCGGTTCCCTGCTGGTGAACGTGTTCGTACCGCGCGAGAGCCTCACCTATGCCGGCGGCATGGTGGAGATCTTCACCGGCATGGCCCAGTACTTCCAGCTGTCGGAGGCGCTGGTGGGCCGCTTCGTCGGCGTGGTGCTGTTCATCGCCATGTTCGGCTCCATGATGATGTGGACCTCGGCGCCGGTGAAGATCCACTTCTCCGAGATCCCGCAAGGGGTTTACGGCGAGAAGACCACCCAGCTCAACGAGCACGGCGTGCCGGTGCGCGCCGCCTGGTGGCAGTTTGCCTTCGTGTTCGTGATGCTGGTGGCCAACGGCTTCGGCTCGGAATCCGTGCAGCAGATGATGAACACCGCCATCAATCTCACCGCCGGTACCGCCATGTTGCCGCCGATTTTCATCATGGTGGCCTACTTCGTGTTCCGCTGGAAACATGACGACACTCCCCGCGAGTTCCGCATGGGATCGCGCAAGTTCGGCATGGCGGTGGTGTCGGTGCTGATCGCCATCTTCGTGGTGAGCATGAGCGCCTCCGCCTTCCCGGCCGGGGTGGATCTGGTGCGCGCCTTCTTCATCAACGTCTTTATGACGGCTGTCTTCTCGGCGCTGGCCTACTGGTGGATCTCCCGCTTCGAGAAGCGGCAGGCCCGCAAGCAGGCCACCGGCACAGTTGGCGGCAAGCTGGCCAAGCAGAGCTGAGCAAGCCAAAAGAGCAACGGGTGACTCGGTCGCCCGTTTTTTTGGTGAAAAGCGCGGGCAGGGGTGGTTTCCGAGTGGCCCCTTGTCCGCTTAACAAAATGAAACAAATGAGGTAGTCGCTCAACTTTGCGCCTCCCGCTTATCGGGGTAAGCTGGGGATCCGTTTCAACAGGAGCTGTGCCACAGCTCCTGTTGTGTTTCCTGTCTTCCCCGATCACCGGCCCTGCGCGGGGACGGGATCTGCTTTCACCGGAGACCGCTCGTGCGTCTGGATCCTTTTACCTCTGTACTGATTGCCGTGGTCGCGCTGGCCTCGTTCTTCCCCTGCGAGGGGCAGGTGGCCGTCTGGTTCGGTCTGCTGACCAAGCTGGCGGTGGCGCTGCTCTTCTTCATGCATGGTGCCAAGCTGTCGCGCCAGAACCTGCTGGCGGGCCTCGGCCACTGGCGGCTCCATCTGGTGGTGATGGCCAGCACCTTCCTGCTGTTTCCGCTGCTGGGGTTGCTGCTCACGCCGCTGGTGCCCAACTGGCTGAGCCCGGCCATCTACCTCGGTTTCCTCTACCTCTGCGCCCTGCCCGCCACCGTGCAGTCGGCCATTGCCTTCACCTCCATGGCCGGCGGCAATGTGTCGGCGGCGGTGTGCAGCGCCTCGGCCTCCAGCATCCTCGGCATCTTCCTCTCGCCGGTGCTGGTGGGGCTGATGATCAATGTGCAGGGGGAGGGGGTCGATACCTGGCACTCCATTCAGGCCATCATGGTGCAGCTGATGCTGCCATTCGTGGTGGGCCACCTGTCGCGCCCCCTCATTGGCCGCTGGGTCGACAGCCATCGGCCGCTCATCGGCAAGCTGGATCAGAGCTCCATCCTGCTGGTGGTCTATGTGGCCTTCAGCGAGGCGGTGGTGCAGGGGATTTGGCACCAGGTCGGCTGGTACGATCTCGCCAGTATCGTGCTGCTGAGCTGTGTGCTGCTGGCACTGGTGCTGGGCTGGAACGTCTGGATCAGCCGCCGCCTCGGTTTTGGCAAGGCGGACGAGATCACCATCGTCTTCTGCGGCTCCAAGAAGAGCCTGGCCAACGGGGTGCCCATGGCCAACGTCATGTTCCCGGCTGCCAGCGTCGGGGTCATGGTGCTGCCCCTGATGATCTTCCACCAGATCCAGCTGATGGTGTGCGCCGTGCTGGCTCGTCGCTACCACGAGCAGGAGACGGTGCCCCAGGTGCAGCAGGGGTAAGACGTCCGGATAAAGAAGAGGGAGGCCAGTGGGCCTCCCTCTTTCGTTTGCCGCCTCGTCAGCGTTTGCGCCAGACGGTGAGCTGGGCCACCGTGTGCTGGTACTTGCGGGCGGTCTCGCGGATGACGAAGGGGACATCCCTCGGGGGCATGTGCTCCTCGAACTCCTCCGCCAGCAACCGTTGCAGCGCCTGATAGGTACCGAGGGCCTCGCCATTTTCCCGGATGCCGCCGAGCCAGTTGGCCTTGGGGGTGTAGTCGGTCAGCCAGGTGTAGGGGCTGGTGAGGACCAGCAGGCCGCCGCTGCGCAGGCGCGGGGCAATGTCCCGCAGGAAGCGGGCGGGTTCCCGCAGCCGGTCAATGAGGTTGGAGGCGAGCACCAGGTCATAGTCGCCGTATTTGGGCTTGAGGTTGCAGGCATCCCCCTGGCTGAAGTGGACGCGGTCGGCCTGCTCGCGGCCGAGCTCATGGCGGGAGAGCCGCGCCTCGCAATACTCCACCAGGTCTCCTTCCACCGGCACCGCGTAGCGGAAGCTGTCCTGGCTGGCGAGCGCCAGCGCCACGTCGATAAAGCGGGCCGAGTAGTCCACCCCGTCCACGTGGGCGAAGTGGCGCGCCAGCTCGAAGCTGGCGCGGCCGGTGGCGCAGCCGATGTCGAGCGCCCGCTCATGGCGGCTGCACAGCTCGCTGGCAAGGCTGGCCAGAGCCTGGGCGTAGTTGGCGACCCCGAAGTGGCTCGGACCGTACTGGAAGTCGAGGTACTGAGCGACGAGCGTGTCGGTTTCATAGGGATTCACGATGACGGGCTCCTGATGGCGGGATACCAGATAGCGAAAGCCCGCATGCTGGAAGAAGTGGCGACGGAAGGCGTAGCGGGAGGACTTGAGCGCCTCGTTGCCGGTACTGATCCAGCTGCCCCCTTTGATGAGGGTGTGCTTGCCATCGAAGGTGGGGGTGGAGAAGTCGTCGTAGAGGGGATGCACCTTGAACCCCTCGAAGCCGTCGATGGCGGTGCTGGTCCACTGCCAGACGTTGCCCACCAGATCGAAGAAGCTGCCCTGGGGGCAGGCATCCACCGGACAGGCGGAGGCGAAGCGGGCCAGGTTGAGGTTGCCGGGGGCCTCGATCCAGTCCGGCTGATCGCCGGCCAGTTGTTCGCGCAGCAACATCCACTCCGCCTCGCTCGGCAGCTGGATGGGCAGCCCGGTCTGATCCGCCTTCCAGCGGCAGAAGGCGGCGGCCTCCAGCTGGTTCACCTCCACCGGCCAGTCCCAGGGCATGGGGACCTGCCCGGTCATCAGCCGCAATTGCAGTTGTTCGGGCTCGGCGGGATCGCCGACCCAGAAGGTGGGCATGCGCGCCCCGGCATACTGGCGCCAGCCCCAGCCTTCGTCATCCCACCAGGCGCGGGTCTCGTAGCCACCGGCCTGCACGAAGTCGAAAAATTCTGCGTTGCTCACCAGCATGCGGCTGGCCTGGAAGGGGGCCAGTTCGATATGGCGCTCGCCATATTCGTTGTCCCAGCCGTAGGTGGCGTCCTGCTTGCCGAGGCGCACCCGGCCGCCGGCTACCGGCAGCAAGGTGTTGGCAGGCACTTCGTCACGGCGATGGCGCGCCTCGGGGCTGACCGGCCACTGGGGCTGGCTGCGCACCCAGGCGAGCGGCAGCTGGCGGATCAGCACGCTGGAGGTCTCGAGATGGATGCGCTCGTGCTCTATCCCCATCAGGATGACCCAGGCCGGGCTCTGCCAATGGATGGGCAGCTCGATCGGCATCTGTTCGATGAAATCACACACCAGGGCGCGCACCCGGCCGCGATAGGCGCGCAGCTCGCTGACGGAGGGCCAGTCGTAATGGGTCTCGTCCAGATCGTCCCAGCTCATCTCGTCCACCCCGATGGCGACCATGGCCTCGATGCGGGGATCGAGGCGCCCTTCGATGAGGCGGGCCGCCAGCAGTTTGTTGACGAAGAAGGCGGCGGTGTGGCCGTAGTAGAAGATGAGCGGGTGGCGCAGGGGGATCGCCTTGTCAAACCAGGCCCGCTCGTCGGCCAGGCACTCGAACAGGGAGTCATAGAGATCAAACGTCTGGCAGAAGTAGGCGAGCAGCTCGCGGCGCTTGTGCTCGGGATCCGTGCCGGTCAACAGCGGGGTTCGTGTGGGGGCGGGCAGGCCCTCTGGGGTGACGAAGGGGTGGCTGGCTTGGGTCACGCTCTGACTCCTTGTTGGTATGCATCGATGGAGTGCTCTATACGCACCAGGTATCACTATTGGCTCAACAGACCGGCGCGACAACAAAAAACTGTCGGGGTCTGCCGTGATGGTCGGGGGCCGCCAGGGGAAACGCATCCCCGTCCGGGCATGGCCAGTTTTGCCAACATATGGTCTAAATGGCACCTTACAGCCTGATGACATGACCAGGTAAAATAGAAAAAATCATATAAATCATTCAATTGAGATTATGGCACAGGGATTGCCATCATCTGGTCCGAACGAGATCGATCGGGCCGGGATCGGCCATCAACAGGGAGAGAGACATGAAGTGGATTCTGGGGGTGATGCTGGCGCTGGGGCTGGGGGGCTGCAACCAGCTGGATTATACCCTGGTGAGGGGGAGTGGCCCCGTCATCGAGCAGCATCGTGGCCTGGGCCAGCAGGTGACCCGGGTGGAGGCGGCAGTGCCGGCCAGCATCCACCTGAAGGCGGGGGAGCAGAGGGGCATAGTGATCCGCGGGCAGGAGGATCTGCTGCCCTATCTGGTGCTGACGGAGCGGGACGACACCCTGGAGATGAAGGTCAGGGATGGCTACCGGTTCGAGCTCTCCGAGCCCATCGACATCGACATCACCCTGCCCCGGGTCGAGGCGCTGGCCCTGGCGGGCCTGGCTCGCGGCGACTTGAGCGGCTTCAAGGGGAATGAGCTGGTGCTGTCGGTGGCGGGCCTGGGCGACATCGTCGCCGATCGGCTGGAGGTAAACCGGCTGGAGGGCAACGTGGCCGGGGCGGGCAGCCTGGCTCTGGGGCAGGGCTCGGCCAGAGAGATCGAGCTGAACGTGGCCGGTGCCGGCGGCGTCTCGGGCGAGGGGTTCGAAGGCAGGGAGGTCGAAGTCAACATCGCGGGCAGCGGCGACGTCAAGGTGCGGGCCAGCGGGCAGCTGAAGATCGGCATCGCCGGTGCCGGCTCGGTCGGTTACTGGGGCGATCCCGCCCTGACCAGCGAGATCGCGGGCTCCGGCCGGGTGAGCCGGCTGGGGGGCTGAGTCGTCCGCCTTATCCTGATAAAGACGCAGGCCCGGCAGGGCCTGTTTTGTTATCCGCGGATGTTGGGCCTTGTCTCAGGCGAGGGGCAGGGCGAGGCGATGATCCGCATTCAGGCGCATCAGCAGCCACTGCATGCCGGCGAGGTGCTGGTGGTCGTGGCTGACGAGCAGCCGCACCAGCCCATCCAGAGTCACCTCCCCATAGTTGCCGTAGCGTGCCCGGCGCTGCCAGGCGTCGGACGGCACCGTATTCAGCCAGTCGACCGTCTCGCTGCGGGCGGTGCGAAAGCGCGCCAGCTGCACGGCGGGATCCTGCTGCCGATACTGGTTGTCTTGCGCCAGCTGATAGCCATCGAGGGAGGCCAGTTCGGGCAGGTGCTCAGCCAGGGTGCGGCGAAAGCGCACCTGATAGCCCAGGGTTTCGATGTCCAGCAGGTGGCAGAGGTGGCCCCGGGCGCTGAAACGCTCGGAGGGGATCCCGGCCCAGTTGGCAGGCTCCCAGTCCAGATGGTCGGCTGGAACTTGTGCCAGCAGCTGCTCAAATTGATCCGGCATGGCCAGCAATGTGGTGAAGAGAGGCATCCTTGTTTCTCGTTCCTTGTGTCTCGGGGCCGCCAGCATGGTGGCGGCCACCAGGTCTGGCCCCTTACTTCTGGGCCGCGTCGCCCAGATGGCGGGCGTGGAAGCGCAGGTGCGCCTCGATGAAGCTCGCCACGAAGTAGTAGCTGTGGTCGTAGCCGGGGTGACGGTTGAGCTCGAGGGGCCAGCCCTTGGTGCCGGCCACCTCGGCCAGGGTGTCGATGCCGAGCTGTTCGGTCAGGAAGGGGTCGTCCAGCCCCACGTCCACCAGGGTCGGCAGGGGCGGGCTGTCGTGATGGCGCAGCAGCTGGCAGGCATCCCACTCCTGCCACAGCAAGGGGTTGTTGCCGAGGTAGGCGCCGAGCGCCTTCTGGCCCCAGGGGCAGCGGCTCGGGTGGCTGATGGGGCTGAAGGCCGACACCGAGCGGTAGCGACCGGGTTCGCGCAGGGCGGCGATGAGGGCACCGTGGCCCCCCATGGAGTGGCCGCTGATGGCGCGCTTCGTCGAGACCGGGAAGTGGGTCTCGATGAGATCGGGCAGCTCCCGGGTGACGTAGTCGTACATCTGGTAGTGGTCGCGCCAGGGGTGCTGGGTGGCATTGACGTAGAAGCCGGCCCCCATGCCGAGGTCATAGCCGGGATCGTCCGCCACTCCCTCGCCGCGGGGGCTGGTGTCCGGTGCCACCAGGGCGATGCCGAGCTCGGCGGCGATGCGCTGGGCCCCGGCCTTCTGCATGAAGTTCTCGTCGGTGCAGGTGAGGCCGGAGAGCCAGTAGAGCACGGGCACCTTCTGGCCGGTGAGGGCTCGGGGTGGCAGATAGATGGCGAAGCGCATCTCGCAATCGAGCACGGTGGAGCGGTGGCGATACTGCTTGTGCCAGCCGTCGAAGCTCTTGTTGCTGCTGATGATGTCCAGATTCATCGAAGGACTCCTTGCCCCGCCCATGTATCGATGGGCGGGGCTCTCATGGGATCAGTAGTGGATGACGGTGCGGATGCTCTTGCCTTCGTGCATCAGATCGAACGCCTCGTTGATCTGCTCGAGGGGCATGGTGTGGGTGATGAAGTCGTCCAGTTTGAACTCACCCTGCATGTAGCGCTGCACGTAGCTCGGCAGTTCGCTGCGACCGCGCACGCCGCCGAAGGCGCTGCCGCGCCACACCCGGCCGGTGACCAGCTGGAACGGACGGGTGCTGATCTCCTGGCCCGCACCGGCCACGCCGATGATGACCGACTCGCCCCAGCCCTTGTGGCAGCACTCCAGCGCCGCGCGCATCACCTTGACGTTGCCGATGCACTCGAAGGAGAAGTCGACGCCGCCGTCGGTCATCTCGACGATCACCTCCTGGATGGGCTTGTCGAACGTGTTCGGGTTGATGCAGTCGGTGGCGCCCAGCTTGCGGGCCAGCTCGAACTTGCTCTCGTTGATGTCGATGGCGATGATGCGTCCGGCCTTGGCCAGGCGTGCGCCTATGATGGCGGAGAGGCCGATGCCCCCCAGCCCGAAGATGGCGACGCTCTCACCCTCTTTCACCTTGGCGGTGTTCATCACGGCGCCGATGCCGGTGGTGACGCCGCAGCCCAGCAGGCAGACCTCTTCCAATGGGGCGGCCGGGTCCACCTTGGCGATGGAGATCTCCGGCAGCACAGTGTATTCGCTGAAGGTGGAGGTGCCCATGTAGTGGTAGATGGGCTGGCCATCCTTGGAGAAGCGGGTGGTGCCGTCCGGCATCAGCCCCTTGCCCTGGGTGGCGCGGATCTTCTGGCACAGGTTGGTCTTGCCGGACTTGCAGAACTTGCACTCGCCGCACTCGGGGGTGTAGAGCGGGATCACGTGATCGCCCACCTTGACGCTGGTGACGCCCTCGCCGACGGATTCGACGATGCCGCCGCCCTCGTGGCCCAGGATGCAGGGAAAGACTCCCTCCGGATCCTCACCGGACAGGGTGAAGGCATCGGTGTGGCAGACGCCGGTCGCGACGATCCGCACCCGCACTTCACCGGCCTGGGGCGGCATGACCTCGACCTCTTCGATGGAGAGGGGCTGGCCCGGTCCCCAGGCGATGGCGGCCTTACACTTGATGCTTTGAACCTGTGCCATGAATGACGTCCTCGTAGTGGTTGGATGAACGGAAATGAGTTCGGAGATCCAGTGTAGTTTCCCGCCGATTTGGTGATAATAAGGTGAAATCTGAAATCACTTTTACACACAGGTAATAATGTTCGGCTGGGAAGGGGTCTGTGAATTTGTCAGCGTGGCGGAGCAGGGGGGCTTTACCCCGGCCGCGCGCAAGCTCGGGGTCTCGGTGGCCCAGGTGAGCCGCCAGGTGGCGCAGCTGGAAGACAGGCTGCAGGCCAAGTTGCTGCTGCGCACCACCCGCCAGGTGCGGCTCACCGAGCTCGGGGAGATCTATTTTCGCCACTGCCGCCAGCTGCTCGACAACCTCTACGAGGCGGAGCTGGCGGTGGGGCGCCATCAGGCGGTGCCCCAGGGCACCCTGCGCATCACGGCCCCGGTCTCCTACGGCGAGAGCCGCATCGCCCCTCTGGTGAACGACTTCATGGTGCGCTTCCCCCAGCTGGAGGTGACCCTCAACCTCACCAACCAGCTGCTGGACCTGGTGCACGAGGGGTTCGATCTCGCGATCCGCCTCGGCCACCTCAAGGACTCCAGCCTGGTTGCGCGCAAGCTGGCGCAGCGGGTGCCCTATGTGTGCGCCTCCCCGGCCTACACCGCCCGCCATGGCATGCCCAACAGCCTCTCCGAACTTGCCCGTCACACCTGTTTGGTGGGCAACAGCGACGAGTGGCACTTCACCCTGAACGACAAGCCCCACAGCGTGCGGGTCCACGGCCTGCTGCAATGCAACAGCGGCCACGCCCTGCTGGATGCAGCCCTCAAGGGGATCGGCATCATCCAGCTGCCGGACTACTACGTCAGCGACCATCTGGCCAGCGGCGAGCTTATCGAGTTGCTGCCGGAGCTGCGGGCCCCGGCGGAGGGGATCTGGGCCCTCTATCCCCACAACCGCCACCTCTCCCCCAAGGTGCGGCTGCTGGTGGACTACCTGGCCGAGCGCCTCAGCGACCCCCATCAGCCCGCCCTGGTGCGGCCGGTTGGTTGAGCGTTCAAAAAGAAAAGGCCCGCACAAGCGGGCCTTTTTGCATGGCATGAAGGACGGGGCTATTCCCGCTCCTTGACGTAGGGGGTGCCGAGGGCCTTGGGGGCCACCGCCTTGCCGATGAAACCGGCGAGCAGGAAGACCGTCAGTATGTAGGGCAGTGCCTCGATGGCCTGCACCGGGATCGGGAAGTCGCCGATGCTGACCCCTTGCAGCCGGATGGCGACCGCGTCGAGGAAGCCGAACAGCAGGCAGGCCGCCATGGCGTTCCAGGGGCGCCACTTGCCGAACACCAGGGCCGCCAGGGCCATGAAGCCCTTGCCCGCGCTCATGTTGGGGATGAACTGGGCGGTCTGGGCCACCGCCAGATAGGTGCCCCCGATGCCGGCCAGCAGGCCGCCGATGATGAGCGCGGTGTAGCGCATGCGCACCACGGAGATACCGGCGGTGTCCACCGCTGCCGGGGCCTCGCCCACCGCCCGCAGGCGCAGGCCGAAGCGGGTGCGGAACAGCACCCACCAGGCCAGGGGCACGGCGGCGAACGCCACGTACTCCAGCAGGGAGTGACCGCTCAGGAGCTCGCTGTAGAGCTGGCCGATGACGGGCACGTCAAAGAGCTCCTTGGCGTAGGGCAGGTCGATGGGAGCGAAGCGGGCATCACCGGAGAGCGCCGGCGTCTGGCCGCCCTGATCGAACCAGTAACGGCCCAGGGTGACGGTCAGGCCGGCTGCCAGGATGTTGATGGCCATGCCGCTTACCACCTGATCCCCCCGGTGGGTGATGGTGGCGAAGCCGTGCATCAGGGCGAACAGGATGGAAACGCCCACCCCGACCCCCAGCCCAATCCAGGCGGAGCCGGTGACGGCCGCCGCAGCCGCGCTCGCGAAGGCAGCTGCCAGCAGCTTGCCCTCCAGGGCGATGTTGACCACCCCGGAGCGCTCGCAGAACATCCCCGCCATGGCAGCGAGAATGAGCGGCGGCGCGGTACGAATGGTGGCATCCAGCATCAATATCAGCGTTTCGAACATGGTCAGGCTCCTTTGACTTGCGCGGCCGTGCGGTTGGCGAAGGCCAGGTAGGCCTGCTCGATGCGCGGGCGCAGCATGTGCTCCAGCGCGCCGCAGAACAGGATCACCAGACCCTGCAGCACCACGACGATGTTGCGGTCCACCCCGAACTCGAAGCTGAGCTCGGCGCCGCCCTGGTAGAGGAAGCCGAACAGCAGGCTGGCGATGATGACGCCGACCGGGTGGTTGCGGCCCATCAGCGCCACTGCTATGCCGGTGAAGCCAAAACCTTCCACGAAGTTCAGCTTGATCTGGTGCAGCTCACCCTGCAGCACGTTGAGGGCGAAAAAGCCCGCCAGCATGCCGGAGATCACCATGGCCAGGATCACCACCCTGGGGTAGGAGATGCCCGCATAGGCGGAGGCACTCTGGCTCGCACCCACGGAGCGGATCTCGTAGCCCCAGCGGGTATGCCAGATGAAGACCCAGACCAGGAGCGCGCAGATCAGCGCCCAGAAGAAGCTGATGTTGAGCGGGCTGTTCGGGACTTCCATGCCGAAGCCGGCCAGCAGTTCGCTCATCTTCGGCAGCCAGCTCGCCTCGGCGAACACCTTGCTCTCGGTGGCCATGGAGCCCGCCGGCTTGAAGATGTCGACCAGCAGGTAGGCCATCAGGGAGGCGGCGATGAAGTTGAACATGATGGTGGTGATGACGATGTGGCTGCCGCGTTTGGCCTGCAGCCAGGCCGGGATGAAGGCCCAGGCCGCGCCGAACAGGCCGCCGGCGATGATGGCCAGCGGCAGCAGCAGGGCGAACGGCAGCACGTCGCCGAGCAGCAGGCAGACCAGACCGACGCCGAGGCCGCCGATATAGGCCTGCCCCTCACCGCCGATGTTGAACAGGCCGGCGTGGAAGGCCACCGCCACCGCCAGACCGGTGAAGATGAAGCCGGTGGCGTAGTAGAGGGTGAAGCCTATCCCTTCGCCGGTGCCGAAGGCGCCATACCACATGATCTCGGCGGCATCGACCGGGTTGATGTCGAGGTAGTAGAACAGGATGGCCGACACCAGGAAGGCCAGCAGGATGTTGAGCGCGGGCAGGACGCCCACGGAGATCCAGGCGGGAACACGTGCTTGGCTCATGGGCGAGCCTCCTTGGCAGTCTCGTCGGGGGCGGTCATCCGGCCCACGGTGTTGCGAATGGGTTGCTGGCTCATGGGGTCACTCCCTGGGGCTGGCTGGCCGCCACCTCGTCGGGAACTATGTTCGCCATCATCAGGCCTATGGTGCGTTCATCCGCCCTGGCGCCGTCCAGCTCGCCGACGATGCGGCCATCGGCGATGACCAGGATGCGATCGGAGAGGCTCATGATCTCGTCCAGCTCCACCGACACCAGCAGCACGGCCTTGCCCTTGTCGCGCATGGCGATGATCTGCTGGTGGATGTACTCGATGGCGCCGATGTCGACGCCCCGGGTCGGCTGACCGACCAGCAGCACGTCCGGATCCTGCTCCACCTCCCGGGCGATCACCAGCTTCTGCTGGTTGCCGCCGGAGAAGTTCGCGGTCTTGTGCTCCGGGCTCGGCGGGCGCACGTCCCACTTGTCCATCTTGGCCTGGCAATCCTGGCGGATCGCCTCCTTGTCCTGCAGCCAGCCCTTGTTGTACTGGGCACGGCGGTGATAGCCGAGGATGAAGGCCTCTTTCGCCTCGAAGCGATTGATGAGCCCCATCTTGTGCCTGTCTTCCGGGATGTGGCCGAGGCCGAAGTTGCGCACCTGCTCCGGGTCCGCCGGGTGGCTCAGGCTCACCTCGTGGGTCTGCTCCCCGACGAGGGTGAAGCTGCCCTTGCTCGGCTTGAGGATGCCGCCGAGCAGGCTGAGCAGCTCGGACTGGCCGTTGCCGGAGACCCCGGCGATGCCGACCACTTCCCCGGCGCGCACCGCGAAGCTGACGGACTTGACCCGCTCCACCCCGGCGTCATCGACGTAAGAGAGGCCCTCGACCTTGAGCTTGGCCTCGCCCGGATGGGCGCTGCCCTTGTCGACCTTGAGGCGCACCTTGCGGCCCACCATCAGTTCGGCGAGCTGCTCCTTGTCGGTGTCTTTGGTGGCGACGTGGGCCACCATCTCGCCCCGGCGCATGATGGAGACCTGATCCGTGATGGCCAGGATCTCCCGCAGCTTGTGGGTGATGAGGATGATGGTCGCCCCCTGATCCCGCAGCTTCCTGAGCACCTCGAACAGGTGGTCCGCCTCTTGCGGGGTCAGCACCCCGGTCGGCTCGTCCAGGATCAGGATGCGGGCGCCGCGATAGAGCGCCTTGAGGATCTCGACCCGCTGTTGCAGGCCCACCGGCAGATCCTCGACCTTCTCGTGCAGCGGCACCTCGAGACCATAGTCCCGGGCCAGCTCGCCGAGCAGTTTTTCGGCCGCCGCCAGGCTCTTGCCCAGGTGCCAGCCGTTTTCCGCGCCGAGAATGACGTTCTCCAGCACGGTGAAGTTGTTCACCAGCATGAAGTGCTGGTGCACCATGCCCACGCCTGCGGCAATCGCATCTTGTGAGCCATGGGGTTTGAAGGGTTTACCGTCGATCAGCATCTCGCCTTTGTCGGCGTGGTAGAAACCGTAAATGATGCTCATCAGGGTCGACTTGCCGGCGCCGTTTTCACCGACGATGCCGTGAATGCTGCCTTTACGAACCTGGAGGTCGATCTGCTTGTTGGCGTACACGTCGCCGAACCGCTTATCGATACCTCTTAATTCGATGGCATAGCGATCTGTCTGGTCCATGATGCAGTCCTTGCGGGTCATGAAGTAGAGACTAAAAACCGGCCCCTGCGGGCCGGTCATCACAGGTTGAGAGTCGTAGCAATGACTCAGTACTTACAGGCGTTGTCGCTCATGTAGTCGTGCACCTTGATCTTGCCGGCGATGATGTCGGCCTTGATGCTCTCGACCTTGGCCTTCATCTCCGGGGTGATCAGCTTGGCGTTGTTGTCGTCCAGCGCCCAGTCCACACCGCCTTCGGCCAGACCCAGGGACTGGATGCCCGGCTTCCAGCTGCCCTTGGCGGCGTCATCCCAGCTCTTGTACGCAGCCAGACCCACGGACTTGACCATGGAGGTCAGCATGGTGCCCGGTTGCAGGTGGTTCTGGTTGGAATCCACGCCGATGGCCAGCTTGCCTTCGTCCTTGGCAGCCTGGTAGACACCGATGCCGGTACCGCCGGCGGCGGCATAGACCACGTCCGCGCCCTTGGCGAACTGGGACTTGGCCAGCTCGGCACCCTTGGCCGGGTCAGCAAAGGCCGCCGGGGTGGAGCCGGTCATGTTCTGGTAGACGTCGATCTTCGGATTGATGTACTTGGCGCCCTGCTCGTAGCCGCACTCGAACTTGCGGATCAGCGGGATGTCCATGCCGCCCACGAAGCCGACCTTGCCGGTCTTGGAGGCGATGGCGGCCAGTGCACCCACCAGGAAGGAACCTTCATGCTCCTTGAAGATGAGGGACTGCACGTTCGGCTTGTCGACCACCATGTCGATGATGGTGAACTGGGTGTTCGGGAACTCGGTGGCGACCTTCTCTACCGCAGAGCCCATGTTGAAACCGACGGCGACGATGGGGCCGTTGCCACGGCTGGCCAGACGGCGCAGGCCCTGCTCGCGCTGGGCTTCGTTCTGGGGCTCGAACTCCTTGACCTTGACGCCTTTGTCCTTGTTGTAGACTTCGACGCCGTTGCGGAACACGGCTTCGTTGAAGGACTTGTCGAATTTGCCGGCGGTGTCATAGATGACGGCGGGCTCGGAGGCTGCCTGGGCGGACAGGGCAGCGAGGGTGAGGGCGGCCACGGTGGCCAGCTTGAGCACTTTAGTCACGATCGTATCCTTGATTGTTATGTTGAGGGTCCACAACCCGCCGTAGCAGCAGGCTATAAAGCACGCTGGCTAACTGTAAGTGAGCCAGTCTGTGGGTCAAGGGGATCATAGAGGAAAAACGTTTGCGTTAACGGTTTGAAATATAAGCAAATTGCCTTATAAGTGTTTGTTTTTGTGCTTTTTTGCAGATTTAAATTCTGGGATTAATAGGTGCCGATCGACATTTATCTTTGTATTCATAGTGTTATGCGCAACCGTTTTCCTCCCTCGATGAAAAAAGTGGTGCCTATCGACGCCGATTACCGTGCCACGGCCGCTGCCGCCGAGGCGGGCTGACGCGCCCCTTGTCGCCCCGGCTTGGTCTCTGGCCCCGCAGGCCGTATAATCGCCGCCTGTATAAATAAACAGGAGTGGTGATGGACGTTTCAACCCTGCTCGACGGGCTCAACGACAAACAACGTGATGCCGTTGCGGCCCCTCGCTGCAACCTGCTGGTGCTGGCCGGCGCCGGTTCGGGCAAGACCCGGGTGCTGGTGCACCGCATCGCCTGGCTGATGCAGGTGGAACGCTGCTCACCCTTCTCCATCATCGCCGTGACCTTTACCAACAAGGCGGCGGCCGAGATGCGCGGCCGGGTCGAGAAGGTGATCGGTGACGGCGTGCGGGGCATGTGGATCGGCACCTTCCACGGCATCGCCCACCGATTGCTGCGGGCCCACCATCTGGATGCGGGCCTGCCCCAGGACTTCCAGATCCTCGACTCCGACGACCAGTACCGCCTCATTCGCCGGGTGCTCAAGGCGCTCAATCTCGACGAGAAGCACTGGGCTCCCCGCGCCGTCATGGGCTACATCAACGGCAAGAAGGACGAGGGGCTGCGCCCCGGCGACATCGATCTTTACGGCGACCCTGTCACCCGCACCTATCAGCAGATCTACAAGACCTATCAGGAGACCTGTGATCGCTCCGGTCTGGTGGATTTTGCCGAGCTGCTGCTGCGCGCCCACGAGCTGTGGCTGAACAAGCCCCATATCCTCGAGCACTACCGCGATCGCTTCCAGAACATCCTGGTGGACGAGTTCCAGGATACCAACGGCATCCAGTACGCTTGGCTGCGGATGCTGGCCGGCGACACCGGCAAGGTGATGATCGTCGGCGACGATGACCAGTCCATCTACGGCTGGCGCGGCGCAAAGATAGAGAACATCCAGCGCTTCCTGACCGACTATGAGGGGGCGCAGACCATCCGCCTCGAGCAGAACTACCGCTCCACCGCCAATATCCTCAAGGCCGCCAACAGCGTCATCGCTAACAACGCCGAGCGCCTCGGCAAGGAGCTGTGGACCGAGGGGGCCGAGGGGGAGCCGATTTCGCTCTACGCCGCCTTCAACGAGGTGGACGAAGCCCGCTTCGTGGTCGGCCGTCTCAAGGATTGGAAAGAGAAGGGGGGTCTGCTCGCCGACTGCGCCATCCTCTATCGCTCCAACGCCCAGTCACGGGTGCTGGAAGAGGCGCTGATGCAGGACGCCATGCCGTACCGCATCTACGGCGGCCTGCGCTTCTTCGAGCGCCAGGAGATCAAGGACGCCATGGCCTATTTGCGCCTTATCAACAACCGTGGCGACGACGCCAGCTTCGAGCGGGTGGTCAACACGCCGACCCGCGGCATCGGCGATCGCACCCTGGAGATCTTGCGCAATAACGCTCGCGATCAGGGCCAGAACCTGTGGCAGTCCGCCAAGGCGTTGCTCAATGACAAGGTGCTGACCGGCCGCGCCGGCAACGCGGTGCGCGGCTTTGTCGAGCTGATCGACGCGCTGGAGGAGCAGGTCTCCCTGCTGCCGCTGCACCAGCAGGCGGACATTGCCATCCAGCACTCCGGCCTCAAGGCCATGTATCTGGCGGAGAAGGGCGAGAAGTCCCAGGCGCGGGTAGAAAACCTGGACGAACTGGTCACCGCCTGCCGTCAGTACCAGCGTCCTGACGAGCTGGAAGACATGAGCGATCTCTCCGCCTTCCTCGCCCACGCGGCGCTGGAATCCGGTGAGAATCAGGCGGACGAATATGCCGATGCGGTGCAGCTGATGACCTTGCACAGCGCCAAGGGGCTGGAATATCCCCTGGTGCTGCTGGTCGGCGTCGAAGAGGGGATGTTCCCCAGCCAGCAATCCACCGAGGAGTCGGGGCGGCTCGAGGAGGAGCGGCGCCTCTGTTACGTGGGCATGACCCGCGCCATGGAGAAGCTCTACATCTGTTATGCCGAGAGCCGCCGCATCTACGGCCGCGAGATGTTCCACAAGCCGAGTCGCTTTATCCGCGAGATGCCCGCCGAGTGTCTGGAAGAGATCCGGCTGCGCACTCAGGTCAGCCGCCCCACCCAGTACGGCCGCTTCAGCCAGAACGAGGTGCAGCAGAGCTTCGACGCCAGCGGCATCAAGCTCGGCCAGCGGGTGCTCCATCCGAAATTCGGGGAGGGGATAGTGCTCAACTTCGAAGGGGTCGGCCAGCAGAGCCGGGTACAGATCCAGTTCGATGACGTCGGCGCCAAGTGGCTGGTGACGGCGTATGCCCGCCTTGAGGTGCTCTGATTTCTTCCGCTTTTTGACGCAATCAACCCGGCTTAGGTCGGGTTGGTCTCTATATAGGTCATTACGGTAGCCTTCATGGAGCAACCGTATGATTATGCTTATCTACTAATTTCTGCACTCTGATGAGAATAAAAAGCATGATGGATTTTAGAAAGAAGTTTGTAACTTCAAATGATATGCTGTGAAAAACTTAAGAGGAAATGTATCAAAATGGATTCTAGCTTTATTGATATCGATATTTTGACTTCAACGATTCGCAACCCAGCATCAAAAAATACTTTCTAGATTCAATTAGATCATATAAGGCTGGAGCACTACGTGCATCTCTAACCTCTGCGTGGGTTGCATTGGTATATGACCTTATCGCAAAGTATCGTGAGTTGAGCGCTAATGGTGAGAACTCGGCAGCTACTTTTATCCAAACATGGGATAATGCCAATGTTAATCAGGATTTAAAGAAGCTTTTAGAGTTAGAAAAAGACATTCTTAGTCATGCAACAAATACAACTCAGATACTGAACACGATGGACTTCAGACAACTGTCTCGCCTACGTGAAGATAGGCACCTATGTGCCCATCCTGCTTACTCTGCAGAAGCAGAACTTTTTGAACCATCAGCCGAATTAGTTAGACTTCATCTTAAAAATGTAGTCGGCCTTGTATTGGCATGCGAGCCTAGACAGGGAAGAGCGATATTCGAATTATTTAATGTCGATGTTCAATCAGTTGGATTCCCGACAAAGCACGAACAGATTGTAGATTACGTTGAGCAAAGATATCTTCAACGTGTAAGAACAGCGAACATTTCTAATTTTGGAATAATTCTGGCCAAGTCATTAATTAAAGCCATTCCTTCTGAATGGGAAGCGCATAATGGAAAGATTATATCTTCTCTCGTTGCTGTACGGGATCGTAGTTCAGAAACATGGCGCGATGTTGAAACCTCTGTAATAAGACTGCTTGACAATGCCGGCCCTGAACATCGAATTAGAACAATAGCTTTTCTTGCTAATTTTCCTGCATTTTTCGAACAATTACAAGAACCTACCAAGATTGCACTTCAAGAGACTGCAAACAATATAAACCCTCTTGAAATAACTGATTATAGAGTGTTGAGAGGTGTTATGGTTCCACAACTCCGCAATGCAATCTTAAGAGTGATTGCTGGACTAGATACACCATCTGTATTGAGAGCAATATCTCAAACGACCATTCCTGAGCTATGGGAACGTGGGATAGAAATATATCGTGAGTCGGGAAGCTTTCGTGGTTCTGAGGATAATTTCAGACAACTAGTGTTACCATTTGCCGAGCGAATGAATAGCAATCAAGTTAATTCATTACTAGACGCTGTTTTATCAAATGGGCAGAACTGGGATGCATCAGAAACACCATCATTACTATTAGTAGCATTGCAAAATATAGCACCTGAGAATAGGCCAGCAAGAGAATCAATGACTCGATTCTATGTGCGCTGCACTGAATTACGTCAGACACGATCGTATACGCGAATTTTTGATCTTTTCACTAGTTTTGGTTGGGTAAGGCCAGAAACTGAAGCAAACTAGTTACTAGGAACATGAAAACCCCATTTATTGTTAAGGCGTTGCTGATTAGGCCACGCCTTTTTTAGGTGATAATGTCCGCTAACTTAGCCAGTTTACTCTCCACCCACTTGTGTCACCTGCCCCACTTGGCTTAGAGTTGACATACTTTCATCTCTCACCAACTTAGAGAAGATAAATAAAATTATTTCCAACCCAACATTCCACTATTATTTTTAATTTGCTCCATAAAGTATTTATCTGGGTGTTCATAAATCTTGAATGGTAAGTTCAAGCTATCAAGAATGGCATCTGTTGAGTCAGTGTTGCAAGAGTTCTTAAAAATTATTCCGTTATACCCATAGGTTCGCTTGTTGATTAGATTGTTAATGTCTGTGATAATGACGCCAGATATAATGTCAGTTTCAAACTGATTGCTTTCAAAATAGCTTTGTGTAAGTAGTTTCTCTTCTTCATCTCCATGACTCTGTTTTTTTGCATGAGTGTCAAACTCAACAAATTCTACATGTACCCCCTGCTCATCTCTATGTAAAACAATCGTTGTTTCTTTATAAAATACGTGCCTGAGCTCTTCTATATTTCCATGTAAAATATTTTCCATAAAGCCGATGTTAATGAGTATCAAATTAATATCATCACTAGAAACTATATTTTTCACTTTCCATTTCTCAAACTGAGACAACTTAGTCCTAAATGAGGATGATATTCTAAGTTTAAAGCTGTTTATTTCAACAACATCTATAGGCTTGCTTTTTATTTCATTTCCATTTTCAAATACCGCAATATTCGATTTGGTATTTTCCACGAGACATGGAGTTATAATCTCTATATTAACTCGCCTACTGCCAATATTTAATATCAAGTCAGGTCCATTATCTAACCCTGATAGTAAGCTCTGATATTTCTCATGAAAAAGATTAGATACAAATAGTTCTGATAGCCGATGACTCAATGAATCTAAATCATTGGTAGTTATTTTTTCTATGAAAGATTTATCTAAAACTCCATTTGGAAGATTTCTATAAAGATCTACGCAATAATCTATATCTTCTTTGCTCATTTCGAATTCAGATAGTTTGCTCTCTAGACTTTTTTTCATAACGCCATACCCGAGTTAAATAAAATCTGAGGCCCTAACCTTTCTGACAGAGGTGTAACCAATGAGACTACGTAGTGTTTTTGATGAAGGCATCAGATCACTTCACCAACTTGCTCTCCATCACCCCTTGCTTGCCTTCCTCTTCACTGACCTGACTCAGCTTGGAACGGGCCATCAGCAGGCCCATCTTGACCTCCTGCCAGACGTAGTAGTTTTTGCCCGCCTCGGTGCTGAGGGTCAGGGTGGCATCGTTCTCCGACTTGGAGGTGATGGTGTGGCTGCCCGGCGTCACCTGCTTGAGGATATAGGTGTGGGCCACGGTGTCGCCGACCGCCATGCCATCCACCAGCAGCGGCATCTTGACGGCGGCACCGAAGGTTTCATTGCGATAGATATAGAGGTTGGCCGCATCCTTGGGCGCCACAAACTGCTTGGCCTGCGCGTCTGCGGTGGCATCGGCCATGGGTACGGAAGCACAACCGGAAAGCAGCGCCGCCGACAGCAGGGCGGCACTCATCATTATTTGCCTGAACATAGTCGTTATTTTTTAGTGAGTTAACGGGATTTAAAGGTTCGCATGAGCCTGCGCTGGCTGACAATCGCTCAAATCGGTCGGGGTGTGACCCGGTTCAATTTTTCGGCATTTGGTGGGATGAAGAGGAGAAATCAGAAACCCGGCCGCCAGATGGGACGCGGCGGCCGGGTGAATTGTAAAGAGTAGGGTGACAGGGAAAGGGATCAGCCTAGTCTAATCAACTCGATGGGCGCGTAACGCTCTCGGGTGTTGGTCAGCAGCACGCACTTCTCGTGCTCCGCCTCGTAGGGGCTCAGGTGGTCGGTGTGGGCCTCCTTCAGGGTGTCGACGGCGCCGGTGGCGGCGATCATCACGCGCTGGCCCAGGGTCAGCACATTGCGGTTCCGATCATAGATCTTCATGGCATTCTCCTTTCGGGTGGGTGTCCCGGCCCGTGCCGGGAGCAACGGCCCCAGACTACTCCCCTGAAAAATGCGATGCCTGTCACAGATCAAAAAAGGGCGCAGAAGGGTCAGGGGGAGGCGCACAGGGGGCGCATCCGTTTCGTGTCGCCAGCCATCTCCTGTCGCAACTCATGCCCGCTTTTTGCGGCCACGGGCTCGAACTGCAAAAGGGATGCGCTATAGTGGAGGCCGCTCGTTTATCCGCCTTCAACCAACCGAGAGTGCATTATGAATCGTGAGATTGCTGCCCAGTTTATCAAGATGCTGACCAACCTCGACCAGTGCCTGGCCAAGGCCGAAGCCCACGCCGAGGCGAAGCAGTTCAATGTGGAGAACTTCTTCAATGAGCGCCTGATCGTGGACATGCTGCCCTTCTCCAAGCAGGTGCTGATCTGCTGCGACAGCGCCCGCGCCCTGGTGGCCACCGCCAGCCTGAGCGAGCCGCCGGTGCTGGGGGACGATCCCAAGACCATGGCGGATCTGCGCGCCCACGTGGCCAAGACCATCGCCTATCTGCAAAGCAAGCTGGACGCCGACTTCAGCCAGTATGCGAGCGGTCACTACACCCCCTACTGGGCCGGTGGCAAGGGGATGGACGGTCACACCTGCGTGCACGAGTACGGCATCCCGAACTTCTACTTCCACCTGACCATGACCTATGCCCTGCTGCGCCAGGCCGGGGTAGAACTCGGCAAGCGCGACTACCTGGGCGGCCTGAACCTGCAATAAGAACCCATCCAATCAGGCTATTTGACTCGCCATGTTGAACCCGGGCCGTGCTCGACATCCTCACGTGCTCCAGTACGCGGCGGTTGCTGCGCGCTGGCGGTGTCCACACTGCCTTCGACAATCATCCCTATGGGGATAGGTCGTAAATCGCTTTCTGCCCAAAAAAGAGAGCCTGCCACAGTGGCAGGCTCTCTTTTTTGGGGCTGGCGAGGACTGCGGGTTATTCGTTCGGGATCTCGGGCTCCACCAGGGCGGCGAGCTGGAGGAGGGACTCCTGCCAGCCGAGGTAGCACATGGCCACCGGGATCTGCTCGGGGATCCCCGCCTGTTCGATGGCAAGGTCGGTGCCGCACAGCACCTGGGTCAGGGTGATGGTGACTCGCATCTCCCCCGGCAGGTTGGGATCGTCGAAGCGGTCGGTGTAGCGGATGAGGCTGCCCGGCTCCAGCGCCAGGTATTCGCCGCCGAAGGCGTGGCTGTGGCCGCTGCCAAAGTGGGTGAACGCCATCCGGAAGCTGCCGCCGACCCGGGCCTCCAGGGATTCCACCCGGCAGGTGTAGCCGTGGGGCGGCAGCCACTTGGCAAGGGCCTCCCCTTCGATAAAGGCGCGATAGACCCGCAGGGGCGGCGCCTTGAGGACGCGGTGGAGTGTCACAGTGCCTGTGCTCATGAGGAGTTCCTTCTCGTTGGTGTTGGAGCCAAGGATAGTCGTCACCGCCGGGCCGATCCCGGTAGGAGGGGAAAAGCGCGGGAGGCAGCTGCCTCCCCTGTCGTCGTTTTACTCGTCAGCCGCCGAGGGCGATGGTGGCCATCACGATGGCGACCCCGGCGGCGGCGAAGATCACACCGATAAGCCAGGAACGCCGCGAGCCGGCATAGCGGGCCAGGCCGTATCCAATGCCCATCAGCATGGCCAGGGCGATGGCGTGGGAGAGGCGTAGGGCCGGCACCGGCTCCGTCAGGAAGAGGAAGGGCAGCAGCACGGGGAAGGTGGAGAGGAACACCATGAAGAAGACCCCCAGGCTGTTGAGGAGATCGTTCAGGCGAAAGAGGGATCCCTGGATCAGTTCGGGACGCTGGCGCAGGCGCGCCTGCCAGTCGGCGATCTCGTCGTCGCGGCAGATCGCCGCGAGCAGGGGGGGCAGGGCGTCTCGCAGGGCCGCCGTGCCCCTGTCATCCCCCGCGGGCAGCTGGTTGAGCCGTTGCAGCAAGCGCTGGGCGTGGCCGCGCTCGACCAGTGTGGTGATGAGGTAGACGATGGCATCGATCATGCCCCAGGCGATGTTGCAGCCGATGCCGGCGATCAGCAGATCCCGCACCTCGGCCCGCCCCGCCTCCAGGGCGTTGAAGCCGCCGGTGAAGGTCAGCACCATCAGCAGGCCGAACAGGATCTCGGCGTAGCGCGAGATGGGATCCAGGGGGGAAAAGCGGGATTGGTTCATAGGGATTGCCCGGCACTGTCCGTCAGATCATGAGCATGGGTCGGCCCCCGGACGGGGTCAAGGCAGCGGGAAAACGGCCACGGCAGAGGGGCGCCGGGAGGCGAAGGGGTCATGGGCGCGTCTGGTCCCCGCGACCGGTTTCTTCGCTAACAGAATGATTTTGCGATGGATTGGCGAGGAGTTGATCAAGTTAGCGGTTATTGTCACCGTTCGCTCATATAATCGCCGCCATGGACGCGACTCGGAAGGATTCGATGACACAGCTGATGGCGGCCCTGCTGGGGCTGTTTTACGCCGGCCTGATCTGGGCGGCGCCCGTTCCCTTCGTGGCCGTTCCGGCCAGCCTCTCCCCGACACAGGCCAGGATGGAGCCGTTGCTCTCCTGGTTCGCGGGGGAATTTTCCAGCCAGGAGCAAGCCGGTTATGACAAGCGCTTCACCAGCGCCGAGCTGCGGCTGGTGGAGATCTGGCCCGGGGAGAGCCCCTTTCGCTGGGTCTATGCGGAGCAGTTTCTGACCGAGCGGGCGCAGCGACCGTTTCGCCAGCGCATCTACCGTTTCTCCCCCTTGCCCGATGGCCGCATTCTGATGGCCGAGCTGACCATGCCGAGGGCCACCGACTTCGCCGGTGCCTGGCGCCGGCCCGAACTGCTCGACTCCCTCACCCCCCAGCAACTCTCCCTGCGGGAGGGGTGCGAGATCTGGCTGACCCGGGAGCCGGGCGGGGAATACAGGGGGAGTAGCCGGGTTGGCCGCTGTGCCACCGACTTTGGCGGCGCCACCACCCTGGTGCAGTACCTCTGGATCGGGCCGGACAGCGTCAGGCTGCTGGATCGGGCCTATGACAACGGTGCCCGCCAGCGCTGGGGCAGCCCGGGGGAGGGGTACGTCTACCTGCGCAAGGGGACCCGGCGCGGGGAGTAGCGCCCGGGGTTTTCCCCACAGTGCCTTGGCAGTAGGGTGCCAGCCCGACGGGTTCCCCTCTGCCCCTCTACACCAATCCCACCCACTACACCAATCCCAGCCAGTGCGCCTGCAGCTCCATCAGGATGGAGAGGCTGACCGCGCCGAACAAGAGGCCGGTGACCAGGTTGAGGGGGCGCTGGATGCGGCCGAGCAGGCGCTGGGCCCGGACGGTGGAGAGGCTCCAGGCCAGGGCGCCGAACCAGAGGAGGGAGATCAGGAACAGCTCCAGGATCAGCAGGCCCCGGGTCAGGCCATCCACCTGGGGCGTCACCATGGCGGCCAGCAGCCCCATGAAGAACAGCAGCGCCTTGGGGTTGAGCAGGTTGGTGGCCAGCCCCCGTCTCACCCCCTTGCGCCAGCCCGGTCGCTCGTTGCCCGCCTGCAGCACGGCATCCCCCGACCCCTGCCAGGCCGCCTTCAGCGCTCCCCAGCCGAGCCAGCCCAGATAGAGGGCGCCCACCACCTTCACCGCGAGAAAGAGCCAGGGTTGGCTCGCGATCAGCAGGCTGATGCCGGTCAGGCTCAGGGTGGCGTGCAGCAGGATGGCGAGGGCGATGCCCAGGGCCGCCCCGAGGGCGGTGGGTCTGTGCAGGCTGGTGCGCAGGATGAGCGCGAAATCCGGGCCCGGGCTCGCCAGGGCGACGAGGTGGACGAGACCCAGGGTCAGAAACAGGTTGGTGAACATAAAAGACCTCCGACAGCGGTATGGAGGTGACAGCATGGGGCAGGACGGGGGGCGCTGGATTGTAAAAGATTGCAGCGACGACGATCAGGCGGGCAGCATCTGCTGGCGGTACTCCGCCGGGGTGAGCCCGAAGGCCTGACGAAAACCGTGGTGGAAGTGGCTCTGATCGAAGAAACCGACGGCGAGCGCCACCTCGGTCACCGGCAGACCGCTGCCGAGCAGGCGCTTGCCCTGCTCGAGGCGCAGGCGCTTGAGCCAGGCGTAGGGGGTCATGCCGGTCTTCTTCTTGAACTGACGCAGGAAGGCGAAGCGATCCAGTCCGAACAGGGCGGCCAGGTCTTCCAGACTGTGGCGCTCGTCCAGCCGGGCCATCAGATGGTCGCGCAGGTATCTGAGCTGGGGATCCGCCAGGGCGTGGCGCTCGGGGGCGAGCCGGAAGAGCTCGCCGAGCAGGGCCAGCAGCTGGCTCTCCGCCAGCAGGCCGTCGGGGTTTGATTGATCCAGGTACATGTGCAGGCGGGCGAAGCCCTGATAGAGGTCGGGGCGACTCTGCAGCCCCTTGTCGAAGAAGGGCTCCGGGTGCTCCGGCAGCCAGCGGGCCAGCTGCTCCGGGGCGATGGCGAACACCCGCACCTCGTACCCTTCCGGCAACAGGCTCAGGCCGTCGTGCATCTCGTCCGGATTGACGGTGGAGAGTTCGCCCCGCACCAGATTGTGGCTGCTGCCCTTGTGGATGAACTTCTGGCCGCCCTGCTGCACCAGACCGATATGGTAGTCCAGGTGCACGTGGCGGCCATAGCTGAACTCCCTGTGGTGGGAGTGGGAGAGTTCAACCCCCGGCAACAGCCGGGATTGCCAGTAGTGGATGCGGGATTGGGGTGCGTTCATCCCCTATAGATACCCCGAAAGCCGCCCCTTGGCTTGTAGATTATTGCGCCGGCGCTTCAGCCGGCCTCCTGGCGCCGCTTGCCGCTGCGCAGACCGTCCAGGCTGAACAGTACCAGAGCGCTCCAGATGCAGCCGAAGGTGATCATCTTGTCCAGCGCCAGCGCCTCGCCATACAGGGTCACCGCCAGGATGAACATCAGGCTGGGGCCTATGTACTGGAAGAAGCCCAGGGTGGAGAGCTTGAGCCGGGTGGCTGCGGCGGTGAAGCAGAGCAGGGGCGCCGTGGTGACGGCCCCGGCGGCGATGAGCAGCAGGTTCAGGTGCCAGTCATTCTGGGTGAGGTGGCTGGTGGGGCTGTCGGCGATGCCCCACAGGTAGAAGGCGGCCGGCGGTAGCATGATCAGGGTCTCGATGAGCAGGCCGGTGAGGGCATCCAGCGCCAGCTTCTTGCGAATGAGGCCATAGATGGCAAAGCTCGAGGCCAGCACCAGGGCGATCCAGGGCAGGGAGCCGAATGCGATGAGCTGGACGGCGACACCGACAAAGGCGAGCCCGACCGCCCACCACTGCAGCCGACGCAGCTTCTCGCTCAGAAACACCATGCCGAGCAGCACGTTGAACAGGGGGTTGATGTAGTAACCGAGGCTGGCATCCAGCATGTGGCCGTTGTTGATGGCCCAGATGAACAGCAGCCAGTTGCCGCCGACGGTGACCGAGGTAAAGGCCAGGGTGAGCAGTACCCTGGGCTGGCGCAGCACCGCCTGCACCTTGTGCCACTGGCGACCGAGCAGGACCAGCACCATCAGCAGGGCGCAGGACCAGATCATGCGGTGAGTCAGGATCTCGGCGGCCGGCACGGCGGACAGGGACTTGAAGTAGATGGGGGCCAGGCCCCAAAGGGTATAGGCGCCGAGGGCATAGAGGACGCCCTGGCGCTGAACGTGTTGTTGCATATGGATAGCCTTCACTGGAGAGCGGATGTCGGGGAACATCGCAAAAAGTCAGTGTAGCGATCCTTTTGAGGGGAAAGAAGACAATAAATGGGTCCGATGGGGCTTTGGCAGCAGAAACGGGGTCAGCGGCCGCCCCCGCGGCGTATCTTCTCCACATCCAGCAGCAGCCACAGCATGAGCGCGATGGCGGAGATCCAGGGGCCCCAGGTCACATAGGCCTCACCCTGTCCCAGGATGAAGAACAGCAGCGGCAACCCTACGACCAGAAACAGTACACTTCCCAGAAAAAACAGCATTTTTATCTTTAAATTTAATGGCTTGCTATTTGACGATTATATCGATTGGGCGCGTGGATAAAAGCGTAAAAACGAGAAAGGGGGATTTCTCCCCCTTTCTTGTCGGCAAGCGTCATTTACGACGTTATTCGAGCTGGATCCAGGTGCTTTTCAGCTCGGTGTACTTCTCCAGCGCGTGCAGGGACTTGTCGCGGCCGTTGCCGGACTGCTTGAAGCCGCCGAACGGCATGGTCATGTCGCCCCCGTCCCAGTTGTTGACGAAGACGGTGCCGGCGCGCAGGGCGCGGGAGCCCTTGACCGCCTTGTTGAGATCCGCCGTCCAGATCGCCGCCGCCAGACCGTAGTCGGTGTCGTTGCCCAGCGCAATGGCCTCTTCCAGGGTGTCGAAGCCGGTCACCGCCAGCACGGGGCCGAAGATCTCCTCCCGGAAGATGCGCATCTCCGGGGTTACGTCGTCGAAGATGGTGGGCTCGATGTAGAAACCGCCGCTCTCGGTCTGGGTGCGCTTGCCCCCCAGCAGCAGCTTGGCACCTTCCTGCTGGCCGATATTGATGTAGTTGAGCACCTGCTCCATCTGGATGCTGTCCACCATGGCGCCGATGCGGGTGGAGGGATCCAGGGGGTTGGCCGAGACCCACTCGCGGGCATGGGCCAGCAGCCGCTCCATGAACTGCGGCTTGATGCTGTTTTGCACCAGCAGGCGGGAGGCGGCGGTGCACACTTCCCCCTGGTTGTAGAAGATGGCGCCCACGGCGCTTCTGGCGGCGGCATCCAGGTCCGGCGCGTCCGCCAGTACGACGTTGGGGCTCTTGCCACCACACTCCATGAAGGCGCGCTTGAGGTTCGACTTCCCGGAGCACTGCACCAGGTGTTTGCCGATCTTGGTGGAGCCGGTGAAGGTGATGCAGTCCACGTCCATGTGCATGGCCAGCGCCTCGCCAACGGTGTGGCCGAAGCCGGGCAGCACGTTGAAGACACCGTCCGGAATGCCCGCCTCTTTCGCCAGACCCGCGATGCGCAGGGCGGTGAGGGGGGACTTCTCGGAAGGTTTCAGGATCACCGAGTTGCCGGTGGCGAGCGCCGGGCCCAGCTTCCAGCAGGCCATCACCAGCGGGAAGTTCCAGGGCACGATGGCGGCCACGACGCCAAGGGGCTCCCGGGTCACCAGGGCCAGGGCGGCTTCCTCCACAGGGGCGACCTGATCGTAGATCTTGTCGATGGCCTCGGCGTTCCAGGCGATGCAGTTGGCGGCGGCGGGGGCGTCATACCCCATGGCGTCACCGATGGGCTTGCCCATGTCCAGGGACTCCAGCAACGCCAGCTCCACCAGATTGAGGCGCATCAGCTCGGCGAAACGCTGCAGGGTCAGCTTGCGCTGCTTGGGGGAGAGGCCGCACCAGCGCTTGTCGTTGAAGGCGGCGCGGGCCGCCTGGACCGCCAGCTCGGCATCGTCGGCGTCGCAGGAGGCGACCCGGGTCAGCAGCTGGCCGTTGGCCGGGTTGATGCAGTCGAAGGTGGCGCCATTGATGGCGTCCCGATAACTGCCGTCGATAAAGGCCTGCGAAGGCAGGGTCAGATGGGCGGCCTTGTGTTGCCACTGGGCCAGGGTCAGGTCACTCATGTTCACTCCTTGAACCGGTCTTAAGTCAGTTCCCGCGTATCAATATGCTAAACATCCTGCCGCTTGTAAATCCATCTTGTAACAATTCGTTAAACACTGCCCCCTGTCATCACCGCTGGCGACCGCTTCGGTCGCAGTGACGGAACGCGAGCATGGCTCCCGTTAATGGCGGTATGGGCCCCGGTTTTAGCCGCGCCGTCAGGGAGTTGGCACTCCCCGGGTTAGCGGGCTCAGCAGGTTGTTCTTAGAAGCTGGCGGGGGTGTTGGCGGAGATGAGCACGCACTCCTGCTCCCCCACGTTGCGAAAGCGGTGCGGGGTGCGGCTGTCGAAGTAGTAGCCGTCCCCCGGCGTCAGCAGATAGACCTGCTCGCCGACGGTCACCTCCACCTCGCCCCGGATGATGATGCCGCACTCTTCCCCTTCGTGACTCAGCATGTCGTCGCCGGTGTCGGCGCCCGGGGGCAGGATCTCCTGCATCATGCCGATGGCCCGGTTGGCGCGGCTGTGGCCCACCAGGCGGTAGCTGATGGGGTGAGTGCCGAGATCCGGCATGTCGTCCGCACGGAAGATCACCTCGGAATCCATCTCCGTCTCGTCGGTGAAGAAACTGGCCAGGGACATGGGGATGCCTTCCAGCACCTTGCGCAGGGAGGCCACAGAGGGGCTCACCTGATTCTTTTCGATCTGGGAGATAAAGCCGTTGGTCACACCGGAGCGTTTGGCCAGCTCGCGCTGGGAAAGGGCCGCCTTGGTGCGAACCGCCTTGAGGCGGTGACCGATATCCATCGATAGACACTCCTTGACTGTTTACTATTATTAAAATTGTGTTAAATATCTTATACCACCCCTGAGGGGTGACACCAAGCGGGGCGATAAAAGCCCTTTTTTATGGATTCAGGTGTTTAATTTAATAGGCAAGAGCCGGGTGTTACTAAACGCCTTAAGGATGAGGTGACCATGAAACCTGTCAGCGACATCAATACCCCCGACATGTCCGCCTTCTGGATGCCCTTTACCGCCAACCAGCAGTTCAAGGCGGCGCCGCGCATCCTGAAGTCGGCAGAAGGGATGTATTATCACTCAGAGGATGGCCGCAAGATACTGGATGGCACTGCGGGCCTCTGGTGTTGCAACGCGGGCCATGGTCGGCGCGAGATTGCCGAGGCGGTCTCCCAGCAGATCTCCCACCTCGATTTTGCCCCAACGTTCCAGATGGGTCACCCCCTGCCGTTCGAACTGGCCAACCAGCTGGTGGAGATCGCCCCCAGGGGCTTCGGCCACGTCTTCTATACCAACTCAGGTTCGGAGTCCGTGGACACGGCACTCAAGATTGCGCTGGCCTGGCAGCGAGCTCGTGGCCAGGGTACCCGCACCCGGCTGATTGGCCGCGAGCGAGGCTACCATGGTGTCGGCTTCGGTGGCATCTCTGTGGGCGGCATCCCCGGCAACCGCAAGTGGTTCGGCTCCCTGCTGACCGGGGTGGATCATCTGCCCCACACCCTCAACATCGCCAGGAATGCCTTCACCAAGGGGCTGCCGGAGGAAGATCTCAGCCTGGCTGACGAGCTGGAGAAGATCGTCTTCCTGCACGACGCCAGCAACATCGCGGCGGTGATCGTCGAGCCCATCGCCGGCAGCACGGGCGTCATCATGCCGCCCAAGGGCTACCTCAAGCGGCTGCGGGATATCTGCACCAAGCACGGCATCCTGCTCATCTTCGACGAGGTGATCACCGGTTTCGGTCGCCTCGGCTCTCCCTTCGCCGCCCAGGAGTTCGACGTCATCCCCGACATGATCACCTGTGCCAAGGGGCTCACCAACGGGGCCATCCCCATGGGCGCCGTGCTGGTACAGAACCACATCTATGACGACATGATGGCGGCGGGCAAGGGAGCCATCGAGCTGTTCCACGGCTACACCTACTCGGGCCACCCGGTGGCCGCAGCGGCGGGTCTGGCGACCCTCGAGATCTATCGCAACGAGAACCTGCTGAGCCGCGCCGCCGATCTGGCGGGTTACTGGGAAGAGGCTGCCCACTCGCTGAAGGGCTGCAAGCACGTGAAGGACGTGCGCAACTACGGCCTGGTGGCGGGCATCGAACTGGAGCCCATGCCCGATGCACCGGGCAAGCGCGCCTACGAGGTGTTCGTGCGCTGCTTCGAGAAGGGGGCGCTGATCCGGGTGACCGGCGACATCATCGCCCTGTCGCCACCCCTCATCATCGAACGCAGCCAGATCGACGATCTCTTCACCCTGCTGCAGGACGCCCTGCAGGCCCAGGACTGACCCCTTTATCGCACTGGATGGTGCCCGCCCCGGGCGCCATCTCCCTGTGCCGCCCCCGACGCGGCGAGGGGAGGACGGATGACCCATCACGGAGGATTTATGAGTTACAGGATCGACAACTTCATTGACGGCGAGACGACCGAGAGTCGCAGCGAACGTTTCGGCGCCATCTTCAACCCGGCCACCGGTCAGCAGCAGGGCTCCGTCGTCCTCTCCACTGCCGCCGAGTGTGCCGAGGCGATCGCCAGTGCCGAACGTGCCTTTGCCGACTGGTCCCAGACCCCGCCCCTGGTGCGCGCCCGGGTGCTGTTCCGCTTCAAGGAGCTGATGGAGCAGCACAGGGACGAGCTGGCCCAGCTCATCAGCCGCGAGCACGGCAAGGTCTTCTCCGACGCCCAGGGTGAGCTGACCCGGGGCCTCGAGGTGGTGGAGTTTGCCTGCGGCATTCCCCATCTGCTCAAGGGGGAGCACTCCCTCAACGTGGGCCGCGGGGTGGACAGCCACTCCATGATGCAGCCGGTGGGGGTGTGCGCTGGCATCACGCCGTTCAACTTCCCGGCCATGGTGCCGCTCTGGATGTTCCCGGTGGCGCTGGCCTGCGGCAATACCTTCATCCTCAAGCCCTCGGAGAAGGATCCCTCCCTCTCTCTGCGCATGGCAGAACTGCTCAAGCAGGCGGGCCTGCCGGACGGGGTGCTCAACGTGATCAACGGCGACAAGGAGGTGGTGGACGTGCTGCTCACCGACCCGCGGGTCGGGGCTGTCTCCTTCGTGGGCTCCACCCCCATCGCCCAGTACATCTATGCCACCGCCTCGGCTCACGGCAAGCGGGTGCAGGCCCTGGGCGGTGCCAAGAACCACATGGTGGTGATGCCGGATGCGGATCTCGATCAGGCGGTCTCCGCCCTGATGGGGGCGGCCTATGGCGCCGCCGGCGAGCGCTGCATGGCGATCTCGGTGGCCGTGGTGGTGGGTGACGAGACTGCCGACGCCCTGGTCGCGAAGCTGTCGCCTCTGGTGGCGGCCCTGCGGGTCGGGCCGGGCCTTGGCCAGAGTCCGGAGAACGAGATGGGGCCCCTCATCAGCCGCGAGCACCTGGCCAAGGTGCGCGGTTATGTGGATCAGGGAGTGGCCGAGGGGGCCGAGCTGGTGGTAGATGGCCGTGGGGTGAGTCACGGTGAGGGCTACTTTATCGGCGGCAGCCTGTTCGATCGGGTGGCGCCCGAGATGCGCATCTATCGGGAGGAGATCTTCGGCCCCGTGCTCGCCATCGTGCGGGCGCCGGACTACGAGACGGCACTGCGCCTCATCAACGAACACGAGTACGGCAACGGTACCGCCATCTTCACCTGCGACGGGGATACCGCAAGGGACTTCACCACACGGGTTCAGGTCGGTATGGTAGGGGTGAACGTTCCCATTCCGGTGCCCATGGCGTTTCACAGCTTCGGTGGCTGGAAGCGGTCCATCTTCGGGCCGCTCAACATGCACGGGCCGGATGGGGTGCGCTTCTACACCCGGATGAAGACGGTGACTGCACGCTGGCCCCAGAGCCTGCGCGCCGGCGCCGAGTTCTCCATGCCGACCATGAAATGATCAACATGCAGCAGCTAGCCCGGACATGGCCCGGCGGAAGGGATCCGCCGGCGTGCCCGCTATCCCTGTGAAGGAGTGACAGATGCGACTGGGTATTCTCGATTGTGACCGGCTGGACCCCGATTTGGTGGGGGATTTCGGCCCCGTTTACTCCGAGATGTTTATCAAGGGTTTCCGGGCGCTGGCGCCGGAACTGGAATTCCGGGTCTGGTCGGCGCTCGACGGCGAGCTGCCTGATGACCTGACCGAGTGCGATGCCTGGCTGATCACCGGCTCTCGCCACGACGCCTACAGCGACGTGCCCTGGATCTTGGCGCTGCGGGAGTGGATCCGCCGGGCCCACGATGCCAACGTCAAGCTGGCGGGGGTCTGCTTCGGCCACCAGGTGATCGCCCAGGCCCTGGGGGGCGAGGTGATGAAGTCCACCAAGGGGTGGGGGCTGGGTGTCTCGGTGCACGCCATGCAGGCGGTGAAACCCTGGATGGCGCCGGGGCTCGAGACCATCCGCATCCTGGCCAGCCACCAGGACCAGGTGGAGCAGCTGCCGCCGGGGGCGACCCTGCTGGCGGGCAATGACTTCTGCCCCAACTTCATGTTTTTGCAGGGGGACAACATAGTGGCCATTCAGGGCCACCCGGAGTTCTCGGTGGAATACAACCGTGCGCTGATCGAGCGGCGGCGGGACCGGCTGCCCGATGCACACTACCAGAGCAGCCTCTCCTCCCTGGAGGGGGAAGTGGACTCCGCCACCATGATGCAGTGGCTGCTGCAGTTCCTCGGCATCCTGCCGGTCGGGGTTGCCGCACACTGAGCCGCCGTTTGTCATATCTGTCGCGCTGATGCTAGATTTTGTAGCAAAATGAAGGATCAAGCGGCGATATGCCCAGTATCGGATGATACACTGGCCGCCATTTTTGGCGGCCTTGTCCATCAAGGACAGCCGCGCCAGCCTGTGAGGGTGCAACCTTGAAACTACAGCAGTTGAAGTATCTGATCGCGGTGCGGGACCACAATCTCAACGTCTCCGTCGCCTCCGATGCGCTCTATACCAGCCAGCCTGGGGTGAGCAAGCAGATCGGCTTGCTGGAGAGCGAGCTGGGGGTGCGTATCTTCGAGCGTCGCGGCAAGCACCTGCACCGGATCACCCCGGTGGGGGAGGAGATCATCAAGTGTGCCGAGGCCATGCTCAACATCGAGAGCAAGATCAAGGCCATCTCCCGGGAGTATCTGGATCCGACCGTGGGCACCCTCAACATCCACACCACCCACACCATCGCCCGTTACCTGTTGCCGAAAAGCGTCACCTACTTCACCAAGAAGTACCCCAAGATCTCGTTCCACCTGCACCCCGTGATGTCCGCCACCAAGGAGCAGATCAGCAAGGGATATTCGGATTTTTCCATCGTGGCCCACGAGATAGGCTTCGACAAGGAGCTGATCGCGCTGCCCGCCTACCTCTGGACCCTCTCCCTGGTGGTGCCGCAGGATCACCCCCTGGCCAAGGTGAAGAAGCCGACCCTGGAGCAGCTCTGCCAGTACCCCATCCTCAGCTACGAGAGCGGTGCCACCGGGCGCCAGGTGCAGGACAAGGTGTTTCAGGCCGCCGGCCTCACCCCCACTTACTACATGACGGTGATGGATGCCGGCGTCATCAAGCGCTACGTGGAGTTGGGCTTTGGCATCGGCATCATCTCCTCCCTGGTGGCCAACGACCACGACGCGCCCGGCCTCGTGGCCATCAACCTGGAGCACCTGTTCGAGCCCTGCCCGGCCCAGATCTGCTTCAGCAAGAGCATTCTCTTGCAGAACTACATGTATGACTTCATCAGCTCCTTCTCCCCTCATCTCACCAAGGAGATGATCCAGAACGTGATGCAACAGCCGACCCAGGCGCGCATCGACGAACTGCTGGCCGGGGTGGAACTGCCCGTCTACTGAATGCTCTCCCGTTGTCTGTCCGGCACCTCGGGTGCCGGCGCCTGCCCGCCCTGTCGAGGTTCCCATGTCCCGCATTCTGCTGCTCGCCAATCTCAACTGTGATCACGTCCTCTCCCTGGCCGAGCCTCTGGTGGCGGGGGCGCGGTTGCAATACGTGGATCAGGGCCGCCGGCTCGGGGGCGGTGCCGCCAACACCGGCATCGGGCTGGTCTGGGCCGGGCACGAGGTGATCATCGCCTCCCGGATCGGGCTGGACGAGACCGGCGACTGGTTGCTGGAGCAGGCGGCCTCCTATGGCCTGGACTGCAGCCACGTGGAGCGTTTCGGCGGCGAGACGGGGGAGCTGCTGGTGCTGGTGGATTCCACCGGGGAGCGCACCATACTGCGCCGTCCACGTCGCCCGGATCTGCCGGGGGATCTGCCGAGCGAGGGGGTGGATTGCCTCTATGTGAACTATCCCGGCACCGCCATCATCGGCTACATGCGCCAGATGCTGGGCAAGAGTTTCGTGGTGGCCCAGTACCCCAAGGGAGGGCAGGCGCGTCGCCCCTGCCACGTGCTGGTGGCCTCCCGCTCCGATCTCGGCGAGGTGAGCGACCCCTGGCAGCATGCCCGCCAACTCGCCGGCGAGCAGCTCGAATGGCTGGTGCTCACCGAGGGCAAGGCGGGGGCCGTGGCCATCCACGGTGAGGAGCAGGTGCGGGTGGCGGCGCGGCCCGTCTCCGTGGTCGACACCACGGGGGCGGGGGATGCTTTCGCCGGCGGCCTCATTCACGGGCTGGCGCGAGGCATGGCGATGGGGGATGCCCTGCAGTGCGCGGTGGACTGGGGCGCCTTCGCGGTCGCCTCCGAGAGTTCCATCCCCTCCCAGGCCCTGAAAAACTGGCTGAAACATCCTCACTGAGCCCCTCTGACGGCAGGCTGCCCGGGGTGACGATAACCCTCCTCTCCCCGGCATGTTGACGCCGGAAACGGCCAAAACCCCGGGCCAAGCCGGCAAGTTTGCGATCAATCAAAGAAAGTGCCGATTTATGTACATCTTCATCGACACCCGTCCGGGCTGCTCTTAACCTTGTCACTCCACGACTCGGTCGAAGCGGCAACCCCGTGCGAAAGCATGTGCAGTCTTCCCTCTTTGGCCATCGGCTGTCGTCCTGATTTCTGGCTTGTAGTAAGAGGCAAGTGCGACCATGCAACTGACACGATTTACCGACTACGCCCTGCGTACCCTGACTTTCCTGGCGATCCAGCCCGGTGATCGCCTGTCGACCATCACGGAAGTGGCCGACACCTTCGCCATCTCCCGCAACCATGTGGTCAAGATAGTGCACCAGCTCGGCATCAAGGGTTACATCGAGACGGTGCGCGGCAAGCATGGGGGTATCCGGCTCGGTCGTTCCGCCGTCTCCATCAACCTGCGGGATGTGGTGATGGACATGGAACACGTGCTCTGCCCGGTGGACTGCAAGCGCGAGAACTGCCGCCTCTCCGGCGGCTGCCGCATCCAGGGCATTCTGCGCCGTGCCATGAACGCCTTCCTCGAGGTGCTGGGGGAGTACACCCTGGCCGATGCGGTGCGGGACCCGACCCGGCTCTGCCACCTGCTTGGCATCGAGCAGGACAATATCCTGACCATGGCCTGAGGGCGATGGCAGAACAAAGGGGCCTGATGGCCCCTTTTTGCTGTCTGCATCAATCTGGCTTGGAAATCGGTTCAGGGCTGGGGGACAAGCGTGATGGCGCCGTGCAGGCAGGCAAGGCCGCAGGCACCGCAGCCATCGCAGGCCGCCATGTTGACGCTGACCCCGCCGTTGCTGACCTTGATCGCCTGCAGGGGGCAGGCATCCTCGCACAACAGGCAATAGAAGCCCTGACGGGCCTGACAGCTCGCCTCTATCCTGACCCGGGTCTGCACCTGGCGGCCGAGGCGCAGGTCCAGCGCCCCGGTGGGACAGGCTCTGGCACAGCTGCCGCAATAGCTGCACTGGCCGCAGGCGAGATCCAGCACCGGGGTGCCGGCGACGGGGCTGCCAGCGTACTCGGGCCGGTCGGCGGGCTTGAGCAGGCCGTTGGGGCAGGCCTTGAAGCACGCCCCGCAGCGCTTGCACAGGGTGAGGAACTGGGACTCTTCGATGGCCCAGGGCGGGCGCGCCTCATGGCAAACCACCTTGGGTCTGCGGGGGCCTCTCAATGCGTGTGCCAGCCAGCGACAGAAAAAATGAGTCATGCTCACCCCTATACCTATTAGGGGTTAATTTTATCCAGTTTTCACCGGGCAAGCCAGAGAATAGCTCGGGGCAGGATCGCAAGCCGGGTTGCCCTTGTGTAAGCTAGGCGGATCTTTTTGCGGGATGAATGAACTCATGTGGCTATTTCTGTGGCGTGCTTCTCTGCTCTATGTCTTCCCCCTGCTGATGTGGGCTTACTGCCATCTCAAGGGTATCGAGTTCAGCGAACTCGATACCGGGGTCAACAGCCACAAGTGGGTGGTGCTGGCGGCCTATCTGATCTACGTGCTGCTCTGGTTGCTGCTCAACCGCTACCTCGAACTCTTCCTGCGCCAGCGGGGGCGTCGATGATGTGCCGGGTCGCAACGCCGAGCGTGCCAGAGGTGTTCCTCCATACCCTGTCCAGACGGGGTGACCGATGAGCCCGCTGCTGACCTGGTGGCCCGCCGTGCTGGCGGCCCTGCTCGCCCTGCTGCTTGGCTGGCTGGCGGGGCGCCGCAGTGCCCGGGAAGAGGCCCTGCTCCTCGAAGAGCGTCATCAGGTGCTGCAGGATCGCTGCGACGAGCTGCAGGACGACAAGATGCTGGTCCAGCAGAAGCTGGAGCAGCAGCAGACCCTCTTGCTCAAGCTCACCGCCCGTCTCAAGGATGCCGAAGCCACCCTGCGCAGCGAGCGCCTCGCCAGTGCCGAGAAGTTGCAGCTGCAGCAGCAGGCGGAGGTACGCCTCAGCCAGCAGTTCGAAAACCTTGCCAACCGCATCTTCGAGCAAAACTCGGGTAACTTCCGCGAACTCAATCAAAACAGCCTGGATCTGCTGCTAACCCCGCTCAAGGAGCAGATCGAGGGCTTTCGCCGTCAGGTGGGAGAGACCCACGCCCAGGAGACGGCCCAGCGCCACAACCTCAAGTTCGAGCTGGAGCGCCTTGCCGAGCTCAACGCCCGCATGACGGAAGAGGCGGCGGCCCTGACCCGCGCCCTCAAGGGGGACAGCAAGCAGCAGGGCAACTGGGGCGAGGTGGTGCTGGCCCGGATCCTCTCCGAGTGCGGCCTGCGGGAGGGCCACGAGTACCACACCCAGGTCAATATCGAGGTGGACAAGGGCAAGCGCTATCAGCCCGATGTCATCGTTCACCTGCCCCAGGACAAGGACATCATCATCGACGCCAAGGTGTCGCTGACCGCCTATGAGCGCTGGTACAACGCGGACGACGAGCTGGAGAAGGCGGTGGCGATCAAGGAGCACGTCGCCTCGGTGCGCAACCACATTCGCGAGCTGGGCCGCAAGGATTACCAGCAGCTGCCCGGGGTGCGTACCCTGGACTATGTGCTGATGTTCGTGGCGGTGGAGCCGGCCTTCCTCACCGCCCTGGAGGCGGATCCCTCCCTGGTGCGCTACGGGCTGGATCACAACATCCTGCTGGTGAGCCCCACCAACCTGATGGTGGCGCTGCGCACCATAGAGAATCTGTGGCGCTACGAGCGGCAGAACCAGAACTCGCGCCAGATCGCGGAGCGGGCGGGGCGCCTCTACGAGAAGCTGCGGCTGTTCGTGGAGGAGATGCAGCAGATGGGGGGCAGTCTGCACAAGGCGCAGGAGAGCTACGACAAGGCGATGGGGCGGCTGGTCAACGGCCGCGGCAACCTGATCGCCCAGGCCGAGCGCTTTCGCGAGCTGGGGGTGGAGGTCACCAAACCCCTGCCGGAGTCCCTGGTTGATCGGGCGCTGGAGCGGGAGGAGCCGGCCGACTGAGGCGCTCGCTCATTCAGGTCACGACAACAGAAAGGGCAGCCAGTGGCTGCCCTTTCTGCGTCTGCGCTCCTGTGGACGGCGGCTTACTGCTTCCAGAAGGAGGGGAAGAAGAGCACCGCCACGGTCAGGATCTCGAGTCGTCCCAGCAGCATGCCGAACGACAGTATCCACTTGGCGGAATCCGGCAGGCTCGCAAAGTTGGTACTGGGGCCGATGACCGGCCCCATGCCCGGGCCCACGTTGGCCACGGCGGTGATGGAGCCCGAGATGGCGGTCAGGGGATCCAGGCCGATGGCGGCCAGCAGGGCGGCAATCAGCAGTATGATGGCGAAGTAGACCAGCACGAAGGAGATCAGGGAGCGGATGATGGCGTCGTTCACCGGGCGGCCGTTGTACTTCTGCGGGAAGACGCCGGAGGGGTGCATCAACTGGCGCATCTGCTTCTTGAACAGGGCGAAGGCCACCTGTACCCGGAAGATCTTGAGGCCGCCGGAGGTGGAGCCGGAGCAGGCACCGAGCGCCAGCAGGATCATGAAGATGATGCTGGTGAGCGGCCCCCAGGTACCAAAATCGCCGAGGCCGAAGCCGGTGGTGGTGAGCACGGAGACGATGTTGAAAGTGCTGATGCGCAGGGCGTCCATGAAGCCGTAAATATCTCTGACCCACAGATAGAAGGTCACCACCACGGTCACCCAGACGATCAGCCAGAAGAAGCCCTGTACCTGGGCATCCCGCAACAGACTGTTGTCACGGCGGGAGAGGGCCTGTACGTAGAGCAGGAAGGGCAGGCCGCCGAGGAACATGAAGAGGGTGCCAATCCAGTGTGCCTCGTTGGAGAAGTGGGACATGGACTGATCCGAGGTGGAGTAGCCGCCGGTGCTGAGGGTGGTCATCGAGTGGTTGACTGCCTCGAACAGGGTCATGCCGCTCACCCAGTAGGCCAGGAAACAGAGCATTGAGAGCACCAGATAGACCAGCACTATGTTGTTGGCCACCGTCTTGGCGCGCGGGGCGCTCTTGTCGGACCAATCCGAGCTCTCGGTCTGGAACAGCTTCATGCCCCCCACGTTGAGGTAGGGCAACACCGCCACCGCCATCACGATGAAGCCGACGCCCCCCAACCATTGCAAGATGGAGCGCCACAGCAGGATGCTGTGGGCCATGTTGTCCAGCCCGGAAAGCACGGTGGAGCCCGTGGTGGTCACCCCCGACATGGTTTCGAAGTAGGCGTCGGCAAACCCGATGTGGGTGATGAAGACGAAGGGCAGGGCGCCGAAAACGCAGGCTACCACCCAGACCGAGGTGGTGAGCAGGAACATCTCCCGCACCCCGAGGTGGAACTCCTCCTTGCGCCCGTAGTGCAGGCAGAGCAGGGCGGCGCCGTGGGTGATGAGCACCGACTTGAGAAATTCGACGAAGCCTTCCGAGCCGGTCAGCAAGGCCAGCAGGGTGGGCAGCCACATGAAGAGGGCCAGCTTGGAGAGAACCAGCCCGAGGGTGAAGACGATGGGACGCAGCTTGATCATGCAAGATAACCTGGTCGTTGATTAAAAAAAGACCCGGACCTTGCCTGAGGTAAGGAGCCGGGTCTGGATGCCGTTGCCTGGTACATGGCCGGCTTACAGGAAGAAGGGACTGGGTTGGAACAGGCGTTCCACTTCCGGGATGTACTTCTTGTCCACCAGGAACATGACCACATGGTCATCCTGCTGAATTTTGGTGCGATCGTGCGCGATCAGCACCTCGTCACCCCGGACCACGGCACCTATGGTGGTGCCGGGCGGCAGCTTGAGCTCGCCCACCGTCTTGCCCACCACCTTGGAGGTGTTCTCGTCCCCGTGGGCGATGGCCTCGATGGCTTCGGCCGCACCGCGGCGCAGGCTGTAGACGTTGGCGATGTCGGCCCGGCGCACATGGGTCAGCAGGGCCGAGATGGTGGCCTGCTGGGGGGAGATGGCGATGTCGATGGAGCCACCCTGCACCAGATCCACATAGGCGCCACGCTGGATCAGCACCATTGTCTTCTTGGCACCCATCTTCTTGGCGAGCAGGGCCGACATGATGTTGGCCTCGTCCTCGTTGGTGACCGCGATGAAGACGTCGATCTGGTCGATGTGCTCCTCCGCCAGCAGCTCCTGATCCGCCGCATCGCCACAGAAGACGATGGTGTGCTCCAGATTCTCGGAGAGCTGCTCCGCCCGCTTCTGGTTGCGTTCGATGAGCTTGACGCTGTAACGCTTCTCCAGCTGGCGGGCGAGGCCGGCGCCAATGTTGCCGCCCCCGACGATCATGATGCGCCGATAGGGACTCTCGAGGCGTTGCAGTTCCGACATCACGGCGCGGATGTGGCCCGCCGCCGCCACGAAGAACACCTCGTCGTCCGCCTCTATGATGGTGGTGCCCTGGGGACGGATGGAACGACCCTGGCGGAAGATGGCGGCGACCCGGGTCTCGATGTTGGGCATGTGATCCCGCAAGGTGGAGAGCGCATTGCCCACCAGGGGGCCGCCGTAGTAGGCCTTGACCGCCACCAGACCCACCTTGCCGCCGGCGAAGTCCACCACCTGCAGGGCGCCGGGATACTCGATGAGACGGCGCACATAGTCCGTCACCAGCTGCTCGGGGGCAATCAGGTGATCCACGGGCACGGATTCCGGCAGGAACAGGCGATCCCGCTCCACCAGGTAGGCCGGGGAGCGAATGCGCGCTACCTTGTTCGGGGTGTTGAACAGGGAGTAGGCCACCTGGCAGGCGACCATGTTGGTCTCGTCACTGTTGGTGACCGCGACCAGCATGTCGGCATCCTGGGCACCCGCCTCGCGCAGCACCCTGGGGTGGGCGCCGTGGCCATTCACCACCCGCAGATCGAACTTGTCCTGCAACTCCCGCAAGCGATCACTGTCGGTGTCGACGATGGTGATGTCGTTGTTCTCGCCGGCGAGGTTCTCGGCCAGGGTGCCACCTACCTGACCTGCGCCCAGAATGATGATCTTCATAAGGACATCGTACTCAAGGTTGTTGCTTCGAAATGAGGCGGCCCGTCACCGGGCCTGCCATCCGCCTGTTCGGCCTACAGCTTGATGAGCTTGGCATAGTAGAAGCCATCCATCTCCGCCTCACCGGGCAGGAACTGGCGGCCAGGACTGGCCGGGGTGTCCGCTGCATGCAGTGGCACCAGGCGGGCATCCGGGGTATCGGCCAGGAAGGCGCGGATCTGCTCCCGGTTCTCTTCCGGCAGCACTGAACAGGTGGCGTAGAGCAGGGTGCCACCGCTTTTCAGCTTGCCCCAGAGTGCGGTCAGGATACGGCGCTGCAGTTCGGCCAGTTCACGGATGTCCTGGTCCCGGCGTAGCCACTTGATGTCAGGGTGGCGACGGATGACGCCGGTGGCGGAGCAGGGAGCATCCAGCAGGATGCGGTCGAACTGCCCCTGTGGCCACCACAGATCCGGCGTGCTGGCATCCCCGTGGATCACCTGGGCATGGAGGCCGATGCGATCCAGGTTTTCCTGCACCCGCATGAGGCGCTGCTCGTCGGCATCCACCGCGACGACGCCAGCCAGCTTGGGTTGGCGCTCCAGCAGGTGGGCCGTTTTGCCACCGGGGGCGGCGCAGGCATCCAGCACCCACTCGCCCGGTTGCGGGTCGAGCAGGCGGGCGGCCTGTTGGGCGGCGCCGTCCTGCACGGAGCAGTCACCCTGCTCGAAGCCGGGCAGTTTGGTCACGTCGCAAGGGCGTTCTAGCAGGATGCAGTCTTTCCCCTCTTCACCGGCAGAGGCCGGGATACCCGCCTCGCTCATGCGGGCCAGCATGGCCTCGCGGCTCTGGCGCTGGCCGTTGTTGCGGATCCACATGGGGGGACGTTGGTTGTTGGCCTCCATGATGAATTCCCAGTCGTCGGGATAGGCCTGACGCAGCCGCTTGGTGAGCCACTCCGGGTGGCCGAGGCGGATGCTGGGCACGCGGTCGATGCGCAGCAGTATGACTTCTGCGCTGCGCTGGAAGTTGCGCAGCACCCCGTTGATGAGGCCGCGCAGGGAGGTGCCCTTGAGCAACTTGACGGCGTTGACGGTCTCGGCCACGGCGGCATGAGCCGGGATGCGGGTGTAGATGAGCTGATAGAGACCGACCAGGATCAGGTAGTGGAAGATGCGGCTCTTGTTCTTGAGCGGCTTGTCCATCATCTCGCCGACAGCGGCATCGAGACGGGGCAGCCAGCGCAGGGTTCCGTAGCAGAGTTCTTGCAGGAGGGCGCGATCGCGGGGCGCGACTTTCTCCTGGGCAGCAGGCAGAACGGCGGAGAGGGATTGGCCCTGATCCAGCACCTGTTGAATGACGAGAGCAGCCTGTGCGCGTGTTTTCATAGCGTTACCTTAGATGCACATGTCGGGGCGTGAGCCCCGCCTGTGTCAATTCAATCCAGATCAAAGCAGTTGCGTGCCGGCTTCAAACCAGTCGCGGCGAGAGTTGAGCAGATCCGTGACGGGCATGGCCTTCTTGCCGGGGGGCTGCAGGGTCAGCAGGCGCAGCACACCCTTGCCTGTGGCCACGTCAATCCCCTGTTTGTCGGCCTTGAGCAGAGTGCCGGCCGCCTGGTCGTGCTCCTGTGCGACGACCTCGGCCTGCCACACCTTGACGGTCTGGCCGGCAACCTCGAACCAGCTGATGGGCCAGGGGTTGAAGGCGCGGATGCAGCGCTCGATGGCGGCAGCGTCCATGGACCAGTCGATGCGCGCCTCTTCCTTGGAGAGCTTCTCGGCGTAGTTGGCCAGGGTGTCGTCCTGCAGCTCGGCGGCGGTGTTGCCGGCGGCCATGGCATTGAGGGTGTCGACCAGTGCCTGCGGGCCCAGACCGGCCAGCTTGTCATAGAGGCTGGCTGAGGTTTCGTCGGCCGCGATGGGGCAGGTCACCTTGCGAATCATGGCGCCGGTGTCCAGTCCCACGTCCATCTGCATGATGGTGACGCCGGTCTCGGCATCACCCGCCCAGATGGAGCGCTGGATGGGGGCCGCGCCGCGCCAGCGCGGCAGCAGGGAGCCGTGCACGTTGATGCAGCCCAGACGCGGGGTGTCGAGCACCACCTTGGGCAGGATCAGGCCGTAGGCCACCACGACCATCAGATCTGCGCCCAGTGACGCCAGTTCAGCCTGTGCCTCTTCGTTGCGCAGGGAGGCGGGCTGATAGACCGGCAGCTCGTGGGCCAGCGCAAGCTCCTTGACCGGGCTGGCGGTGAGCTTCTGGCCACGGCCAGCGGGCTTGTCGGGCTGGGTATAAACGGCGACGACCTCGTGGTCGGAAGACAACAACGCCGCCAGGTGACGGGCGGCGAAGTCGGGGGTACCGGCAAAAATCAGTTTCAGCTTGTTCAATGGGGCGGATCCTCAGAGGACTTTGCGATCTTCACGGGCCATCTTTTCCAGCTTCTGACGAATGCGCTGGCGCTTGAGCGGGGACAAGTAATCCACAAACAGCTTGCCGACCAGATGATCCATCTCATGCTGTATGCAGATGGCGAGCAGATCGTCCGCTTCCAGCTCGAAGGTGTTGCCGTGGCGATCTTGCGCCCTGACCTTGACCCACTCGGCGCGCGGCACCAGAGCCCGGTTGCCGGGCACGGAGAGGCAACCCTCTTCGATGCCGGTACTGCCGGACTGCTCCAGGATCTCCGGGTTGATCAACACCAGCTGATCTTCACGGTTTTCAGAGACATCGATGACGATGATACGCTGATGAATGTCGACCTGAGTCGCGGCCAGGCCTATGCCTTCCTCCGCGTACATGGTTTCGAACATATCATCTACAATGTGTTGTAACTCGGGTGTAAAGGCCTCGACAGGGGCCGCGACTGTGCGCAGGCGTTCATCGGGGAAACGCAATACATCTAGAATGGCCATAATTTTTTCTTTAGTTTCATATAAACGCAGTCAATATTGACGTAATTCTAGTCATTTACGCCGACAAAAAACAGCAACACTTTGCGTGCAGAAGTAACAGGGAGTGTTATGTATCTGAAGCAAATCGTCGTCGCCTGCCTGGCGACAGCCCTGGCCGGTGGCGCCATGGCACAGCAGTTGACCCTGAAATCCGGTTATCCCGAGACCTATGTGGTCCAGAAGGGAGATACCCTCTGGGATATCTCGGGTCAGTATCTCGCCGAACCCTGGCTCTGGCCGCGCCTCTGGAACATCAATCCCCAGATTGCCAATCCACACTGGATTTACCCCGGTGACGTGCTGCATCTGAGCTGGGTCAACGGTGAGCCACGCCTCGGCAAGGCCAGCCAGGGGGGCAAGCAGGTCATCCGCCTCTCGCCCAAGAACCGGTACGAGAACAAGGCCAATCCGATCCCGACCCTGCCCCTCAGCGAGATAGGCCCTTTCCTGCAAACCGATCACATTCTGGCCAACAGCCAGCAGAGCAAGGATCTCCCCTATGTGCTTGGCAACAACGACAAACACATAGGCATGCTGGAGGGTGATACCCTCTACGTGAAGGGTTCCCTGACCCCCGGCCAGAGCTACGGCGTCTATCGCCCCGGCGTGGCATACAAGGACAAGCACACTGGCGAGCTGCTCGGCCAGGAGGCTGTCTTTGTCGGCACGGTGCGGGCGGAGGATCGCCTGGACAATGACAGCACCCGCGTCACATTGACCCACAACAGGCGCGAGGTTTACCAGGGGGACAAGCTGATGCCGCTGCCGTCACAAGAGAGTCTCTCTGCCGTGTTCATGCCCAAGGCGGCGCCATCCATCTCGCCCGGGTATGTGATCGAGTTACCTAGCAAGGTACACGGGGGAGGCAAGTTTGACGTCGTGCTGATCAACAAGGGGCAGCGCGATCAAGTTGCACCTGGAGATGTGCTCGAGATCCAGCGTCCAGGCGCAGGGCTGGTGGACAAGAATGGCAAGACGTCATATCGGGAATATGCATCCGTCTATGACAAGGCATTCTACTCTTCGGGCAAGTCGACCCTGCCTGCCGAGGCCGTTGCCAGGGTCATGCTGTTCAAGGTGTATGACAAGTTGAGCTATGGCCTCATCCTGCAGAGTCAGGATCTGGTCGGTTCTGGTTATCAGGTCAGTAACTTCTGACGTGCCCGTCCCTCTCGAACGGTTGTCACGGTGGCTGACGCTGGATGCGGTCACCGGCGTCGGCCCGGTGACGGCAGCCCGGCTGCTCGCACATGTCGATGGCAACATCGACACCCTGTTTGAACGTGATGACGCCGAGTTGCAGGCCCTCGGCCTTCTCCCGACCCAGATCAGGCAACTGAGGCAACCCTCTCTCGTGGTGGAGCAAGGGCTGCGCTGGGCCGAGGCGCCTGACAACGTCCTGCTGTGTCCGGATGATCCTGCCTATCCTGCGCTACTCAAAGAGATCCCCGCCGCTCCGTTGCTGCTCTATTGCCGCGGGAATATCCCATCCCTCTCCTTGCCACAAGTGGCGATGGTGGGTACCCGTCACCCCACTTATGCAGGCAAGGACAACGCAGCACGTCTGTGTGCCGAGCTGGTGGAATGCGGTCTGGCGATCACTTCGGGGTTGGCGCTGGGTATCGATGGCGTCTGCCATCAGCAGGCGATGGCATCGGGTGGTATAACCCTGGCTGTGCTGGGGTCAGGGCTTGACTGCCTCTACCCCAGGCGCCATCAGGGGCTAGCGATGCAGATCCTCGAGCAGGGCGGTCTGCTCCTGTCCGAGCTGGCACCGGAAAAGGGGCCACTGGCCGAACACTTTCCCCGCCGCAACCGCATCATCAGCGGCTTGTCGCTGGGGACGCTGGTGGTGGAGGCGGCTGAACAAAGCGGTTCGCTCATCACGGCTCGCTACGCGCTGGAGCAAGGGCGCGAGGTCTTTGCCGTGCCCGGTGCTCCACAGAATACCCAGGCTGCCGGATGCAACCGCCTGCTTCAGCAGGGGGCCAAGCTGGTCTTGAATGCGGCCGATGTGCTGGAGGAGTTGCCTGCTCTGGTGTCGGCCATGGGAGGAAGGGGAATTGCTTCCGAGGCATTGCATAATGGCGAATTGCCTTATGCCGATTTGTTGGATAACGTAGATTATGAAGCCACGAGCGTGGATACCGTTGCCGAGCGGGCCCAGCTTCCTGTCGAAGTCGTGTTGGGCAGGTTGGTTGAGCTGGAGCTGGTCGGTGCAGTGATGGCGGTAGCCGGTGGATACGTCAGAGCGAGGAGGGCGAATCATGTTTGATGTATTGATGTACCTTTTCGAGACCTACATCCACAGCGATGCAGATGTGATGGTCGAGCAGGATGAACTCACCGACGAACTGAGCCGGGCCGGTTTCAATCAGGACGAAATCGAGAAGGCGCTCAACTGGCTGGAGCGGCTGGCCAATCTGCATGACAGCGAGCGGGAGGTGTACGTCACCGCCAGTGCGCAAGGGTCGATGCGGATCTACGCCCCGCAAGAACTGGTGCGCCTTAGCACCGAGTGTCGCGGTTTCCTGCTGTTTTTGGAGCAGGCCCAGGTGCTCAACGCCGAAACCCGCGAGATCTGCATCGAGCGCCTGCTCGAGCTGGACAAGCCGGACATCGAACTGGATGACCTGAAGTGGGTCGTCATGATGGTCCTGTTCAACGTGCCGGGCAGCGAGAATGCCTACCAGCAGATGGAAGAGCTGGTGTTTGACGAGTCAGACGGCGTCATTCACTGACAGCCTTGTGCCGCGCTGGTAGAATTCAGGCCATCTGGATTTCAAGGCGCGGCCCATGTCAAAGATCGATCATCACCTCTTTTCTGCCCACGAACACGCATTCGAGCGCGAACCGTGCCCGCAGTGTGGTGCCGATCTGGTGATCCGCCAGGGCAAGCACGGCCCTTTTCTGGGCTGCTCGGCCTATCCCGCCTGCGACTATATCCGCTCCCTTACCCCCTCCGGTCGCGACATCGAGAAAGTGCTCGAGGGGTCGGTATGCCCGGATTGTGGTCATCCCCTGGCGATCAAAAAGGGGCGCTACGGCCTGTTCGTGGGGTGCACCCAGTATCCGACCTGTCAACACATCGAATCCCTGCAGGAGAGCGACGACACCCAGATCCTCTGCCCCGAGTGCGGCAAGGGGCACCTTGTCAGCCGCACCTCGCGCTACGGCAAGCAATTCTACTCCTGTGATGCCTACCCCCATTGCAAGTATGTGGTGAACGACAAGCCGGTTCCCATGCCTTGCCCCGAGTGTGGCTGGGGCATCATGGTGGAGAAGAAAGTGAGGGGGAGCCTGCGCTGGGTCTGCCCGCAAAAGAAATGCTGCCATCAGATTGAGCGGGTATAATCCTGCTGCCATGATGCCGGTGGCTAACCGAGAGATTTCCTCTCGCCATGCTCCATATGGCGCGCGTCGTATCGGTGGGTCGGCGTTCGATTGTCTCATGATGCGGCTACACAGCTGATATGTAGCGTGGCCTGATGCCATGCCGCACATCAGGTTTCCATGAGGCCTGCATGTGTAAGATGATGGCCCTGAGGGCTGCCATGGCGGTTTAACCAACAACCCAGTGATGAGAGGCGACAGCTCGGCTGTCGCATTTTTTATGTCAAACGAATTTGAACAAGCCGTCATCGCCCTTGAAGGTGAAGGGGTGATTGCCTATGCCACCGAGGCCGTGTTTGGTCTGGGGTGTGACCCGGATTCCGAAACTGCGGTGCAGCGCCTGTTGGCCATCAAGCAGCGACCTGTTGAGAAGGGACTGATCCTGATCGCGGCCGAGCTGGCGCAGTTGCAGGATTACATCGATCTGAGCCAGCTCAGCGATGAGCAACTGGCGCGAGTCGAAGCCAGCTGGCCAGGCCCCTTCACCTGGATTATGCCGGCCCGCCCGACGACACCGTCCTGGCTGACCGGTCAGTTCGATACCCTGGCGGTGCGTGTCACGGCTCATCCTCAGGTGCAGGCCCTGTGCCGTGCCTTTGGGAAGCCGCTGGTCTCCACCAGTGCCAACCTGACCGGCGAAGAGCCTGCGCGTCGGGTTGCTGATATCGGTGAACTGCTGGCGAGCCAGCTGGCCTATATCCTGCCCGGCGAGGTGGGGGGCCAGGCCAATCCGTCGGAGATCAAGGACGCCCGTACCGGCGCCATCATTCGCCCTTCCTGAGCGGAGGTGGGATCCCGCGTAGCACTTTGGGTGATAAGCCCATGACATTACGATAAAAATGGACAGGGCGTTCGAGATCCTGTCTGACTGGAGACAAGATGAGCAAACCGGATGTGGCCCAGGTCAAGGCCTTCCTGCTGCAGCTGCAGGACGAGATCTGCCATGGCCTGGAGCAGGCTGACGGCACCGGGCGCTTTGTGGAGGACCTCTGGCACCGCGAGGGCGGTGGTGGTGGCCGGACACGGGTGCTGCGCCATGGTGCCGTGATAGAGCAGGGGGGCGTCAACTTCTCCCATGTCTATGGTGACGCCATGCCGGCGTCGGCGACCGCGCATCGTCCCGAGCTGGCCGGTCGCCGGTTCGAGGCCATGGGAGTGTCTCTGGTGATCCACCCGAACAACCCCTATGTGCCGACCAGCCATGCCAACGTCCGTTTCTTCATCGCCGAGAAAGAGGGCGAGGCGCCCATCTGGTGGTTTGGAGGTGGCTTCGACCTGACACCGTTTTATCCGTTTGAAGAGGATGTGCGGCACTGGCATCAGGTTTCCCATGATCTCTGCCGACCCTTTGGCGAGGAGATCTACCCCGAGTTCAAATCCTGGTGTGATCGCTACTTCTTCCTCAAGCATCGCAACGAGACGCGCGGAGTCGGTGGGCTCTTCTTCGACGACCTGAACCGCTGGCCGTTCGAGGAGTGCTTCGCCTTCATGCAGGCGGTGGGCAAGGGGTATCTCGATGCCTATCTGCCCATAGTGGCACGGCGCAAGGCGCTGCCCTATGGTGAGCGGGAGCGGGAGTTCCAGCTCTACCGCCGGGGCCGGTACGTGGAGTTCAACCTGGTGTATGACCGGGGGACCCTGTTTGGTCTGCAGACCGGGGGACGTACCGAGTCGATCCTGATGTCGATGCCACCGCTGGCTCGCTGGGAGTATGACTGGCAGCCGGGGCCTGGGAGCCCAGAGGCGTTGTTGTATGCCGATTACCTTGCGCCACGGGAGTGGCTGTGAACCGAGGGGCCATGACGGCCCCTTTTTACTGGCCGATATTCGGCTTGTCCCCGCATCAGAAAACCCGTTAAATCGGGATATTGCCCCCTGATGGAACTCTTTGATGGATCGTTATCTGGTTTTTGGCCACCCGGTGCGCCACAGCAAGTCCCCTTTCATCCATACCCTGTTTGCCAGACAAACCCAGCAGGATCTGGAATATGGTCTGGCCGAGCCGGCTGTCGACAAGTTTGGCGAAGCCCTGCGTACCTTCTTTGCCCAGGGGGGCAGGGGATGCAATGTCACCGTGCCCTTCAAGGAGCAGGCATTCGCCCTGGTCGACCGGCTGAGCCCCAGGGCCAGGCGGGCGGGGGCGGTCAACACCATCAAGCTGACCGATGACGGCGTGCTGCTCGGGGATAACACGGATGGTGCCGGGCTGGTTGCCGATCTCAAGTCCCATGGCGTGGCGCTGGCCGGGAGCCGGATCCTGTTGCTGGGGGCAGGCGGTGCTGCTCGCGGTGCCCTGGCACCTCTGCTGGCCGAAACCCCGAAGGAAGTGATCATCGTCAACCGTACTCATGCCAAGGCTGAGCAGCTGGCTGCCGAGTTTCACGATCTGGGGGCGGTCAGTGCCCAGACCTATGCCGGGTTGGCTGGCCGGTTCGACCTCATCATCAATTCGACCTCTGCCAGCCTGCAAGGGGAGTTGCCCCCCCTGGATCCTGCCCTTATCCATGCCGACATCACCATCTACGACATGATGTATGGTGCAACGGACACCGCCTTTATCGGTTGGGCCAAAGAACAAGGTGCGCGTCAGACGATGGACGGGCTCGGCATGCTGGTGGAGCAGGCCGCGGAAGCCTTCACCGTGTGGCGTGGCATCCGGCCTGGTACCAAGCAGGTATTGAGAGAGCTGAAACGCAATCTGGGGATGCTATAACCTGGCCTGTGGGCCGGGTGGCGTGGTTAATTAGCCGAGCCGGCTCACCCCGGCTCGTGGCGTTGATGGGCGCCCCAGCCTCTGCATATGCGCAGGGGCTGGGCCTCTTTTATTTGGCTGCGTGCATTTGCTGATGCTCTACGAGCGCGGGTACAGGTCAATCCTATATAAATCAATTTAAAAACAGAGACTTATTTGTCTTTTGGCCTGCGCCCTTCATCTTTTTTTCAGTTTTTTCTCTAAGCAGCGGAACTAGTGCGGCGAACTGCTGACTAACAAGATAGTTGAGGAAGTGCTAGCTAGTCACCTTTATAACGCCCCGGTATTCGTACTGGGGATTTTTTTATGCGGCTGATAAATAAAGAAATTTATCTCTGTTACCTTGAGTGAAACTAAATTACATAAATTACTTTCACTTTCTGCTGCTTTGCTGTACAGTTGTCTGCGTAGGGTACAGAGGTAAGATGTTCTATCTTTCAGACCTTTTATTTCACGTAATTGAATGTGGCTGAATAGCAGCCCCGATGAGTCATCGTCGGGGCGTTTTTTTATGCGCCTACGTTAGAGTAAATGCTTTAATTTGCGCAGTCTTTTGCTAAAATGAGACTGTTTCTTGAGGAAAACCAATCGTCTTTGTTCTCGAGAACTCGCTTTTTCCCAATTTTTTGAATTCATTTCTCAGGCCGGTCCGCAGCAGCGAGACTGGCCTCATTTTTATCCTTCTTCATGCCCCTTTGGTAATAAACTTTCAGTTTCGTTTGTGATAATCCTTTCGTCACATTTTTATAACTTGGGTGATGAAAACGGTGCCAAGGGTGTGAAAAGTTAATTCTCACAGCAGCCAAACAGGCTATCTATATGATTATAAAGGGTAGTGTGGTCGCGGGGCGCGTATCGAGATGACGGGCGGAGGGCGCTTGTCTGAGGCTGGGGAGGGATGAAAGTCTTTCAATCAGCGGAGGGTCAACTCCGCTCATTGTCGCATGGAAGAGGAGCGGGTTACTCCTCTGTCTGATGCTCTTCGTCGGTGTCTGCCGGGTCGCTATCGGCATTGGACTGGTACCAGCCACTCAGTGTCTGTGCCAGCTTCTCAACCCCGATATTGGTCAGGGAGGAGAATGCTTCAACCTGGATCTGCGGACCCAGCTCAGCCACCGCCTGGCGCACCTTGATCACCTGGTTGTTGCGGGGACCGGGGCTCAGCTTGTCAGCCTTGGTCAGCAGCAGCATCACCGGCAGTTCGCGATGGGAGCTCCACTCCAGCATGTTCATGTCGGTCTCTTTGAGCGGATGGCGGATGTCCATCAGGATGACCAGCCCTTTCAAGGACTCCCGGCGTTGCAGATATTCTGCCAGGGACTTTTGCCACTTAAGCTTCATTTCCAGCGGGACTTGTGCATAACCGTAGCCAGGCAGGTCGACCAGGCGCTTGCCCGGCTCCAGTTCAAACAGGTTGATCAGCTGGGTACGACCCGGCGTCTTACTGGTGCGCGCCAGATTCTTGTGTTTGGTCAAGGTATTCAATGCGGAGGATTTGCCGGCGTTGGAACGCCCTGCAAACGCAATCTCGACACCCCCATCATGTGGCAGGTGGCGGATGTCGGGTGCGCTGGTCACAAAATGCACCTTATTGAAATTCAGAGTTTGTGTATCCAACGTAAATTCCCCATAGAGAGAGAGGGTTATAGAGTTACTTTTTTGTGAAATCGTGTAAAATGGCGTCGCTTAAACGCGTTTATTTTAACATGCCTTCGGCGGCATGGGATCTGGAAGCCTAATAACGAGAAAGTTGGAACGCCATGAAGAACCTAGTCATTACACTTGCTCTGATGGTTGGCGTAACTGGGATGGCACAAGCCAAGGGCGATGCCGCTGCGGGACAAACCAAGGCTGCCGTCTGTGCGGCCTGTCATGGACCGGACGGCAACAGCCCAGTCGACATGTATCCCAAGATTGCTGGTCAGCACGCATCATATATCAAAAAACAATTAGTTGAACTGAAGGCTGCCGCTTCCGGCCAAACTGGTCGGGTGGCCCCCGTCATGGGACCCATGGCACTGCCCTTGTCCGATCAGGACATGGATGACCTGGCTGCCTACTTCTCCAGCCAGAAGGTCACTCCGATCGCCGTGCCTGACGAGGTGGTCGCTGCAGGCAAGGCGCTTTACATGGGTGGAGACATGGCACGTGGCCTGGCGGCCTGCACCGCCTGTCATGGGCCCCGTGGATCCGGCGTCGAGCAGGCCAAGTACCCCAGTCTGTCGGGGCAGCACCCGGCTTACATCAAGGCCCAGCTGGTCGCCTTCCGTTCGGCGACACGGGACAATGATCCCAACGGTATGATGCGGGATGTGGCCAAGAAGCTGACGGATCAGGATATCGAGGCGCTCTCCAAATATGTGGCAGGCCTGCACTGATCACTTCCTGAATCTATCTTGTTGAAAAGCACAGGGAACCATGGCGTTCCCTGTGCTTTTTTGACATTGTTCTCAACTTGTCAAAGTAGCCTGCCATTTTGTGAGAGATTTTCCATTCTCACGGCTTTCCGTGGCTGAAAAAAGTATGAAATCCATATTGTATAGTCTATGTATTTCAATCTGTTAATGGCAGATTCTGCCTTATATCAGTACTTGGGTGCGTCCTTGGTTGATTGAGCAGGGCGTGAAAATTGTTACAGTGTGCACATGGATTGATCGTGCAGGGCGGGACACCGCGTTCGCCGGTATGACAGGAGGTCGGCTCAAGGCATGGTGGTGATGAGCCGCACATGCAAAGACCAGGATGGTGACCGCCAGGGATGCGCGGAGTTGCGGGATGCAACCACCCCAGTGGGAGGCAGGATGCCACCAGTTCGGGTTAAACAAGCACACGCATATTCAGGACAGGCCAACAAGGGTCAGGAAGACCCAACGACATGATGCGCAGCAGTACGCCCAGGGACAAGGCGATGAGACACCAGGGAACGGGACTCGCATGACAGGATCAAGGCAGCTTCGGCTGCCTTTTTTCTATTGGGTCATTAACCCGCCAAGGCATTCTGTGTCAAAATACCAGCAACATGCCCAGAGGATGCCGATCCTGCGGTGTTCAGCGACCCAAAATGGTCGAATTGGTGCGGGATCCCACTCTTGTTCCAGATTTACTGTTCCCCGCTTCAGCATGCTCCCCGGACGAAACGATACCGGGCGGGTTCAATCCAGTTATTTGTCGGAGTCATTCATGTCGGCCAAACAACCCACCCGCAAGCCTACCGGCAAGCGCAAAGAATCAGATGCCAGTGCCCAGGAAGGTCGTGAGCGCAAGCGCGCCGCCAAGCGCAAGGGCTTGAAGGCGGGCTCCCGCCAGCAGGTCGATCAGGCCACCAAAAAAGGCGGCAACAAGCAGGCCAAGGATCCGCGCATCGGTTCCCGCAAACCCATCGCCCTCGTCGTGGACGAGAAGAGCAGCAAGCCGCAGGCACCCAAGGCCATTAAAGAGAAAAAGCTGGTGATGACGCCCGAGCAGGAGCTGGCCTCCATCGAGAATGATGATCGCCTCAACGATCTGCTGGATCGCCTCGATGCCGGTGAAACACTGGAAGCGGCAGAACAGGCCTGGGTCGACCAGCGTGTCGATCGCTATCAGGAGCTGATGGACGAGCTCGGCATCATCGACACAGACGAAGATGACGACGGTGACTTCGACGACATCGAGTATGAAGAATCCAAGGCACCGGCTTCCGAAGACGAGCTGTGGGAGCGTTTCAACCAGGCTGACTACCAGCCTGAAGCCAAGCCCGAGCCGAAGAAAAAGTGATGAGTGGATGGATGCTGGCCGCCCTGTTGGGGGGCCTTCTCTTGCTGGGGCTGGCGGTCTACGCCGGCACCCTGCTGGCCCGCCTGAAGCGGCAGCAGGATATGCAGCAGCGGGCAATTTCCGCCCGCAACGAGCGGATTCTCGAGAGCGTCAGGGTCATCGCCCATGCGGTGCGGGATGGTCAGTGCGACTACTCCGAAGGCGCCATCCGGCTGACCAACCTGCTGGATGCCTTGCAGATCAAGGGGGGGCGAGCCTTCGCCGACGAATTCCCCGGTCTGTACGGCCTCTACGACAAGGTGAAAGAGATGCCGACCCACGAGGCGCGGCGCGCCCTCAAGCGCAACGAAGTGATGAAGATGGATCTCGAACGCAGCGGCTACGAGGCCGAGCTGGAGGCGAAGATCCTCGACGATGTCGCCAGACTGAAGGATTTTCAGTTAAGCCGGTGAACGGATAACAAAGAAAGAGGAAGCAAGCGTGCAAGCAGAACAGATTGTGTGGGATCAGGCCCTGATCGAGAAATATAACTACAGCGGCCCGCGTTATACCTCCTATCCCACCGCGCTGGAATTCAACGAGGACTTCGGCTATCCGGACTTCGTCCAGGCTGCGGGCCAGTATCCGGCGCGAAATCTGTCGCTCTACGTGCACATCCCCTTCTGCCACAAGCTCTGCTACTACTGCGGCTGCAACAAGGTGATCACCCGTCACCAGCACAAGGCCGATCACTATCTCGATTACCTCGAGCGTGAAATCAAGGCCCAGGCTCCCCTGTTCAAGGAGCGTCTGGTGACCCAGTTGCACTGGGGTGGCGGCACGCCCACCTACCTGAACGAACCCCAGACCCGTCGCCTCATGGCCATGCTCCGGGAGCATTTCCATTTCGCCGAGGAGGGGGAGATCAGCATAGAGGTGGATCCGCGCGAGATTGAGCTCTCCATGCTGGATGTGCTGCGTGAGCTCGGCTTCAACCGCATCAGCCTGGGCGTGCAGGATTTCAACAAAGAGGTGCAGGTCGCGGTCAACCGCGAGCAGGACAACGACTTCATCCGCGCCATGTTGGTGCGGGCCCGCGAACTGGGGTTCCGCTCCACCAACCTCGACCTCATCTACGGCCTGCCGCACCAGAACCGGGAGAGCTTCCACCACACCCTGGAGGAAGTGCTCAAGACCGACCCGGCGCGCCTTTCCATCTTCAACTACGCTCACCTGCCGAGCCGCTTCGCCGCCCAGCACAAGCTGAAGGAGGCGGACATGCCGGCCCCCCGGGAGAAGCTGGCCATGTTGCAGGACACCATCGCCTTCCTGACCGGTCGCGGTTATCAGTTCATCGGCATGGATCACTTCGCCAAGCCCGATGACGAACTGGCCGTGGCCCAGCGCGAGGGCAAGCTGCACCGCAACTTCCAGGGCTATACCACTCAGGGAGACTGCGATCTGCTGGGGCTGGGTGTCTCTTCCATCAGCATGATCGGCGATGCCTATTCCCAGAACCAGAAAGAGCTCAAGGCTTACTACGCCCAGGTGGAGGCGCTCGGCCACGCCCAGTGGAAGGGGTGCTCCCTCAATCGGGATGACCTGATCCGCCGCGAGGTGATCAAGCGCCTCATCTGCGACTTCTCCCTGAACTTTGCCGCCGTCGAGCAGGCCCACGACCTGGTGTTCAAGGAGTACTTTGCCGAGGATCTCAAGCTGCTGCAGACCTTTATCGATGACGGCCTGGTACGCATGACGGACGAGGGACTGGAGGTGGTCTCCACCGGCCAGCTGCTGATCCGCAACATCTGCATGTGCTTCGACGTCTACCTGCGCAGCAAGGCGCGCCAGCAGCAGTTCTCCCGGGTGATCTGAGCCGGTCGCTGCCGTTGGAAAATAAAAAAACCGCCTCCCGGCGGTTTTTTTATTGGGTTTGTTCCTGCTCAGCGCTGAGCCGCGCGGGCACGCAGTTCGGCCTTCTCGGTCTCGCTCAGGAAGGCCAGGGTCAGGCCGTTTTGCTGGGCGGTGCGGATTTCGCCTGCCGTCATGCCGGCGGCCGGTGCGGCCACTTCATACTCGTGGGGCAGGTCGATCCCCTCCACTGCGGGATCGTCGGTGTTGAGACAGGCCAGTACACCGGCGGCCAGGAACTGGCGGATAGGATGCTCGGCCAGGCTCGCCACCGTGGTGGTCTGCAGGTTGGAGGTGAGGCAGGACTCGATGCCGATACGGTGCTCCGCCAGGTAGGCCATCAGGGCCGGATCCTGAATCGCCTTGACGCCGTGACCGATGCGTTCGGCACCGAGGTCGCGGATGGCCTGCCACATGCTTGCGGGGCCCGCTGCTTCACCGGCGTGCACGGTCACGCGCATGCCCGCATCCCGCACCCGGCGGAAGTGGTCGGTAAAGAGTTCACCCGGGAAGCCCAGCTCGTCGCCGGCCAGATCGACGGCGACCAGCTTGTCGCGATGGGCCAGGCAGGCCTCCAGCTCGGCCCGGCACTGTTCGGTGCCGAAGGTGCGGCTCATGATGCCGATCAGGTTGGTCTTGACGCCGAAGTCACGGCTGCCGGCGGCCACACCGTCGATGACGGCCTCGACCACGCCCTGCGGGTGCAGCTTGTGGGCCATCGCCATGTAGGCCGGGCTGAAGCGCAGTTCGGCATAGTCGATACCGGCGCGGAGCAGATCTTCCACGTTCTCGTAGGCAACCCGGCGACAGGCGTCATAGTCGGCCAGCACGGCCACGCCCCAGTCCAGTTTCTTCAGGAAGGCCACCAGGCTCGGCTCGTTCTCGACGATCTGCACGTGAGGGCGCAGGGCTTCCAGTTCATCGGCCGGCAGTCGGATGTTGTGCTGACGTCCCAGCTCGAGAATGGTCTGCGGGCGGATGTTGCCATCCAGATGGCGATGCAGGTCGGTCAGGGGGAGGGATCTGTCAATCATTGGGCACCTTCTGCGAGTCGGGTTGGAAAGCCTGCCATTCTAGGCGGGGCGCTCGAAAAAGATACCCCGTTTTAAGGCAAACGGGGTCGGATTGATCAGGCTTTCCCTCAAGGCGTGATGGGAATCGTTTTTCCCGTAAACTCAGGGAATGTCGAGCTCCTTGAGCTTGCGGGTCAGGGTATTGCGGCCCCAGCCGAGCAGGCGGGCAGCCTCCTGCTTGTGACCATGGGTGTGGTCCAGCGCCGTTTCCAGCATGATCCGTTCGAACTGGGGCATGGCATCCGCCAGGATGTCGGTCTCCCCCAGTGCCAGCTTGGCGGCCACCCAGTCTTGCAGCTGCTGCTGCCAGCCGCCGGGCAGTGCGGGCTGGCCGGGCTCTGCCGTGGTGGTGATGGGGGTCAGCAGCTCGGTGGGCAGGTCGCTCACCAGCACCTCCTGACCCGAGGCCATCACGGTGAGCCAGCGACAGACGTTCTCCAGCTGGCGCACGTTGCCCGGCCAGGGCAGGCGGCTGATGTAGGTCTGGGTATCCGGGTGCAGGCTCTTGGCCTCCACGTTGAGCTCCTTGGCGGCCCGGAGCAGGAAGTGCCGGGCCAGCTGGGGGATATCCTCCCGCCGCTCCTTGAGGGCCGGGATGTGAATGCGGATGACGTTGAGGCGATGGAACAGATCCTCGCGAAACTCGCCATCCGACACCCGTTTCTCCAGATTCTGGTGGGTGGCGGCGATGATCCGCACGTCCACCTGCACCGGCTGATGGCCGCCGACCCGGTAGAACTGGCCGTCTGCCAGCACCCGCAGCAGCCGGGTCTGCACATCCAGTGGCATGTCGCCTATCTCGTCGAGAAACAGGGTGCCACCGTCGGCCTGCTCGAAGCGGCCGTGGCGGATGTTGTTGGCACCGGTGAAGGCCCCCTTCTCGTGGCCGAATAGCTCGGATTCGATAAGATCCTTCGGGATGGCCGCCATGTTGAGGGCGATGAAGTTCTTGTGGGCACGGGGGCTGTGCTTGTGCAGCGCGTGGGCGACCAGCTCCTTGCCGGTGCCGCTCTGGCCGTTGATAAGTACCGAGATGCTGGAGCGCGACAACCGGCCGATGGCGCGGAACACCTCCTGCATGGCGGGAGCCTCACCGATGATCTCGGGCGTGGTGGTAGCCTCCTGCTGGCGCGCCTTGCGCTTGGTGCGCTGCTCCTTGAGGTGGTTCTCGGCGCGGCGCACCAGGGTGACCGCCTCGTCGATGTCGAACGGTTTGGGCAGGTATTCGAAGGCACCGCGCTGGTAGGCGTTGACTGCGGAGTCGAGGTCCGAGTGCGCCGTCATGATGATGATGGGCAGGTCGGCCTGGCGGCGATGGATCTGTTCCAGCAGGCTCAGGCCGTCTATGCCCGGCATGCGGATGTCCGAGAGGATCACGTCCGGCGAGCGCATCTCCAGGGAGCTCAGCAGGGCTTCGCCGTCGGCAAAGCTCTCGCATTCGAAGCCTTCGCTGCCAAGGGTGCGCTCCAGGACCCACCGGATGGAGCTGTCGTCATCGACGATCCACACTTTTGCTGTCATGAGGTTCCCTTACTTGCGAAGTGGTAGGTAGATGGTGAATTCGGTGTGACCGGGCCAGCTGATGCAATCGATGCGCCCCTTGTGCTGATCGATCAGATTCTGGGCGATGGAGAGGCCGAGGCCGGTGCCCCCCTCCTTGCCGGTGATCATGGGGTAGAAGAGGGTGTCGCGAATGGCGTCGGGAATGCCGGGCCCGTTGTCGATGATCTTGATCTCGGCCGCGAGACGATAGCGTTGGCCGTGGATGGTGATCTGGAAAGCGGTACGGGTCTTGATGCGGATGAGCCCGGCCTGATCCCCGAGGGCCTCGGCGGCGTTGCGCACTATGTTGAGAAACGCCTGCTGCAGCTGATCCGATTCCATCTCGAATTCGGGAATGCTGGGGTCGTAATCCCGCTCGATGCGGATCTGGGGGGGCAGTTCCAGATCCACCAGGCGGCGCACCTGCTCCAGTACGGAGTGGACGTTGTGCACCTTGTGCTGGCCGGGGCGCTGGGGGCCGAGCAACCGGTCGACCAGCACCCGCAGACGATCGGCCTGCTCGATGATGATGCCGGTGTATTCCCTCAGAGCCGGGTCGGGCAGCTCCTTTTGCAACAGCTGGGCCGCACCGCGCAGGCCGCCGAGGGGATTCTTGATCTCGTGAGCCAGACCGCGTACCAGCTCCTTGGCTGCCTGCTGCTGGGCATGTTGCTGCAGCTCCTGGCTGATCTTCTTCTGCTGATCGATCTTGCGCAGCTCCACCACCATCAACCGCTGCTCGTGATCGGCCATGGGGCTGACGCTGATCTCCACGAGTCTGGGCTCCCCTTCAACCACCAGGGTCACCTCGCTGTCGGTGAAGCCCTGCCCCGAAATGAGGCACTGCTTGAAGCGTTGCAGATCGAGGGAGATATGTTCCAGCAGATGGGGCAGCTCGATGCCGATGAGTCGCCGCTCGCTGAGGGAAAGCAGTTGTTCTGCCGCCGGGTTGACGAATTGAATGCAGAGCCGCTCATCCATCAGGATGACGGCGGTCAGCAGGTTGTCCAAGAGTGTCTTGGCGTGATCCATGCGGGTTGGCACTGGTTTCTCCCTAAAACGGTGCTGCACACCAATTATGCACCAATATGGTGCATCAAGTTTACCCGCATCGGTGCATCACATCATCCCTAATTGGTCTTGGGAGTGGCCTTGGCGGCCTGATTCACCCTCGTTCGATGCAGGTAAAAGGTGGCTGGCTTAGATTTAGCAAGGATCGTACCGTCTTTGGCGAGTAGTTCGAGCTGGGCCTCGTAGGCGCCGCGATCGAGGTTTTCGACCCGGATGGCAAGGCTGTTGTGGGCGAGGGGGGCGGCCTTGCCATTGAGGATAAGGCGCATGTCGTATTGCCCCGGCGGCTGGGGAGAGACCTGACCCTGAAAGACGATGTTGCCTGTGTTGTCGCGCAAGGTGCTGCCCGGCTCCGGGGAGAGCAGTTCTATCACCAGGGGGGCTGCTTCCTGGGCTTTCTTGGCATCGGCGCCGGTCAGGTGGTTGAAGTCATCGACCTGGACCGAGTGGGGGGAGGTTCCGACCAGAGGAGAGACCCGCATGTCCACCTCTTTCGCGTTCTTGCCCGGGGGAGGGGCATCGGTGTAATGGGTCACCCCCTGGGGGTCGACCCAGGAGTAGACCTTGGCCGCCTGCGCGGTGCAGGAGGCGATCAGCAGGAGGCTCAGCATCCAGGGTACAGTGTTCATCCATCTCTCCTTGACGGGGTTCACCTTAATCCTATCAGAGAAAAAAGCATCGGGCCGACAGTCGGCACACTGATCACGCTGCGATCTCAGCCAGGGTGATACCGCGACGTGATCGTGAAAATCCCGATGTTTTTCAGCAGTCTGAATGAAAAAACCCGCCTGATGGCGGGTTTGTCACAATGATGCGGATTAGACGGAGTAGTACAGCTCGAACTCCAGCGGGTGCGGAGTCATGCGAACGCGGTCTACGTCGTGCTGCTTCAGCTCCAGGTAGGAGTTGATGAAGTCGTCGCTGAACACGCCACCACGGGTCAGGAACTCGCGGTCTGCGTCCAGGGCGGCCAGGGCTTCGTCCAGAGAGCCGGCCACGGTCGGCACTTCGGCAGCTTCTTCCGGCGGCAGATCGTACAGGTTCTTGTCCATGGCATCGCCCGGGTGGATCTTGTTGATGATGCCATCCAGGCCGGCCATCAGCTGGGCAGCGAAGGCCAGGTACGGGTTGGCAGCCGGATCCGGGAAGCGCACTTCGATGCGGCGAGCTTTCGGGCTCGGCACCACAGGGATACGGATGGAGGCAGAGCGGTTGCGGGCAGAGTAAGCCAGCATGACCGGTGCTTCATAACCCGGCACCAGACGCTTGTAGGAGTTGGTGGTCGGGTTGGCAAAGGCGTTGATGGCCTTGGCGTGCTTGATGATGCCGCCGATGTAGTGCAGTGCCATCTCGGACAGACCGCCATACAGGTCGCCTGCGAACAGGTTGACGCCGTCTTTGGCCAGGGACTGGTGGCAGTGCATGCCGGAGCCGTTGTCACCGAACATGGGTTTCGGCATGAAGGTGACGGTCTTGTTGTAAGCGTGGGCCACGTTGTGGATCACGTACTTCAGGACCTGTACTTCGTCAGCCTTCAGGGTGAGGGTGTTGAAGCGGGTCGCGATCTCGTTCTGACCGGCAGTGGCCACTTCGTGGTGGTGAGCCTCGACGACCTGGCCCATCTCTTCCAGCACCAGGCACATGGCGGCGCGGATGTCCTGGGAGGAGTCAACCGGTGCAACCGGGAAGTAGCCGCCCTTGACGAAGGGACGGTGGCCCTTGTTGCCGTGCTCGTAGTCGGTACCGGAGTTCCAGGCAGCTTCTTCGGATTCGATCTTCACGAAGCTGTGGCCCATGGTGTTGGAGAAGGTGATGTTGTCGAACATGAAGAATTCCGGCTCCGGCCCGAACAGCACGGTGTCAGCGATGCCGCTGGACTTCAGGAAATCTTCGGCACGCTTGGCGATGGAGCGCGGGTCGCGGTCATAGCCTTGCATGGTGGCAGGTTCAAGCACGTCACAGACGATGTTCAGGGTGGTCTCTTCGGTGAACGGGTCCAGTTTGGCGGAGGCCGCATCCGGCATCAGCACCATGTCAGACTCGTTGATACCCTTCCAGCCGCCGATGGAGGAGCCATCGAACATCTTGCCGTCTTCGAAGAAGTCTTCGTCGACCTGGTGGGCAGGGATGGATACGTGCTGCTCTTTACCCTTGGTGTCGGTAAAACGCAGATCGACAAACTTGACTTCGTGTTCCTGGATCAGGGCCAAAACGTTCTGGGCTGACATGCTAAGTAACCTCCGGTGTTAAAACTCTTTGGGTGAATGCGTCGTCATATTCACATAAGCCAGTATCGTGCCAAGTTTGTGACAGCCTGATTTCAGGGCACTTGCACCGTTTCAGGTTGTCGGGACACCCGCTCTCAAGCCGGTTGCTGCATTAAAGTGGTGCAACCTTGGATCGTTTTGGTGCACCACCATGGTGCGCCAGCGTATCCAGGCCATCTAAGCAGGGTTTTGCGCCGGGGTCCATGATCCCGATCCTCCCTTGTGCGCGAATGTGTTGCAATTCTGCTAGGCAGATCACAAAGGCGAGAGTACAATTAGCGCCCAATTTTACCCGGTGTATTGAGGCGAGAATGTTAGAGAATTTACGCAATATTGCGATTATTGCGCACGTTGACCACGGCAAAACCACGCTGGTGGACAAGCTGCTGCAGCAATCCGGCACTCTGGATCGCACCAGCGAAGGTCAGGAACGGATCATGGACTCCAATGATCTGGAACGGGAACGTGGCATCACCATTCTCGCCAAGAACACTGCGATCCGCTGGAACGACTACCGCATCAACATCGTGGATACCCCGGGTCACGCCGACTTCGGTGGTGAAGTTGAGCGTGTGCTCTCCATGGTTGACTCCGTACTGCTGCTGGTCGACGCCGTTGACGGCCCGATGCCGCAGACCCGTTTCGTGACCCAGAAGGCGTTCGCCCAGGGTCTGAAGCCGATCGTGGTCATCAACAAGATCGACCGTCCGGGTGCTCGTCCTGACTGGGTAATGGATCAGGTCTTCGATCTGTTCGACAACCTGGGCGCCACCGATGAGCAACTGGACTTCAAGGTTGTTTACGCCTCTGCACTGAACGGTTGGGCCACCCTGGATCAGGACGTCCCGTCCGAGAACATGGAACCCCTGTTCCAGGCCATCGTCGACAACGTGGAAGCCCCCAAGGCTGACGTTGACGGTGCCTTCCAGATGCAAATCTCCCAGCTGGACTACAACTCCTACGTGGGCGTCATCGGTATCGGCCGCATCACCCGTGGTCGCGTCAAGACCAACCAGCAGGTCACCATCGTCGGTGCCAACGGCAAGCCCCGTACCGGCAAGGTTGGCCAGGTGCTGGGTTACCTGGGCCTGTCCCGTACCGAAGTGACCGACGCGCAAGCGGGCGACATCATCGCCATCACCGGTCTGGGCGAGCTGAAGATCTCCGACACCATCTGTGACAACAGTGCCGTCGAAGCCCTGCCGCCGCTCTCCGTTGACGAGCCGACCGTGAACATGACCTTCCAGGTCAACACCTCGCCGTTCGCCGGTAAAGAAGGCAAGTTCGTCACCTCCCGCAACATCCTGGAGCGTCTGAACCAGGAGCTGGTCCACAACGTGGCCCTGCGCGTGGAAGAGACCGAAGATCCGGACAAGTTCCGTGTCTCCGGCCGTGGTGAACTGCACCTGTCCATCCTGATCGAAAACATGCGTCGCGAAGGTTACGAACTGGCGGTATCCCGTCCGGAAGTTATCCTGCGTACCGTGAATGGCGAACTGCAAGAACCGTTCGAAACCGTCACTGTGGACGTGGAAGAAGCGCATCAGGGTTCCGTGATGGAGCAGCTCGGCCTGCGTAAAGGCGAGATGACCAACATGACCCCGGATGGCAAGGGTCGCGTCCGTCTGGACTTCATCATCCCGAGCCGCGGTCTGATCGGCTTCCAGACCGAGTTCCTGACCATGACTTCCGGTACCGGTCTGCTGTACCACACCTTCGACCACTACGGTCCGCACAAGGGTGGCAGCATCGGTGAGCGTCAGAACGGCGTGCTGATCTCCAACGCCACCGGCAAGGCACTGACCTTCGCCCTGTTCGGTCTGCAAGACCGTGGTCGTCTGTTCATCGGTCACGCGACCGAGGTGTACGAAGGTCAGGTGATCGGGATCCACTCCCGTTCCAACGACCTGACCGTCAACTGCCTGAAAGGCAAGCAGCTGACCAACATGCGTGCCTCCGGTACCGACGAAGCCCAGGTGCTGACTCCGCCGATCCGCATGACCCTGGAACAGGCCCTCGAGTTCATCGACAACGATGAGCTGGTGGAGATCACCCCCAAGGCCATCCGTATCCGTAAAAAGCTGCTGACCGAACTGGATCGCAAGCGCGCAGGCCGTGCTTGATATCTGTTCATCGACAGACAGAGAGAGGCCTCAGGGCCTCTTTTTTTATGGCCGCGAGACGGAGGCAAGGTCGTTGCCACACCCAGGCGGGGCGCATCCAGCGGGCCGGCGGGTGGTCAAATGGCCACCCTATCTGACACAATGACTGCATGATGACGCTTACGAGAATCAAGATGCAGCAGCAGAACCGCGGCCGTCTGGCCCATTTCCTCTCCTTCTTGCGCCACGACGGCGCCCACTTTGCCCAGTTCGTCTGGGGCCGCTTCCAGCAGGACAGGTTGACGGTCACCGCCGGTTACCTGGCCTATGTCACCCTGCTCTCCCTGGTGCCCATGATCGCCGTGGTGTTCGGCATGATGTCGGCCTTTCCTGTCTTCCAGAGCCTGAAGCAGGGGATCGAGCAGTTCGTCTATCACAACTTCGTCCCCACGGCGGGGGAGATGCTCAAGGAGTACATCGACGGCTTCGTGGCCAACGCCACCAACACCACGGCGGTCGGCATCGGCGCCCTGATCGTGGTGGCTCTGATGCTGATCTCGGCCATCGACAAGAACCTCAACTACATCTGGCGCTCCACCCAGAGCCGGCCGCTGGCCCAGGCGTTCGCCATGTACTGGATGATCCTGACCCTGGGGCCCGTGCTCATCGGGGCAAGCCTTGCCATCTCCTCCTATATCCTCTCCCTCAAGCTGTTCGCTGCGGACAGCCTGTTCGGCATCGGTTACCTGCTGCTGCGCAGCCTGCCATTCCTGTTTTCAGTGCTCACCTTCCTGCTGATCTATACCGTGGTGCCCAACTGCCGGGTGCGGCTGACCCACGCCTTCATCGGCGCCCTAGTGGCCGCCACCCTGTTCGAGCTGGCCAAGCGTGGCTTCGCCATCTACATCACCAACTTCCCCTCCTACCAGGCCATCTATGGCGCCCTGGCAACCATCCCTATCCTGTTTGTCTGGGTTTACCTGAGTTGGCTGGTGGTGCTGCTGGGTGCGGAGACCACCGCCTGTCTGGGTGAATATGAGAAGCCGGGCACCGAGGAGCTGGCCTGACGCCGGCCTTTCATCGCCCCTGGCCCCTGTCGGGAAAGACTTGGCCTGAGCAGGGCGTTTATTGTTAGCATCGACGACCGCCCCGTCTTGTGACGGCGGCGGTCGTGTCGTTTATGAGAGGAGAGAGGCGTGATTGCATTGATTCAGCGGGTGTCCGAGGCCAGCGTGACCGTCGAGGGCGAAGTGACCGGGGCCATAGATCAGGGGCTGCTGGTGCTGCTCGGGGTGGAACAGGGGGACGACGAGGCCAAGGCGGACAAGCTGCTGCACAAGGTGAGCGGCTATCGCATCTTCTCTGACGAGAACGGCAAGATGAACCTCAACGTGGGACAGGTCGGGGGCAGCCTGCTGGTGGTTTCCCAGTTCACCCTGGCGGCGGACACCCAGAAGGGGATGAGGCCCAGCTTCTCCGGCGGGGCGCACCCGAGCGAGGCCGAGCGGCTCTACGACTACTTCGTGGCCCGCGCCAGGGAGAGCGGCATGCCGACCGAGACCGGCCGCTTTGCCGCCGACATGAAGGTCAGGCTGCTCAACGACGGCCCGGTGACGTTCTGGCTGCAGGTCTAGCCCCGCTCTGACGAGAGAGGGTGGCGGCTAGGTCGGCCGGCTGGTGGCGTGCAGGATTACGTTGCGATAGCCGGGCACCTGGTGGGCCTGGGTGGGACCAATCCACTCCTCCGCCAGTCGCAGTGCCTGGGCTTGCTCCAGGTGGGTACGTGGCAGCAGGTTGATGATGAGGGTGCCACTGAGGCGAAGGGCCAGCGCCTGATAGAGCGGAGCCTGAAACAGCAGCAGGGGGTTGCCGTCCTGGCTGAACAAATCCAGCAGCACCAGATCGTACTGCTCCTGGCTCTGCTGCAGGAAGTGCAGTGCATCCGCATGGTGCAGGCGTGGAGCGCCTCCCACCTGGGGTAGGAAGAACTGCTGGAACAGGGTGAGGATCTCCCCATCCAGATCCACGCAGTCGTGGTGGGCGTCGGGCCAGCGCGCCGCCAGATGGCGGGTGAGATCCCCCCCGCCCAGCCCGAGCTCCAGGATCCGGTTTGCCTGCTCTGGCAGGCGATCGGCGATGCACCTCTGATGGGGCAGGCAGAGGCTGGCCGGGTGGCTGAGGCTCATGGCGGATTGCACCACGCCGTCCATTTCCAGCCAGCGGTGGCAGGTATTTTCCAGGATAGAGAGGCGGCGCGCGGGCTTGGCGCTGAGGTGCAACAAGTGGTCGGCTTGGTACGCTTGCAGATTGAAGTCCATGAATTTGCACGGCAAGATGGCTTTCGACCAGTGTAACTCAAGGATGTTGTTATGTACCGGGTGGTTACTCCCCAAACGCCAGCGGAGCTGGATGCCCATTATCAATTGAGCTGCGAGGCATTGGTGCGCAAGCCTTTCAGTCTGTCCGTTGGCGCCAACTCAAGGATCGCTTTATGTACCGGGTAGTCACTCCTGAAACCGCAGCCGAACTGGATGCCTACTACCAGTTGCGCTGGGAACTGCTGCGCAAACCCTTCAACCTGCCGATTGGCTCCGAACGTGACGAATATGATACGGTCGCCGTCCACCGGCTGATGCTGACCGAGGACGGTACCCCCATCGCCGTGGGCCGCCTCTTTGTCGGCGGCGACGAGGCCCAGATCCGCTTTATGGCGCTGCGCCCCGAGTATCGTGGTCAGGGGCTGGGGGCCCGCATGGTGGAGGATCTCGAACAGCTGGCTCGCGACGAGAAGGTGAAGCGGCTGGTGATGAACGCTCGCCAGGAGGCGGTGGAGTTCTATCGCCGCTGCGGCTTCCTCGAGGTGGGCGAGGGGCCCGTCTCCTTCGGGCGCATTCCCCACCGCCAGATGATCAAGTCCCTGAGCCCGTTGCAGACGATCCAGTACCGCCCCGAGTGGTGCCAGGATCTCACCACCCGCTGGTCGCGCGGGATCCCCATCAGCGAGAAGATGGGGGTGCACATCACCCACTACGACGGCCAGACCTTCCACCTCAAGGCGAACCTGGCGGCCAACCTCAACGTTCACGACACCATGTTCGCCGGCAGCATCTACAGCCAGTGCGTGCTGGCGGGTTGGGGCCTCATCTGGTTGCAGCTCAAGGAGACTGGCCTTGGGGGAGACATAGTGCTGGCCGAGGGCAACATCAAATACTACAGACCGGTGAGCGAGGAGCCGGAGGCGCGGGTGGCCCGGGAGGGAATGCCCGCCGTGCTGGAACCGCTCAGGGAAGGGGAGTCTGCCAAGTTCAGCCTGCGGGTGCAGTTGTTCAGCGCTCGCAAGCTGGCGGTGGAGTTTGTCGGCCAGTACGTGGTGCTACCCATCAAACGCGGTGGTCGCTGATCCCGGCCGCGCTCCCCCCTCTCGACAACAAGGCCTCATTGCGAGGCCTTGTTCGTTATTGGGAGGCGGTGGCGGGAGCCGGCGCTTGCGCCTGCGGTCGCCAGAGCGGGCCGCTGCGCCCCTGTGCCGGGTAGCGTACGCCAGCCTCCCAGCCGCAGGCCTCCTGCCCGGTGGGGAACTGCCACTCCAGGCCGGGATCCGTGAGGGGGCCACGCCAGCGGGCGAGCAGTTCGGCGCAGCGCCGCTTGTTCAGGATGCCGAGATCCAGCTGCCACTGGTCGGCGGCGAGATCGACGCCACCCTGTAGCGCCAGCAGGTGGGTGATGGTGGAGGCTCCCCCCTGCTCGACCCGCACCTTGCCCTGCTCGGCCCTGGCGTTCAGCTTGATCTGATAGAAGGGCGTGTCTCCTTGCTGCATCGCCTGCCACAGCGCCTGTGGCGTCAGGGTCGGCGGTGTCTGCTCCTTGAACCAGGCATCCAGCAGGGGATCGATGGCAACCCTGTCCCAGAAGGGATCCTGGCTCTCCAGGCTCAGGCTGCCCTGCAGGGTGCGGCGCCAGCTGGCCGTCTCCTCGCCGGGCTGGCCGTTGAGGTCGGCCCGCAGATCCGCCGTCAGATCCAGCTTGCCCGCGAGCGACACCGGGGCGTGCAGCAGCCTGCCCCATTGATCCAGATCCAGCTGCTTGCCCTGCACCTGCACGCGGCTCTCCTGCCCCTTTGTCTTGCCCCACTGGCCGCTGAGGCTGAGGGAACCCTCATCCGGCAGGGTGCTGGCCAGCTTGCTGAGTTGCCAGGCCTCCGGGGTCAGCTCACCTTCCAGCGCCCCGTTGCGGGCACTGAGGCCGTCCCACACCAGCTCGAACCACTTGCTCTCGATACGGGCCCGGCCCAGCAGCGGGGAGGGCTGGTTGCCCCGCAATGCGAGGTCGCTCAGGTAGAGCTGCCAGCCCGTCAGGGAGAGGGGGATGGCATCGTCAAACGAGAGCACCTTGAGGCGGTCGAACGCCAGCTTGCGGATCTCGATCTGTTGCGGGCGCCAGCCCTGCCAATCCTGCCACCACCCCGGCGGCAGGCTGATGTCCATGCCGCTCAGGGCCATGTCTTTCAACGTCAGCCTCTGCTGCTGGGGGTCGAGGGCCAGATCCAGGCTGAACTCCCCTTCATAGGCCTTGCCCTGCAGCTCGGCATCGATCTGGCGGGGGGAGAAGGCGAGTTTGCCCGCGATGGCTTCCAGCTGGAACAGGCCGCGCCCGAGATCTCCCAGGGTGCCGGCGAGGTAACCGCTCGGCTGGGTGCCCGCCTGCCAGTTGAAGGCGGTGAGCTCACCGCTGAAGTTGTTGAGGGAGAGCTCCTGCTCGATGGCATTGACGCTGATCCCGGAGAGCCTTCCCCGATCCAGGCTGATGTGGCGCAGGGGGAATGCCCCGGGTGGAATGTCACCGAGCTCGACCCGCATGGCACGAGCCTGAAGATCGTGCAGCTGCAGGCTGCGCTCGGGCCAGTTCAGCACCATGCCGGTCTCGAGCAGGCCGTTGAAGAGGTTGGCGGTGAGCTTGTCGGTGCTCAGCACCTGACCTTCCAGCCTGCCCTTCAGGCTGAGGCGGGCCAGGGTGAACTGCGGGGTTTCCAGCTGGTTGATGCCAAGACTGAGGTTGGCCTGAGGCTGGCGCTTGGGATCGATCAGCTCCCAGTCGCTCAGGGTGGCGCTCAGGCCGCGCAGGGTCAGGGCCTCGCTCTGCAGGCTCAGGTTGTCTATGGTGCTGTCGCTGATGGAGAGGGAGTTGACCGGCAGGGTCGGCAACTGGTTGGGCAGCGGCAGCTTGATGACGGGGCGGATGAGATCCAGGTGAGCGATGCGCACGTCCCGGTTCAGCCAGTCTATCTGGTCTATCTCCAGGTACACCTTGTCCAGCTGCACGGCGTCACCGTAGCGCACCTGCTCCGCCAGCAGGGTATAGGGGTGCAGGGGGTTGAACACCAGCCGCCCTATGGTGACGGGCACCCCGGTCTGCTGGCTGAGCCAGTTGGCGATGGGGCCCTTGGCCCGTTCGGCGTCGAACAGGCCGAGGCCGACCCAGACGAACAGCAACAGGAAGGCGAGGGTGTAGAGCAGGCCGCGTAGCCAGGAATTCATGAGTGCTTTCCTCCTGTGTCTGTTGGTCTATCAGGGTTGGGGTAGTGATTCCGCAGGTCAGGCGTTGGAGTAATGGTCCCGCAGTCCCATCCATCGGCGGATCAGCGGGTCGACATGACCAGGATGCCTGTCCATCAGGAAGCGCGCCATCTTCTGCACCTGGGGGATGAGCGGCTGATCCCGCACCAGGTCGGCGATTTTGAGATCGGCGAGCCCGGTCTGGCGGGTGCCGAGCAGTTCCCCCGGGCCGCGCAGCTCCAGATCCCGCTGGGCGATGAGGAAGCCGTCGTTGGTCTCCCGCAGCACCCCGAGCCGGCTCTGGGCCGTCTTGGAGAGCGGGGCGTGGTAGAGCAGCACGCAGTGGGAGGCCACGGACCCGCGCCCGACCCGGCCGCGCAACTGGTGCAGCTGGGCCAGCCCCAGTCGCTCCGGGTTCTCGATGATCATCAGGCTGGCGTTGGGCACATCGACCCCCACCTCGATGACGGTGGTGGCGACCAGCAGTTGCAGTATGCCTGCCTTGAACTCCTCCATCACCCGCTGCTTCTCCACCGGGCGCATCCGGCCGTGTACCAGGCCGATGTGCAGGCCGGGCAGCAGATTTTGCAGCTCGGCGGCGGTGTCTTCGGCGGCCTGGCACTCCAGCACCTCGGACTCCTCGATCAGGGTGCAGACCCAGTAGGCCTGCTTGCCCTCCTCGCAGGCGAGCCTCACCCGCTCGATCACGTCGCCCCGCCGGCTGTCCGGCAGGGCGACCGTGGTGATGGGGGTACGCCCCGGCGGCAGCTCGTCGATGACGGAGGTGTCTAGGTCCGCATAGGCGGTCATCGCCAGGGTGCGCGGGATGGGGGTGGCGGTCATGATGAGCTGGTGGGGATGCACTCCCTCCCGCTCGCCCTTCTCACGCAGGGCGAGGCGCTGGTGCACCCCGAACCTGTGTTGTTCGTCGATGATGACCAGGGCGAGGCGCTGGAAGACTACCTGCTCCTGGAAGATGGCGTGGGTTCCCACCACCATCTTGACGCTGCCGTCCGCGATGGCAGCCAGCGCCTCTTCCCGTGCCTTGCCCTTCTGCTTGCCCGCCAGCCAGCCGACCTGGATGCCGAGCGGCTCCAGCCACTTGGCGAAGTTGATGGCATGTTGCTCGGCCAGCAGCTCGGTCGGCGCCATCAACCCCACCTGACAGCCGTTGCCGATGGCCTGCAGGGCGGCCAGCGCCGCGACCAGCGTCTTGCCGGAGCCTACGTCCCCCTGCACCAGCCGCATCATGGGGTGGCTCTGCTGCAGATCCTTCGCTATCTCCGCCACTACCCGGCTCTGGGCACCGGTGGGGGTGAACGGCAGGGCGCCGAGCAACTGCTCCACCAGGGCCGGTGCCGGCTTGAGGGCGCGGGCGAGCTGGGTCTGCGCCTGGGCGCGAACCTTGAGTACCGAGAGGTTGTGGGCCAGCAGCTCTTCCAGCACCAGCCGCTGCTGGGCCGGATGCTGGCCGCTCTCGAGCAGGGTCAGCGCCACCGAGGGGGGCGGGCGATGCAGCAGGCGCAGGGCGGCTGCCAGGTCGATCTGGTGGGGATAGAGGCCGACGGGCAGCAGCTCTTCCACGCCGTAGAGATCGAGCTGGGCCAGCGCCTGGTCGGTGAGGCTGCGCAGGGTGAGCTGGCGCAGCCCCTCTGTGGTCGGATAGACGGGGGTGAGGGCCTCTTCGGTCTGGCCTGCCTGCTCCTCGCCAAGCAGCTTGTACTCGGGGTGGGCCATCTCCAGACCGTACTTGCCGGGGCGGGTCTCGCCGAAACAGCGGATCAGGCGTCCGGCCGCCAGGCTGTTCTTCTGGGCGGCGGTGAAATTGAAGAAACGCAGGGTCAGGCTGCCGGTGCCGTCGCTGATGCGGCACACCAGCATGCGGCGGCGCCCCATGACCAGCTGGGTGTCCTGGATCTCGCCCTCGACGGCGCCGTGCAGGCCGGGGGGCAGATCGCCGATAGGCCACACCTGGGTGCGGTCCTCGTAGCGCAGGGGGAGGTGGAACAGGAGATCCTGCACCGTGGCCAGCCCCAGCCGCTCGAGTTTCTCCAGCATCTTGCTGCCGACGCCCTTGAGGCTGTCGAGAGGGATTTTATCCAATTTCATCAATTAGATGCCCGAAAACACTGTAAATATGTCCAGATGATAGGGGTTGTTGAGGCCAGGATGCAAGCCGCGTTGCAGCCGGCGCTGGCCGGATGTGACAAGGGCCCGCCGAAAGACGACGGGCCCTTGTGATGGATTGGGCGAGCAGCGATGCCCGGGTCGGCACTTGTGCCTCAGATGATGCGCTTGCGCAGGAGATGGTCTTGACCCTGTGGCATACCAGCCAGCAGCAAGAGTGCTGGCCTGCGCCTCAGATGATGCGCTTGAGCAGCAGGTGGGCCTTGACCCTGTGGATCCGGGCCAGCAGCTTGCGCACCTGATCCGGGTAGTCCTTGATCTGCTCGATCTGGTCGAAGTGGCTGATGCGACGGGTGTGGGTCAGGATGCAGTCACGCTCCTCACGGAAACGCGCACGCAGGTGGTGGTGTTCATCGTGCACCAGCAGGCCGTTCTCCAGGTCCAGCGCCCAGGCGCGGGGATTGAGGTTGTTGCCGGTGAGCAGGGCCCACTCCTCGTCCACGAAGATCCCCTTGAGGTGATAGGAGTTCTTCTCGCAGCACCAGAGCATCAGGTTGAGGCGGCCGCTGTCGATGTGGTGCTGGTTGCGCTCGGCAAACTTGCGCAGGTTGGTTTCGTAGAGGTAGGGGAGCCCGCCTATGGTGGAGAATTTCTCCTCCGGGGGGATGAAGAAGTCGTTGGCGGTCTTGTCGCCCACCACTATGGTCACCTTGCAGCCGCGTCTGAGCAGCGCCTCCACGTCCTTGTTCAACTCCTTGGGCGGGTTGAAATAGGGGGTGCAGACGAAGATCTCCCGCTCGGTGGCACGCACCAGGTTGCGGATCATCCGGTTGAGCAGGTTGCCTCGCTTGCCCAGGCCCACCATGGGGGTCACGGCGATCTCACGGTCGTTGGCCGGGATGCTCTCGAAGCGGTACTGGCTGGTGCGCAGGCGCTGCTTGAAGCGGCGGATCTGGCCCTTGAGCTGCTTGGCACCGGGGATGCCGGTGCGATCCAGCCGCTGGACGGCCTCGCTGCCGAGGAAGACGTCGTCCACATAGTTGACCATGCTGCGGGTCAGGGCCGGACTGGTGATCTGGTGGTAGCGATCGAAGCGGTAGCGCTCCTGCTGGTGCAGGTAGATATCGTTGAGGCTAGCGCCGGAGTAGAGCAGGGTGTCGTCGAAGATGAAGCCCTTGAGGTGCAGCACCCCGAGCAGCTCGCGGCCCTTGACCGGCACGCCGTAGATCTCTATCTGGTGCTGGTGGCTGGCGGCCATGGCCTGGTACATCAGGTGGTTGCCCCCCTGCTTGCCCTTGCCGATCAGGCCGCGCTGGGCGCGGTGGAAGTCGACGAACACCTTGATGTCGAGGGCGGGATTGCGCTGCTTGGCGGCATAGAGGGCGGTGAGGATCTCCCGTCCAGCTTCGTCATCCTGCAGATAGAGCGCGATCAGGTAGATGCGCTGGGTCGCATGGGCGATGAGCGACAGGATCCGGCTCTTGAAGTCCTTGGCGCTGCTGAGTACCTGAAACTGATCCGCGGCAACCGCGATCTGGGGTAAGCGGGTCAGCAACTGTCGATAATGTGCCGATGAATGCATAGAGAAGCCTGAAATCACGGGATGAAGCGTTCCACTCGGGGCGAAGAATAGGCAATTCTAACAATCTGTGGCGATGGGCCCAAGCAAGAATCCGTAAAAAGTCGATGCAGAGTCACATCGGGGCCGGCAGAGGCGGCCCCGATGTCGGCGGGTTAGAAGATGGCGCTGGCCGTGGCCACGATGAGGAAGGCGATGGTGCCGAGCAGCGTCTCCATCACGGTCCAGGTCTTGAGGGTGGTCTTCTCGTCCATGTTGAGGAAGCGGCTGACCAGCCAGAAACCGGAGTCGTTGAAGTGGGAGAGCACGGTCGCGCCCCCGGCGATGGCGATGACGATGAAGGTCAGATCCAGCTCGCTCAGGCCAGTGGTGGCGGCCACGGTCGGCGCCATCAGGGCGGCGGTGGTGGTCAGGGCCACGGTGGCAGAGCCCTGGGCGACCCGCAGCGCGGCGGAGACCAGGAAAGCCGCCAGGATCACCGGCATGCCGGTGTCGGAGAGGACGTCGGCCAGGGCCGCGCCGATGCCGCTGGCACGCAGCACACCGCCGAACATGCCGCCAGCACCGGTCACCAGGATGACGGCACAGACCGGGGCCAGGGCGTCGTTACAGAATTTCTCGAGCTGCACCTTGCCCTGGCTCTGGCGGAACATCCAGAGGGCGTAGAGCACGGTGATGAGCAGGGCGACCGGCGTCTTGCCGACCATGCGCAGCACGTTGACCCAGTCCGCACTCTTGTCGATGACGCCCATGACGCTCAGGGTGTTGAGGCCGGTATCCATGAAGATGAGCACCAGCGGCAGCAGCAGGATGGAGAGTACCTGGCCGAAGCTCGGCGCCTTGTCAGCGATCTGCTCGGCACTGGCGGTGAAGCTCGGGGGCAGGGGCAGTTCAAACTTCTTGCCGGACCAGAGGCCGAACAGGTAGGCACCCAGATACCAGGTGGGCAGCGCGACCAGCAGACCCACGACGGTGAGCAGGCCGATGTTGGCACCCAGCAGCTCGCTGGCGGCGACCGGGCCCGGGTGGGGCGGCAGGAAGGCGTGCATCACCGCGAAGGCGCCGGCGGAGGGCAGGGCATATTTGAGGACAGAGCCGCCAAACTGCTTCGCCACGCTGAAGATGATGGGCAGCATGACGATGAGGCCGGCGTCGAAGAAGATCGGGAAGCCGAACAGCAGGGAGGCGATCCCGAGCGCGAAGGGCGCGCGGTGGGAGCCGAAGCGGTTGATCAGGGTATCGGCCAGTACCTTGGCGCCCCCCGTCATCTCCAGGATCCGGCCTATCATGGCGCCGAGGCCGACCAGCAGGGCGACCGAGGCCAGGGTGCCGCCGAAACCGGTCAGCATGGTGGGGATCACCTGGTCATAGGTGACCCCGGTGGCCAGGGCTGTCAGCATGCTGACCAGGGTCAATGCCACGAAGGCATGCACCTTGAATCGCATGATCAGCACCAGCAACATGACAATGGCTCCGCCCGCTACCGAGAGCAGATAGGTGACATCGGGTGTGTTCATTGCTCCGTCCATAAAGTTGTCCTCAAATGGTTCTAGTTGTTGTTCTGCACAATTCTGTGCTGCACTTCACATTGCGAAACGTTACCGGTAACATGTTACCGGTAACGTGGTAGCTTAGAACCCATCAGGCGAACGTTTTTTGAAAAGTGAGAGAGAGGTCAAATAATGGCGGGCAAGTGCATTATCGTGATGGGTGTGTGTGGCAGCGGCAAGTCCAGCATCGGCCTCAAGGTGGCCAATGCTCTGGGTGCCAAGTTCATCGACGGCGATGATCTGCACCCTCGCGCGAACATCCAGAAGATGGCGGCGGGCAACCCGCTCAACGACGAAGACAGGGCCCCCTGGCTGGAACGGATCCGCGATGCGGCCTACAGCCTGGAGCGCAAGAACGAGCTCGGCGTCATCGTCTGCTCGGCCCTCAAGAAGCAGTACCGCGACCAGATCCGCGAGGGCAACGACTCGGTACACTTCCTCTTTCTGGATGGCAGCCAGTCTCTCATTCTCGAGCGGATGCGGGCACGGCAGGGCCACTTCATGCGCGAAGCCATGGTACAGAGCCAGTTTGATACCCTGGAGCGGCCGGATGGCGAGGCCGGCGTCTTCCGCATCGACATCGACGGGACCTTCGAGCAGGTCGTCGACCGTGCCGTCACCGCGCTGCAGCAGGCGCAATGAGCCATGTCGCGCGCCCGGGCACTGCCGAGCGCGCCCGTATATAGAGTTGGAGAGATAGCTATGACCCATCCCGTGATCACCCTGGTGACCGACCGCATCCGCGAGCGCAGCACCGCCCGCCGCGCCCGCTTCCTGGCCCGCATCCACCGCCAGGCCGAGCAGGGCAAGACCCGCGCCTCCCTCTCCTGCGGCAACCTGGCCCACGCCGTGGCCGCCTCGAGCTGTGACGAGAAGGGACGCATCCTCGACATGACCCGTGCCAACGTCGGCATTGTCAGCGCCTACAACGACATGCTGAGCGCCCATCAGCCCTATCAGGGCTACCCGGACATCATCAAGGGCGCGCTGGCGGAGCTGGGTCACAGCGCCCAGGTCGCCGGCGGCGTCCCCGCCATGTGCGACGGCGTGACCCAGGGCCAACCGGGGATGGACATGTCCCTCTTCTCCCGGGATCTCATCGCCCAGGCCACCGCGGTCTCCCTTTCCCACAACACCTTCGACGCCACCCTGCTGCTCGGCATCTGCGACAAGATAGCCCCGGGCCAGATCATGGGGGCGCTCTCCCACGCCCACCTGCCCACCGCCTTCGTCCCCGCCGGCCCGATGGCCAGCGGCATCAGCAACGACGAGAAGGTGAAGGTGCGCCAGCAGTACGCCGCCGGTGAAGTGGGCCGCGATGCCCTGCTGAAGATGGAGTGCGGCGCCTACCACGCGGCGGGCACCTGTACCTTCTACGGCACCGCCAACACCAACCAGCTGGTGTTCGAGGCCATGGGCCTGATGCTGCCGGGCTCCGCCTTCGTTCACCCCCACAGCGAACTGCGCCACGCCCTGACGGAAGAGGCGGCTCGTCGCATCAGCGCCATGATCCCGGGCTCCCCGGCCTATCGCCCCCTGAGCGAGGTGGTGGACGAGCGCGCCCTGGTCAACGGCCTGGTGGCCCTGCTCGCCTCCGGCGGCAGCACCAACCACAGCATTCACATGGTGGCGCTGGCCCGCGCCGCCGGCCTGGAACTGACCTGGGATGACTTGAGCGATCTCTCCGACGTGGTGCCGCTCCTGGTGCGCATGTACCCGAACGGCCCGGCCGACGTGAACGCCTTCGAGCAGGCGGGCGGCGTGCCCGGCCTGATGCGCCGTCTGGCGGAGGCGGACCTGATCCACCTGGACGCCACCCCTGTCTTCGGCGAGATGGCGGACTACCTTACTCGTCCTGCGCTGGTGGATGGCAAGCTGGTGTGGCAGCCGGTGGGCGAGAGCCAGGATCCGACCGTGCTCTCCCCCTCCGGCAGCGAGTTCCAGGCCACCGGCGGCACCAAGCTGCTCTCCGGCAACCTGGGCCGCGCCGTGGTCAAGGTCTCTGCGGTCGCCCCGGAATACCGCGTCATCGAGGCACCGGCCCGGGTCTTCTCCTCCCAGCATGCGGTGGAGGCAGCCTACAAGGCGGGGGATCTCAATCAGGATGCCGTCATCGTCGTGCGCCACAATGGCCCGGCGGCCAACGGCATGCCGGAGCTGCACAAACTGATGCCGGTACTCGGCAACCTGCAGAAGGCGGGTCACAAGGTGGCCCTGGTCACTGACGGCCGCCTCTCCGGCGCTTCCGGCAAGATCCCGGCCGCCATCCACGTCACCCCGGAAGCGCTGCACGGCGGGGCCATCGGCCTGTTGCAGGATGGCGATCTGCTGCGGGTGGATGCGGTGACCGGCAGCCTCGACTGCCTGACCGATTTGAGCGGCCGCACCCAGGCCGAGATCGACCTCACCCTGGAACAAGAAGGGTGGGGCCGTGAACTGTTCAGCGTGATGCGTCGCGCGGTATCGAGCGCCGAGTGTGGCGCCACCATCTTTGACTAAGGAAGAGCTATGCAGAACTGGAAAGTGACCCCTGCCGAGGTGTTTGCCGCCTCCCCCCTGGTGCCCGTGATGGTCATCAACGACCTGGATCAGGCCCTGCCGATGGCGAAGGCCTTGCTGGCCGGCGGCATTTCGGTGTTCGAGATCACCCTGCGTACCCCGGTGGCCCTCGATGCCATCGCCCTCATCGCCAAGGCGATGCCGGAAGCCATGGTGGGTGCCGGTACCGTGCTCAACTGCGCGCAGTTTGACGCCGCCGTCGCCGCCGGTGCCCGCTTCGTCATCTCCCCGGGCATGACGCCGGCCCTGTTGGCCCACGCGGCCAAGAGCACGGCGCCGCTGATCCCGGGCGTGGCCACCCCGTCCGAGGTGATGCAGGCGCTGGAAGCGGGCTACGACCACCTGAAGTTCTTCCCGGCCGAGGCGAACGGCGGCACCAAGGCGCTCTCCGCCATCGCGGCGCCGCTGCCCCAGGTACGGTTCTGCCCCACCGGCGGCATAGGTCCGAAGAACGTGGCCGACTACCTGGCGCTGAAATGCGTGGCTACCGTGGGCGGCTCCTGGATGCTGCCAGCAGAGGCCGTCAAGAGCGGCAACTGGGAGGAGGTGACCCGCCTCTCCCGCGAAGCGGTGGAACTGGTCAAGCGCTAAGCGCGAGGCGTCGTTCGCAATGAAACAGGCCACCCCAGGGTGGCCTGTTTCATATCTGGCGGCGGGAGGTCAGCCCAGACTCTCCCCCTCGTAAAGGGAGAAGCCCATGTCCTTGCACCGCTCGGGTAGCGCAGCCCCGCCGAGGCGGGCAAGCAGCATGATGGCGGCTTCGCGGCCGATGGCCTCGCGGGGGGTGACGATGCTCGCGAGCTTGGGGGTCATGGCGTGGCCGATGTCGAGGGCATTGCTGCCGGCGATGGCCACCTGCTGGGGGACCGGGATCCACCTGGCCTGGCACTGCAGCAGGGCGCCCACCGCCAGGTCGTCGTTGGTGCAGAACAGGCCGTCGAGATCGGGGAAGCGCGCCATGGCCTGGGCCAGCAGCTCTCCCCCCAGGGTGAAGCTGGAGGACTGCTCGGTCAGCAGGTGCTGGCCGGTCAGGCCGAAATCGGCCATCGCCTGGTAGTAGCCCTCCATCCGCAGCTGGGTCCGCACGTCGAGCCGAGCACCGAGGTAGATCACCTTGCGGCGTCCCCGCCGCAGCATCTCTGTTACCATGGCCCGGGCAGCCGCCCGGTGATCCATGCCCACCACCATGTCGATGGGGGAGAGGGGCAGATCCATGGTCTCCACCACCGGGATGCCGGCGGTGGCGATCATCTTGCGGGTGCGCTCGGTATGCTGGGTGTCGGAGAGGATGAGACCGTCCACGTTGTAGGAGAGGAGCGAGGCGACCTGCTCCTCCTCCCGCTCCGGGCTGTAGCCGTAGTGGGCGAGCAGGGTCTGGTAGCCGGCGGGCCGGGTCACCGCCTCGATACCGTGGATCACCGCCGAGAAGACCTGGTTGGAGAGGGAGGGGATCAGGATGCCGATCGCCTTGCTGGTGGCGTTGGAGAGCATGTCCGGCGCCCGGTTCGGGATGTAGCCAAGCTCCTCCACCGCCGCGGCGATGCGCTCGCGGGTCCCCTCGGCCACGGCAGACGGATCGCGCAGGTAGCGACTGACGGTCATCTTGGTGACGCCGGTCAGGTCGGCGATGTCCTGCAGGGTGGGGCGGCGCTTGCGGGTGTCGTTCATCTGGGGATCCGGCAGTAAATGTTACAGGTAACATTACCGTTTTTGCACAACAATGTCAGCATATGACGCCACCGGGAGGGTCGGGATGATCAGGGACAAGTGCTTCGTGGACGTGCGCTTCGAGCAGCAGGAGGTGGAGGGGGAGCAGTTTGAGGGGTGCCGCTTCATCGGTTGCCACTTCTCCTGGCTGGATCTGGCCGAGAGCCGCTTCGTCGACTGCAGCTTCTATGACAGGGAGCGGGAGCTGGGCTGCCTGTTCCAGGGCTGCGATTTGCGGGAAGCGAGCTTTCTGCGCTGCGATCTGACCCTGGCGGATTTCGGCCGCAGCCAGTGTCTGGGGCTGGAGATGCGGGACTGCCAGGCCATGGGCATCAACTTTGCCCACGCCAGCTTTGCAAACCGGATCACCGCCAGAAGCTACTTCTGCGAGGCCCATCTCACCGGGAACAACTTCAGCTACGCGAACTTCGAGCACTGCCTGCTGGAGCGGTGCGAGCTGAGTGGCAATCGCTGGCAGGGGGCCAGCCTGCTGGGGGCTTCGCTGGCGGGCTCGGATCTCAGTGGCTCCGAGTTCGGCCAGCTGGAGTGGACCAGCTTCAACCTGCAGGGCTGCGATCTGCGCCAGTGTGATCTGCCCGGGCTGGATCTGCGTCGGGTCGACCTCACCGGAGTGCAGATCAATGAAGAGCAGCAGCAGGGGTTGCTGGAGCAGATCGGGCTTGTCGTCTTCCCCTGAGTGAATGGAAAAAGAGGTAATTTTTCATCAAAGGACGTCGTCCGTGGCGGCAGTGCCCTTCACCATGAAAAAAGCCTGCGCAAGGCAGGCTATTCGTTGTGAGGATCAGGGGGTCAGCGTCTGGCCAGCCACTTGGTCGGGTTGATGGCCTCGCCCTGGTAGCGAATTTCGAAGTAGAGGCCGGCGCGCTCCTGTCCCCCGCTGTCGCCGACCAGGGCCACGGGCTCACCCTGTTCCACGTTCTGCCCCACCTGGCGCAGCAGTGACTGGTTGTGGCCATAGAGGCTCATGTAGCCCTTGCCATGGTCGATGACCAGCAGCATGCCGAAGCCGTCCAGCCAGTCGGCATAGACCACCTGGCCCGGCGCGACCGCCTTGACCTGGGTCCCTTCGCTGGCGCCGATCAGGGTGCCCTTCCACTTCAGCTCGGCGGTGCGCGGTGACCCGTAGGAGATGAGGATGGGGCCCTGGACCGGCCAGCGCAGGTTGCCACCCGTGCTGAGTCCGCCGTAGCCGCTGCTCGCCTTGGCGCTCTTGCGGGCGGCCGCCTGCTGCTCCGCCACCCTGTCTTGCTGTGCGGTGACTCTGCGCTGTTCGGCGGCGAGTCGTTGCTGCTCGCCGACCTGACGCTGCTGGGCGGCGATCCGCTGTTGCTCCGCGAGGCGCTTCTGTTCGGCGGCCAGACGCTGCGCCTCGAGGCGGCGCTGGCGCTCCTGCTCGGCCTTGATCTTGGCCAGACGCTCCCGCTCGGCCCGCTCGCGGCGCTCTTGCTCTTCCCGCTGGCGACGCAGCTCTTCCAGCCGCGCCTTCAGCGCCTTCTCCGCCTTGACCAGCTTGGTCAGTTTCAGCTCATCGTTTTGCACCGACTGCTGCAACTGGTTGCGCACCTTGGCGCGGCTCTGCTGGCTGGCCAGCAGGCTCTGGTGATGTTGTTGCTGCTCGCCGAGCAGGGTCTGGAGACGGTTCTCGGTCTCCTTGGTGGCCTGCTGGTTCTTGGCCAGCTTGTCGCGGGTGGCACGCAGGGCGTCGATGGCCTCGATGCGGGCCTTGTTGAGGTAGTCGAAATAATCGAGGGCACGGCTCAGTTTGGCCGGCTCCTGCTGGTTGAGCAGCAGTTTGAGGTAATCGTGGTTGCCCGCCTGGAAGGCGCTTTCCGCCTGCTTGGCCAGCAACTGCTTCTGATGCTTCGCCTGTTGCTCCAGCGCCAGCTTGTCCTGCTGCAGGCCGACCAGCTTCTGCTGGTTCTGCCTGAGCTGCAGCCTGGTCTGATCGAGCTTGGCGGCGGCGGCCGAGATAGCCTGCTCGTCGGCCTTGAGCTGGGTGTTGAGCTTGGCCAGCTCCTGCTTGCTGAGCTTGAGAGTCTGCTGTTGTTCCTTGATCTGGGACTGCATGGCGCCAAGCTGCTGATTGGCAGCCTGGGCCTGAGTACCGATCAGGCAAAAAAACAGCGCGCCGGCCAACAGGCCGACGCGACTGGTTTTCTGTGAAATAGCTTCGCATCCCCGCATGGGGCGGATTATTTCAGAATCATCAGGGGCTTGCCAGTCATTTCCGGCGGCACGGGAAGACCCATAAGAGTCAACATGGTGGGGGCCAGATCGGACAGTTTGCCGCCTTCCACCACCTCGGCCTTGCGACCGAAGTAGATGAGGGGAACCGGCAGATTGGTGTGGGCGGTGTGAGCCTGACCGGTCTCTTCGTCCATCATCTTCTCGGCGTTGCCGTGGTCGGCGGTGATCAGGCATTCGCCACCCACTTCGGCCAGGGCGTCGGTGACGCGACCGATGCAGTGGTCGACGGCCTCACAGGCCTTGACCGCAGCATCGAACACGCCGGTGTGGCCGACCATGTCGCCGTTCGGGTAGTTGCAGATGATGACGTCGTACTTGCCGCTCTTGATGGCGCCGACCAGTTTGTCGGTCAGCTCTTCGGAGCTCATCTCCGGCTGCAGGTCATAGGTGGCCACTTTCGGGCTGGCGACGATCTCGCGATCCTCACCGGTGAAGCAGGCCTCTTCGCCGCCGTTGAAGAAGAAGGTGACGTGTGCGTACTTCTCGGTCTCGGAGATGCGCAGCTGGGTCTTGCCCTGCTTGGCCAGCCATTCACCCAGGGTGTTCACCAGGGCGGTGGGCGGGTAGGCACAGGCGGTCTTGATGTCGGCCGCGTACTCGGTCAGCATCACGAAGTTCAGGGCCGGGGTGGCGGTGCGGGCGAAGCCGGTGAAGTCAGTGTCGACGAAGGCGCGGGTGATCTCGCGGGCGCGGTCAGCACGGAAGTTCATGAAGATCAGCGCATCGCCATCTTCCATCGGCGCAGCGTCGCCAATACGGGTGGCCTTGACGAACTCGTCGTTCTCGTCGCGGGCGTAGGCGGCAGCCAGGGCTTCGGTGGCGGACGCGGCGGTGAACTCGCCCTTGCCCTGGGTCATCAGGTCATAGGCCTGTTGTACGCGGTCCCAGCGGTTGTCGCGGTCCATGGCGTAGTAACGACCGATCATGGAGGCGAAGCGACCCTTGCCCAGGCGGGCAAACAGGGCGTCGAACAGCTCGATGGAAGACTGGGCACTGCGCGGCGGCACGTCGCGGCCATCCAGGAAGGCGTGGAAGTAGATCTTCTCGGCGCCACGCTTGGCGGCCATCTCGATCATGCCCATGATGTGCTCTTCGTGGCTGTGGACGCCACCCGGGGACATCAGCCCCATGATGTGCACGGCCTTGCCCTTGGTCACGGCGGCGTCAACGGCCTTGGCCAGCTCGACATTCTGGAAGAAGGGGCCGTCCTGGATGTCCTTGGAGATACGGGTCAGCTCCTGATAGACGATGCGACCGGCGCCGATGTTGACGTGGCCCACTTCGGAGTTGCCCATCTGGCCGTCCGGCAGACCCACGTCCAGGCCGGAGCCGGAGATCAGGGTGCTGGTGTAGTCACGGGCCAGGCGGTCCAGGTTCGGGGTCTTGGCGGCAGCGACGGCATTGTGCTCTTGCTTGGTGCTGTAGCCCCAACCGTCCATGATGACCAGAACCAGCGGTTTCTTAGCTGTTGACATAAGGCTATGTCCTCTCGGATAGGAATGAATTGCGGGAAGTGAAACTAGCGTAATATTACTACATCTGCCGAAATAGTCACCTGATAGCCAAGTCCCTCTCCAGCCTCGCTTTTTAACTGTTATCCCGCTGTTTTCGGCATGTTGCCGGCTTGTCTGCCGCGGCGGTTTTTCCTCTTTTGTCCCCCTCTTTTCAGCAGTGCGCATCCTTTCATTCGGCCCGGACGGAGGAGGAAGAATCTGCAGCAATCCCTGATGGGAGCTTGCTCTCGCTTTGCCGCCAAGATGGCTGATCTTATGCAGGCCCCCATGTATACTCGGGCCCTTGTCTTGGTCCCTGGATAGTAGAAGATGCAAGAGTATTTGGATTTCGCGGCCCGCAACCCGCTGCTGACCGCAGCCTGGCTGGGCCTGGCAGGCACTCTGGTGTATACCACTGTGCGTGCTCGTTTTTCTCCGGTGAAGGCAGTCAACAACCACGCCGCCACCCTGCTGATCAACCGTGAAAATGCCACCGTCGTGGATATTCGCAGTCAGGATGAATTTGCCAAGGGCCATCTGGCCGGGGCCCATCACCTGCCGCTCACCCAGATCCAGGCGAATAATCTGGGCCCGGTTGAAAAGCACAAGGATGCCCCCATCATAGTGGTGTGCGAGTCGGGGATGACCGCTGGTGGCGCGGGTCGCCAACTGAGCAAGGCCGGTTTCAAGCAGGTATATGTGCTCAGCGGTGGCATGGCCCAATGGCGTGCAGACAATCTGCCGGTGACCAAAAAACGCTGATTTAAGGGCCTGCGCCCACTCATTATCTTAAAAAGGAATCAAACGAAATGGCTGACGAAATCAACAATCAGGAAGTGCAACCGGAATTCCACATCCAGCGTGTCTACACCAAGGATGTCTCCTTCGAAGCCCCGAATACTCCGCACATCTTCCAGAAAGAGTGGCAGCCGGACGTCAAGCTGGACATGGACACCAAGACCAATGTCCTGGCCGACAGCGTCTATGAAGTGGTGCTGACCCTGACCGTCACCTGCAAGCTGGAAACCGAAACTGCCTTCCTGTGCGAAGTGCAGCAGGCCGGCATCTTCACCATCGGCAACCTGCCGGAGCCGCAACTGGCCCACTGCCTGGCGGCCTTCTGCCCGAACATCCTGTTCCCTTATGCCCGCGAAGCGGTGTCCAACCTGGTGAGCAAGGGTTCCTTCCCGCAGCTGAACCTGGCACCGGTCAACTTCGACGCCCTGTTCGCCCAGCATATGGCGCAGGTACAGGCCCAGCAGGCGACTGCGGAAGCCTGATAATGGCCGACCAGATCGCTATCTCGGTCCTGGGGGCGGGGTCTTATGGCTCCGCCCTTGCCATTTCTCTGGCGCGCAACGGTCATCCGACCCTGCTGTGGGGTCACGACCCCGCCCACGTCGCCGAGCTGGAGCAGGATCGTTGCAACAAGGCCTTCCTGCCAGATGTCCCCTTCCCGGCCGATCTGAAACTGACGGCGGATCTGCAGGCGGCGGTGCAGGCCGCGCCCGTGCTGCTGCTGGTGGTGCCGAGCCATGTGTTCGGTCAGGTGCTGGCACGGGTCAAACCGTTCCTGCGCCCGGATACCCGGATCGCCTGGGCGACCAAGGGGCTGGAGCCGGACAGTGGCCGTCTGCTGCAAGATGTTGCGCGGGAGGTGCTGGGGGATGCCATCCCGCTGGCGGTCATCTCGGGTCCGACCTTCGCCCGCGAGCTGGCTGCCGGCCTGCCGACCGCCATCTCGGTGGCCTCGACCCACGATGACTTTGCCGACGATCTCTCCCACCTGCTGCACTGCGGCCGCTCGTTCCGGGTCTATACCAACCCAGACTTCATCGGTTTGCAGCTCGGTGGTGCGGTGAAGAACGTCATCGCCATCGGGGCGGGTCTTTCCGACGGGCTCGGCTTTGGCGCCAACGCCAGAACCGCGCTCATCACCCGTGGCCTGGTTGAAATGCAGCGCCTCGGCGCCGCCCTCGGGGCCGATGCCAAGACCTTCATGGGGATGGCGGGGCTCGGGGATCTGGTACTGACCTGCACCGACAACCAGTCGCGAAACCGTCGTTTCGGCCTGGCCCTGGGGGCCGGCAAGTCGGTTGACACCGCCATGACCGAGATAGGTCAGGTGGTGGAAGGCTATCGCAACACCAAGGAGGTGCATCTGCTGGCGGCCCGCTGCGGCGTCGAGATGCCCATCTGCGAGCAGATCTTCAAGGTGCTGTACGAGGGCAAGAACCCGAAAGAGGCGGCTATCGCCCTGCTGTCTCGAGACAAGAAGGACGAGTAATCTGCCCGCCGCAGAATGCAAAAGGCCCCGCCAGTTGGCGGGGCCTTTTCTTTGCCGCGTGTCTAAGCCACAAGGGCGGCAAATCAGTAGTAGGAGTGATCGCCGCGCTGGTGCTCGGTGGCATCTTTCACGCCGTTGAGCTCGCCCGGGAATTTCTCCAGTAGCTGCTTCTCGATCCCCTCTTTCAGGGTGTAATCGACCATGGAGCAACCGTTGCAACCGCCGCCGAACTGCAGGATGGCCAGCTTGTCGTCGGTCAGCTCGACCAGGGTGACCTTGCCGCCGTGACCGGCCAGCATGGGGTTCACCTCGGACATCAGCACGTATTCGATGCGATCGATCAGGGGGGCGTCGTCGGCCACCTTGCGCATCTTGGCATTCGGCGCCTTCAGGGTGAGCTGGGAGCCCATCTGATCTGTGACGAAGTCGATGGTGGCGTCCACCAGGAAGGGGGCGCTCAGGGGATCGACCAGGCAGTCGAAGCCGCTGAAGGGCAGGTGCTGATCTTCCGGATCGACCGCGTCGGGTGGGCAGTAGGATACGCCGCACTCGGCATTCTGGGTTCCCGGATTGACCACAAACACCCGGATGTTGGTGCCATCAGGCTGCTTCTCCAGCAACTTGCGGAAGTGGGCCTGGGCGGTGTCGGAAATGCTGATCATCACTATCCTCATAAACCTGAGTGTACGACTAGGGTATTCATGATAACTCGCTTGGCTGGGCTTGGGTAGCGTGCCGATGGCGAGCTTGTGAGCTCGAGCGTATCAAGATCATGCCGCCATCGGTCTCGTTGGCCGGATCCCTTCCCGGTTATGTGGGGTGCCTGAGCGTACGGCAGATGGCCCACACCTCCACCGTGGTGACGCCGCTCTCATGGAGCAACCGGGTGAGCTGGCTGGCGGTGGCCCCCGTGGTCACCACGTCATCGAGCAGGGCCACGTGCCGGTAGTGATGGGGCGCTATCTGGAAGGCGCCGCGCAGATTGCGCCGCCGCTGGCCGGCGCTCAACTTGGTCTGTTGCGGCGTTGCCCTGACCCGGCGCAGCACGCGGGTGTCGCAGGGAATGCCGGTGAGCTCGCCGAGGGCGAGCGCTATCTCCTCCGCCTGATTGAAACCGCGCCACCACTGGCGCCACCAGTGCAGGGGGACCGGAATGATGGCCTGTGGCGGATCGTCGGCGTCGAGGTGGTCGGCCAGCAGGCGGGCGAGTAACGGGGCCAGGAGGATCTGGCCCGAATATTTCAGCCGGGGGACGAGCAGGGAGTAGGGGGTCTGATAGTCGCCGATCACCTGCAATCGCTCCCAGGGCGGCGGCCTGCGTTGGCAGCGTCCGCACAACAGTTCGCTCTCTCTATGTTGCTCCGGCAGTGGTGCCGCGCACAGCCGGCACTGCCTACCGTCCTGATGCAGGGACTGAAGGCACCAGGAGCATAGCAGGGGAGTCTCGTCGCAGGGCTGGCGGCAGAGCAGGCACAGACCCAGCCAGTCTGCCCGGCTGCCGAGGATCGGACTTGCTTTGCCGAGCAGCCGCTTTAACATGCAGGCTCCAAGCAGATAAACAGGGATCTTGAGTCTAGATGAGCGTATCGGTTGAGCGGTTTGGCCAGGGCCCGGACCTGGTGTTGTTGCATGGCTGGGGCATGAACGGAGCTGTCTGGCACGGCATTGCCAGCGAGCTGGCAGCCCACTACCGGTTGCATCTGGTGGATCTGCCCGGCTTTGGCAACAGCCCCCTGAAGGGGGGGAGCGAGTACACCCTGCCCTGGCTGGCAGAACAGGTGGCGGCCGTCCTGCCGGAGAAGTGCCATCTGCTCGGCTGGTCCCTCGGGGGGCTGGTGGCGAGCCAGCTGGCGCTGACCATGCCTGAGCGTCTCCATTCGCTCATTACGGTAGCCAGCTCCCCCTGCTTCATGGCACGGGATGAATGGCCCGGGATCGCCCCCAAGGTGCTGGCCGGTTTCAACCAGATGCTGGCGGGTGACTTCATGCAGACCATAGAGCGCTTCCTGGCTATCCAGGCCATGGGCAGCGAGCATGCCAGAAACGACATTCGCCAGTTGCGCCACTGGCTGGCGGAGCGTCCGGCCCCTCAGCTTGCCGCGCTGGAGGGGGGGCTCGGCCTGTTGGCCGAGGTCGACCTCCGGGAAGCGCTGGTCAACCTGGATCTGCCCTGGCTGCGCCTATACGGCAGGCTGGATACCCTGGTGCCCAAGGCGGCCATCCCGCTGCTGGACGAACGTTATCCCGCCAGTCGCAGCCGGGTGCTGGACAAGGCGTCTCACGCTCCCTTCATCTCCCATCCCGAGCAATTCGTCACCCTGTTGCGGCAGTTCATTGGCTGAGATTTGAGCGGAGGCTTCAATAACTCGTCAGGTTGGTGGATAATTAGCCAACCCCATAGAGGAGTGTGCCAATGCGTATCGAATCAGCCATGACGACGGGCGTGCAGGGATTCCAGCGGGCCGAGCAACTGGCCGGCCAGGCCTCCAGCCAGATCGCCCGTCTCAGTACGCCGGCGGGCGACCAGGTGCAGTTGCCGGACGAGCTGGTCAATCTCAAGGTGGCCGAAGTGCAGGCCGGGGCTTCTGCCAAGGTGATCCAGACCGCCAGCGACATGCTGGGCACCCTGATCGACATCCGGGTGTGAGATGAATATCAACGTCAGCCTGCCGTCGCTCATTCCCAACCAGCTGCAGCCGCAGACGGAATCGGCTCAGACTGACAACCGCCGCGCAGAGCTGGTGCCCCCCAGCCGTCAGGGCGAGGCATCCAACGCCGAGTCCGGCGTCGGCTCCCAGAAAGAGAGAACCCGCACCGCTCAGGCCAATCCCGCTGCCCAATCCCCGTCGACAAAAGAGAGTGGCCAGACCGGCCCCGTGACGGTGGCACACCGCTTTGTCGAGGCAACGGGGGAGGAGGGAGAGCGTCGCCAACGGCAGGATGCCGATCAGCAGGAACAGCAACAGCAGAAACAGCAGCGCCAGGTAGCTGCGCTTGTCGAGCGGGATCTCGAAGTCCGCAAGCACGAGCAGGCGCACCAAGCGGCCGGTGGCGAGCATGCGGGCAGCCCCAGCTACCAGTTTTCCCGGGGGCCGGATGGCAATCGTTACGCCACCGGGGGAGAGGTCGCCATCGACATCGGCGCCATCCCGGGGGATCCGGCAGCGACCATTGCCAAGATGCAGCAGGTGCGAGCCGCCGCGCTCGCCCCGGAACAGCCCTCGTCACAGGACTTGAGCGTGGCCCGTACCGCCTCCGCCAAGGAAGCCCAGGCCCGCAAGGAGCTGATGGTGCTCAGGCAGGACGCCATCGGCCCGCTCGGTGTCTATATGGACAGGCGCAATCAGGTGATCGCCCAGCACTACCAGCAGTCCGTGCGGCCGGCTTCTCCTCACCACTTCAGTCAGGACGTGTGATAAAACCCGCCCGGATGGCAGAGCAGAGATGAAAAAGCCCCTTTCGGGGCTTTTTGCATTTTCAGGGGCTTATTTCTTCAGCTTGGAGAGGGCGGCGGCGAAGGCATTGCCCATGGCGCCATCGGTCGGGGCGCTCTGACGGGGGGCCGGTTTCGGTTTGGGGTTGCCAGTGTGACGCGGCTCGGCCGGTTTGCGCGTCGGCTGACCGGCCTTCTCATCCAGACGCATGGTCAGGCTGATGCGTTTGCGCGGTGCGTCCACCTCCAGCACCTTCACCCGGACGATGTCGCCCGCCTTGACCACCTCGCGGGGATCCTTGACGAAGCGATCGGTCAGGGAAGATATGTGCACCAGGCCATCCTGATGCACGCCGATGTCGACGAAGGCGCCGAAGTTGGTGACGTTGGTGACTACCCCCTCCAGCACCATCTCGGGCACCAGATCGCTGATTTTCTCCACCCCTTCCTTGAAGGTGGCGGTCTTGAACTCGGGGCGCGGGTCGCGGCCCGGCTTGTCCAGCTCGCCGATGATGTCGGTGACAGTGGGGACGCCAAACTGCTCGTCCGTGTAGTCGGAAGGCTTGAGGGTGCGCAGCAGGCTGCTGTTGCCGAGCAGGCTGTCGACGGTCTGCTCCAGTTTGGCCAGGATCCGCTCCACCACAGGGTAGGACTCCGGGTGCACCGCCGAGCCGTCCAGCGGGTTGCTGCCGCCGCGAATGCGCAGGAAGCCGGCACACTGCTCGAACGCCTTGGGGCCGAGCCGGCTCACTTTGAGTAACTGCTGGCGGCTCTTGAAGGCGCCGTGCTCGTCCCGGTAGGCGACGATGTTCTGGGCCAGGGTCTGGGAGAGGCCGGAGACCCGGTTCAGCAGGGCGACCGAGGCGGTGTTCACATCCACACCTACCGCGTTCACACAATCCTCGACCACGGCATCGAGCCGGCGGGCCAGCTGGCTCTGACCGACGTCGTGCTGATACTGGCCGACGCCGATGCTCTTGGGATCGATCTTGACCAGCTCGGCCAGAGGATCCTGCAGACGGCGGGCGATGGAGACGGCGCCGCGCAGGGAGACGTCCAGATCCGGGAACTCCAGGGACGCGAGCTCGGAGGCGGAGTAGACAGACGCCCCGGCCTCGCTCACCACGATTTTCTGGGCCTTGGCGGCCGGGTAGCGCTCGAACAGGTCGCTCACCAGGCGGTCGGTCTCCCGCGAGGCGGTGCCGTTGCCGATGCTGATGAGCTCGACCCTGTGTTTCTGGCACAGCTCGCTCAGGGTCTTGAGACTCTGGTCCACCTGGCGCTTGGGTTCGAACGGATAGATGGTCGCGGTATCGACCAGCTTGCCGGTGGCATCCACCACGGCCACCTTGACCCCGGTACGGATGCCGGGATCCAGCCCCATGGTGCAGCGCATGCCGGCCGGTGCCGCCATCAGCAGATCCTTGAGGTTCATGGCGAACACCTTGATCGCCTCCTCTTCTGCGGATTCGCGGATGCGGCCGATGAGCTCGGTCTCCATCTGGAGCGACAGCTTGATCTTCCAGGTCCAGCTCACCACCCCCTGCAGCCACTTGTCGGCCGGGCGGCTCTGCAGATTGAGCTTGAGATGATGGGCGATGATCCCCTCACAGGGGCTGGTAGCCTCATCGTCGCCAGCGACCAGCGCCAGGTTGAGCATCCCTTCGTTGCGGCCGCGCAGCATGGCCAGCACCCGGTGGGAGGGGGCCTTGTGCAGGGGCTCGTCGTGCTCGAAGTAGTCCTTGAACTTGGCCCCTTCCTGCTCCTTGCCTGCCACCACGCGGGCGCGCAGGGTGGCGTTTTGCCACAGATAGCCCCGCAGCTTCTCAAGGAGATCCGCCTGCTCGGCGAAGCGCTCCATCAATATGTAACGAGCACCGTCGAGGGCGGCCTTGCTGTCGGTGATCCCCTGCTCGGCATTGAGGAAGCGGACTGCCTCCTGCTCGGGATCTTTCATGGGGTCCCCCAGCAGCAGGTTGGCCAGCGGCTCTAGCCCCGCCTCGATGGCCATCTGTCCCTTGGTGCGGCGCTTGGGCTTGTAGGGGAGGTAGAGATCTTCGAGCCGGGTCTTGCTGTCGGCCTCGTTCAGCTCGCGCATCAGTTCGGGGGTGAGCTTGCCCTGTTCCTCGATGGAGCGGAGGATCACCTGGCGGCGATCCGCCAGTTCGCGCAGGTAGCCGAGGCGGCTCTCCAGGGTACGCAGCTGGCTGTCGTCCAGACCGCCAGTCACCTCTTTGCGGTAACGAGCGATGAAGGGGACGGTGGCGCCTTCGTCCAGCAGGCGAACGGCGGCCTGCACCTGTTCCGGGCGGGCATTCAGCTCACCGGCAATCTGATGTTCTATTACGTGACTTTGCATCGAAGATCTCTTGGTCGGGTCCTGTCTAACTGGCCAGTGCGGGGCTATGTCGCCGAACAGGGGGTCTGTCCTGGCGATACTTTAGATACCTGCCAGGCCACTGCCGCGCGGGCCGGTTGGCGCCGCAAGGCGCCGAGTGTGAGCACTATATGGGCTCAGGTAACGGGATGCCACCCCGGCAGAGAGGGCAGTGAGCCTCCCCGGCTGACAGGCGTGGCTGGCCCATGCCGACAGAAGGGAGCCCGTCAGCGGTTCTGGTGATGGCGTGAAGCCGGCTTATTTGGGATAGCTGATCTCATTGACGTACCAGCAGGCGTCACCCACTGGCGTGCGGACCATGGCTTCGTCGCCGATCTCTTTCTTGAGCAGGGCGCGGGCCATGGGGGAGTCGATGGAAATGTAGTCCTTGCGGCCGAAGATCTCGTCGTAGCCGACGATGCGAAAGCGCTTGGTCTCGCCCTCGTCGTTTTCCACCTCGACCCAGGCGCCGAAGAAGACCTTGCCTTCCTGGGAAGGGGAGTAGTCGACTATGGTGAGCTCTTCCAGGCACTTGCGCAGGTAACGAACCCGGCGGTCTATCTCCCGTAGACGCTTCTTGTTGTACTGATAATCCGCATTCTCGCTGCGATCGCCGAGGCTGGCCGCCCAGGCCACCTTCTTGGTGACTTCTGGCCTCTCCACCCGCCAGAGCTGGTCGTGCTCCTGCCTGAGCCGGTTGTAGCCTTCACGGGTAATGAGTCTGGTTTTCATGGGGTTGTCACTCCCTGGCACGTTGCATCGTTGTGCTCGGGATCTTAGTCATTGCCGCTTTCCTGTCGAGCAAAAAGCGCAGAGGAGGTACACCCGTCAGGGAGGATATCTCCCCGTCGGACAACGATGGAGGGTAATAACCGGTAACATATTTATGCTTTGTGGTTGCAGGGGGGACCCCTAGTATTGAGGGGCAACAGAGAGGAGAGGTGGCAATGAGTCAGCAATACAAGGTTCTGGTGGTCGACGACGATCTGAAATTACGTTCCCTGCTGGAGCGTTACCTCACCGAGCAGGGATTTGTGGTGCGGGGCGTCGCCAACGGTGAACAGGCGGATCGTCTGCTGACTCGCGAGAACTTCAGCCTGATGGTGCTCGACCTGATGTTGCCGGGAGAAGATGGCCTCTCCATCTGTCGCCGCCTGCGCGAGGCCGGGAACCAGATCCCGGTGCTGATGCTCACCGCCAAGGGGGATGAGGTGGATCGCATCGTCGGTCTGGAGATGGGCGCCGACGACTACCTGCCCAAGCCGTTCAACCCGCGGGAACTGCTGGCCAGGATCCGCGCCGTGTTGCGCCGGCATACCGTCGAGCTGCCCGGGGCGCCCTCGGCGGCCGAGAAGGTGGTGAGCTTCGGCGGCTATCTGCTCAATCTGGCGACCCGTGAGCTCAGCCGCGATGGGGAACCGGTCTCGCTGACCAGCGGCGAGTTTGCCGTGCTCAAGGTGCTGGTGAGTCACCCGCGCGAGCCCCTCTCTCGCGACAAGCTGATGAACCTGGCCCGCGGTCGTGAATATACCGCCACCGAGCGCAGTATCGACGTCCAGGTCTCCCGCTTGCGCCGCCTGCTGGAGCAGGACCCGGCCCAGCCCCGCTATCTGCAGACCGTCTGGGGCCTCGGTTACGTCTTCGTGCCGGACGGTGAGAACGAATGAAGAAAGTGAGCAGCATGTTCTCCCGCATGCTCTGGTTTCTGGCCGCCGTGCTGGTGGTCTATCAGTTCGTCTCCTACGCCACCTTCTACAACTATCTGCTGGCACCCACCGTCAAGCAGATCAGTCACCTGCTGGCCAATCAGGTCAAGCTCATCTTCCCGGTGGACAGCAACCAGCTGGCCCTGAGCGAGGATGCCGAGGCGCTGGTCTATGTGGCGACCGGCAGCGACATCTATACCCAGAGAGAGGCGGAGCAGCACGGGCTCAATGACGCCAAGCCCTACCCCTATCTGGAGGAGAGCATCAGCCGAGAGCTGAAGGGGGAGACCAGGGTCAGGGTGGAGATCCAGGATCACTACATCATCTGGATCCAGCCGCCCCAGGCCAGCCAGATGTGGGTGCGTATACCCCTGACCGAGATCGAGGATGACGACATCGAGCCGCTCATCCTCTACATGAGCGTCCTGCTGGTGCTGACCCTGTTCGCGGCCTGGCGCTTTGCCCGCCAGCTGGTGCGGCCGCTGGAGGATCTGGAAGCGGGCGCCGTGGCGGTGGCGCGCGGCAACTTCCCCGATGCGCTGGGGGAGCAGGGCTCCCGGGAGGTGCGCCGGCTGACCCGTACCTTCAACCACATGTCCAGTTCCATCAAGGGGTTGATCGAGGAGCGCAACCTGATGATGGCCGGCGTCTCCCACGATCTGCGCACGCCGCTCACCCGTATCCGGCTGGCCACCGAGATGATGTCTTCCGAAGATGAGTACCTCAAGGAGAGCATCAATGCGGATATCGACGAGTCTAATGGCATCATCGATCAGTTCATCGACTACATCCGGCCGAACGAGGGGCTGGATGCCAGGCCTGTCGACCTGACCCAGCTTGTCCACGATGCGCTCCTGATGCAGACCGATCAGGGACTGGAAGTGGAGCTGCTGCTGCCGGAGGAGGCGGTACGGGTCGCCTGCCATCCCATCAGCATGCGCCGCATCCTCAACAACCTGTCGGGCAATGCGCTGCGTTACGGGGCTACCCGGCTGCAGGCCGAGCTCAGGGATGATGGTCATTGGGTAAGGCTGCGCCTGTCCGACAACGGTCCCGGGATCGCGGAGCAGGACTATTCCCGGGTGCTCAAGCCCTTCACCCAGGGCAATGTGGCGCGCACCGGCGGTGGCAGCGGCCTGGGGCTGGCCATTGTCGCCAAGATAGTCTCCCAGCATCACGGCACCATCAGGCTGGGACGCTCTGAGCTTGGGGGCTTGCTGGTCGAGATACGGCTGCCAAAAAATCAGCCGTTGGAGTGGATGGATTGAGAGAAGGGCGTATCCGTGGATACGCCCTTTTCATTCAGGCCCCTGTCTCGCTCGCCTTGCGGTAGCGCTTGCCGTATTTCAGTTGCTGGATCAGCAGGGCGGCGACGATCAGCACCAGCCCGATGGGGGTGGCGGGATGAATGGCCTCGCCGATCAACAGGTTGAGCAGTACCAGCGAAGCGAAGGGCGAAATGAAGATGAGGTTGCTGATGGGGGCCGTGTTGGTGGCGTGGCGCAGCGCCATCAACCAGAGCACGAAGCCGAAGCCCATCTCGAACAGCCCGACATAGATGGCCCCGGCCCAGCCTTGCCAGGCGGTCATGGCAAAGTCGGCGAGCAGCCAGGTTGCCACGACGATGAAGGGCAGGCTGATGAGGAAGCCAAGCAGCAGGCTGACGATGGGGTCCCCCTGGTTGCGGGTGTTGAGGATCCAGTAGCCCGCCCAGATCAGGGTCGACACCAGGGCCAGCGTCACCCCGAGCGGGCTGTCGAACTGCAGACCGAACACATCCCCCCTGGTGGCGATCACCAGGGCGCCGAAGTAGCCGAGCACGATGGCCACACCGTCGCGGCGGCGCAGCTTCTGTCCGAGGAAGGGAACCGCCAGCAGGCTGAGGGTGATGGCCCAGGTGTAGTTGAGGGTCTGTGCCTGCTGGGCGGGCAGCAGATCGTACGCCTTGAACAGCAGCAAATAATAGAGGAAGGGGTTCAGCACCCCGAGGGCGAGGTAGTAGAAGGGGCGGGCCTTGAGATAGCTCAGCAGTAACGGCAGCTTGCCCTGACAGGCCACGATGCACCCAAGGGTCAGGGTTGAGGTGCAGGCGGCGACCAGCAGCAGCTGCACCGGTTCGAAGTAGGCGAGGGAGATCTTGAAGGCGCTGGCGACCGTCGACCAGAGGGCGACCGCACAGAGCCCGTATTGATAGGCTTTCTTCTGATTCTTGAGCATCCACATCGTTCCGCTGACAGGGGGCGAGGGCGCAGTCTATCAGCCCCTTTGCAACATTGTCGTTACCGGCGTTCGGGGGAAGGGCGAGAGGGCTTTGTGAGATCCATCTGCCACACAAATATTGCGCACAATCTGTCCGCCTTCTCTTGCGTGAATTGAAAAAATCCGTATAATCCCCTCCGCTTGCCCATGAGGCAGCCAGACGATATGTCTGCTTGCTGAGCTTCCCGTTTACGTGTCGCCAGCCATACAGTCTCCCCGATATGGGGAGAAACGTGAAAAATCGCACCTCTGGCGGGAGTAATCTCGGTCGGGCGGTGTTGATTTATGTTCTTTTATCTATTGGAGCTCTGTCAATGCAGAACCAAAGAATCCGTATCCGCCTGAAGGCTTTTGATCATCGCCTGATCGATCAATCCACTGCGGAAATCGTTGAAACTGCTAAGCGCACTGGCGCGCAGGTTCGCGGTCCTATCCCGCTGCCGACTCGCAAAGAGCGTTTCACCGTTCTGATCTCCCCGCACGTCAACAAGGACGCGCGTGATCAGTACGAGATCCGCACTCACAAGCGTCTGGTAGACATCGTTGAGCCGACTGACAAGACCGTAGACGCACTGATGCGTCTGGATCTGGCAGCTGGTGTAGACGTCCAGATCAGCCTGGGTTAATTACGGAAAGAGGTTGATAACAATGACAATCGGTCTTGTAGGTCGCAAAGTGGGTATGACTCGCATCTTCACTGAAGATGGCGTTTCTATCCCGGTGACTGTTATCGAAGTTGAAGCTAACCGTGTAACTCAGGTCAAATCTGTAGAAACCGACGGCTACAACGCTATTCAGGTTACCACTGGCTCCAAGAAAGCCAGCCGCGTAACCAAGCCGGAAGCTGGCCACTTTGCCAAAGCTGGTGTAGAAGCCGGTCGCGGTCTGTGGGAATTCCGCCTGAACAACGGTGAAACTTTCACTGTTGGTAGCGAGCTGAAAGTAGATCTTCTCGCTGACGTTAAGCTGGTAGACGTTACCGGCACATCCAAGGGTAAAGGTTTTGCCGGTACTGTTAAGCGCTGGAACTTCCGCACCCAGGATATGACCCACGGTAACTCTCTGTCCCACCGTGTACCTGGCTCCATCGGTCAAAACCAGACCCCGGGCCGTGTATTCAAGGGCAAAAAGATGGCTGGTCACATGGGTGCTGAGCGTGTAACGACTCAGAACCTGGAACTGGTTCGTGTTGACGCTGAACGCAACCTGCTGCTCATCAAAGGCGCAGTACCGGGTGCAACCAACGGCAACGTGATCGTCAAACCTGCCGTCAAAGCGTAACGTCTGAGGAGATAGTAATGGAATTGGTAATGAAAGACGCCAAGAGCGCTCTTGAAGTTTCCGAGACTACCTTCGGGCGCGAATTCAACGAAGCTCTGGTTCACCAGGTTGTCGTTGCATATGCCGCTGGTGCCCGTCAGGGTACTCGTGCGCAGCTGACTCGCTCTGAAGTGTCTGGTGGCGGCAAAAAGCCGTGGCGTCAGAAGGGTACTGGTCGTGCCCGTGCTGGCTCCATCCGTTCGCCCATCTGGCGTTCCGGTGGTGTGACCTTTGCTGCTAAGCCGCAAGATCACAGCCAGAAAGTAAACAAGAAGATGTACCGCGGCGCTATCCGTAGCATCCTGTCCGAGCTGGTACGTCAAGAGCGCCTGATCGTTGTCGAGAAATTCGGCATCGAAGCGCCGAAGACCAAAGAACTGATCGCTAAGCTGAAAGAGATGGAACTGACTGACGTTCTGATCGTGACTGCTGAAGTCGATGAGAACCTGTTCCTGGCTGCTCGCAACCTGTACAAGGTCGACGTGCGTGATGTTGCCGGTATCGACCCGGTCAGCCTGATCGCTTTCGACAAGATTCTGATGACTGCAGACGCAGTTAAGCAAATCGAGGAGATGCTGGCATGATCCGCGAAGAACGTCTGTTGAAAGTTCTGAAGGCTCCGCACATCTCTGAAAAGAGCACCATGGTCGCAGAAAAGCAGAACACTATCGTGTTCAAAGTTGCTGTTGATGCCACCAAGGCGGAAGTCAAAGCTGCAGTTGCGAAACTGTTCGAGGTCGAAGTTGAGACCGTCCGTACCCTGAACATGAAGGGTAAGACCAAGCGCGCAGGTGCACGCGTAGGCCGTCGTTCCGATTGGAAAAAGGCTTATGTGACCCTGAAAGCTGGTCAGGACATCGACTTCATGGGCGCAGCCGAGTAAGAGGAGTTCTGAAAAATGGCAATCGTTAAGTGCAAGCCTACTTCTCCGGGCCGCCGTCACGTCGTCAAGATCGTCAACCAAGAGCTGTACAAGGGCAAGCCCTTCGCCGCTCTGCTGGACAGCAAAAGCAAGTCCGGTGGCCGTAACAACAACGGCCGCATCACCACCCGTCACATCGGTGGTGGTCACAAGCAACACTACCGTCTGATCGACTTCAAGCGCGACAAAGACGGCATTCCGGCCAAAGTTGAGCGTCTGGAATACGATCCTAACCGTACCGCAAACATCGCCCTGGTGCTGTATGCAGACGGTGAGCGTCGTTACATCCTGGCTCCGAAAGGCCTGAAAGCTGGTGATGCAATCGCCTCTGGTGCTGATGCTGCCATCAAGGTGGGTAACACCCTGCCGATGCGCAACATCCCGGTCGGTTCTACCGTTCACGCCGTTGAGATGAAGCCTGGTAAAGGTGCCCAGCTGGCTCGTTCCGCTGGTACTTTCATCCAGATCCTGGCTCGTGAAGGTAACTATGTAACTCTGCGTCTGCGTTCCGGCGAAGTACGTAAAGTTCTGGCCGAGTGCCGCGCTACCATCGGTGAAGTGGGTAACTCCGAGCACATGCTGCGTCAACTGGGTAAAGCCGGTGCAAACCGCTGGCGTGGTATTCGTCCGACCGTTCGCGGTATGGCGATGAACCCGGTTGATCACCCGCACGGTGGTGGTGAGGGTCGTAACAAGGGCATGCAGCCTGTGTCCCCATGGGGCCAGAAGGCTAAGGGCTTCAAGACCCGTAAGAACAAGCGTACCGACAAGTACATCGTACGTCGTCGTAACAAGTAATTGTTAACATAGAGGAATCACCATGCCACGTTCTCTCAAGAAGGGTCCATTTATCGACCTGCACTTGCTGAAGAAGGTAGAGAAAGCGGTGGAAAGCGGGGATAAAAAGCCGGTTAAGACCTGGTCCCGTCGTTCAATGATCATCCCGAACATGATCGGTTTGACCATCGCTGTCCATAATGGTCGTCAGCACGTTCCGGTTTTCGTTACCGAAGAAATGATCGGTCACAAACTGGGTGAATTCGCACCGACTCGTACTTATCGCGGCCATGCTGCTGATAAGAAGGCTAAGAAGCGCTAAGGGATAAATGATGGAAGCTATCGCTAAACACCGTTATGCCCGTACTTCTGCCCAGAAAGCTCGTCTGGTAGCCGATCAAGTACGTGGTCTGTCCGTAGACAAGGCTCTGAACATCCTGACCTTCAGCCCGAAAAAGGCTGCAGTTCTGGTGAAGAAAGTGCTGGAATCTGCCATTGCCAACGCTGAGCACAACGAAGGTGCCGATATCGACACCCTGCGTGTTGCCACCATCATGGTAGACGAAGGTCCCTCCATGAAGCGCATCCGCCCGCGTGCCAAAGGTCGCGCGGATCGTATCCTCAAGCGTACCGCTCACATCACTGTAGTGGTATCCGACGCTAAGGCTGGGAGATAAGCAATGGGTCAGAAAGTACATCCTAATGGCATTCGCCTGGGTATTACCAAGCCTTGGAATTCTACCTGGTTCGCGAACACCAAAGACTTCGCTGACAACCTGTACAGCGATTTCCAAGTACGCCAGTTCCTGACCAAGGAGCTGAAAAACGCTTCCTTGTCCAAGATCACCATCGAGCGTCCGGCCAAGAGCATCCGTGTGACCATTCACACCGCTCGTCCGGGTGTCGTGATCGGCAAGAAAGGCGAAGACGTTGAAAAACTGCGCAAAGCTGTAGCCGCTATTGCTGGCGTGCCTGCTCAGATCAACATTTCCGAAGTCCGCAAGCCGGAGCTGGATGGCAAACTGGTTGCCGACAGCATCACTTCTCAGCTGGAACGTCGCGTAATGTTCCGTCGCGCTATGAAGCGTGCCGTACAGAACGCCATGCGTCTGGGTGCCAAGGGCATCAAGGTAGAAGTATCCGGTCGTCTGGGCGGCGCTGAAATCGCGCGTACCGAATGGTACCGTGAAGGTCGTGTGCCCCTGCACACCCTGCGTGCCGACATCGACTACGCAACTTCTGAAGCCCACACCACTTACGGTGTGATCGGCGTTAAAGTTTGGATCTTCAAGGGCGAAGTTCTGGGCGGTCTGGCTGCAGTCAATGCTGCCGCTGCTCAAGAGCAAGCTCCTGCAAAGCCCAAGCGTGACAACAAGCGCCGCGCTGCTAAGTAAGGAGATTCGGTAAATGTTGCAACCTAAGCGTACTAAATTCCGCAAGACCCACAAGGGTCGTAACCGCGGTCTGGCCAATGCCGGTAACGAAGTATCCTTCGGTACCTTTGGCCTGAAGGCGACATCTCGTGGTCAACTGACTGCTCGTCAAATCGAAGCAGCCCGTCGTGCCATGACCCGTCACGTTAAGCGTCAAGGCAAGATCTGGATCCGTGTGTTCCCGGACAAGCCCATTACCGAAAAGCCCCTCGAAGTTCGTATGGGTAAAGGTAAGGGTAACGTGGAATACTGGGTTTGCCCGATCCAGCCTGGCAAGGTTCTGTACGAGATGGATGGTGTACCTGAGGCTCTGGCGCGTGAAGCGTTTGCCCTGGCCGCAGCTAAGCTGTCCGTTCAGACCACTTTCGTAATTAAGACGGTGATGTGATGAAAGCCCAAGATCTGCGTCAAAAGAGCGTCGAAGAACTGAACCAGGAGCTGCTGGGTCTGCTGCGTGAGCAATTCAACATGCGCATGCAAGCTTCCACCGGCCAACTGGCTCAGACTCACACTCTGAAACAAGTGCGTCGTGACGTCGCACGTATCAAGACTGTACTGACTGAGAAGGCAGGTGCGTAATGACTGACAAGATCCGTACTCTGCAAGGTCGTGTAATCAGCGACAAGATGGACAAGTCCATCACTGTTGCTATCGAGCGCAAGGTAAAGCACCCGATCTACGGTAAGATCATCAAGCGTACTACCAAGCTGCACGTGCATGACGAGAACAACGAGTGCAAGGCTGGCGACCTCGTGGAAATCCGCGAGTGCCGCCCGCTGTCCAAGACCAAGTCCTGGACCCTGGTTGCTGTCGTAGAAAAGGCCTAATTCGGTACTTTATAGCCCAAACGGCCCCCCATCGGGGCCGTTTGTTTTTTAGGCTACCTTTTCAAAAATAGCTGTGTTATAGTTTCGCGCCTTTTGAAGGCAGCCAGATCCCGAGAGGGATAAGAAGTAAACAAAGCGGAGCACTAAGATGATCCAGATGCAAAGTATGCTGGGTGTTGCCGACAACTCCGGCGCTCGCAGTGTAATGTGTATTAAGGTTCTGGGTGGTTCGCACCGCCGTTACGCCGGCATCGGCGACATCATCAAGGTTTCTATCAAGGAAGCCATTCCTCGCGGTAAAGTGAAGAAAGGTGATGTGTATAACGCGGTGGTCGTACGCACCCGTAAAGGCGTTCGTCGTCCGGACGGCTCTGTCATCCGTTTCGACAACAATGCGGCTGTGTTGCTTAACAACAACCAGCAGCCGATCGGTACTCGTATTTTTGGCCCGGTGACCCGTGAACTCCGTAATGAGAAGTTCATGAAGATTGTGTCCCTGGCACCCGAAGTACTGTAAGGAGTCGAACGATGGCAGCTAAAATCCGTCGCGAAGACGAAGTAATTGTTCTTACCGGCAAAGACAAGGGCAAGCGTGGCAAAGTCACTCAAGTTCTGATTGCCAAAGGTAAGGTAATCGTGGAAGGCATCAACCAGGTGAAGAAACACCAGAAGCCGGTACCCGCACTGGGTCAGGCTGGCGGTATCGTCACCAAAGAAGCCCCCATCGATGTATCTAACGTAGCGCTGTTCAACTCTGCCACTGGCAAGGCTGACCGCGTTGGTTTCCGGATTGAAGACGGCAAGAAAGTCCGTTTCTTCAAATCCACCGGCGAACTTGTGAAGTAATTGGAGTTTAACGATGGCGAAACTGCATGATTACTACAAATCCGATGTAGTAAATGAACTGACCAAGCAGTTCGGTTACAAGACTATCATGCAAGTCCCTCGGATCGAGAAAATCACCCTGAACATGGGTGTTGGTGAAGCGATCTCTGACAAGAAGTTGCTGGAAAATGCTGCTGCCGATATGGCTGCCATTTCCGGTCAGAAGCCGCTGATCACCAAAGCACGCAAATCTGTTGCGGGCTTCAAGATTCGTGAAGGCTACCCGATAGGTTGTAAAGTAACCCTGCGTGGCGAGCGTATGTGGGAGTTCCTGGAACGGCTGATTTGCATCTCCGTACCGCGTATCCGTGACTTCCGTGGTCTGAACGCCAAGGCGTTCGATGGCCGTGGTAACTACTCCATGGGCGTGCGTGAGCAAATCATCTTCCCGGAAATCGACTATGACAAGGTCGATCGCGTCCGTGGTCTGGATATCACCATCACCACTTCCGCGAATACCGACGAAGAAGGCCGTGCTCTGCTGGCTGCCTTTAACTTCCCATTCCGCAAGTAAGGTTAGGGTTATGGCTAAAACATCCATGAAAGCACGTGAAGCAAAGCGTGCGAAGCTGGCAGCCAAGTTCGCGACCAAGCGTACCGAGCTGAAAGCTATCATCGTTGATATGAACGCTTCTGAAGAAGCGCGTTGGGATGCTGTCTTGCAACTGCAACAGCTGCCCCGTGATTCCAGTCCGTCCCGCCAGCGTAACCGTTGCAACATCACTGGTCGTCCGCACGGTTTCCTGCGGAAGTTTGGCCTCTCTCGCATCAAGGTGCGTGAGCATGCCATGAAGGGCGAAATTCCGGGCCTCAAAAAGGCCTCTTGGTAAGAATCTCGGGAGTTAGACTATGAGCATGCAAGATCCGATCGCGGATATGCTGACCCGCATCCGTAACGGTCAGGCGGCGAGCAAAGTTGCGGTTTCCATGCCTTCTTCCAAGCTGAAAGTGGCTATCGCCAAAGTGCTGAAAGAAGAAGGTTACATCGCTGGCTACACCGTAGCTGGTGACGTGAAACCGGAACTGGAAATTGAACTGAAATATTTCCAGGGCAAGCCGGTTGTAGAACTGATCCAACGCGTGAGCCGTCCCGGCCTGCGTATTTACAAGCGCACTACTGATCTGCCGAAAGTCATGGGCGGTCTCGGTGTTGCAATCGTGTCCACGTCTAAAGGTGTGATGACCGACCGTGCTGCCCGCAAGGCAAGCATGGGTGGTGAGATCATCTGCTACGTCGCCTAATAGGAGGTCGGAAATGTCTCGCGTTGCTAAGGCACCCGTCACTATTCCTGCTGGCGTAGAGGTGACTCTGAACGGTCAGGAACTGTCCATCAAAGGTGGTAAAGGTTCCCTGGTTCGTTCCATCCACGCCGGTGTAGAAGTGACCAAAGAAGACAATGTACTGAAGTTCGCCCCGCGCGACGGCATCGCTGGTGCTGACGCTCAGGCCGGTACTGCCCGTGCATTGGTCAACAACATGGTAGTCGGTGTTACCCAAGGCTTCGAGCGCAAGCTGCAGCTGGTTGGTGTAGGTTACAAAGCCTCCATCAAGGGCAATGCTGTTGCGCTGGCACTGGGCTTCTCTCACCCGGTAGAGCATGCGCTGCCGGCTGGTGTCACCGCTGAATGTCCGTCCGCCACCGAAATCGTTCTGCGTGGTGTGGACAAGCAGCTGGTTGGCCAAGTCGCCGCCGATATCCGTGCTTACCGCGCTCCGGAGCCCTACAAGGGCAAGGGTGTACGCTATGCCAACGAGCAAGTGCGTACTAAAGAAGCTAAGAAGAAGTAAGGTAACACTATGGACAAGAAAGCAGCTCGTCTCCGTCGTGCTACTCGTGCTCGGAAAAAGATGCAGGAACTGGGAGCTACCCGTCTGGTTGTTCACCGTACCCCGCGTCATATCTATGCGCAGGTTATTGCAGCCAACGGTTCCGAAGTTCTGGCCTCTGCTTCCACAGTAGAGAAGGCCATCAGTGAAGCTCTGAAATACACCGGTAACGCAGACGCTGCTACCGCTGTAGGCAAGGCTATCGCTGAGCGTGCCATTGCCAAAGGCGTTCAGAACGTATCTTTCGATCGTTCCGGTTTCAAGTATCACGGTCGTGTAGCCGCTCTGGCTGCCGCTGCTCGTGACGCTGGTCTTCAGTTCTAAGCTAGGAGTCGAAGATGGCTAAAGTCGAATCTCAAGCCGGCGAACTGCAAGAAAAGCTGATTGCAGTAAACCGTGTTTCGAAAACTGTTAAAGGTGGTCGTATCATGTCCTTCACCGCGTTGACCGTGGTGGGTGATGGTAACGGCCGTGTAGGTTACGGTTACGGTAAGGCCCGTGAAGTTCCTGCCGCCATTCAAAAGGCGATGGAACAGGCTAAGCGTAACCTGAGCAAGGTAGAACTGAACAACGGCACCCTGCACCACCCGGTGAAAGGTGTTCACTCCGGTTCCACCGTGTTCATGAAGCCGGCCTCCCAAGGTACTGGTATCATCGCAGGCGGCGCTATGCGTGCCGTTCTGGAAGTTGCCGGTATCCACAACGTGCTGGCCAAGACCTACGGTTCCACCAACCCGATCAACGTTGTTCGCGCAACTGTAGACGCTCTGGTTCACGGTCAATCACCGGAACAGATCGCTGCCAAGCGTGGTCTGCGCGTTGAAGAAATTCTGGGGTAATGCGACATGGCTAACACTGTAAAAGTAACTCAAACTCGCAGCTCTATCGGCCGTCTGCCAAAGCACAAGGCGACTCTGCGTGGTCTGGGTCTGCGTCGCATTGGTCACACCGTTGAGCTGGAAGATACTCCCTGCGTACGCGGCATGATCAACCAGGTTTATTACATGGTTAAGGTGGAGGGCTAAGCATGCGTCTGAATACTCTGTCTCCGGCCGCTGGCTCCAAGCGCGTTAAGCACCGTCCGGGCCGTGGTATCGGTTCTGGTCTGGGCAAGACCGGTGGTCGTGGTGTTAAAGGTCAAACCTCTCGTTCCGGTGGCGGCAAGGTCCGCAACGGTTTCGAAGGTGGCCAGATGCCTTTGAAAATCCGTCTGCCGAAGTTCGGTTTCTTCTCTCGCAAATCTTTGGTTTCTGCCGAAGTGCGCCTGAACGAAATCGCCCTGGTAGAAGGTGATGTGGTCGACGTGAGCACTCTGAAGCAAGCTGGTGTTATTACCAAAAACATCGTGTTCGCTAAAGTTGTTCTGTCTGGCAACATTGACCGTGCTGTGACCGTTCGTGGTCTGTCCGTCACCAAGGGTGCACGTGCAGCCATCGAGGCCGCTGGCGGTAAAATCGAGGAATAATCAGTACAATGGCTAAGAAACCAGGATTGGATGTTAAAGCACAAGGTGGTCTGAGCGAACTGAAGAGCCGTCTGCTCTTCGTTCTCGGGGCAATTATCGTGTTCCGTGCAGGCTCTTATGTGCCGATCCCTGGTATTGACGCCGCCGTACTGGCCGAGTTGTTCCAACAACAGAAGGGCACCATCATTGAGATGTTCAACATGTTCAGTGGTGGTGCACTCTCGCGTGCTTCTATTCTTGCGCTGGGGATCATGCCGTACATTTCGGCGTCGATCATTATCCAGCTGCTGACTGTGGTTCATCCCGCTCTTGCTGAACTCAAGAAAGAGGGTGAATCCGGCCGTCGCAAGATTAGCCAATATACCCGTTGGGGCACGCTGGTTTTGGGAACGTTCCAGGCCATTGGTATTGCAACCGGTCTGCCGAATATGATGCAAGGACTCGTGACTCATCCGGGTTTGGGCTTCTATTTCACAGCCGTTGTGAGTCTGGTCACCGGTACCATGTTCTTGATGTGGTTGGGTGAGCAGATTACCGAGCGTGGGATTGGTAATGGTATCTCGTTGATTATCTTCACAGGTATCGTTGCTGGTCTGCCTCATGCCATTGGCGCTACGGCCGAACAGGCACGTCAAGGGGAATTGCACATCCTGCTGTTGTTGTTGCTGGGCTTGATTGTTTTCGCAGTGACTTACTTTGTGGTGTTCGTGGAGCGTGGTCAGCGTCGTATCGTCGTGAACTATGCCAAGCGTCAACAAGGCCGCCAGGTATTCGCCGCGCAAAGCACACACCTGCCGTTGAAAGTGAATATGGCCGGTGTGATTCCTGCGATTTTCGCATCCAGCATCATCCTCTTCCCGGGGACCATTACCTCCTGGTTTGGTCAGGGTGAGGGCAAGGTCGCTGATGTTCTGCAACAGGTCTCTATGGTCCTGCAGCCGGGTCAGCCCTTGTACGAGATGCTCTATGCAGCAGCCATTATCTTCTTCTGCTTCTTCTATACCGCGCTGGTCTTCAATCCACGCGAGACAGCAGATAACCTGAAGAAGAGTGGAGCCTTTATCCCGGGGATCCGCCCGGGCGAGCAGACAGCACGTTACATCGATAAGGTTATGACTCGCCTGACATTGGCAGGTGCGCTCTATATTACCTTTATCTGTCTGGTACCCCAGTTCCTGATGACTGCCTGGAACGTACAGTTCTACTTCGGTGGCACCTCGCTGCTGATTATCGTGGTAGTTATCATGGACTTCATGGCTCAGGTTCAGACCCATATGATGTCTCATCAATATGGCGACGTCCTGAGGAAGGCCAACCTGAAGGGCTACGGCCGCTAAAGGTCGGCGTAGTTACGGAGTTAAGCAATGAAAGTTCGTGCTTCCGTTAAGGCAATCTGCCGTAACTGCAAAATCATCAAGCGTCACGGTGTGGTGCGTGTGATTTGCAGCGAGCCAAAGCATAAACAGCGCCAAGGCTAATTTTTTACGGTTAGTACTTGCAACAAATAGTTGTGCTGGCTAATATAGCCAGCCAACTTTTGTTGTGTATTGGTTGACCGCCACGTATCCGCTCACGGGCTTTGTGGTGGTCGTAATCTACTATATGTAGGAGTGAATAGTGGCCCGTATCGCTGGCATTAACATTCCTGACCATAAGCATGCAGTCATCGCGTTGACTGCTATTTATGGCGTCGGTCGTACCCGCTCCAAGGCCATCTGTGCCGCAGCCGGTATCGCTGAGAATGTGAAAATTAAAGACCTGGACGAAGCTCAGATCGAGAGTCTGCGTGAACAAGTAGGTAAATTCACCGTTGAAGGTGACCTGCGTCGTCAGATTTCCATGAACATCAAGCGTTTGATGGATCTGGGTTGCTACCGTGGTTTGCGTCACCGTCGTAGCCTGCCTGTTCGTGGTCAACGTACCAAGACCAACGCTCGTACCCGTAAGGGTCCGCGCAAGGCTATCAAGAAGTAACGGGAAGGTAGAAAATGGCTAAAACTCCGACTCGTGCTCGCAAGCGCGTTAAAAAGCAAGTGAGCGACGGTATTGCGCACGTTCATGCATCTTTCAACAACACAATCGTGACCATTACTGACCGTCAGGGCAACGCTCTGTCTTGGGCTACCTCTGGTGGTTCCGGTTTCCGTGGTTCCCGTAAGTCCACTCCGTTTGCTGCCCAGGTAGCTGCTGAGCGTGCTGGTGAGATCGCCAAAGAATACGGCGTGAAGAACCTGGAAGTCATGGTCAAAGGTCCGGGTCCCGGTCGTGAGTCCTCCATCCGCGCTCTGAACGCGGCTGGTTTCCGCATCACTAACATTACTGATGTGACTCCGATCCCGCACAACGGTTGTCGTCCTCCCAAGAAGCGCCGCGTGTAACGCGTTTAGCTACTTGGTCTAGGATTGTTGGAGAAAGAAGATGGCAAGATATATCGGTCCTAAGCTTAAGCTTAGCCGTCGTGAGGGCACCGACCTCTTCCTGAAGTCTGGTGTTCGTGCGATTGATTCTAAGTGCAAGATTGACACTGTTCCGGGTCAACACGGTGCGCGTAAAGCGCGTCTGTCCGACTACGGCGTGCAACTGCGCGAGAAACAAAAAGTACGTCGTATCTACGGCGTATTGGAAAAACAGTTCCGCAACTACTACCGCGACGCTGCCCGTCAAAAGGGTAACACCGGTGAAAACCTGTTGCAGCTGCTGGAAGGTCGTCTGGACAACGTCGTCTACCGCATGGGCTTCGGCGCCACTCGTGCTGAGTCTCGTCAGCTGGTGAGCCACAAAGCCATCATGGTAAACGGCCGCGTTGTGAATGTTCCTTCTTTCCAGGTATCCCCTGAGGACGTGATCTGCGTTCGCGAGAAGGCTAAGAAGCAAGCGCGTATCAAAGCTTCCCTGGAAGTTGCTGGTCAGCGCGAGAAGCCGACTTGGGTAGAGGTTGACGCTGCTAAGATGGAAGGTGCCTTCAAGCGCCTGCCGGAGCGTTCCGACCTGTCTGCCGACATTAACGAACAGCTGATCGTCGAGCTTTACTCCAAGTAAAGCTAGCTTCTAAAGAGAGGACACAATGCTGGGTTCTGTAACAGATTTTCTTAAACCGCGGCTAGTTGACATCGAGCAAGTTAGCCCGACTCACGCGAAAGTGACTCTCGAGCCGCTTGAGCGTGGCTTTGGTCACACGCTGGGCAACGCCCTGCGTCGTATTTTGCTGTCATCTATGCCCGGTTGTGCAGTTACTGAAGTCGAGATCGACGGAGTACTGCACGAGTACAGCAGCAAAGAAGGTGTGCAGGAAGACATTCTTGAAATTCTGCTCAACCTGAAAGGTATCGCTGTGAAACTGGAAGGCAAGGACGAGGTAACTCTGTCCCTGACCAAGTCTGGAACAGGCCCCGTTACCGCTGGTGATATCACTCACGGTGATGAAGTCGAGATCGTAAACCCGGAGCACGTAATCTGCCACCTGACTGGCGCCAATGCTGAGATCAGCATGCGTCTGAAAGTTCAGCGCGGTCGTGGTTATGTGCCTGCTTCTGCTCGTGTTCACAACGATGACGAAGAGCGTCCTATTGGTCGCCTGCTGCTGGACTCCGCGTTCAGTCCCATCGTTCGCATCGCCTACAATGTAGAGGCGGCACGTGTGGAACAGCGCACCGACTTGGACAAGCTGGTCATCGACATGGAGACCAATGGTACTCTGGATCCGGAAGAAGCGATCCGCCGTTCTGCCACTATCCTGGCCGAACAGCTGGAAGCCTTCGTGGATCTGCGCGATGTCAGCGTGCCCGAGAAGAAAGAAGAGAAACCCGAGTTTGATCCGATTCTGCTGCGTCCTGTCGATGATTTGGAGCTGACAGTTCGTTCCGCGAACTGTCTGAAGGCAGAAGCTATCCACTATATTGGTGATCTGGTACAGCGTACCGAAGTTGAGTTGCTTAAGACTCCTAACCTCGGTAAGAAGTCCCTGACTGAGATCAAGGACGTGTTGGCCTCCCGTGGTCTGTCTCTTGGCATGCGCCTTGAGAACTGGCCGCCCGCCAGCATCGCTGACGAGTAATCCAGATTACGGGTTTCACAGATTTAGTTAGAAGGATAAGGTCATGCGCCATCGTTTGAGTGGTCGTCAACTGAACCGGAACAGCAGCCATCGTCAGGCTATGTTCCGCAACATGGCCAGCTCCCTGGTTCGTCATGAGATCATCAAGACGACTCTGCCTAAGGCAAAAGAGCTGCGTCGTGTAGTTGAACCGCTGATCACCCTTGCCAAGACTGATAGCGTTGCTAATCGTCGCCTGGCATTTGCCCGTACTCGCGATAACGCGATCGTGGCTAAGCTGTTCAATGAACTGGGCCCGCGCTACCTGGAGCGCGCCGGCGGTTATACTCGCATTCTGAAATGCGGTTTCCGTGCTGGCGACAACGCCCCTATGGCTTACATTGAGCTGGTAGACCGCCCGGCCGCTGCTGAAGCAGCTGCTGAGTGATAAAAGAAAAAGCCGGGCTTGTCCCGGCTTTTCTTTTAATTGATTCTGATACTGCCTCAACTGCCTCAACTCTTCTCCTCTATACAAAGATACAAAGAAGTAGACGTCGCTCCTGAGCTTGGCCCAATTCTGGATTTCTTGCTCACTTCACATCGCTCAGTTCGATATCGCCCACCAGGGTGGCACAGGGGTTTACATATACCCGTTTGCCCAGTTGTGGGCGTTTTCCCTTGTAGGGTCTCAGTCGCAAGTTCATCTTGGCCTCCTTATTTTCGGCCATTCTAGCAACTTGGCACCCGTTTCTGTGGATAAGT
>NZ_CDDD01000016.1 GCF_000820165.1 Aeromonas taiwanensis
GGCCAGCACCAGCAGCCAGACCGGCGCCAGCAGGCTTGGCCGTTGCCACAGCCTCACCGCAAGCAAGGCGGCGAGGGGCGCTATCAGCGTTGTGCCCAAGAGGCTGGCCCACTGCACCGCGCGGGCCGGATCGTCTACCAACAGGTTGATAAGGCGCGCCAGCCAGATAAAGGCGGGGTAGCCCGGGAAGTGGGGGGAGAACTCCAGCACGCTGAAGCGCACCACCCCGTGGGCAAAGTTCAGGGCATCGTCGGAATCGAGGGCCACCGGGAAGGCCAGCAGCCAGCCAAGCCAGGCCAGTTGCAGCAGGAGCAGCAGGTAGGGTCCATTAACGAAGCGTAATCGACCCTGATGACGCCCCCCTTCTCCCGCAAGGGGGGAAGGGGGCAAACCGGCGTCCGGGGGCATCTATCGGCAGGCCGTGCGTCGGGTGGGTAGCGCGCAGCGAAACCCGCCGTTTGTCATTGCGAGGTGGCGCAGTGGTTGGCTGGTGGCCATCAGAGCGGCGCCAGCACGGCCATCAGCGCCTTCTCGGCATCGCTAAAGGCGGCTGGGTCGGCGGGCTTGGCCCCCACCCCGAACACTCCCGGGTTGCCGATGGCATCCAGCACCCTGGCCAGCGCCTGATCCGCGGCCTTGCGATCCCCTTCATTGAGGGAGGGGAGGATGAGATCCAGGAAGCGCTTGCTCTTGACCACCAGTACCTTGGCGGTCTGGTAGTCGCCGAGGTTCTGGGCCGCCCCCTCGAGGCGGCGCTCGATCTCCGCCTTGTAGGCGCGGTTGAGCAGGGCGGCGGTGGCGTCGGCATCCTTGGCCTGGATGGCGGCGGCCAGCGGTGCTTGCAGATCGACCTTGTGGTGCTCTTCCAGATAGGCCAGCTCCTCGGCGATCCCCTTGAGGGTCTCGCTGGCATCCTGGCCGTCACTGGCGGCGGTCAGCAGCTGTTCGCGGGCGTCGATCAGCGGCTCCTTGCCGGCGGCGGCGTAGGAGTAAGCCTGTGCTTGTCCGCTGAGGGTCAACAGCAGGGTGAGGGCGAGTAAACCCGGGCGTATGGTCATCCTGTTCTCCTTACTTATGCCAAGAGGTTATGCCAATGGCGCGGCCGCTCAGGCCACGCTCTGGGTCTCGATCACGGTATTTTCGTTGCGATGGTTATAGATGGCGTGGCGTCTGTCTACACCGTCGATCACCATGTCCGCTGCCATCAGCCCCATCTCCATGGCGGTGTCGGTGAAGATGTAGCGAAATGTCCCCTGACGGCCGGTCATGATGAGGTTGGTGATCGGCATCAGGGCCTGGATGGCTTCGTTGCGTCTGGTCTGATAACCGAGGTCCATCAGCGGATAGGCGTATTCGCTGCGTGCCTCGAAGGTCTCATCGCCAAGTTTCTGGGTATCGACGCCGAGGCTCGCCAGATCCTGAGTGACCCGGTCGCGCAGATCAGAGAGCGGCGCCTGCCAGGTGGTATCCCCCGGATTGCAGGGGATTTCCAGCATCACGGATGTTTGCCCCATCGGCGCCATAAAGGGGCTGCGCCGACGCGGCTCCTGCAAGCGGGTGGCCAGGATATGGGGGTCAGAGAGGTACTGCCAGGTGTTGTCCGACAGGTTCTCCTGTTTGAGGGGCATATTGACGAAGCGAAGCGACCGGTAGTGGAGATCGCACGGCAAGCCCAGATGCCGGCAGGTGAGCGGCAGCGGCAGGGTGGAGATCACCTGATCGAAGCGCTCGCTCTGATCGATCCCCTCCTGTTGCCAATAGACCCGTTCAACACGGCCATCGACCTGCTCGAGGCGGGTGATGGTGGCGCCGGTCTTGAGCGCCACGCCCTCTGCCACCAGCCGTTCCCCCAGGGTGGTGAAGATCTGGCCGAAGCCGTACTTGGGGTAGCGGTACTTGCGGGCATAGGTGCGCACCGAGAGGCTGCCGTTGCGCCTTGGCAGCAGGCGGCGTGCCACGTCTTTGAGATCGATCAGGCTGATGCGCTGGCCGGCCCAGTCGGCAGAAAGTTGGTCCGGGTTGATGCCCCACAGCTTGGCGGTGTAGCCCTCGAAGAACTGGCGGTAGAGGGTGCGGCCGAAGTGGCTCTGGATCCACTCGGCAAAGCTGGCTTTCGCGAAATCCTCGGGCTTTTTGGCAAAGGGCAGGAGCAGCAGATCCTTCACCGCACCGGCCATCAGGGCCAGCGGCGCCGTCTTCAGCAGGTTAGGCAGATTGAGGGGGTAGTCATAGGTGCGCCCGCCAAAGCGGATCACGCTCTTTCGCTCGGCGTGGAGCAGATCGTCTCCCATCAGCTCGTCGATGAAGGCGAGCAGCTCGGGATTCTTGGTGATGAAGCGGTGACCGCCGTAGTCGAAGCGATACTCGCCGTCGCGCCCCTGGAAGGTCTGGGTGGCGCACATGCCGCCCACGACCGGTTCCTGCTCGAACAGGGTGACCGCAAAACCGGCCTGGCAGAGGCGCCAGGCGGTCATCAGACCGGCGGGACCGGCCCCCAGCACCGCAATTTTCTTGTTGTTATCGGCCATCGATATCTATCCACAAACGAGAAAAGGGGCCTGCCGGCCCCATGTTGAAAAGGTGGCTCAAGCCTGGGCGACCGGCGCAGGCTTTGGGCTGTAGTTGCGATGCCAGAGGGTGACGAAGACCGCCAGATAGATCAGCCAGGTCGCCAGCTGCAGGCCGGCCGGGGAGGCATTGTAGCCGAACAGGGCCCGCAGGAAGGTGCCGAAGACGCCCTGATCGTCGAGAACATGGCTGATGTTGAACACAGGCGCGGTCCAGAGGGTGATGACGCCGGCCGCCTGCAGCATGTTGACGGCGGAGGAGAGCAGGCCGGCGGCGATGATGATGATGAGCAGGCCGGTCCAGCGGAAGAAGGGGGCCAGGGCCACCTTGCGGGTGGAGCGTAGCAGCCCCCACACCAGCACCATGGAGAGCAGCAGGCCCCCCAGCGCTCCCATCAGTCCCTCGTGCAGATCTACCCCCTGCCCGGAGTAGACCAGGGCGGAGAAGAAGAGCACCGTCTCGAACCCCTCGCGCATCACGGCGAGGAAGGCGAGCAGGGCGAGACCGAGCAGGTTGCCGGTGTCGATGGCGGCGTCGATGCGCGCCGTCATGGCCCCCACCTGGGACTTGGCCTGCTTCTGCATCCAGACCGCCATGTAGCTGAGCACCAGGGTGGCGAAGATGAGGATCCCCGCCATCAGCAAGTGGTTGTAGCGTTCGCTCTCGAACTGGCTCACCACCACCTGGAACAGGAAGGCCACGGCCAGGGAGGCGATGAGGCCGAGCACGACCCCCAGATAGATGAACTTGTTGTGGCGGCTCGCCCCCAGCTTGGCGAGGTAGGAGAGGCAGATGCCCACCAGCAGGAAGGCTTCCAGCCCCTCGCGCAGGGTAATGAGAAAACTTGCAAACATCAGGTTCGAGGCTCCGTGTCGGGCGTAACGGGAAGGGATTGCAGGGTGAGCTGCAACCGGTTGAGCTGCACTATGGGTGGCGCCGGCAAGCTCGGCTCGGCGGCGCGCACCGCATCACTGACCCACTTGGGGTAGGTGCGGAAATTGAGTTTGATATCGGTCTTGAAGGGCCCCTGGGCATCCGCTGGCAGCGGCCAGGCTTCATCGCGCCAGCCATCGGCCGGGATGCGGGTGTCTTCCAGCAGTTTGGCGTAGCGCCAGAACTTGAGCCCCACCGGCTTGCCCTCGGCATCGCCGAACACTTTTCTGAAGAGCCGTGCATCCTCAGGGACGGCGCCATCCACCGGCTGGCCGCTGGCAAGCACCACGCGGCCCCTGGCGTCGGTGACGGTCAGTTCCAACCAGAGCTCGCGAAAATCCGCAACCCCGGTGGGCAGGGCGTGGCCCGCGCCAACATTGGTGACCCGCACCACCAGCGCGGGCTGGCCACCCTGGTTTTCAATGCGGGCGGAGAGGGTGGCGCTTGAGCGCAAGAGCGCCAGGCTCTCCTGCTCGAGCGCGGGATTGCGCAGCCCCACCAGCTGGTGCTGGGCGCCGGTGAAGTTGTGGCGATAGAGCCGCGCCTTCATGGTGCCGTTTTCGGTGGACTGGCCGGCCACCGCATCTCCACCATTACCCGGAGTTGGGTTCATATGGCAGTCGATGCAGGTGCGCCGCTTGGCGGGGTCCTCCGCCTTGGCGAAGCTGGAGCTCTCCCACTCGTCCCAGGTGTTGACGATGTTGGCGCCGGTGCCCGGGGCAAACTCGTTGTGGCACGACTTGCACAGGGCCGCATCCCGGTAGAAATCCTTCTGGTAGGAGGCCTTGTGCATGGCGGGGCGGGCGTTGATCTGCCGCTCTGCCAGCCAGTGCTTGAGACTGCCCCCCGGGGCATCCTCGAACACATAGCTCTCCCTGTCTTTCAGATTCACGGTAAAGGCGCTGTTGCCGCCCGCATCTTCCACTTTGGTGATGCGATGGCAGAGCACGCAGCCGGTCCCTTCTTCCACCACGGGCTCGCCTGCTTTGTGTGCGGCAATGAGCGAGGCGCCGCCTTGCTCGAACATGTGGGAACCCTTGGGCAGATCCATCTGGCCGGTCAGCACCTGCTGGGGCATGTGACACCCCTGGCACCATTGACCGAAGGCTTCCCCCTCTGTTTCGCGGGCCAGGGCCTGCACCACCTTGTAGTAGGGGTGGGAGTTGCCCATCAGCCGGTGGTTGCTCTCGCTCCAGTCCGCAAACGCCTGTTGGTGGCAGTTCTGGCAGGAGGCGGAGTTGAGCCACTCTTTCGGGTGGGTGGTGGGCGCCTTGGCGGGATCGGTTCTCGGGGCGTCGAGGCGCAGCCAGTTGGCGAGATAGGGGAGGTTGCCATCACTGGTCACGAAGGCGTGCAACTCCTCCATCATCGCCCGTACCTCGGGCTGGGGCCTCGCGGGGTCGACCGGCTCGGCGCCGTCGCGACCGTCGTGGCCCATGCCGCCCTGGGTCTGCTGGGTCATGCGCAGGTATTCGCCGATAAAGTCACCCGCCACCATGTTGGCGAGGTTGGCGTGGCCGTTGATGGCATTGTCAGCGCTTTTCTGGCGATGGGCCGCCATCAGGTGGCGGTTGGTAAAGTTGAATCCGTCCAGGTGGCAGGAGTTGCAGCTCATCCAGTTGTCCCCGGCCATGGGGAAGCGGCTATTGGCCGCGGTGTTGCCGAGATTGAACAGCCGTTCGCCGCGCCTGAGGGGCTCGGGGCGGGGATCGGCTGCCACCAGCCTGGCGAAGTGGGGCAGATCCACGGTGACCCGGGCGAAGGGGCTGCTGCCACCTGTGCTGAGGCGGGTGAGATCCTGCCCCATGGCGTTGTGCACCAGGATGTGCTCGCCATCGACAAGCAAGTCGCGCGGATTCTGCCCTGGCAGGTGGCGCAGGAGCTGGGTCGCCTTGGCGCCCCCCTGGAATTTCTTGCGTCTGTGGCGGTTGCTGTTGGATTTGCCGCTGCGGGAGAGGTCGAACACCAGCAGATCTTCCGAGCCCGCCAGGGTCAGGTAGACCCGCTTGCCGTCGGCAGCGAAGCGCGCCGCGAACGGGTTGGAGACGATCTGGCTGCGGTTGCCGACGCTCGGCAGGTTGATCTGCAGGAAGAGCTGTTTTCTTTCATCGACCCGCTCTTTCTCTTCATCCAGATCGATGATGGAGACCGCCGGGAAGACGGTGCTCTGAAACTGGAAGGGGTGGTCGAAGCTCCAGAGCACGTGGGGCAGCCAGGCTTCGCGGCCATTGGGGGAGAGGGCGATGCCGTCGAGCAGGCGCGGCAAGCCTTGAGAGTCGCTCGGGGTGTCGCTGTGGGTCTCGGCCAGGGTGATCAGGCGCGGTGTGGGCAGGACGGCTTGCTTGGCACCGCCCTCCAGCTTGGTGAGATCGTAGATGGCGAGCTGGCCTGTCATGGCGTGGGTCAGCAGCAGGCGATCGTCGTCGGTCAATGCCAACCCTCGGGGCGTCTCGGCGGTGCCGGCGTCCAGCTGCAGCCTGCCTGCGGTGTCATAGGCCTGAAGGCGCCCCCCCTCGAACAGCGTGACCCAGAACCAGCGGCGCTTGGGATCGTAGATGACCCCGTAGGGTCTGTGCCCGGTAGGGATCGCCTTCTCGAGGTCAAGATCCTCGTCCAGCAGCAGCAGGCGATCGCCGGTGTAGTCGGTCACCAGCAGGGTGCCGTTCTCTGCACGGGCAATCTGGCGCAGATCACCGCCAAAGCGGGTCTCCTTGAGGCGCTTGCCTGTGTCTCGCTCCAGCAGGGTGACGGAGCTGGCGCCCAGGTTGGCCACCAGCAGGCGAGGGGCTTGCCCCTCGTCATAGGCAATCATGGCCGAGCCCATCTCCTGGGCCGAGGCGGTTCCCAGCAAGAGGACGGCGATCATCAGAGACAACAACAACTTCAACATAAGATCAGGCGCGCCATGTCAAAATGGTCCAGCGCCAGGCGTGGCGCAGCACCAGGGGAGTGAGGGCGAGGGCGCTCAGCCAGTGGGCCCAGCTGGCGAGGTTGCCGAGGCTGTCGCCCGGGGTGCCGTGCAGCACCAGCAGCAGGCCGCTCGCGAGGCACACCAGCAGCAGGCCTTCGATGATGCGCCCCGTGGTGCGCAGGAAAGGCTTGCGGCTCTTGCGCAGCAGGCTGCGATGGGAGAGCCAGAAGGCGCCGAACAGCAGGGGAAACAGGGATAGCGAGAGCACCAGATGGAGAAACAGGTTCCAGCGCGCCAGGGACCAGGCCGGGGTCAGGGGCTCCCACAGCAGCAGGCCGGAGAAAAACATCAGGTAGAGGGCGCCCTCGGCGGCCTGATGATGATAGGCCAGCCAGTGCCAGACATGTCGCGGTGAGAGGGAGAGGCTTGTCATGGGTGCTCCAGCACCCGGGCAGTTCCGCCCGGGGCGAGCAAGTTTACAATGGGGAAAGGGTAATGAAAAGAGTTATCAATTCGGCGCTTGATGAATAGATCCTGAATGAAAAGGGGTCTATTTGTGATCCGCCAGCCGTTCGGTCACCGCATAGATGAGGGCTGCCACCGAGAACGCCAGGAAGACGATGACGGACCACTTCATCTCGATCTCGTTGCCGGTACCGTCGGTCAGGAAGGCCTTGAGCACCTCGATGCCGGCGATGGTGACCAGGGAGTTGATGACGATGAGTTTGAGGGACGCGAAGTTGATCTTGCTGAGCCAGTTGTCGCCGAGGGCCGCCCGCTGCTCCGGCGTCTTGATGAACTGCACATAGCCGCAGATGGCCACCAGGATCAGCATCTGGGCCACCAGCACGAAGTCCACCAGGGTCAGCACCCCTGTGATGAGATCCAGGTAGTGAATGTCGATGATGTCGCGGCACAGGGCATAGAGCTGCATGGCGAACTTCACCATCAGGAGGGCGACACAGACAAGGATGCAGACATAGAAGGGGAACATCATCAACCGGCTGCCATTGAGCATGACGTTGAAGCGGCGCATGGGAAACTCCATCGAGGGGGAAGGAGGCAAGAATATCCGGAAAGAGGGGGCCGGGAAAGCGCCTTGGCGCCTGCCCGGCCGGGTCAGAGAGGGAAGGGGGGCAGGCCCCGGAACAGGTGCTGCAGCCCCTCGCCCCAGGCCTTGCGCAAGGCCAGGAAGTGTGGGTTGTGCTCCGTGATGCGGTGCAGGCTGGCCGCCGAGAAACTCCCTTCGGGATAGACCATGGCATCCAGGGGCAGCCCCACCGAGAGGTTGCTGCGCAGGGTCGAGTCGATGGAGATGAGGGCGCACTGCATGGCGGTCTGGAGCGGCGTCTCGAAGGTGATGATGCGATCGATGATGGGTTTGCCGTACTTGCTCTCCCCTATCTGGAAGTAGGGGGTGTCAGCACTCGCCTCGATGAAGTTGCCCTCCGGGTAGATGTGGAACAGGCGGTGGCGCTCCCCCCGGATCTGCCCCCCCAGCAGGATGTTGCAACCGAAGTTGACATGGCCCTGCTGCTGGCCCCCATCCCGGCTGATGACGGCGCGTATGGTCTGGCCGATGAGGGCGGCGGCTTCGTAGAGGCTGGGGAGGGTGAGCAGCTCCTGCCTCTGTGTCAGCAGGCTGATGACACTCTGGGTGGTGGCCAGGTTGCCCGCGCTTTGCAGCACGATCACCCTGTCTTCCCCGGTGAAGAGGTGCAGTTTGCGGAAGGTGGCGATGTGATCCACCCCCGCATTGGTGCGCGAATCGGACGCGAAGACCATGCCGTCTTGCAGGCACATGGCGACACAGTAGGTCATGGCAGTGCTCCCGCCTGAACTGTGCGTCTCATTGCTGTTGCCCATCCAGGCGGGTCACGCTGGCGTGACTTTGCAACTGCTCGCACCCGCCGCCGTAACGCACGCCGCGCACCGGGCAGGCATCCAGATAGTCCATGCCGACCGCGAGCTTGAGATGCTCGCTGGGGGAGCAGGCCTGGTTGGTGACGTCAAAGGTGTGCCAGCGCGCCTCTATC
>NZ_CDDD01000017.1 GCF_000820165.1 Aeromonas taiwanensis
TCCAGTAGCCCTTGTCCAGGCGTTCCACCTGGACAAGGGCTACTGGATCCTGCTCACCGTGCTGTTCGTCTGCCAGCCGAGCTACAGCGCCACCCGGCGCCGTCTGGTGCAGCGGATGCTCGGTACCTTCGCCGGCATCCTCATCGGCGTACCCGTGCTCTGGCTCTTCCCCGAGCTGCACCTGCAGCTGGGGATCATGGGGCTCGCCGCCTTCCTCTTCTTCACTCAGGTACGCAGCAACTACAGCGCCGCCGTCTGCTTCATCACCCTCTATGTGCTGATGGCCTTCAACCTGCTGGACGGCATCGGCTTCGCCATCCTGGGGCCGCGCCTGCTCGACACCCTGCTCGGCTGCCTGCTCTCCTATGCGCTGGTGGCCTGGCTGTGGCCGGACTGGCAGTACAAGCGCCTGCCGACCCTTATCGCCAACTCCTTGTCCGCCAATGCGAAGTACCTCTCGGCCGTGCTCGCCAGCCTGCACCGCCAGCGGGACGAGTCCCTCGACTACCGGGTGGCCCGCAAGTGCGCCCACCTCGCCGACAGCGAGCTGGCCATGGCCTGGCAGAGCATGCTGGTGGAGCCGAGCAAGCGCCGCCGCTTCCTCGACCTCTGCTTCACCCTCACCTGGCGCAACCATGCTCTGCTCTCCTACATCTCGGCGCTCGGAGCGCACCGTGACAAGCTCGAGCCCATCGAGGGGCTGGAGGAGATCAGCCGCCACATCAGCCATACCCTGGAGCAGGCCGCCGGCCACCTGGCGGGCGAGATGCCGGCGCACCTCGAGGGCCAGTGCCCGGCCATCGCCCCGGAGAGCAGTGAGGAGCAGCTGATGCTGAGCCAGCAGCTCAGCCTCATCAGCCAGCTGGCTGACGAGTTGCTGATGCTGGCCAACGACGGTCACCTGCTGACCGGGCAGGATCAGGGCTGAGCGCCCCCCTCGCCGGGCAGCCGGCGAAGGGGCTCGGGTCCCGCCGGTTGCCGAGCGGGAGGCAAGGCGCTACCATGCCCGCCCAATCTTAATAACCCCATTCCGACCGCCCCTTTGTGAGGAGCCCTTATGTCTGAGCATCATCAGCTGGAATTCAACGGCCAGGCCATCGAGACCGATGCCCAGGGCTATCTGCGTCATGTCACGGACTGGAGCGAGGCGCTGGCGCTGGCGCTGGCAGAGCGGGAGGGCATAGTGCTGGAGGAGCCTCACTGGGAGGTGGTACGTTTCGTGCGGGCGTTTTATCTGGAGTTCAACACCTCCCCCGCCATCCGCGCCCTGGTCAAGGCGATGGAGAAGCAATACGGCCCGGAGAAGGGCAACAGCCGCTACCTCTACAAGCTGTTCCCGGAGGGCCCCGCCAAGCAGGCCACCAAGATCGCGGGCCTGCCCAAACCGGTGAAGTGCATCTAATAAAAAACCGCGCCAAGGCGCGGTTTTTTTTATGGCAGCGAGGGTCGACCTCAAGGGTTGTAGGCCACCACTGAGCCACCGAGCCCGGTCATCTGGCTTATCCTGCTCTGCATGCCCTGCAGCTTGGCCTTGGAGACATCCGGCCCGATGAAGACCCGGGTGATCTTCCCCTGCACCGGGGTGCGCGGCGAGGTCTGGGCCGAGTAGCCGGCGGCCCTCAGCTTGCTCACCAGGGCATTGACGCTGTCTGCGTTCTTGAAGGCACCGAGCTGCAGGATCCAGCTACCCTGTGCCGGAGCGGCGGCAGGCGCCGTGGTCGGCTGCGCCATCTTGCTCGCGATGAGATCATCCATGGACTTGATCTGGCCCGGCAGCGGCTTGCTCTCCACCGGCTTTTTCACCTCGACCGGCTTGGGAGTCACCGGCTTGGGCTGCTCCACCGGCTTCTTGGCGATCACCTCGGGCTTGGGCTCGGGTTTGGGCTGCGGCTTGGGCGGCGTCACGGCCTGCACCGCCGGCTGCTGCGGCTGGGCCGTCGCGGCCGGGTTCGCCGAGCCCTGAGTGGCCACCGCCTGATTGGTCCCGGCCTGATTGGCCAGGGTCACGGTGTCCCCTATCTCCTCCACCTGCCACTGGGTCGCGGCAGAGGCCTGCTGCTGGCTCGCCAGATGTTCCGCCGGCAGGGTGCTCGCCGCCGAGACCTGAAGGGCAGGCTTGGCGGGCTCCAGCTCCGGGCGCAGCGGGATCTTGGCAAAGGCCTCGTCCTTCTGCTCCAGCTTGTTGCCATCCATCAGGTCCGGCAGAAAGATGACCACCAGGGCGACCAGGATGACGGTGCCCACCAATCTGTTTTGAAACTTCGAAGCCAAGTTAATTTCCACCCATATTGCTTAGAATGTTTACCGTGTTGCTGGCATCAACGACGAACGCCCCTTCGCACCATTTCGTTGTGAAAGCCAGGCCAGGCTGCCCCTGTCGCTGAAGCCATGATGGACAGAAAGGGCTCAGGCGCTCGCGGCCAGCACGTCGGCGACAGTGTAAAACGAGCCGAACACGATGACCATATCATCCGGACTCGATACGGCCAGCGCTGCCTCATATGCCTCGCTCACCGACTCACACCGCACGGCCAGCCCCTGCTCACCCAGGGCTGCGGCCAGCTGGGCCGCCGTGGCGGCGCGGGGACCATGAAGGCTCGCCAGGAACCACTCGTCAATCAGACCGTCGAGCTCGGCCAGCGACCCCGCCATGTCCTTGTCCTTGAGCATGCCGACCACGGCGCGGCGCTTGCCCTTGCAAGGGAGCAGGCGCAGCTGGCTCGCGAGATAGGCCGCCGAATGGGGGTTGTGGGCCACGTCCACGATGACCAGGGGATCCTGTTGCAACTGCTGCATCCGCCCCGCCAGCCGGGCCGTCGCCAACCCTTCGCGAATGGCAGACTCCGTCAGTGGCAGACCGAGGGACTCCAGCGCCGCCAGCACGGTGACCGCATTCATCAGCGGCAGAGCCGGCTTGGGCAGCCCCAGCCAGTGGTGCAGGCCGTGGTAGTCCCAACCGCCTTCGTGCTCATCCCCGTGGAAGTCACGGCCGACCTGGCGCAAGGAGGCGCCGAGGCGCGCCGCTTCGCTCGCGATGGTCGCAGGGGGGTTGGGCTCGCCGCTGATGGCGGGCTTGCCGGCGCGATACACCCCGGCCTTCTCCACCGCCACCGCTTCCCGGGTATCCCCGAGCCAGTCGCAGTGATCCAGCGCGATGGAGGTGATCAGGGCGACGTCGGACTCCACCACGTTGGTGGCATCGAGCCGGCCCCCCAGCCCCACTTCCAGCAGGAGCACATCGGGGGCGGCGCGACGAAACAGCCACAGACCCGCCAGGGTGGCGAATTCGAAGAAGGTAAGGGCGATGTCGCCACGGGCGGCTTCCACCTCGGCAAAGGCCGCGCAGTGATCGCCGTCGGCCAGCTCCTGGCCGTTGATGCGCACCCGCTCGGTGAAGCGCAGCAGATGGGGGGAAGAGTAGACACCGACCCGGTAGCCCGCCGCCATCAGGATGCTGGCGGCCATGGCGCAGGAGGAACCCTTGCCGTTGGTACCCGCCACCGTGATCACCTTGAACGGCAGTTCGGTGAGCCCCATGCGACGGGCGACAGCACCGACCCGATCCAGTCCCATGTCGATGTTGACCGGGTGGATCTGCTCCAAATAAGAAAGCCAGTCGACCAGCGACCGGCTTTGGGATTGTTGCATGTGTGAACTCATGTTCAGTCTTCGATGACCTGAGTGTTCATCAGCTTGGCCAGCAGACCGGCCAGACGGTCGCGCATCTCGCGCCTGTCGATGATGAGATCGATGGCCCCCTTCTCCAGCAGGAACTCGGAGCGCTGGAAGCCTTCCGGCAGTTTCTCGCGCACGGTCTGCTCGATGACGCGGGGGCCGGCAAAGCCGATCAGCGCCTTGGGCTCGCCCACGTTGATGTCACCCAGCATGGCCAGGCTCGCGGAGACACCACCCATGGTGGGGTCGGTGAGCACGGAGATGAAGGGCAGGCCCGCCTTGGTGAGCCTGTCGAGCGCCGCACTGGTCTTGGCCATCTGCATCAGGGAGAACAGGGCTTCCTGCATCCGCGCACCACCGGAGGTGGAGAAGCAGACCAGACCGCGGCCCTCCTTGATGCTCTCCTCGACGGCGCGCACGAAGCGGGCGCCGACCACGGAGGACATGGAGCCCCCGATGAAGGAGAACTCGAATGAACAGGCGACGACCGGCACCCCCTTGAGGGTCCCCTTCATCACCACCAGCGCATCTTTCTCCCCCGTCTCTTTCTGGGCGGCAGACAAACGATCCTTGTAGCGCTTGGAGTCCTTGAATTTCAGGATGTCTTGCGGCTCCAGCTCGGCCGCGACTTCACTGCGTCCCTCGGCGTCGAGGAAGCTCTCGAGACGGGCACGTGCGCTGATGCGCATATGATGGTCACACTTGGGGCACACTTCGAGATTGCGCTCCAGTTCTGCCCGGTAGAGCACCTGTTCGCAAGCAGTACACTTGGTCCACACCCCTTCCGGAATGTTGTGACGACGCGGTGTGGTGATCTTGCTCTTGGGAAGGATCTTCTCAAGCCAGCTCATGGAATTCCTTAATGCATTTGTGCCTGACAAAACACATCGAACCTTGATTGTTCAATGACTTAACGGCTCGATGGCAATAAACGACGGATCATTAAACCACAAATTTTCGGGCCCAGTTACTAAAAACTGGTCGTACCCGGTGCCGAGTCCGGCAGCCATAGCGGGCCGAGGGGCGGCTGGGGCAAGCCGAATTCCTCCGGGTAATCCACGTCCACCAGATAGAGGCCCCCCGCCTTGGCGGTCGGGCCCGCCAGGTTGCGATCCCTGGCCGCCAGCACCTCGGCAATCCACTCCACCGGTTGAAGCCCCTGCCCCACCAACAGCAGGGAGCCGGTGATGTTGCGCACCATGTGGTGCAGGAAGGCGTTGGCCTTGATATCGAGCACGATGTAGGGGCCGGAGCGGCTGACACACAGGTGCGTCACGTTGCGCCAGGGGGTGTTGGACTGGCAGGCGATGGCCCGGAAGGTGCTGAAGTCATGCTCGCCCAGCAGAGACTGGCCGGCCTGGTGCATCAGATCGGCGTCTATGGTCTCGTGGTAGTGGCTGACGCCTTGGCCCAAGATCGCCGGGCGGTAGTTGTGGTTGTAGATGACGTAACGGTAGCGACGGGCGGTGGCGCTGAAGCGGGCGTGGAAGTTCTCGTCCACCTCCCTGACCCAGCGCACGGCGATGTCCGGCGGCAGGTTGGAGTTGAGCCCCAGGGTCCAGGCGCCCTCGGCGCGGTTCGCCTCGGTATCGAAGTGGATCACCTGACCGGTGGCGTGCACCCCTGCATCGGTGCGCCCTGCACACTGGATGGAGACGGGGTGGTTGGCGATGCGGCTGAGGGCTTTTTCCAGCTCCTCCTGCACGCTGATCACTTCGCGCTGACGCTGCCAGCCGAAGTACCGGCTGCCGTCATATTCAATACCAAGGGCAATTCGCATGGGTAAAGGTGTCTTCTGATGAAAGGATGCAGTGAAAGAAACGGGGCGGATTATACGCGCTCGGGCCCAAAAGTCCCAGACCGGGCGAAGCAGCGGTGCGGTATGCCCCAAAGAGAGAGGGCAGCCCGCGGGCTGCCCTCCTGGTTCATGCATGACAAGCGGCCGCTTATCCCAGGCGCTTGAGCAGCTTCTCTGCCTCGTTGCGCTGGTGCTCGCTACCCTGGGCCGCCGCCTCTTCCAGCAGCTCCCGGGCGCTCTCCTTGTCGTCGATCTCGAGGTAGGCACGGGCCAGATCCAGTTTGGCCCCCACACCACCGTCGTCGGCGTCCACGTCGAAGCCGTTGGACTCCGGCAGCACCTCGGGGAAACCGTCCAGCCCCACGTCCAGGGAGAAGCCCTGATAGGGTTCCTGTTCCGTGTTGCTGGCGTTGGCGTCGGCCAGGAGCTTGTCGATCTCCACGTAGTCGTTGGCCTGCGCCTGCTCGCGGGGTTTGACATCGCTCTGGTGAGGTTCCACCTCGGCGAAGGCATCCTCGAAGTCCGCCAGGGCCAGCTCGTTGGGATCCCAGGCCGGGGTCGTCCCCTTGGCGGGCTCCAGCCCGAGCTCGGCCAGCATGTCGTCCACATTGTCCTTGCCATAGCCGGCGTCTTCGTCCGGCTGCCCCTTGCCGGCCGGCTCGTCAAAGCCGGTCTCAATATCGCTCAGGTCGAAATTGGCAAGCTCGTCGTCACGCTGGCTGCGGCTCTCAACCTGGGCCTTTGCCAGATCCGCCTCGATCTCCGCATCCAGATCGGCAAACAGGGCAGCCTGCAGCTCCTCCTCGCTCATGAGCTCGTCGCGGCCACGGGGGGCCGTATCAGACTCGCCGGAGAGATCGAGATCGGGCCCACCGGGCAACTCGAAGTCCCCCTCGTGAGCCAGATCGAGCTCGGGCACCAGATCCGGGTCCCGTACCGTCGTCACCGCCGGCTCCACGTCGAAGGCGGAGAGCGCCGTATCATCCTCACTGAAGACGATGTCGGCCTGGGTCTTCTCCTCCCGCGGTGTCTCCGGCTCATTCAGATCCGGCATGGGGTGCAGGGAATCTTCATCCGTGATGCCGACCGTCATCAGCTGATCGAACTCGCTGCTCTCCTCCCCCATCACCATGGCGGTGGATTCGGACAGGCTCTTCTCCTGCTCTTCCAGCTCCCGGCGCGCGCGGGCCCGCAGCCAGAGCGTCACCAGGGCCAGCACCAACAGCACCGGCAGCAGGATGATCATGGCGAGGTTGAGGGGTGAGGAGAGCAGCTCCATCAGCCAGCTCTGCTTAGGCGCGGGTGCCACCACGGGGGGCACCGGCTTGGCCTTGAGCTCGGCCACCTCTTTTTGCAGCGCGGTCTGATCCTGCAGCTGGGCCTTGAGGGTCTCCACCTCTTCGGTCAGGGATTGCAGGCGCAGCTTGAGCCTGTGGTTCATCTCGGTGACCTGGCCGAGCTGGGCATTGGCGTCTTCCAGGGCCAGCGCCATCTCGGTGGAAGGTTTGCCCGCCGGGGCGGCAGGCAGAGGCGTCGGCGTCGTGGCGCTGGCGGCACTCGCGGTGACCGGCGCGGGCGGCGCCTTGACCGTCTCTTTGGCGTCGGCGGCCGGCAGGGGCGCCGGTGCCTTGGCAGCCGGCACCGGGAGCGGGGCCGCCTTGGGCGCAGTGTTCGTTGCCGCTGGGGCCGGCTTGGCTGGCGCAGCCGGTTTGCTCACGACGGGCTGGGCGGTGTGCGTCTGCTTGTTCGCCAGGTATTTGGGGCTCAACCCCTTCCAGCTCGCGTTGTCGCTGTTGAAGCGGCGGCGCGCCTCGGCATCCGTGATGCGGCCCGCCTCGGCGGCCGTCGGCAACAGGATGCGCGACCCCACCAGAATGTGGTTGATGTTGCCATCGGCAAAACTTCTGGGGTTCTTGTCATAGATCGCCACCATGGTCTGGTAGACGCTCACCCGGCTGGAGGGGCGATGCTTGCTCGCCAGGCTCCACAGGGTGTCGGTGGGACGAACGGGACCATAACTGCCGGCCGACGCAGTGGCGACCTGGCGCACTATGGGTTGCGCCTTGGGCAGGGTAACTGGCGCCACGGGCTGGGCCCGGGGCTCTGGTTGTACGGCGGGAGGGGGGGAACCATCCGGTCCCTTGAGCTCGACAAAGAAAGGCTCGCGCCCCGCCTCGTCAGCCTGAACCGTGCCCAGAAGCCCCAATGCGAGTAGCGTTGCCAGCGTTATGCGGGAATGTCCCATATTCGTTCCTTCGTATGACGGCCCTATCACATTGAAAAACCTGGATAGTTACCCCAAAACAATCGGCTCAATATAAAGCAGGCGCCGGTCTCAAGCCAGCGTTGCGACATATTTCGCACCCGGCGACTACCACATGGTCGTTCCGGACGCGAACCAGAGTGTAGAAAAAAACCTAGTTCACTGATATCACACAACATTCCTAAAACCGGAGAGTGGGTGCCCGGTCACATCCCGGGGCCGCGGCTTCGGCTCAAGGGCGGGGTTCCCTCCCCGCCACGGGCCGGCAACCGGCCTCAGAGGTAGTCGCGTACCAGCAGTTCGGCAATCTGCACGCTGTTGGTCGCCGCGCCCTTACGAACGTTATCGGCCACGATCCACATATTGATACCGCAAGGATGAGAAATATCCTGGCGAACCCGGCCCACCATCACCTCGTCCTGGCCGGTGGCGTCCCGTACCGGGGTCGGATAGTCGTTCTCGTCGTCAAACAGGGTGACGCCCGGCGCATTGCGCAGCAGCTCCTTGACCTGTTCGGCGTCGAGCGGCTGGTGCAGCTCCACGTGGACCGCCTCGGCATGGCCGTAGAACACCGGCACCCGCACGCAGGTGGGGTTCACGGCGATGCTGGCATCCCCGAGGATCTTCTGGGTTTCCCACACCATTTTCATCTCTTCCCGGGTGTAACCGTTGTCGGTGAAGCTGTCGATCTGCGGGATCAGGTTGAAGGCGATCTGCTGCGGATAGAGGGTGGGCTCCACCGGACGGCCGTTCAGCAGGTGGGCGGTCTGGCCCGCCAGCTCGCTCACCCCCTCCTTGCCGGAGCCGGAGACGGACTGGTAGGTCGCCACGTTGATGCGGGCGATGCCCACCTCATCGTGCAGGGGCTTGAGGGCCACCAGCATCTGGATGGTGGAGCAGTTGGGGTTGGCGATGATGTTGCGGTTGCGAAAATCCGCCAGGGCGTCCGGGTTCACCTCCGGGATCACCAGGGGAATGTCTTCGTCGTAACGGAAGCAGGAGGTGTTGTCGATGACGATGCAGCCGTGCTCGGCGGCAATGGGCGCCCACTTGGCAGAGACCTCGGCCCCGGCGGAGAAGAGGGCTATCTGCACCTGGCTCCAGTCAAACTCCTCCACGTCCAGGATGTCGACGTTCTTGCCGCCAAAGCGCACTGTGTCGCCGGCGCTGCGGCTGGAGGCCAGCGGGTAGAGGGTGGCGACCGGGAAGGCGCGCTCCTCCAGGATCTCGATCATGGCCTGACCCACGGCGCCGCTCGCGCCCAATACCGCTACGTTGAATTGCTGACTCACTGTTGTGTCTCCTGTGCTGCCGCCCCTCGGGTCCCACGGATGGCGGGCCCCCGCATGGCAGGCGTGTTCGATAAGATGGCTGGCCCGGCCAAGGTGCCGGGCCGGGGCAAGGATCCGGTATTGCGTCCGTTTCCCTGCCCGTTGAATTCAGGTTTATACCGCCGGGACACAAAAGCCCAGGCGGGCCAGTCTGTCGTCGGCGAAGGGGCCCTTCAGCTGCAGGGAGGAAAGCTCGCGCCGCTCCGGGTAGCGTTTGCGCTGCTCATCGAAGCTGCCGGGCAGCCCGATCCGGTTGCGAAAACGGGCGTCGTCCCGGCGCACGTCATAGATGAGGTGGACCAGCTGCTTGATCAGACTCTGATCCGCCGGCTGCCCGGGGGTCAGTTCGCGCACCTCGGGGGGAGGCAGCAGGGATTGCAGATCCTGGCGCGGCGGGCGACCAAGCTGTTTGCAGAGCGCCTCGTAGAGCATCCAGGTGCCCCGAGCCTTGCCTTCCAGGCTGTAACCGGCGATGTGCGGGGTCGCCAGCTCGGTATGGGGCACCAGGGCCTTGAGGGGCTCCGGCTCTCCTTCCCACACGTCCATCACCAGCCGCAGGGGATGGGCCCCCTGCTGGCGGGCGAGCAGGGCCTGGTTGTCCCACACCTCGCCACGGGAGGCGTTGATGAGGATCTGCCCGGCCGGGCGCTCGGCGATGTCCCGCTCCCCCAGCAGGTGGAAGGTGGCATCCTGCCCCTGGCGGGTATAGGGGACGTGGAAGCTGACGATATCGGCGCCAAGGGCGGTCTGGTAATCCACGTAGTCACCGGCCGCGCCGCTGCGGGCCAGGGGCGGATCGCAGCGCAGCACCCGCATGCCGAGCGCCTCGGCCTTGCCGGCCACGCACTCGCCGGTATTGCCGGCCCCGATCACCGCCAGGGTCATGGCAGCGAGGTCGAGCTCATGGCGTTCCCCCAGCACCAGCAGGGCAGAGAGCACATAGTCCCCCACCGAGACCTTGTTGCAGCCGGGGGCGCTGAAGAAGGGAATGCCCCGGTCCGCCAGCAGCCCCTGATCGACGTGATCCGTGCCTATGGTGGCGGTACCCACGAAGCTCAGCCTGGGGCTGGTCGCCAGCAGCGAGGCGTTGACCCGGGTCACGGAGCGTACCAGCAGCACGTCCGCCTCTTGCAGATCCGCCGCCTCTATCTCTCGTCCCGGCAGGGGGATCACCTCGCCAAATTCGGCAAACAGCTCCAGGGCATGGGGCATATTTTCATCAACCACGATCTTCATCGGCACGCTTCTCATCCACAAGGGCCACAGGCGCGCCATTCTAGCCCAAACGAACCGAATTTTCAGGGGCTTGTTCCAGGGCGCACCCGGAGCATGCACCCGACCTGCGGACCTGCGCCCTGACGTCACCACTCACGCCCAGGCAAGCGCCCTCTACGGCAGGTCTCCGCCATATGTAACAACATGTTGCCCCGCCCCTCTCCCGCCTTGACCACAGGACCCTGGCTGGCACAATGACGCCTCTTTTTTGGCGCGCCCCGCGCCCCACGATGGGCCCGTTATGCCGACTCACTCCTCTTCGTTGCCACGCCGCCGGGTGCTTGGCTTCAACGCGGTGCTGCTGCTGCCGCTGCTGCTGCTCGTCTGCCTGCCCTGGCAGCCGTTCATGATCCCGTCACTGCAATCAGACTGGCTCTGGTGGCCCTACGCCCTCACCCGCATGGTGGATGTGCCCGGCCTGGCCTTCACCGTTGTCGCCTTGCTGCTGCTAACCAGACACAAGCTGACGCTGGATGGTCGCGCCCTGCTGGCGCTGGCCGGCGCCCTGTTTGCCGTGCTCGCGAGCGACTGGATCATCAAGAGCCTCATCAAGACACTGACCGAAGAGCCCAGGCCCTACCTGCTCTGGCTGGAGAGTCAGCACCTCATCCCCGACATCCGTCAGTTCTATGCCGGCAGCCAGGCGCTGCGCGCCGAGCAGGTCCATGCGGCCACCCAGTTGCTCGCGCTCCCCCCCTGGCTCGGCCAGCACTGGGGGGCCGAGGTCAACTACGCCTTCCCCTCCGGCCACAGCATCGCCGCCATGAGCCTGGCCCAGTTCTTCGGCCTGATCTGGCTGGCCCGCGCCCCCGCCGGAGTCTGGCTGCTGCCACTCTGGGCCCTCGGCATCGGCCTGTCACGCACCCTGATCGGCATGCACTGGCCCCTGGACGTGCTGGCCAGCGCCCTGCTCGGCAGCCTGACCGCGCTCCTTGCCGCCCGCTGGTGGCTGCGCCACTACTGAGCGCACAGGCCGCGGCACGCCAATGAAAACGGGCACCCAGGTGCCCGTTCTTTTGTCTTTGGTGCGGCCCTCAGCCCTTCGGCTGCCAGCCCTGGGGATACTTGTAGCCCACGAAGCGCTTGGCAGCATAGGCCTTGAACTCGGGGGAGTTGTAGGCGGCCGCCACGTCCTTGGCGAACGGCTTGTCCGCGTCGGCGCTCTTCACCACCACCCAGTTGATGAAGTCGTAGCTGCGCTCGAGGAAGAGGCCGGAGCTGAACGGAATGCCGCTCGAGGCGGCAAAGTTGCCGTTAATGACTGAGAAGTCCACGTCTTCACGGGAGCGCGGCAGCTGGGCCGCCTCCAGCAGCACCAGCTTGATGCCGTGGGGATTCTTCACCACGTCGAACTCGCTCGCCTTGAGGGGATTGATCCCCTCCTTGAGGGTCAGCCAGCCCAGATCCTGCAGCATCAGTAGCGCCCGTGCCTGGTTGGTGGGATCGTTCGGGATGGCAACCGTGCTCCCCTCTTTCAGCGCCTTCAGATCCGCCAGCTTGCCGGCGTAGAGCCCCATGGGACCGGTCGGCACCTGGGTAATGGGGGCGAGCGACAGCCCGCGATCCCTGGAGAAGCTGTCCAGATAGGGCTTGTGCTGGAAGCAGTTCACGTCGAGCGAGCCGTCGGCCAGGGCGATGTTGGGGGTCACATAGTCGGTGAATTCCACCAGCTTGACCTGGTAACCCTTGGCCTCGAGCTGGGGCTTGATGGAGTCGGTCACCATGTCGGCGAAGTCCCCGACCGTGGTGCCGATGACGATCTCCTTCTTGGCCGGATCGGCGGCCAGGACGGAGAAGGGCAGGCTGCCGGCCAGCAGGGCCAGGGCGGAGAGGGTGAAGAAGGTACGACGCTGCATAGAAACTCCCTGTCTACATGATCAAAAGCGGTGGGCGGTCGGTGTCAGGTAAAGAGGCGACACCACAACCATCTAGCCATCCAAACGGCCAATTGAATACACCATAACAGAGCTTGTTCCCTTCGCCAAGCAACAAAACCGGGCAAGCTTGCCCGAATACTGGCAGGGCCTGGCCGGCACCCTGGCAGAAAATCTTTGATAGAACGCGCAGTTATCACGTTTGTACTCTCCCCACTTGGCCGTAGCTGACTTATTGTGATGATGTGATGTTGGCGTTACTGCATGGGACGAGATAACTCTATATTTAAAAAAAAGACAGGAGGTCATTTGAAAGATAAGGAAAAAATTGCGGTATTTATCGACGCAGATAATGCACCTGCTAGCAAGATTGGCAAAGTATTATCTGAGTTGGCTCGTCATGGTGTTGTCAATATTCGCAAAGCATATGGTAACTGGAATAATCCAACCCTTAAAGGATGGGAGGATATTCTCCATGAATTTGCGATTCAACCCATACAACAATTTGACTTGAGCAAGGGGAAAAATGCCACTGATATGGCTTTGGTCATAGATGTAATGGATGTGCTTTACACCAAAGATGTTGACATGATCTGCCTAGTATCATCAGATTGCGATTTTACGCCCCTTGTCACACGCTGCCTTGCGGATGGGAAGTTTGTGATTGGGTTTGGTGAACGTAAGGCTTCGACCCCATTCGTTAATAGCTGCTCTCGTTTTCTCTATCTAGACAATGAGATTCAGGAAGTACAAGAGGAGCAGTTAATTCCTAAACAAACAAAAAATTTAAAAAGTGATACACGGCTTATTAATTTACTTCGACAAGCCATAGAGGCAGTTGAGGAAGGGGATGGCTGGGCCAGATTAAGCCCTATTGGAAGCCACATTTCAAACCATGTTTCATTTGATCAACGAAATTATGGCTTCAAAAAACTCAGCGATCTGTTTTCGGCAATCGACTTGTTTGAAATGAAGAAAACTGACAATTCTGTTCTCTGGGTAAGAGACAAAAAACGAGCCATACAACTAAATAAGCCGAAATAGGTGTAATGATGCTGACGACTTCCACTACCGGCCTGCTGGTCGTCGATATCCAGGGCAGGCTCGCCCGCCTGGTCGAGGAGAGCGACGCCCTGATTGCCAATACCGCCACGCTGGTGCAAGGGGCCAGAGCGCTGGGGCTGCCGGTTGTCTGGCTGGAGCAAAACCCCGGGAAACTCGGCGCCACCGTCCACGAGCTGCAGCCGCTGCAGGCGGGGGATCCCGTGCTCCCCAAGTTCAGCTTCGGTGCCCTGGGGGAGCCCGATGTGGCGACCGCGCTGGCCGAGAGCGGGGTCGACCACTGGCTGGTGTGTGGCATCGAGACCCATATCTGCGTCTACCAGAGCGTGCTGGGGCTTCTGGCCAGCGGCGCCCGGGTCTCGCTGGTGGTGGATGCGGTGTCCTCCCGCCGCGCCGCCAACCGGGAACTCGCCATCGGTCAGCTGGCGGCCCGGGGGGCGGCCCTCACCTCGGTGGAGATGTGCCTCTATGAGCTGATGGGGGATTGCCGACACCCGGCGTTTCGCCAGATCCTCTCTCTGGTGAAATAGCCAAGTGATGGACAACATGGCCCCCCTGATGTTTGCCCTCATCGCCTTCGGGGTGGCACTCACGGTGACCATGACGGGCATGGCCGCCACCCGCCACTCTCTGGCCTGG
>NZ_CDDD01000018.1 GCF_000820165.1 Aeromonas taiwanensis
GGCATCCACCAGGGTGTTGAGCCCATCCACCAGCGGCTTGGCGCGCTCGCGGGGCTGCTTGGCCAGGGCGATCCCGAGGAACATGCAGAATACCAGGATCTGCAGGATGTTCGCCTCGTTCAGGGCGCTGAACACGTTGGTCGGGATCATGCCTAGCAGGGTGGCCACCGCATCGGGCAGTTCGCCCTTGTCGGCGTAGTCACCGGAGAACATGGCCGCGGTAGAGCCGAAGTCGACGCCGACGCCGGGCTTGAAGATCTGTCCCATCACCAGGGCCAGGAACACCGCCAGGGCGGAGGTAATGAGGAAGAAGGCGAGCGTGGTGACGCCTATCTTGCCTGCAGCCGGGCTGGCCCCCAGGTTCGCGGCACCGGACAGAATGGCAACCGCCACCAGCGGGATCACCAGCATCTTGATCAGCTGGATAAACAGGGTGCCGAACGGCGCAAACACCGTGGCCTGCTCACCCATGAGCGCACCGGCCAGCGCACCCAGCACCATGGCAACCACAACCTGGAAGCCGATGTTTTTGATTAATCCTTTCGTTAACACAGAATGTTCCTTTATTTAGCAATTACTCACACTTTTGCAGCGTAAATGACCACCCAGAGCGTCAAATCCTCTCCATTGCTCTGGCGGTGCGCTTTATCTCATATTTGCTTCCCGTTTTACATCAGAATCCGTTAATGAAATGCATTGATGAGTTTATGAGAAAGTAAAGATTCAAAAGAGACACGGGTGTTTTTCCTCCTTTTACCATGACAAGATCCGAAACTCTGTGCTACGTTGGCTCGGCAAACGTGCATACAGGGAAGAAAAGATGCTGAAAGTTAACGAATATTTTGACGGAAATGTTAAATCCATCGGTTTCGAGCAAAAAGGCGGCAAAGCCACGGTCGGCGTGATGGAAGCGGGCGAATACCTGTTCAACACCGCCGCTCCGGAGCGCATGACAGTTATCAAGGGTGCCCTCACCATCCAGCTGGCCGATGAAGACGAGTGGCATACCTACCACCAGGGCGAATCCTTCGACGTGGCTGGTCACTCCTCCTTCAAGCTGGAAGTGAAGGTGGCCACCGCCTATCTGTGCGAGTTCCTCGACTGATAGCCCCCCGCCATGGGATCCCTGACCGGCTCCCATGGCGGGGGGCTACTGTCTCTTACACATAATTCCGAGTCCACGCGAATCCTGAGCAACTCGTATGCCGTCTTCTGCCTGTAAAAAAACAACCCACTTACCCTGACCTCTGCATACTCAACCAACCATT
>NZ_CDDD01000019.1 GCF_000820165.1 Aeromonas taiwanensis
GTCCGCCCCCCTGGAGCGGGCCCGGGTGCGCCAGATCGTCAACATGATCGCCTGCGACATTCACCCCCTCAACAACCTGCGGGTGCTGAACTACCTGGGGGAGCACTTCAGGGCGGGCAAGGAGCAGGAAGCGGCCTGGTATCGCCACTGGATTGACGAGACCTTCAGCGCCCTGGAGCAGTTGCTGATGACCACCGCCGGCATCTATTGCGTCGGCAACGAGGTGACCCTGGCGGACTGCATGCTGGTGCCCCAGGTCTACAACGCCCGCCGCTTCGACATGACCCTGGACGACTACCCCACCATCAATCGCATCGTCGCCAACTGTGAACAGCTGCAGGCCTTTATCAAGGCCGCCCCCGCCAATCAGCCGGATGCGCAGGTCTGATGCCAGGGCATCCGTTTCGGTAGGCGCACAGTGCCGTGCTCGACAGATCGGGCGATAGCCGTGACGAATGGCTGACATGAAAAAGCCCCTCTCAGGAGGGGCTTTCTGCTATCCGGGGCTGTGCCTTGGCTCAGTAACCCTGCTGGTGGACGTCCATCACGGCGCGACCGGACGGGTCGGCCATCTCCTTGAACTTGGCATCCCACTCCAGCGCGGTGGGGGTGGAGCAGGCGACCGACTTGCCGTAGGGCACGGTGCGGGCGGCGGACTCCAGCGGGAAGTGCTCGTCGAAGATGGCACGGTAGTAGTACGCCTCCTTGGTGAGCGGGGTGTTGATGGGGAAGCGGAACGCCGCCGCCTCGAACATCTGATCCGTCACTTCCTGCTCGACCATGGCTTTCAGGCTGTCGATCCACGAATAACCTACGCCGTCGGAGAACTGCTCCTTCTGGCGCCACGCCACCTCGTGGGGCAGCAGATCCTCGAAGGCTTCCCGCAGGATGTGCTTCTCGATCTTGCCCTTGCCGCACATCTTGTCGGCGGGGTTCAGGCGCATCGCCACGTCCATGAACTCCTTGTCGAGGAAGGGCACGCGACCCTCCACGCCCCAGGCGGCCATGGACTTGTTGGCCCGCAGGCAGTCATAGAGGTGCAGGGCAGACAGCTTGCGCACCGTCTCCTCGTGGAACTCTTTAGCGTTCGGCGCCTTGTGGAAGTAGAGGTAGCCGCCAAACAGCTCGTCGGAGCCTTCGCCCGAGAGCACCATCTTGATGCCCATCGCCTTGATGTAGCGCGCCATCAGGTACATGGGGGTGGAAGCGCGGATGGTGGTGACGTCATAGGTCTCGAGGTGATAGATGACGTCCCGCAGGGCATCCAGCCCCTCCTGCACCGTGAAGTGGATCTGGTGGTGGATGGTACCCAGATGATCGGCCACCTTGCGGGCTGCGGCGAGATCCGGGGAGCCTTCCAGACCCACGGCGAAGGAGTGCAGCTGGGGCCACCAGGCTTCGCTCTTGCCATCGTCTTCCACCCGGCGGGCGGCGTAGAGCTTGGTGATGGCGGAGATGACGGACGAATCCAGACCGCCGGAGAGCAGCACGCCGTAGGGCACGTCACACATCAGCTGGCGCTTGACTGCCGCTTCCAGAGCGGCCTTGAGCTCGGCTCTGTCGCTCTGGTTGTGCTCGACCGCACCGTATTCCATCCAGTCGCGCTTGTACCACTGTTTGAGCTCGCCATCCTTGCTCCACAGGTAGTGTCCCGGCGGGAAGGTTTCGACGCTCTTGCACACCGGCACCAGGGCCTTCATCTCGGAGGCGACATAGAAGTTGCCGTGCTCGTCGCGGCCGGTGTAGAGGGGGATGATCCCCATGTGGTCGCGACCGATGAGGTAGGCGTCCTGCTCGGCATCGTAGAGGATGAAGGCGAAGATGCCGTTCAGATCGTCCAGGAAGGCGGGGCCCTTCTCCTTGTAGAGGGCGAGCAGCACCTCGCAGTCGGAGTGGGTCTGGAAGCGGAAGTCGACCTTGAGGTTCTTCTCCAGCTCCTTGTGGTTGTAGATCTCGCCGTTGACGGCCAGCACGTGGGTGCGCTCGGGGTTGTACAGGGGCTGGGCGCCGTTGCCCGGGTCGACGATGGCCAGGCGCTCGTGCACCAGGATGGCCTTGTCGGAGCTGTAGACGCCGGACCAGTCAGGCCCGCGGTGACGCAGTCGCTTGGACATCTCCAGGGCCGATTTGCGCAAGGTGGCGGAGTCGGTCTTGATGTCCAGAATGCCGAAAATAGAACACATTGGCGGTAATCCTCTTGATTTTTATATGAGCCCCCCACGTTTGGGCTCGAAATTCCATTTACATTCCTCGCCAATCACAATGCCTAGCGGAAAACCCTTTTGCAAGCGGGAAAACCGCAGAAAATCATGCCGTAAGCGTCAAGCTGCGCCAGGGGATGGCGACCGTCCGGCCGCCGGGGAAGGGGAGTGAGGTTGACGTGCGCGTCAGGTCGCGGCGGGTTCGAAGATCACGTAGAGCTTGCGGCAGGGGACCAGGGTCTCCCACTCGCCGACAAAACCGGCGGGAATGACGAACTGATCCCCGGGTTTCAGGTGCAGCTGGCCGCCCTGGCCGTCGTGGATGCAGGCCTCGCCCTCCAGCATCTGGCAGTATTCGTGCTCGGTGTAGTGCACGGCCCAGCGGCCCGCCTCGCAGGACCAGAAGCCCACGTGAAACTGCTGGCTGGGGTCGGAGTAGTGATTCCAGGCGGTCTGAGATGGGTTGCCCGCCCTGATGCGATCCCTTGCCGGCATCAGCGGGGTGGGGGAGACGGCGTGCTTGTCCAGCAGGATCCAGTCGTTCAGGCTCTTCATGGTGCGTCCTTGCGGTGGCGGGGAGCATCCTGCTCCCGTTTAGTTTGTTTAACAATGTTGCGCTTACGTTAAACGATGACGGCCCCCTTGCCAAGGGGGCCGTGCTGGTGGGTTGCCGTCCGGGCGAGGTGGCGAGGGGATCAGACGATGTCGATGTCGACCACGGAGTCGAAGATGTGGTTCGGCCTAAACGGCATGCGGTCGATGTCCGCCACCTTGCTCACCCCAGAGAGCACCAGTACCGTCTCGAGACCGGCCTGGAAGCCCGCCAGGATGTCGGTGCGCAGGTTGTCGCCGATGATGATGGTGTTGTCGGAGTGGGCCTCCATCCGGTTGAGCGCCGCGCGGATGATCCAGGCGCTCGGCTTGCCCACGTAGAACGGCTTCTTGCCGGTCATTCGCTCGATGGGGGCGCACAGGGCGCCGCAGGCCGGGTACATCAGGGGGCCGTGGGTATCCGGGTTGGTGGCGATGAAGCGGGCACCCTGATCCACAAACTTGGCGCCCAGCTGCATCATGCTCCAGTTGTAGTTGCGGGTCTCGCCCACCACCACGAAGTCGGGGTCGATGTCGGTGATGGTGAAACCGGCCTTGTAGAGCTCGTGGGTCAGGGCCCCTTCACCGATCACATAGGCCTTCTTGCCATCCTGACGCTTGAGAAAATCGGCGGTCCCCATGGCGGAGGTGTAGAAGCACTCCTCGGGCACCTCGATGCCGGCGGAGCGGAAGCGGTTTTGCAGATCTTTCTGGGTCTGGGCCGGGTAGTTGGTGAGAAACAGCAGCTTGCTGCCCTGCTCCAGCAGGCGGTGGACGAAGCGATCGGCACCGGGCACCAGATCGTTGTTGTGCAGGATGACGCCGTCGATGTCGCAGATGACGCTTTTCTTCATGAATACTCCTTGTCGGGCACAGGCGCGGGGGCGAAGGCTCCCACCTTTTAATGTCTTCAATCGGTTATGGTTTTTGTGTCGCCATTATAAGGCGCTTTGATGACAAGTCTCCCTTGGTGCGACAGATGGGTGCACAATGAAAGGGAAGGAGGGCGTCGCCCTGGCCACGCTCGAAGCGGATCTGACGATGGAGCCGTCACCATGGATACCTTTATTGCCGATTTGCCCAAGCTGGAACTGCACCTGCACATCGAGGGCACCCTGGAGCCCGAGCTGATGTTCGCCCTTGCCCGGCGCAATGGCGTGGCGCTGCCCTGGCCCGACGTGGCGAGCCTGCGCACCGCTTATGAGTTCGACAGCCTGCAATCCTTTCTCGACCTCTACTATCAGGGGGCCAGCGTGCTGGTCACCGAGCAGGACTTCTTCGATCTCACCTGGGCCTACCTCGAGCGCTGCGTGGCGGATCACGTGGTCCACGTGGAAATTTTCTTCGATCCCCAGACCCACACCGCCCGCGGCATCCCCTTCGAGACGGTGCTCGGCGGCATAGAGCGGGCGCTGAAGGATGGCGAAGAGGCCTTCGGCATCAGCTGGCGGCTCATCATGAGTTTCCTGCGCCATCTGAGCGAAGAGGAGGCGTTCGCCACCCTGGCGCAGGCCGAGCCGCACCTCGCGCGTCTGCACGGGATTGGTCTGGATTCGAGCGAGCTGGGCAATCCCCCCGGCAAGTTTGCCCGGGTGTTTGCCCGATGCCGCGAGCTGGGGCTGCCGGCGGTGGCCCATGCGGGGGAGGAGGGGCCGGCGGACTACATCTGGCAGAGCATCCAGGAGCTGCAGATCCGGCGCATCGATCACGGGGTGCGCTGCAGCGACGAGCCCGAGCTGGTGCGCTACCTGGCGGATACCCGGCTGCCGCTCACCGTCTGTCCGCTCTCCAACGTGCGCCTCAGGGTGTTCGACGAGATGGCGCATCACAATGTGCTGCACCTGCTGGAGCAGGGGCTCTGCGTCACCATCAACTCCGACGACCCCGCCTATTTCGGCGGCTACATGGGGGCGAACTTCCAGGCCCTGGCCGACGGGCTTGGCGCCAGCCGAGAGCAGCTCTGCCGCCTGTGCCTCAATGCGGTGGAGGCCAGCTGGCTCGATCTGGCCGACAAGGTGCGTCTGACCCGGGAGATCCGCGGCTATGCCGCGACCCACGGGGTGATCCTGCACTGATGGCCCGCGTCAGCCTGCCGCCCGCGCAATACGCACAATAAAAGAGAGGCCCGCCAGAAATGGCGGGCCTCTCTCGTCTCAGGGGGGGGCCGAGGATCAGGCCCCTTCGGCCTCATAGACGGGGTAGTCGATCAGCCCCTTCTCGCCGCCGCCAAACAGGGTGGCGGGATCGTGGGGGGCGAACGGGTAGCCGTGACGCAGGCGGTTCGGCAGATCCGGGTTCGCCACGAAGGGGCGGCCGAAGCCTATCATGTCCGCCCAGCCCGCCTCGATGGCGGCACGCGCCCGCTCACCGTCGTACTTGCCCGCATAGATGAGGGTGTTGGGGAAGGCATCCCTCAGCCCCTGCTTGAAGCTCTCTGCCATCAGGGGGGCGTCGTCCCAGTCCGCCTCGGCAACGTGCAGGTAGGTGACATTGAGGCGGCCCAGCAGGCGGGCGGCGGCCAGATAGGTCTCCTGCGGATTGGCGTCGACGGTGCCGTTCAAGGTGGTGAGCGGTGCGAGGCGCACCCCAACCCGATCGGCGCCGATCTCGTTGCAGACCGCCTCGGTCACCTCTTTCAGGAAGCGCAGCCGGTTCTCAAGGGATCCGCCGTAGCCGTCGGTGCGGGCGTTGGATTCGGAGTCGAGGAACTGGTTGATGAGGTAGCCGTTGGCGGCGTGCAGCTCGATGCCGTCGAAGCCCGCCTCCATGGCGTTGCGGGCCGCCTGGCGAAACTGCCCCACCACGGCGTCGATGTCAGCCTGGGTCATGGCGCGGGGGGTGACCGTCTCGACAAACCCGGGGGCATCGCTGCCGTTGTCGACAAACACCTTCACCCCTTTGGCCTGAATGGCGGAGGAGGAGATGGGCTGGGCGCCGCCGATGTTGTCCGGGTGGGTGACTCGGCCCACGTGCCAGAGCTGGGCGAACATGGTGCCGCCTTTGGCGTGCACGGCGTCCGTGACCCGTTTCCAGCCGGCCACCTGTTCGGCGCTGTGGATCCCCGGCGTCCAGGCATAGCCCTTGCCCATGGGGTCGACTTGGGTGCCCTCGCTGATGATGAGGCCGGCGTCGGCACGCTGGGCGTAATAGGTCGCCATCATGGCGTTGGCCACATCGCCGGGCTGACTGGCGCGGGAGCGGGTCATGGGGGGCATGACGATGCGGTTGTTGAGGTGCAACTGGCCGAGGCGAAGGGGGCAGAACAGGGGATCGTGGTTCATGGTGAACTCCTCGTGTTGGAATGGAGGAGACTCTAGCGGTGATGACCATTGCGAAAAAGAGGGGAGATTGCAGAAGAGAATTGCCGTTTTCACAGCAATAGCCCTGATCCCGTGGCGGACACCATGAGAAAGAGGGCCCGGGGGCCCTCTTGTCATATGGCGACTCTGGCTCAGGCGTCGACAGGGGTCACGCGAACTCGCTCGATGCGGCGCTCGCTCACCCCCATGACCTCGAAGCGGAACTGGCCGAGGTGCAGCTGCTGACCGGCCTCGGGCAGGCTGCCGAAGTGGGAGAGCAGCATGCCCGCCAGCGTCACGTACTCGTCGCTCTCGCTCACCAGGCCGTCGCAGTTCAGGGCCTGCTCGACCTGGTGGATGTTGGTGCTGCCGTTGATAAGCCAGCCTGCGCCGTCGATGACCACGTCCGGGGCCTCGTCCTCGTCCGGCAGCTCGCCCACGATAGCCTCCAGCAGGTCGTGGGTGGTGACCAGCCCCTGGATGACGCCGAACTCGTCCGCCACCAGGATGAGGCTGCCGCGCGCCTGGCGCAGCTCCGCCAGCAGGCGGATCACGTTGATGGTCTGCGGCACGATTATGGGGTCGTTCTGTCTGGCCAGCTCGGCCAGGGATTGCCCCTCGTTGAGGGCAAACAGCAGATCCCTGGCCTTCACCACCCCGATGATCTCGTCCAGCTCCCCGTCGCAGACCGGGAACAGGCTGTGAGGGGCCCGCTGCAGCAGGGTGCGGATCTCCTCGGCGCTGTCATTCACGTCGATCCACTCCATCTCGGCCCTGGGGGTCATGATGGTGCGGATGGAGCGCTCGGCCAGGGAGAGCACGCCGCTCACCATGTAGCGTTCTTCCTCACCGAAGCCGGGGGGCAGGGGGGCATCCTGCTCCTCTTCTTCGTCTTCTTGCGGGTGTGCGGAGCGCTTGTTGCCCCCCATCAACTTGAAGATGGCAGCCGTGGTGCGCTCGCGCAGGGGCTGGCGGGCCTCATGGCGCAGGGCACTGCGCTGGGCCAGCTGGTTGAAGAACTCGATGAGCACCGAGAAGCCGATGGCCGCATAGAGGTAGCCCTTCGGAATGTGGAAGCCGAAGCCCTCCGCCACCAGACTGAAGCCGATCATCAGCAGGAAGCTCAGGCAGAGCACCACCACAGTGGGGTGGGCGTTGACGAAGCGGGTCAGGGGCTTGGAGGCGAGCACCATCACCACCATGGCGATGGTCACGGCGGCCATCATGACGCCGAGGTGATCCACCATGCCGACGGCGGTGATGATGGAGTCCAGGGAGAAGACCGCATCCAGCACCAGGATCTGGGCGATCACCACCCCGAAACCGGCATAGACACCGGTCGCCCCCTGCTCCTCCGGTTTGGCCTCGAGCCGTTCGTGCAGCTCGGAGGTCGCCTTGAACAGCAGGAAGAGACCGCCTCCCATCAGGATGAGATCCCGACCGGAGAAGGGGTGATCCCAGACATGCAGAATGGGGGTCGTCAGGGTGACCAGCCAGGACATGACGCTGAGCAGCCCCAGGCGCATCAGCAGGGCCAGGGAGAGGCCGATGATGCGCGCCTTGTCCCGCTGGGCGGGGGGCAGTTTTTTCACCAGGATGGCGATGAAGACCAGGTTGTCTATCCCGAGTACGATTTCCAGGATGATCAGGGTGAGCAGACCGACCCAGATAGAGGGGTCCAGCAAGAATTCCATGTAATAAACCTCAGTTAAAACAGATGCGGCGAATATGGGTCACGGCAAGGGGACCGTGGAGAGCTGGGCATCTCGTCAGAGGCGTTGGTTGAGCAGGTACAGATAGGCTTTGATGGGGAAAGACGAAGGGCTACTTCGGGGATTGTCCATGATGGGCAATAAAACCTCGGGTCAAAAGTGAGCCCTGATGATAACGGCTCGCAGCCATTTGGCAATAGGTCTGTGATGGCCCTGTGACAAGGGGGTTGCCAGGGGGGATGGACGGGCTGGCGGCGTGCGCATCAGCCGCATCAAGGGATTTTCACGCGGGGCCTGTCGGCCCCGCGTGCGATCGGGTCGTCGGCCGGGATCAGAGCCAGCGTTTCTCCCGGGTGAAGCAGACCGACAGCCAGGCATCCCCCAGGGTGTCGCCGAGGCGGGACCAGAGCTCCTGGCGCAGGGCATCCTGGCGCTCGACGGGCCACTCCTGGCCCGGGGCCACCAGGATGTTGAGTTCGAGATCGAAGCGGCGACCGCTCTTTGCCAGGTGGCTGTAGCACTCGACCCCATGGCGCTGGCGCAGGGCCTCGACTTCGCGGGCGACCAGGCGGGAGACGTCCCCCTTGGGGGCGATTTTCAGCACCTCCCGCAGGTTGCGACCCAGCACCTTGATGGGAATGAGGGTGGCGCACAGGGCCAGGAGAGAGACCAGCACGGGATCGATGTAGCGGTTGTAGTGGCCGTAGCCCAGGGTATCGAGGCCGATGGCGACCACGAAGCCGGCGAGCAGGGTGGCGCTCAGCAGGGTATCGACCAGCCACTCCTTGGAGTCCACCCGCACCAGCTCGGAGTCGACTCGTTCGGCCACGTCGGCCTCGATGAGGTAGAGGACACCGCAGAAGAAGGTGGAGACGGCGGCGTAGATGAGGGCATGGCCGAGGTCTATCTCCCGTCCACCGGCCAGCAGGGAGGTGATGCCGCCATAGAGGGCACCGAGACAGAGCAGCAGAATGATGGCGCCGTTGATGACGTTGGCGATAGGTTCGAAGTGGGCATAGCCGTACTGGAAGCGGGCGTCTGAGGGGCGGGTGACCAGGTAGGCGGTGATGAGACCCAGGCCCGTCATGCCCATGCTGAACAGGGTGAAGATGCCGTCGAGCATGATGGCGTTGGAGCCGACGAAGAGGCCATAACCGATGCCGAAGATGGCAAAGGTGATGCAACCAAACAGCGACAGGGTCAGCGCCTGTTTTTCGGTGCGGATAAGCGTACTGATAACATGGCTGTAATGAGCCATAAAAGTCCTCCTTTCAAATGGTGAAGATTGCGCGCGCAAGCGGTTTTCTAGCTGATATACTGCCCGCTCACATGTGAGCGGACTGGTTCGGGAGCCCGCGAAGAGGCTGGCCCGAATGGTCGTTGTCGCCGGAACTCCGGCATCAAGCAAAGGAAGGGAACAAGGATTCATGATCCCGAGACTCGATTACCAGGACAGTTTGTCACCTACAACCCTGCAGTTTCTTGAGTTGCTGGCGCGCTCAGCATTTCGTGGTGATATCGAAAAGTCTTATGCAAGCCGGTTGGCGATGGCGACGGATAACAGCGTCTATCAGGTGGTACCTCAGGCGGTGCTCTATCCGCGCAGCGCGGATGACATAGCGGTGATGCTCAAGCTGGCCCAGGGGCACGAATACGCGGCCTTGAGTTTCTTCCCTCGCGGCGGCGGTACCGGCACCAATGGTCAGTCCTTGGGCGGCGGCATTATCGTCGATCTCTCCCGCCATATGAACCAGATCCTGGAAATTAATCTGGACGAGGGCTGGGTACGGGCCCAGGCCGGGGTGGTGAAGGATCAGCTCAACGCCTATCTCAAACCCCATGGCTACTTCTTCTCACCGGATCTCTCCACCTCCAACCGCGCCACCCTGGGGGGCATGGTCAACACCGATGCCTCCGGGCAGGGGTCCCTGGTGTACGGCAAGACCTCGGATCACGTGCTGGGTCTGAAAGCCGTGCTGGAGAACGGCGACATCATGGCCACCGAGCCGGTCAACGGTTCGCGGCTCCAGGACAAGCTGGCCCTCGAGAGTCGCGAGGGAGAGATCTATCGCACCCTCTATCGCATCGGCAAGGAGCGGCGCGCCGACATCGAGGCGACCTTCCCCAAGCTGAACCGCTTCTTGACCGGGTACGATCTCAAGCACCTCTATATCCCCGAGAGCGACACCCTGGATGTGAGCCGGGTACTGTGCGGATCTGAAGGCTCTTTGGGCTTTATCACCGAGGCGAAGCTCAACATCACCCCCATCCCGCGTTACCGGACGCTCGTCAACGTCAAATACGACAGCTTCCCCTCGGCGCTGCGCAACGCCCCCTTCATGGTGCAGGCTCACGCCCTGTCGGTGGAGACCGTGGACTCCCGCGTGCTGGGGCTGGCCCGGGCCGACATCATCTGGCACTCGGTGAAGGATCTCATCCAGGACGTGCCGGGCAAGGATCTGCAGGGGCTCAACATCGTCGAGTTTGCGGACACCGACGAGGCCGACCACCAGGCCAAGGTCGCCGAGCTGTGCCGGCGTATCGACGGATTGCTGACGAAGGGAGAGGCCGGGGTCATCGGCTATCAGGTGTGCGACCACCTGCCGAGCATCGAGACCATCTACGGCATGCGCAAGAAGTCGGTGGGGCTGCTCGGCAACGCCGAGGGGCGCAAGAAACCGGTGGCCTTTACCGAAGACACCGCGGTGCCGCCGGAATCCTTGGCCGATTTCATCATGGAGTTTCGTGCCCTGCTGGATGGCCACGGCCTCGACTATGGCATGTTCGGCCACGTGGATGCAGGGGTGCTGCACGTGCGCCCGGCGCTGGACCTGTGCGACCCCGAGCAGGAGGTGCTGCTGCGGCGCATCTCGGATCAGGTGGTGGCGCTCACCGCGAAATACGGCGGCCTGATGTGGGGGGAGCACGGCAAGGGATTCCGCTCCGAATACAGCCCCGCCTTCTTCGGCGAACTCTGGGAGGAGCTGCAACGGGTCAAAGGCGCCTTTGACCCCGCCAACCGCGTCAACCCGGGCAAGATCTGCATGCCCTATGGCAGCGGCGCCGAGCTGGTCTCGGTGGACGGGCCCAAGCGCGGCAAGTTCGACAGGCAGATCCCGGTAGCGGTGCGAGAAAGCTATACCCGGGCGCTCGATTGCAACGGCAACGGCCTGTGCTTCACCTTCGAGACCGACTCCCCCATGTGCCCCTCGGTCAAGATAAGCAAGGACCGGCGTCACTCCCCCAAGGGACGGGCAGGGCTGATGCGCGAATGGCTGCGCCAGCTGGCGGAGCAGGGCTTCGATCCCCTCGCCGAAGAGGTAGCGCTGCAAAGCGGCGGTCTGCGCGTCAAGCAGATTGTCGACAAGTTCCGCAATACGGTGGCCCGCGCTCGCGGCCAGTATGACTTCTCCCACGAGGTGATGGAGGCGATGGAGGGGTGTCTTGCATGCAAGGCGTGCACCAGCCAGTGCCCCATCAAGGTGGATGTGCCCACCTTCCGCGCCCGATTTATGCAGCTCTATCACAGCCGCTACCTGCGCAGCCCCAAGGATTACTTCGTCGGCACCGTGGAAAGCTATACCCCCCTGCTCGCCAAGGTGCCCAAGCTGGTCAACTTCTTCCTGGAGAAGGAGTGGGCCCAGAAGGCGGCCGAGAAGAGCATCGGCATGGTGGACGTGCCGCTGCTCTCCGTGCCGACCCTGACCGATGAGCTGCGGGACAACCGGGCCCGCTACTTCGACCTGCCGGGCCTCGAGGCCATGAGCCCCGAGCAGCGTAAAAAAGTGGTGCTCATCGTGCAGGATCCCTTCACCAGCTACTACGATGCCCCCGTGGTGCGCGACCTGGTGAAGCTCGCCGGCAAGCTCGGGCTGCAGCCCTATCTGCTGCCGTTCAAGCCCAACGGCAAGCCCCAGCACGTGAAGGGATTCCTGCGCGCCTTCGCCCGCACCGCAGCGAGCAGCGCCCAGTTCCTCAACAAGGTGGCGGCGCTGGGCATTCCCATGGTGGGGGTGGATCCCTCCCTGGTGCTCTGCTATCGGGATGAGTATGCCAAGGCCCTGGGCCCGGCCCGCGGCAACTTCCAGGTGCTGCTGCCCCAGGAGTGGCTGCTCTCCCTGCCGGCCGAGGCGCTGCCGGTGCGGGAAGCGGCGGGCACCGAACCCTGGTATCTGTTTGCCCACTGCACCGAGAAGACCGCCAAGCCGTCGACCCACGGCGACTGGAGCACCCTGTTCAGCCGCTTTGGCGCCAGGTTGCAGCCGGTGTCTGTTGGCTGCTGCGGCATGGCGGGCACCTATGGTCATGACGCCAGGCAGGTGGAGAACTCCAGAGGGATCTATGGCCTCAGCTGGGCCGAGCCCCTGGCGCGCCTGCCGAAGGATCGCTGCCTCGCCACCGGTTATTCGTGCCGCAGCCAGGTCAAGCGGATGGAGGGGGAGAAGCTCAGGCACCCGCTGCAGGCCTTGCTGGAACTGGTCTGATGCTCAGCTTCCCCAAGGGATTCCGGGTGCCAAAGGCGTATCGGCACCCGCATTTCCTGCTGCTGCCTGCCACGCCCTCCCAGGCGGTGCTGGAGTTCGTCGCCATCCTGCGTGAGCGGGAGCAGCTCCACCAGCTGTTTCGGCCGAACGACCCCTGGCCCTCGGCCGACTTCAGCCTGAGCCAGCACGAGGCGGATCTGGAGTGGCAGGAGTCAGAGTTTCTGGCCAAGCGCTCTTTTGCCTATGGCCTCTGGAGTCCGGAGCGGGAGCCGCAGTTTTGGGGCGGTGTCTACCTTTACCCCTCCGTGTTGCCAGAGGTGCAGGTGGAGCTCTTTTTCTGGAAGGTGGCCGAGGCACCGCTCACCGATGGCGAGCTTGAGGCCGAGTTGCGCGCCTGGCTTGGCAAGGTTTGGCGCTGGCCCGAGCCGCGTCTGCCGGGGCGGGAGATGCCCTGGGTCGAGTGGCCCGGGGTGACCTACCCTTGGTGAGCTCCAGCCCGGATACCGGATGCCCCACGCGGGGCATCTTTTTTTTCCGGCCTTTTTCGCCGACACTGCACGTTCGCCGACAAAGCTTGACGATAACCCGTTGATCACACAAGGAGTCCGCTCGCTATGAGTCAAGAGAACGCCCCCATCTGGCGCAAGCCCATGAGCCTTGAGGGGCTCAACGCCAGCTCCCGCAACACCCTGATGGCTCACCTCGACATCGTCTACACCGATTTTGGCCCCGACTGGCTGGAGGCCACCATGCCGGTGGATCACCGCACCCATCAGCCGCTCGGCATGTTGCACGGCGGGGCGTCCGTGGTGCTGGCAGAGACGCTCGGGTCTCTGGCCGCCAATATGGCAGTGGGGGAGGATAGCTATTGCGTGGGGCTGGAGGTCAATGCCAACCACCTGCGGGCCAAGCGGGAAGGGGTGGTGACGGGGCGCTGCTCGCCACTGCATCTGGGGGCGACGACCCAGGTGTGGCAGATAGAAATTCGCGATGAACGTGGTCGTTTATTGTGCTCCAGCCGGCTCACCATGGCGGTGCTCAAACACAAGCGGGAACGGGACTCCGGCGCAGTCTGATCGGCAATAACGCACCATGAGTGAAAAATAAGCAAGCCATACTCGTCAGATCCCTCTATAATTGCCAACGTCTTGAGAGGCTTATCACATTTTTCAAGACAGCAGAACAAAGTGGCGCTATAATCGCCGCCTTTTTGCTATTCCGCGGTGTTAGCCGCCTGCCTTAATCTGGAAGAATCTATGTCTGATACCGAACAACTGCCCCTTTTTAGTGAGCTTGGACTGGCCGCGCCCGTACTGAAAGCGCTGCAGGACGTGGGCTATGAGCGCCCGTCCCCCATCCAGGCCGCAGCAATTCCCCACCTGATGGCGGGCCACGATCTGCTGGGGCAGGCACAAACCGGTACAGGGAAGACCGCTGCTTTTGCCTTGCCTCTGTTGTCTCGTCTGGAAGCTGGTAACCGCAACACCCAGATCCTGGTGCTGGCGCCGACCCGCGAACTGGCCCTGCAGGTGGCTGAAGCGTGCCAACGCTATGCCCACCACATGCCTGATTTCCACGTGCTGCCCATCTACGGCGGCGCCTCCTACGAAACCCAGACCCGCGCCCTGCGTCGCGGTGCTCAGGTTGTCGTGGGTACTCCGGGCCGTGTGATGGACCTGATCCGTCGCAAGAACCTGGACCTCTCCGGTCTGAAAGCCCTGGTGCTGGACGAAGCGGACGAAATGCTGCGCATGGGCTTTATCGACGACGTTGACTGGATCATGGATCAGTGCCCGTCTGGCCGTCAGGTTGCCCTGTTCTCTGCCACCATGCCGGAGCAGATCCGTCGCGTGGCCCAGAAGCACCTGAAGCAGCCCAAAGAGATCAAGATCGCTTCCAAGACTGCCACCGCCACCACCATCCGCCAGCGCTACTGGCAGGTGACCGGTCTGCACAAGCTGGACGCCATGACCCGTCTGCTGGAAGTGGAATCCTACGAAGCCCTGCTGGTGTTCGTACGCACCAAGAACGCCGCCGAAGAGCTGGCTGGCAAGCTGGCTGCCCGCGGCCACGCCTGTGAAGCCCTGCACGGTGACATCCCGCAGAAGCTGCGTGAGCGCACCGTCGACAAGCTGCGTCAGGGCCAGCTGGATATCCTGATCGCCACCGACGTGGTCGCCCGTGGTCTGGACGTCGAGCGCATCACCCACGTGGTGAACTACGACATTCCCTACGACACCGAGTCCTACGTTCACCGTATCGGCCGTACCGGCCGTGCCGGTCGCAAGGGCGAGGCCATCCTGTTCGTGGCGCCGCGCGAGCGCCGCATGCTGCGCGCCATCGAGCACGCGACCCGTCAGGCCATCGAGCCGATGAAGATGCCGAGCACCGAGGACATCAACCAGCACCGTCTGGCCAAGTTCAAGGAGCGCATCCGCGAAACCATGATGGGCGAAGAGCTCGAGATCTACCACAACCTGGTGAACGAGCTGATCGAAGAGGATTCTGCCGATCCGCTGGAGCTGGCTGCTGCGCTGGCCAAGCTGGTACAGGGCGACCAGCCGCTGCTGCTGGATGACTCCATCCCGGATCCGCTGCTCAATGCCGGCAACGATCGCGGTGGCTTCGAGCGTCGTGAGTTCAACGACCGCGGTGGTCGTGACTTCGGTGACCGTGGCGATCGTCCGGCCCGTCGCATGCCCTCCCTGGAGCCGCGTCCGCTCAAGGACAACCCGGACGTGGAGATGGAGCGCTACCGCGTAGACGTGGGTGCCCATCACGGCGTCAAGCCGGGCCAGATCGTCGGCGCCATTGCCAACGAGGCGAACATCGAGAGCCGCTTCATCGGCAACATCGACATCGCAGACGACTTCTCCACCGTGGACCTGCCCAAAGGCATCAGCCCCGAGGTGCTTGAGGTGATCAAGAAGGCTCGTGTCTGCCAGCGCCCGCTGCAGATCAGCCGCTACACCGAAGTGCCGGCCGGTGGCAACACCAGCAGCCGTCCGCCGCGCGGTGATCGTCCGTTCCGCAGCGACCGTCCTTTCAACAAGGATCGCCGTCCCCAGGGCGACCGTCCTTTCAACAAGGATCGTCGTGAAGGCGGCTTCAACAAGGATCGCAAGTTCAGCAAGCGTCGCGACAGCTAAGCCCGCATCGCACTGACAAGAGGCCGCTCATGGAGCGGCCTTTTTTGTGCCCGTCATTCGGCCAAGCCCTGCGGCCCGGTTATGTCGCGAAGGGGCGGGGGTCTCTAGCGTTGCCGATAAGGGGGCCGACATTGTGTAATCCGGAGCTGGCTAATCGGGTGCTGGCAAGACAACGCGGCCTGCAGCGGCGCCCATGAGGAGTGGCGACTGAGTGCGACTTTGGTCTGAAGGGAAACACCGGCATTTGCATATGGGTCGATTGAGTGCGATGAATACAGTCACCAGAATGCTATGACAAGGAGGGTCAGCATGGGGAAATGGCTTGGCGGGGTGCTGGTGTTGTCTGGGTGTCTCGTGTCGGGGATGGTGTCGGCTGAGGAGTCCTTCCTCCGTATAAAGGGGAATGGCTGCTGCGGTGGCAAGGGGGAGGCGGTGCTGACCCGGGCCGAATTCGAGGCGCTGCCCCAGACGGAGGTGAAGACGGGGACGCCCTGGACCGAGGGGGTGCATATCTATCGCGGGGTGCTGCTGCGGGATCTGCTCGGTGCCTACGGCCTGAAGAGTCAGGAGATCAAGGCCCTGGCCATCAATGACTACTGGGCTGTGCTGCCGAAGGCGGATGGGGACAAGTATGCGGTGCTGCTGGCCGAGAAGCAGGACGGCAAGCCATTGACCCTGCGCAACAAGGGTCCGCTCTGGATCGTCTATCCCCTCTCGGATCATCCCGAACTTGACAAGGAGCTCTATCACAACCGGATGGTGTGGCAATTGGCCGCCATCGAGAGCCAGTAAGATGCTGCGCGGCAAGTTTCTGACCCTTCTTCTCATGGTGACCAGCTTTCTGGGGGTCGCCATCTGGTCGGTCTGGAACTATGACCGCGCCTTCAATGCGGTGGCACGCTACACCCAGCTCTCCGCCTGGTCGTTGGCCCAACTGGAGCTTGAAGTCCACGCCTTCGATGAGGCGCTGAAGTTGTATCGGGCTCGCGCCGTCAGCCGGGAGGAGATGAACAAGCGCTTTGACATCGCCTGGAACCGGCTCGATGTCTTCTTGCATGGGGAGGAGGCAAAGTCGGTTCGGGCACGCTTCGATGCGGACAAGGCGGTCGGCGGAATACTGGTCCTCTTCGAGTCGTACGAACAGGAGGTGGTGAGCGGGGAGCCGGACTCTCCCGGGCTCAAGGCGTTGACGGCGGCACTGGATGAAGACATGCAGGCGGTGCGGGACGTGATGGTGAAGAACTTCACCGGGCCCTCCGCCATCGCGCAGCAGGAGTTGATCAACGAGTCGCGGGCCCAGAACTTCTTTATCCTGGGGTTCCTGATGCTGGCGACCATGGTGATGTTGCTGCTGCTGTTTCGCGAGATGCGCCATCAGCACTTTCTGGCGTGGAATGATTCCCTGACCCGATTGCCAAACAGGGCTGCGCTCATCAAGCACCTCCAAGAGCGAACCAGGCATCGGAAGTCACGAAGTACCATCACCGTCTGTCTCATCGATCTCGGCCACTTCAGGGAGGTCAACGACAGCCTTGGCTACGAGGTGGGGGACAGCCTGCTCAGGGGGCTCGCAGCCCGGATCCGGCGCGCGTCTGGCCCGGGGATCTTCGTCGCCCGTACCGGCAGCGACGAGTTCGCACTCATTATATCCGGGGCCATGCCCGCCTTTCTCCGTTTCCCGTTTCTGGAGCAGCTGCGCAGCGATTTGGCCGAGCTGGTGTTTGCGGCGGATCCTGCCCATCGGGTTCGGGTCTTCATGGGGATCAGCCAATACGTGCGGCCGAACCACACACCGGAGGAGATGTTGCTGTTTGCCGATATTGCCCTCGACAGCGCCAAGCGCAAGCGACTGCATCGCAACGTGGTCTTCTCCAGCAGCATGTTCCGGCTCCACCAGCGCAAGCGCCAGCTCTCGGCCGAGTTGCGCGACCTGATCCAGTCTCCGGACTGCCCGCAGCTTCGTCTCGACTATCAGCCCATCGTGCGCAGCCAGAGCGTGGTGCGGCTTGGCGCCGAGGCGCTGATCCGCTGGCAGCACCCGGAATACGGCGCGATACCTCCCCTCGATATAGTCGCGCTGGCGGAAGAGAACGGCCTGGGGGAGGCGCTGGGGGAGTGGATCATCCGGCGGCTGCAGCAGGATCTTGCCGGCTTCCCGGCGGCCCTGCTCGAGCCGCTGGAGATCTCCATCAATCTCTCTGGCTCCATGTTCAACATGGGGCTGGCGACGGCGCTGGCAGCGCAGATGGAGGAGGGCCCCCTGGGCCTGGACCAGCTGATTGTGGAATTGACCGAAACCATTGCCCTGGACGATATTGCCCTGAGCAAGCAGATCATCCACGCCCTGCGCCAGACCGGTGTGCGGGTGGCCCTCGACGATTTCGGCACCGGCTGGTCCTCCTTCTCCTACCTGCGCGAACTCTCTTTCGACAAGCTCAAGATCGACCGCTCCTTCATCACCGCCATCGACAAGGATCCCCGTCAGGCGCTGTTCGTCGAGACCATCACCACGTTGTCGCACCAGCTGGGGGTGCAGGTGGTGGCAGAGGGGGTGGAGACCTGGGAAGAGCTCAGGGCGGTGCTTGAGATCGGGGTGGACGAGATCCAGGGGTACTTCTACTCGAAGCCCTTGCCGCTGCCGGAGTTCCTGCTGTTCTGCTGCCGTCATGCGGCCCGAGACACGGCCATGAAAGCGGTGGCGCTGGGTTAGCCCGTCGACCCGTCCCCACCTCCTGACGCGCCACCAGAGACAGAAAAGGCGACCCCAGGGGGTCGCCTTTTGTCTGCCTGTTTGTCCTGAATGGGCTCAGAGCACCATGGCGGCGATCCAGCCGAAGATCACCAGCGGGATGTTGTAGTGGATAAAGGTGGGGACCACGCTGTCCCAGATGTGGTCGTGCTGGCCATCGGCGTTGAGGCCCGACGTGGGGCCCAGGGTCGAGTCGGAGGCGGGGGAGCCCGCATCTCCGAGCGCGCCGGCGGTGCCCACCAGGGCGATGGTCGCCATGGGCGAGAAGCCGAGGTGGATGCACAGGGGCACGTAGATGGTGGCGATGATGGGCACGGTGGAGAAGGAGGAGCCTATGCCCATGGTGATGAGCAGCCCCACCAGCAGCATCAGGAAGGCGGCCAGCCCCTTGTGACCGGCCATCATGCCGGAGACGGACTGCACCAGGCTCTCGACACCGTGGGTCTCCTTCATCACGGCGGCGAAGCCGGCGGCGGAGATCATGATGAAGCCGATGAGGGACATCATGCGCACCCCCTGGGTAAAGGCGTCCTGACTCTCGCGGAACTTGATGACGCCGCCACAGGTGAAGATGACGAAACCCGCCAGCGCCCCGAGGACGATGCTGTTGGTCATCAGCTGCAGGCCCAGCGCCACGGCGATGGCCAGCAGGGCGACCCAGATGTGGTTCAGGTTGAGATCCACCGTCTCGGGCTCGGCGGCCAGGATCTTCTGCAGGTCATACTGGCGCGGCTTGCGGTAGGTGAAGAAGACGGCGATGAGCAGGCCGACGAACATGCCCAGCACCGGAATGGCCATCGCCAGCGGCAGCTGGCTGTATTCCACCGGCACGCCGTTGTCGACGAGGTTCTTGGCCAGGATGTTGTTCAGGAAGATGCCGCCAAAACCCACCGGCAGCAGCATATAGGTCGCGGTCAGGCCGAAGGTGATGACGCAGGCCACCTGGCGGCGATCGATCTGCATCTGGGCCATGACGTGCAGGAGCGGCGGGATCAGGATGGGAATGAAGGCGATGTGTACCGGGATCAGGTTCTGGGAAGAGATGGAGACCGCGAGCACGGAGGCGAGCAGCAGGCTCTTGACCCAGAGGATGCGGGCGCTGCTGGCATCCTTGCCGAGCTGGCTTATCACCTTGCGAGCCAGCAAGTCGGTGATGCCGGAGCGGGAGATGGCCACCGCGAAGGCGCCCAACATGGCGTAGGAGAGGGCGATCTCGGCGCCGCCACCCAGACCACCGGTGAAGGTGCTGAGGGTCTGCTCGAGGGAGAGTCCGCCGAGCAGACCACCCACAATCGCACCGATGGCGAGGGAGACCACCACATTGATCCGCAGCAGGCTGAGCACCAGCATCAGCGCCACTGCGATAACAACAGGATTCATTTGATTTCCTTATAGTTTGTGTTGCTGTCTGTCGTGTGAAAGGCAGTTAGTTTGCGAAAAACGTGACAAATGTCGAGAAAAAAATCGGCCATAGCCGTGATTCGGCAGCATCTTGTCGTTGAGTATGGATCTGGGCTTGAATCTCGTCCCTCTTTGGCTCCCATGCCAGGCAGAAGGGCATTCAGTCTGACCTGATGGGCGGCCTGGCTACCCCGGAAACAGACAGGCTGCCATGGGGCAGCCTGTTGCAGGAGTGCTCAGGCACTCACTGTTCGGCCTCGCCGGCGGCTTCCTCCGGGTTGGCGGGCGGCCAGCCTCCCAGGCTCTTCCAGCGATTGACGATATGACAGAACAGCTCGGTGGTGCGTTCGGTGTCGTAGAGGGCGGAGTGCGCCTCTTTGTTGTCAAAGGGGATGCTGGCGCTCTGGCATGCCTTGGCGAGGACCGTCTGCCCCAGGGCCAGGCCCGAGAGGGCCGCGGTGTCGAAGGTGGCGAAGGGGTGGAAGGGATTGCGCTTGAGGCCGGCCCGCTCGGCGGCGGCCATGACGAAGCCGTGATCGAAGGTGGCGTTGTGAGCAACGATGATGGCACGGCCACAATCCTGCTCTTTCATGCCCTTGCGCACTCCCTTGAAGATCTCGGTGAGTGCCTCCTTCTCCTCCACGGCGCCGCGCAGGGGATTGAAGGGGTCGATGCCGGTGAACTCCAGCGCCGCCTTCTCCAGATTGGCGCCCTCAAAGGGGGTCACGTGAAAATGGAAGATCTGGTCGGGCACGAGCCAGCCCTGTTCATCCATCTTGAGGGTATGGGCTGCGATTTCCAGCAGGGCATCTGTCTTGGCATTGAATCCGGCGGTTTCAACATCGATGACGACGGGGTAAAAGCCACGAAAGCGGCCCTTGAGGGTGTGAACGGCGTCGGTCATGGTATCTCGGTCGGCGTGAAAGGAGGCGGCATTATGGCAAAAAAGCAGGCCCTTGTCCCTCACCTGCCGATATGAGGATGGTATCTGGTTCTATTTGAAGCACTTGCGCCTATAATTGGCGACTTCAACCATGGAGGGAGAGGCGATGAAAAAGCTGGGATTGGCACACAAGATGCTGCTGGTAGTCTGTCTGCCACTGCTGGCCCTGTTGTTCTTTTCCGGTCGGTACGTCTATGAACGCTACCAGGTCGAACAGGAGATGAGCGAGGCGCTGGCCGCGCTGGCCGTGGTGAAGGAAGCGGCACAGCTGGCCCATGAGCTGCAAAAGGAGCGTGGCATGTCGGCCGGTTTCCTGGGCTCCGGCGGCAACAAGTTCCGCGATGCCCTGCCGACCCAGCGCAAGGTGGTCGACACCCTGCTGCAACGCTTCCAGCAGGATCCGGCCCTGCTGGCCCTGACCGAGGTGCAGCAGGGGCTGGCCGGGCTGACTGCCATGCGTGAGCGGGTCAGCGCCCTGGGGGTCGAGGTGGCGGATCAGGTCGGCTTCTATACCCGCCTGGTGACCCGGTTGCTGGCCGTGGTGGATCAGATCAGTGTCGATAGCCACGACGCCACCATAGCGCTGCAGACCAATGCCTATGCCGCCTTCTTGCAGAGCAAGGAGCGCATGGGGCTGGAGCGGGCAACCCTGAGCAACGTGTTCGGGCGCGACAGCTTCACGCCGGCACTGTTGCAGCAGTTCATCTCTCTCCTGTCCGCCCAAAACACCTACCTCGAGCGTTTCCAGGCGGTGGCGAGCCCCTCCCAGCGTCAGTTGCTGAGCGACAGCCTGGCTTCCCCGGTGGTGGCCAGGGTGGCACAGATGGAGAAGCTGGCCCTGGAGAAGGCGACCAGCGGCGGATTCGGGATCGATGCGGAGGCCTGGTTTGCCCTGAGCACCGACAAGATAGGCCTGCTCAAGGAGATAGAAGACAGCCTCTATCGGCAGCTGCTCGAGCGGGTCGAGCAGATGCGGGCCAGGAGCGCGAGCGCCTTCTGGTGGGGGGCGCTCGGCGTGCTTCTGTGCATTGCCCTGACCACCTTCGTCAGCTGGCGGGTGGTGCGGGATCTGCACCTGGGTTTCATGGCCCTGCACCAGACCTTCAAGAAGCTGGTGCAGGAGAACGACCTGACCGTGCGGGTGAACTGGCGCTCGGGGGACGAGCTGGGGGCGCTGGCACAGGACTTGAACCGCTTCCTCGCCCATCTGGAGAGTCTGTTGCTGGCGGTGCGCCGCTCCTGCGACGTGCTGATGCACAGCGCCGCCACCTCCGCCAGCGTCATTGCCGAGGTGAATGCCGGCGTGGCCAAGGGATTCGGGCAGGTGGATCTGGTGGCGACCGCCGCCACCGAGATGGCCTCGACGGTGGCCGAGATTGCCCGCAACGCCACCCAGACCTCCCAGGCGACCCAGCAGGCCATCGGCCGGGCCCGGCAGGGTGACAAGGAGGTGGATCAGACCATAGACGCCATCCAGCAGGTGGCGGGCACCCTGGCCGACACCCGGCAGCTGGTGGACAGCCTGCATCGGGACACGGAGTCGGTGGGGGAGGCCTTGAGCCTCATCAAGCAGATTTCCGACAGGACCAATCTGCTGGCCCTCAATGCGGCCATCGAGGCGGCCCGCGCCGGGGAGTCCGGGCGCGGCTTTGCGGTGGTGGCCGAAGAGGTGAGGGCGCTCGCCGGGCGCACCCAGCAGGCGGCGGACGAGATAGAGCAGATGCTGGGTCGCCTGCGCCAGGGGGCCGATCAGGCGGTCACGGCCATGCATATGGGCACGGAGCAGGCAGGCCTCAGCGTGACGGAGGCCAAGCGGGCGGGGAATGAGTTGACCGACATCGTCAACGAGGTGCGCAAGGTGAGCGACATGACCGCCCAGGTGGCCACCGCGACCGAGGAGCAGCGCTACGTGACGGACGATATCCAGCACAACGTGTTGACCATCCGCGAAGTGTACGAGGCGCATCGCCAGCATTCTGAAACCCTGCAGCAGCACAGTGCCGAGCTGGACCAACTGGCCAGGGAGCTGGCGGGGCGTCTCGCCAGCTTCAAACTGATGGCGCATTCTTCCCCCCACTGAGCGTTTTGCCCTAAAGCTTGCCCCGCCACGGCCGATAGATAATTCGAGATATCGTGGAGGGCAAGCCGTTGAATGCTTGGGTGTTAGGGTTGGTCAGCATATCAGTGAGTATGCAGTTGCAGGCGGGAGTGACCGAATTCGGCGCCGGCCTGGATCAATCCGTCTGGCGCCTGACTTCGGATACCCAGGTGGAGTGCAGGCTGGAGCATCCCATTCCCCGCTGGGGCACGGGGGCTTTCGTCAGCCGGGCGGGTCGCAAGATCAATCTGGATTTCGAGCTGAAAGGACAGCGCCCCCAGGCGCGCACCCAGACAGTGAGCCTCGGGATCATGCCTCCCAGCTGGCGCCCCGGTGTCGCGGGGCGGCAGATAAGCCAGTTGCAGTTTTACCAGCAGTTCGACGGCCTGGTCGCGGGCCAGACCGCCTGGACCATGCTGGACGAACTGGAAGGGGGGCGCATGCCGACCTTCCAGTATCGTGACTGGTATCGTCAGGACAGGCCGGTCCGGGTCTCCCTCTCCTCGGTCAACTTCAGGGTCAAGTACCAGGCCTTCATGGACTGTCTGAGCGGCCTTTTGCCCTACAGCTTCAACGACATCGCCTTCAGCGTGCTCTCCTACGACAAGAACAGCGATCAGTTGTCACCGGCCTCCAAGCGGCGACTGGCGATGATCGGTGACTATGTGAAGGCGGACAAGAGCATCGATGTGGTGGTGATCGACGCTTACAGCGACAGCTATGGCGGCCGCTGGCCAAACCAGAAGCTCTCCGAGAAGCGGGCCGATGCCATCAAGCAGGTGTTTGTGGATCTTGGCATCGAGGAGGGCAAGATCTCGGTAGAAGGCCATGGCGAGAAACAGCACGTGGCCTCCAATGAGACGGATGCGGGGCGTGCCAAGAACCGGCGGGTGGTGATCAACATGGGCCGTAACGGCACCATCTGACCGGGTGGCCGTGGTGAGGGCGGCCTCTTTTCTCATGCCGCCATGAAATCCAGCCATAAAAAAATGCCAGTCGGCCGGGCCGACTGGCATTTTTTTCAAGGATACGCGCTTACTTGGCCAGGGATTCCGGCAGTTCTTCGCGGATCTTGCCGAGCATCTCTTTCAGGACGCGGGGGTTGGCCACGACGATGTTGCCGGAGTTCTCGTAGTTGTGACCACCGACGAAGTCGGTGACGATGGCGCCGGCTTCCTTGGCCAGCAGCTCACCGGCTGCGGTGTCCCAGGGCTTCAGGCCGATTTCCCAGAAACCGTCGATGCGACCGGCGGCCACATAGGCCAGATCCAGGGCGGCAGAGCCGGCACGACGGATGTCGGCACACTCGATGAACATGCTCTGGAACATCTTCAGGTAAGACTCGATGTGGTGCTTCTGCTTGAACGGGAAACCGGTGGCCAGGATGGTGCCGGACAGCTCTTTGGCCTTGCCGACACGGATACGGTAGCCGTTCAGCTGGGCGCCGCTGCCACGGGTGGCGGTGAACAGCTCATCGCGGATGGGATCGTAGATGACGGCTTGTTCGGTCTTGCCCTTGACGCGCAGAGCGATGGAGACGGCAAAGTGCGGAATGCCCTTGACCAGGTTGGTCGTGCCATCCAGTGGGTCGATGATCCATTGGTAATCCGGATTGGTACCGGCGATCTCACCAGACTCTTCAGCCACGATGCTGTGTTCCGGGTAAGATTTTTTGATGGTATGAATGATGGCCGCTTCGGCGTCACGGTCAACGTTGGTCACGAAGTCATTGCTGCCCTTCTGGATAACCTCGATGTTCTCGGGTTGAGAGAAGGCTTTTACTACAACTTGACCGGCGTTGCGCGCAGCGCGCACGGCGATATTCAGCATCGGATGCATAGGTTCACCACTGGATGTTAAAGAACGGGGGATAAAAGGACGCGGTATCTTACCAGTATTCCGGGGAATGGCAACCATTATAGCCTGGCACGTACATATCCCGGACTGATAGATCTGACGGCTCCAATAAAGGCTCATCTTCGTCTAATCTTATCGCGACAGCTGGATAACAGGCTGTGGTTAGCATAGGGACATGAACCATGAATCTGTCATTAGTCAGTCAAAAACCGTCGGCGACGACAACATTGGACGTGTTGGCCGCCTTGCGTCGTGCCAACGGGTCAGGGGATTACTTCCGCGAGGTCAGGGTGACGGAGCCGGAGCAGTGGCAACCGTCGAAGGAAGAGGCGGCCGTCTTGCTGCTGGAAGACGATGATGGGGCATGGCCGGCCCCCGTCTGGAGCACCAGCGGCGACACCCTGGGGCTGCCGGTGTTGCCGCTTCTGGTGCAACGGCAATTTGATCGGCCTCGCCAGGGGCCGGACGTCAGGGATCCACATTTCTATTTCGTCTCCAACGGCATCGTGCTGGACGAGGGGGAGCTGACGGACCCCGCCTGCAGCCTGGTATTGCAGAGCAAGCTGGGATCCTACTTCCCGCTGCTCTCCCGCCTCATCCTGCTGCGTCAGCGTCAACCCATGGTGCTGTGCAGCTAGCGGCCCATCTCCCCTGATGCAGACTGTTCAAGCGGCGCAATATTTGTCATAAGGAACAAGGAAATATGTTACACCGGTGGGCCGGTATAACATGTTCCAACAGACCGATATGCGCCGCGAGCCATGGCGCCTGCACGCCAGACGACAATGGTTCGTGTCTGCGTCGCCACAGGAGGTGAGATGAAGATTTATGAATTGAAACGGGCCCCCAACGCCCGCCGGGTCAGGATGTTTCTGGCGGAGAAGGGGATCGAGATGGCCTATCAACAGGTCGATCTGGGCGGGGGGGAGAACCTCGCGCCCGAGTTTCTGGCCAAGAACCCGGCGGGGCGTATCCCGGTGCTCGAGCTCGATGACGGCACCTATCTCAGTGAGACCCTGGCCATCTGCCGTTATTTCGAAGAACTGCATCCCGAGCCCAACCTGTTTGGCCGCACGGCACTGGAGCGCGCCACCGTCGAGATGTGGAGCCGCTTCATCGAGTTCAACCTCTGGTTGCCGACGGGCATGGCGTTTCGCCATATCACAGGTTTTTACAAGGACAGAGAGACCGTCTTCCCCGAGTGGGGCGAAGAGTGCAAGCAGCAGGCCCTGACCTGGTTTGCCAAGCTCGATGCCAGGCTGGCCGAGCACCCCTATGTGGCGGGGGAGCGCTTCACCATCGCCGACATCCTGGCCCTGTGCTCCATCGACTTTGGCAAGGTCGTCGATATTCGCATCGCCCCCGAACAGCGTCATTTGCAGGCCTGGCACGACAGGGTGAGCTCTCGTCCCAGCGCCCAGGCCTGATACTCATGTGTGAACATTCAAGGAGTCCAAGATGATAGATCTGTATACCGCCGCCACTCCCAATGGCTTCAAGATCTCGATCGCCCTCGAAGAGCTGGGGCTGCCCTACCGGGTGATCCCCCTCGACTTCTCGACCATGGAGCAGAAGCAGCCCGAGTTCCTGGCCATCAACCCCAATGGCCGCATCCCGGCCATCGTCGATCGGGACAACGGGGATTTTGCGGTGTTCGAGTCAGGCGCCATCCTCCTCTATCTGGCGGAGAAGGCCGGCAAGTTACTGCCCCAGGATCCCAAGCGCCGCTCCCAGGCGATTCAGTGGCTGATGTTCCAGATGGGCGGTGTCGGTCCCATGATGGGGCAGGCCAACGTCTTCTATCGCTACTTCCCCGAGAAGATCCCGGCCGCCATCGAGCGTTACCAGAAGGAGGGGCGCCGCCTCTTCGAGGTGCTCGACGGCCACCTGGCGAATCATGAGTACCTGGCCGACGAGTACAGCATCGCCGATATCGCCACCTGGCCCTGGGTGCGCATTCATGACTGGAGCGGTATCTCCATCGAGGGGCTGGTGCACCTGCAGGCCTGGATGGCACGGATGGAGGCCAAGCCGGCTTGCCAGAAGGGGATCACCATACCGCCGCGCAACGAGACCCCCGAGGATCAGGTCAAGCGGGCACAGCAGATGGTGACTCGCTGACGCCATCATGATGGCCCTGACGGGCCATCTTTTTTATTCCCCTTTGACTCCCCGTTGTTTGACGATCTGCATCGCAGTCGCTTTTTGTCTTTCAAATAAGCTATTTATCAAAAATCAAAAGTCATTCTTCCTGATTAATTGTTATGTTATAACACTATTTCTTTGGTTGATGAACATGAAGCTTGGATGGAAAGGATGACAAAAAAATGCACCGCAGCCGGGTGGTTCGCCCTGGCTCTGATGGCAGGAACGACTGCAGCCGACGGCAAACCGCTTGCCATGGTGGGGCCCTGGGAGATCCACAGTGTCGACCCCGCCAGCAACGGGGTCTTCTTTACTCGCATGCAGGTGGCGGAGACCCTGGTAGATGTCGATGGGAAAGGCAATCTGCAACCCGGGCTTGCCAGTGAGTGGTCGCGTAGCGATGACGGTCTGCAGTGGCGATTCACGTTGCGCCCCGGGGCCCGTTTTCACGATGGCAGTGAGGTGAGCGCCGAGCAGGCCGCTTTTGCCCTGCAACAGGCCTGGCGCAAGCCCGGCGTGATGACCAGCGCTCCCATTGCGTCCATCGAGGCTGGAGATGGCGTCTTGAAGGTCACCCTGAGCGAACCCTTCGCCTCCCTGCCGGCCGTGCTGGCCCACCCCAGCACCCAGATCCTGGCGAAGGCCGCCTACGATGCCAAGGGGGAGGTAACCCAGGTGATAGGCTCTGGCCCCTACCGCATCACCCGCCTGCAACAACCCCAGCGGATAGAGACTGTGCGTTTCGACGGCTGGCAGGGGGCCAGGCCCGCAATCGAGGAGGTCAGCTACCTGACGGTGGGACGTGCTGAGAGCCGCACCCTGATGGCCGAGAGCGGTCAGGCCGACATCGCCTGGGGGCTGGATCCGGTCAGCATCCGCCGCTTGCAGCAGGCGTCACGGGTCTCCATCGCCTCGGTCACCCTGCCACGGACCATCCAGCTCAAGCTCAATGGCGCCGATCCTCGTCTGAGCGATCCGGTGGTGCGCCGTGCCCTGAGTCTCGCCATCGATCGTCGTGGTATGGCAGCCGCCCTGCTGCGGGATCCCGAGATGGCGGCAACCCAGCTCTTTCCTCCCACTCTGGGGGAGTGGCACCAGCTCGGGTTGACGCCGCTTGCCTATGACGTCAAGGCGGCCCGGGCGGCCTTCGCGGCGGCAGGCTGGCAGCCGGGGAAGGACGGTGTGCTGCGCAAGGGGGAAGAGCGCTTCGCCCTGACCCTGCGTACCTTCCCTGACCGTCCGGAGCTGCCGCTCCTCGCCACGGCACTGCAGGCGCAGTGGAAGGCGGTGGGGGTGGATCTCAAGGTGGCGGTGGGCAACTCGAGCGAGATCCCGGCGGGCCATCAGGACGGCTCGCTCCAGCTTGGTCTCTACGCCCGCAATTATGCCCTAGTACCGGATCCCCTGGTCACGTTGCTGGGGGACTTGGCCCCTGCCGGTGCGGACTGGGGGGTGATGAACTGGCACTCCCCGGCCATGACGCAAACACTGACCCGCCTTGCCACGCAAGCCTTGTCGCCCACAGACGCCGCTGCGGCTCGCCGGGAGATAGCCACGACACTGCAACAGGAGTTGCCGCTCCTGCCCATCGCCTGGTACCGCCAGAGCGCGGCGGTCAGTCGGGGGCTGGAGGGGTTTGAACTCGATCCCCAGGAGCGCAGCTATGGCCTGGACAAGTTGACATGGAGCGCACGATGACAGCGACACCCTTGTCTCGCGTCATGGGGATACTGGGCCAGCGTCTGGTGCAGGCGCTGGTGGTTGCCCTGCTGGTGGCCGGACTCTGTTTTCTGATGGTGCAGTCCCTGCCCGGAGACATCGCCTTTCGCATCGCGGCGGGTCGTTATGGCTATGACTATGTCACCGCCGAGGCGGCCAACGCGGTGCGCAGCGAGCTGGGGCTGGCCGGCTCGGCCCTTGCCCGTTTTGGCGACTGGCTGTGGGCCTTGCTGCAAGGGGATCTCGGCAGCTCCCTGGTGACGGGCGCACCGGTCGCCACCGACGTGGGTCATCACCTGGGCGCCACCCTGACGCTCGCGAGCGCCTCCGTGGTGCTGGCGCTGGTGGTGGCGCTGCCGCTTGGCAGCCTGAGTGCGCTGCGCCCGGGGGGATGGTGTGATCGCCTGACCCTGGGCTGGAGCGTGCTGATGCGTGCGTTGCCCCCCTTCTTGCTCGGCCTGGTGCTCATGGTGATGCTCTCGGTGGAGCTGGGCTGGGTCAGTGCGGCAGGGCACGGGGAGGGGAGCAACCTGCTGCTGCCCGCCCTGACCCTGGGATTGGGGCTCTCCGGCGTGCTCTCCCGGGTGGTGCGTGAAAGCGTGCTCACCGTGGTGCAGTCCGGTTATTACCGATTTGCCCTCACCAAGGGGCTTTCGCTGGCCCGGGTTTTCTGGCGCCACGGTCTGCGCAACACCGGGGTCAGCATCATCGCCTACACCAGCGTGCAGCTGGTGCTGCTCATCGAGGGGGTCGTGGTGGTCGAGAGCCTGTTTGCCTGGCCCGGGATCGGCCATGCGCTGGTGCACGCCATCTTCTGGCGCGACATCCCCATGGTTCAGGGGACCGTGCTGGTGCTAGCGGTGCTCTTCGTGTTGCTCAATACCCTCACCGACCTGCTTTGTCTTGCCATTGACCCCCGTGGTCCCAAGGAGTCCTGATCATGTCGTTGTCTGTCAAAACGGGGCTGGGCCTGCTCCTGCTGGTGGTGCTGTTTGCCCTGCTGGGCCCCGTGCTCTGGCCCGATCCGGCGGCTCAGGATCTGGCACAGTTTCTGGCTGAACCCTCCTGGCAGGAGCCCCTCGGGCGGGATCAGATGGGGCGCAGCCTGATGGCGCGCCTCGCGGCGGCGACCCGGCTCTCCCTGCTGCTGGGACTGCTGTGCGTCATCACGGCGGCGCTGTTGGGGTCATTGCTGGGCTGGCTCTCGGCCTGGCGCGGCGGCTGGGTCGACGGTCTGCTGCGCAGCCTGGCCGACGGCGTGCTGGCCCTGCCAGGCCTGTTGCTGGTGCTGCTCTTCTCCGCCATGGCCCAGGGTGGCTTTGCCATCCTCTATCTCGGGTTGGCCATGGCCCAGTGGGTGGAGTATTACCGGGTGGTGCGTGCCCGCAGCCGGGGGCTGCTCGCCTCGCCCCAGGTGGAGGCGTCCCGTCTGCTGGGATTCGGCCATGCCCATGTGGTGCGGCGCCATCTCTGGCCCGAGCTCGCCCCCCAGTTGCTCACCATGATGGCCTTCGGCCTAGCGGGTGCCATTCTGACCCTCTCTACCCTGGGCTTTGTCGGAGTGGGCATTCAGCCGCCCACGCCCGAGCTGGGGCTGATGATGACGGAGGCGCTGCCCCACTATCAGGAGGCTCCCCGTCTGCTGCTGGCCCCCATTCTTGTCATGGGGCTGATGTTGCTGGCTCTGGTGCTGCTTCATCAGACGCGCGGCCTTGACATGCCATCTTCACAAGGAGCCACCTCATGACGGCCATTCATATCAAGGGGTTGCAGGTCGATGATGGCCAGAAAACCCTGTTGCAGGCGCTGGATTTCACCATTCATCCCGGCACCGCCTTGACCCTGATCGGGGAGAGCGGTTCGGGCAAATCCCTGTTGGCTCATGCCCTGATGGGGACGTTGCCAGCCCCCCTGACAGGCCGGGGCGAGATGGTGTCGGGTGGCCGCCATCACAACCTGGCCGACACGCCTCGCCTGCGCACTCTCTGGGGGCGGGAGCTGGCGATGCTGCCCCAGGAGCCGGTGCTGGCGCTGGATCCCACCATGAGGTTGCTTGCCCAGGTGGAGGAAGGGTGGCTGCCAGGGGGCAAGGAGGCCCGATCGCGGGCCCGCGCCGCCCTCGAGCGGCTTGGACTGGCCGGGCGGGAGGGCGCCTTTGTACACCAGCTCTCGGGAGGCATGGCCCAGCGCGCGGCCTTTGCCGCCGCCACCCTGGGGGAGGCCCGTCTGCTGGTGGCCGACGAGCCCACCAAGGGGCTCGACAGCCGGGCCGCAGCCAGGCTGGGTGCCTTGTTGCTGGGCTACCTGGCCCGTGGACGCCATCTGCTGACCATCACCCATGATCTCTCCCTGGCCCGCGAATTGGGGGGCTGGGTGCTGGTGGTCAAGGGAGGAGAGATCGTGGAGCAGGGGCCTGCCGAGCGTGTGCTGCACACGCCATCCCATGCCTATACCCGGGCCCTGCTGGCGGCGGAGCCTTCCGCCTGGCCCGAGGCGGTCGTCCCTCCTACCGGTGACTGGCTCATCCGCGGGAAGGGGCTTGCCATGGGATATGGGGATCAACCCCTGTTCACGGGGCTCGACCTTGCCCTGGCGCAAGGGGAGCGAATGGCCATCATGGCGCCGAGCGGCGCGGGCAAGAGCACCCTCGGCAACGTGCTGCTGGGTCTGCAACGCCCCCTGCAAGGGGAGGTGCTGCGCCGGGAAGGGATAGCCCCCTGCCGCTGGCAGAAGCTCTATCAGGATCCGGTGCAGGCCTTTGCCAGCCGGGTGCGCCTCGCCACCCAGTTCGATGATGTGCTGCGTCTGCACAGGCTGCCTCGCCATCGGCTTGTCGACTATCTGGCCCGGTTGGGGCTGGATGAACGGCTGCTGACGCGCCTGCCAAACCAGGTCTCGGGAGGGGAGCTGCAGCGGCTGTCGCTTATCCGGGCCCTGCTGCTGCGCCCCGTGCTGCTGTTCGCCGATGAGCCCACGTCCCGGCTCGACCCCCTGAGCCAACAACAGACCATCGCCTGTCTGCTGGAGGAACTGGGAGAGATAGGCTGCGCCCTACTGCTAGTGACCCATGACGAGGGGCTGGCCGGCAAGGTTGCTCCTCGTTGTCTGAGACTGGGGGAGGCGGGTACCCCCATGTTCGAAGGCGCGTCGGCCGAGGTGAGAAGAGTGGGGTAAAGAGGGGACAGGATGAATCCTTCCCCCATGATGAGATGACAGTGACGGGGCCTTGGGCCCCGTCGCATTAGAAAAACTTGGGGAAGCAGATTATAAAGATTCGTTCGTTTTTTGTGACATGAATCACTAAGATTATCGCAAGCCAAAGAGCGTCCTGCTCCTGGCGGGTGCGGGTCCTCCGCCTTGTTTCATTTCTTCAACGACCCTTGTCTGACTCCTCCTGCAGATCCCTGCCCGGAGGGTGGCGGCTTATTGATTTTTTCGGACGACAGCTATGTATCGGCACAGTTTCTATCCCCTGTTTTTCCTGACCATCCTGATGGTCGCCGTGGGTCAGATGACCCAGACCCTCTATGTGCCCTCCATTCCCATGATGGCGGGGGACTTTCATGTGGCCTCCGGCCAGTTGCAGGCGGTGATGGCCTGCTACCTGATCCCCTATGGCCTCTCCCAGTTCGTCTACGGCCCCCTGTCCGATCGCATCGGCCGTCGACCCGTGCTGCTCATCGGCATGATGGTGTTTCTGGCGGGAACCCTGACCATTCAGATCATCCCGCACTTCACCGCCCTGCTTGCCGGCAGCTTCATCCAGGGGCTGGGCACCGGCGCCGGGGGCGCCATGAGCCGGACCGTGATGCGGGATCGCTACAGCGGCGCCGAGCTCAACCGCGCCAACAGCCTGGTGAGCATGGGGGTCATCTTCTCGCCCCTGCTGGCCCCTGTGCTGGGGGGCTGGCTGACCGAGCTGTTCAACTGGCGCGCCGGCTACTGGTTCCTGTTCGGCTTCGGCGCCCTGACCACCCTGGCCCTGCTGGCCTGGTTTGGCGAGACCTTGCCTGAGGCGGCCCGGCAGCAGCCGCTGCGCGTCGGCGCGGCCTATCGTCACGTGCTCGGCAACCCGCGCTTTCAGGGCAATCTGCTCTGCCTGATGGCCACCTTTGCGGGGCTCGCGGTCTTCGAGGCGGCGGCCGGGGTGTTGCTGGGGGATGTGCTGAGGCTGAGTGCCCGTACCGTGAGCGTGCTGTTCGTGCTGCCGTTGCCGGGTTATCTGTTCGGGGCCTGGCTTTCCGCCAGGCTGAGCTATCGCCTGAGCCAGGGCAAGCTGATGCGCCTTGGCATCGCCTTCCTGGCGCTGGGGGCGCTCATCATCCTGCTGCCCGGCCTGTTCGGGGTCGTGAGTGCCGCCTCCCTGGTGGGCGGGGCAGCGGTCTACTTCATCGGCAGCGGCATCCTTTATCCGACCGCCACCTCCTGCGCCATCGAGCCCTTCCCCGGCCAGGCGGGCACCGCCGGCGCCATTCTCGGTGGCATGCAGAACCTGGGGGCCGGGGTGGTCACCCTGCTGGCGGCCAGCTTCCCGATGACGGGGCAGGTGACCCTGGGCGCCATCATGGCCGTGATGGTGCTGATCGTGGCGCTGAGCTTTGTCTGGCAACGCCACCACGGCTCCCCCCGGGAGCAGATGGCGGTCTGATGGGCCGTACCCTGCGCAAACCCGCCCCTGTGGCGGGTTTTTTATTTCCCCCAGGTCGCGGTGGAACAGGAGAACGCTGATAAGCGCACAGGGTGAAGAGGGGCAGGGGAGGGGGAAGCAGGCAAAGAAAAAGCCCGTCGTGATGACGGGCTTTTTTGGGTAGGTACCCCGGAGATGCCGTTGCCGGTTTGGGCCCTTGAACCGTCGGTTCAAGGCGGAGATCTAATCTGGCCGCAGGCTTCTCGGTCGGGCCGAGCATGCTCAATAGCCAGAAGGCAGACCCCCTGTTTGGTATGAATATCGGCTCGGGGACTTGAACCGGCTGACAAACACTCCAGGGAATTTCAAAACTCGGTGCGATTAGGGCTGTTGCCCCTCCTCGCTGGATTCACCGTATTGACCGTGCTCGATCAAGGCTGCCTCTATGGTGCGTTGCAGCATCTTGATCCGCTTGTCCATGGTCTCAGAGTATTGGTGGTTTTTCTCTTTTTCAAGGCAGAGCTCGTGACAGAAATTGAGCGCTGCCATGACTGCCAGCTGTTCGTTGCTGGAGACCTTGGAACGTTGACGAAGCTCGATGAGCTTGTCGGTCAGCTGGTCGGCGGCCTGGCGCAGGGCATCCTGTTGTCCCAGGGGACAGGACACCTTGTAGGGACGTCCCAAAATGACGATTTCTACGGCCTCTATGCTCATGCCTTCCTCAATACGGCGGGGCTGATTTCCGCCTTTATCCACGTGGACAACTGGGCGGGACTATATAGCGCAGATGCAGAACTTTCAAGGCCTTGCTGGCTCTGGAGAGGGGAGAATGCTAGGATCCGGGCCATAAATTCTGCATATTTGCCTGAACTTTGAGCGGATCCCCGATGAGCAAAACGAACCCCCTGAAATACGTGGCCGTGGCCGACCTGATGGAGCAGCACGAGCTGATGGCGACGGCTGTCGAGGCCCATGGCGTGATCTGCGGCCTGGTGTGCGGTGGCGTGGCACTGGACGACAAGAGCTGGTTGCCCCATTTCAACGATCTGGTCAACGACGGCTTCGGCTTGCCGGCCCCGGTGCGCCAGGTGATGACCGAACTCTATCAGGAGGTCATCGAGAGCCTGATGGCGCAAAAAGGGGTCGAGTTGCTGCTGCCGAATGACGAAACGCCCCTCGACGAGCGCATCGATGCCCTGGTGGACTGGTCCCAGGCCTTCCTCGCCGGTTTTGGCGTGGTGCAACAGGAGCTCTCCAAGGCATCCGAAGAGCTGCAGGAGATGATCCAGGACATCGCCAGCATCACCCAGGTCTCTGCGGAGTTCGATCAGGAGGACGACGAGAACGAAGCCTCCTTCCTGGTGCTCTACGAACATGTACGCCTCGGGGTCATGATGGCGTTCGAGGAGTTCGGCAAACGCCCGGACGCGCCGAGCACCCCGCCGACCCTGCATTGAGCATCCGGTCTTCCCGGTACATGAGAAAAAGAGCGCCCCCATGGCGCTCTTTTTTGTAGCTGGTGGGGTGAAACCGGTGGGGACGGCACGCCGGTGCGCGGCGCCAGATCGCTTTTTTGCCCGTGGCTTCGCATCCCGCCTGCCGGCTTTGTGATACGATTGGCCCACGTTTTTTGCCTATGCCCTCTTCTCATGTCTCAATCTGATCTGGCTCACGTTGACGTGACGATCGTCGGCGGCGGTATGAGCGGTGCCGTGCTGGCCCTCTCCCTCGCCGCCCTCCGGGGATCGGACGGTGCCCCCCTGCAGATCCTGCTGCTGGAGGCGAGCGCCCCCGAGCTCAATGCTCATCCCGGCTTCGACGCCCGCGCCATCGCCCTCTCGGCGGGCACCTGCGAGGCGCTGACCCGCCACGGCATCTGGTCCCGTTTCACCCCCCATTGCACCCCCATCACCGACATTCACGTCTCGGATCGGGGCCACTGCGGCCAGGCCAGGCTGTCGGCGGCGGAATATGGCTTGCCGGCGCTCGGCCAGGTGATCGAACTCTCTGCCGCCGGGATCGAGTTGCAGCGGGCCCTTGCCGCCACCCCGCAGATACGGGTGTGCTGCCCGGCCCAGCTCGCACAGATTGAGCCCGACGAAGAAGGGGTGACCCTGACCCTCGCCACGAACGAGCGCTATCGGACCCAGCTGCTGGTGGCGGCGGATGGGGGCAACTCCTTCGTGCGCCAGCACTTCAAGATGCCGGTCAGTCGCCACGACTATGGCCAGAGCGCCATCATCGCCACGGTGAAGACCGCCCTGGACCCCGCCGGGCGGGCCTTCGAGCGCTTCACCGAAGGGGGGCCGCTCGCCCTGCTGCCGATGCAGGAGGGGCTCTCCTCCCTGGTCTGGAGCCTGGCGCGGGACGAGGCACAGGCCCTGATGGCGCTGGACGACGCGGCGTTTCTCGCCCGCCTGCAGCAAGCCTTTGGCTGGCGCCTCGGGCGTTTCGAACGCACCGGCGTGCGCCACCTCTATCCGCTGGTGCTGACGGTGGCCGATTATCCCCTGGCCCAGCGCACCGTGCTGGTGGGCAACGCCGCCCATCTGCTGCACCCCATCGCCGGTCAGGGCTTCAACCTCGGCATGCGCGACCTTGACCTGCTCACCCGCGCCGTTGGCCAGGCGCTCCTGGCGGGGGAGGACATCGGCAGCTTCGAGGTGCTGAACGGTTACTGGCAATCGCGCCGGGAGGATCAAGCCCAGACCGTCTGGCTCACCTCCTCCCTGGCCCAGCTCTTCTCCAACGGCCACGCTCCCCTGGTGGCGGGGCGCAACCTGGCGCTCTCTCTGATGGGGCGACTGCCCTGGCTCAAGGCGCCGCTGGCTTCCCGCACCCTGGGGTTCGTCACCGACGTGTGCCGGCCATGAGGCGCCGCCTGGCCCGGTGGACACGACATATCGAAGAGGCGCGCCCGCGGGCGTGGCTCCGCTGATCCCGGGGATCAGCCACGAAAGGACATAAGAGAATGCAGATGCAAGAAGTAGATGTGGTGATCGTTGGCGGGGGCATGGTGGGCCTGGGGCTGGCCGCAGCGCTCAAGAACCGTGCGCTCAAGGTGGCCATCGTGGAGGGGCAGCTGCCGGAGCCCTTGCTGGGCGAGGCGCCGGACATCAGGGTCAGCGCACTGAGTCTGGCCAGCCAGCGCATCCTGCAGGGGGTCGGAGCCTGGGCCGGGATCGAGGCTCGCCGCCTGCAGCCCTACGAGAAGATGGCGGTGTGGGAGCAGGACAGCTTCGGCCAGATCGCGTTCGACGCCGCCCCCCTGCGTCAGCCGGCGCTCGGCCACATCGTCGAGAATCGGATCATCCAGCTGGCGCTGCTGGAGGCCATCGAAGGGGCCAGCAACATCCGGCTGCTGACGCCGGCCCGGGCCAAGAGCCTGCAGAGCGGTCCAGCGGGATCCCTCCTCTTGCTCGAGGATGGCCAGGCCATCTCGGCCAGACTGGTAGTGGCCGCCGATGGTGCCCACTCCTGGGTGCGCCGTCAGGCCGACATCCCGCTCACCAGCTGGGACTATGGCCACCACGCCCTAGTGGCGACGGTGCGCTGTGCCGAGCCCCACGAGGCGGTCGCCCGCCAGATCTTCACCCCCCAGGGGCCGCTCGCCTTCCTGCCCCTGTGGCAGCCCGATCTCTGTTCCATCGTCTGGTCGGTGCCCGCCGCCCGGGCCGAGGCGCTGTGCGCCTGCGATGACGACGCCTTCAATCGCCAGCTCACTGCCGCCTTCGACGCCAGGCTCGGGCTGTGCAAGGTGGAGGGGGCCCGCAGCGCCATCCCGCTCACCGCCCGCTACGCCCGTGACTTTGCCCGCGAACGTCTGGTGCTGGTCGGGGATGCGGCCCACACCATACACCCGCTGGCGGGGCAGGGGGTCAATCTGGGGTTGCTGGATGCGGCGGCTCTGGCGGAGCAGATCCTCAGGCACCACGGCATGGGGGCAGACATCGGTCTGCTCGCCAACCTGCGGGGTTACGAGCGCTGGCGCAAGAGCGAGGCCGCCCGCATGCTGGCGGCGATGGAAGGGCTCAAGCGGCTGTTTGCAGGCAGCAACCCCCTCAAGAAACTGGTGCGCGGGGTGGGGCTCTGTGCCGTCGACGGGCTGGGCCCCCTCAAACAGGGCGTGATCCGGGCGGCCATGGGGCTGGATGGGGAGCTCCCCGCCCTGGCCAAGGGTGAAAAAATCTAATATTACCCCGGTGTTTTAACAAGAAAACTAATCTGACAAGGCTGCATACCCCTGCGGGGTGTCAGCCTTTAATGTTGGCAATCAGCGAAACGTTTTTCTGTAAATTGTGACGAAGCGGTTAAAATCAACATTAAATCTTGTCGATGTGCGGTTTGCACTGTTTTTATCACTGTTTTTGCCTTAGTGTCTGGTGTCAGTGTATCGGGTGAGGATTAGTTTTTTTTGAGCGGCGCCACGGCGCGCTTGTCATATAATCCGCACCGTTCAAGGAATCACTCCTGCCCGCCCGGGCGGGAACGAGCACAGAGCTTGTGGTCCGTTTTTCCCGACGAGCCGGGGCGGATTGCGAGTGTTGTCGCGAACGCTTAAGGAAACACAGCGATGATCCAGACTACTGTATTGCATCCCAAACACCTGGAAGCGGGTGCCAAGATGGTGGACTTCCACGGTTGGGAGATGCCCATCAACTACGGCTCCCAGCTGGAAGAGCACCACGCGGTGCGCACCGATGCAGGCATGTTCGATGTCTCCCACATGACCATCGTCGATTTGACCGGCGAGCGGGTCAAAGCCTTCCTGCAACACCTGCTGGCCAACGACGTGGCCAAACTCACCGTCTCCGGCAAGGCCCTCTACAGCGGTATGCTGACCCCGGAAGGCGGCGTCATCGATGACCTCATCACCTATTACCTGACCGATACCTTCTACCGCCTGGTGGTGAACTCCGCCACCCGCGAGAAGGATCTGGCCTGGATCCGTCACCACGCCCAGGACTTCGGTGTGGACGTGACCGAGCGCCCCGAGCTCGCCATGATCGCGGTGCAGGGGCCGAATGCGAAGGCCAAGGCGGCCAAGGTGTTCAGCGCCGAGCAAAATGCTGCGGTTGAAGGCATGAAACCCTTCTTCGGTGTGCAGGCTGGCGAGCTCTTCATCGCCACCACCGGCTACACCGGTGAAGATGGCTACGAGGTCGTGGTGCCGCAAGAGCAGGCGTGCGATCTGTGGCAGGCGCTGCTGGACAACGGCGTGGCCCCCTGCGGCCTGGGCGCCCGCGACACCCTGCGCCTCGAAGCGGGCATGAACCTCTATGGCCAGGACATGGACGAGTCGGTCTCTCCGCTTGCCGCCAACATGGCCTGGACCATCGCCTGGGAGCCGAGCGATCGCGCCTTCATCGGCCGCGCCGTGCTGGAGGCCCAGAAGGCCGCCGGCAACCAGCCCAAGCTGGTGGGTCTGGTGATGGAAGAGAAGGGCGTGCTGCGTGCCGGCATGCCGGTCACCTTCACCAGCGAGAGCGGCGAAGTGCGCGAAGGGGTGATCACCTCGGGTTCCTTCTCGCCGACCCTGGGCTACAGCATCGCCCTGGCGCGGGTGCCCCGCGATATCGGCGAGCAGGCCCAGGTCGAGATCCGCAAGAAGCTGGTCACCGTCAAAGTCACCAAGCCGGCGTTCGTGCGCAACGGCCAGCCATTGGTGTAATCATTCATTGCGGCGAAGGGAGTTCCCTTCGCCGAACCGTTTTTGTTGAAGCGATCCAAGAGCATAAAGGAAGCACAAATGAGCCATATCCCGAGCGAACTGAAATATGCCACCTCCCACGAGTGGGTCCGTGTTGAAGCCAATGGCGAAGCCGTGGTCGGTATCACCGAGCACGCCCAGGATCTGCTGGGTGACATGGTGTTCGTCGATCTGCCGGAAGTGGGCAAGCAGGTGAGCGCCGGTGAAGACTGCGCCGTGGCCGAGTCCGTCAAGGCCGCCTCCGACATCTACAGCCCGGTGAGTGGCGAGATCCTGGCCGTCAACGAAGAGCTGGAAGGCAGCCCCGAGCTGGTCAACTCCGATCCGTACGGCGCTGGCTGGCTGTTCCGCATCAAGCTGGACGACGCGGGCGAGCTCGCCAACCTGCTGGATGCCGACGGCTACCAGAACGTGGTGGACGAAGAGTAATGCCCCCGGGCCCTGCCAACACAGCAGGGCCCTCTTGTATGCCTGCCATCCTGCGGCCATGGAGGTTGCAGGAAGGGCGCAGCCTTTGCGCCTGCGGGATGCCCCTGCCGCATCCCCCGTCTGCCCGCGGCGGACACAGAACATGAGTGGAGCCGGTATCTGCCGGCTACAGGAACATCAGGTCTTGGTTATCAGAACGTCATGCCAGGACTTAATTACCAGGAAATAGGGAAATGACCCAGTCACTGTTTGAACTCGAGCAAAAAACCGATTTCATCCGCCGTCACATCGGCCCGGGTGAGGAAGAACTGCGGGCCCTGCTCGCCACCGTGGGCGCCGAGAGCCTGGACGATCTGATTGAGCAGACGGTCCCCGCCGCCATCCGCCGCCCGGGGCCGCTCGGGATCGGCGCCCCCATGACGGAAGTGGAAGCCCTGGCCAAGCTCAAGGGCTATGCCGCCAAGAACCAGATTGCCAAGAGCTACATCGGCATGGGGTATCACGATACCCACGTGCCCCACGTCATCCTGCGTAACGTCTTGGAAAACCCGGGCTGGTACACCGCCTACACCCCTTATCAGCCCGAGCTGGCTCAGGGCCGTCTCGAAGCCCTGCTCAACTTCCAGCAGCTGACCCTGGATCTGACTGGCATGGATCTGGCCAGCGCCTCCTTGCTGGATGAAGCCACCGCCGCCGCCGAAGCCATGGCGCTGGCCAAGCGCATGGCGAAATCCAAGTCCAACACCTTCTTCGTGGCCGACGACGTGCACCCCCAGGTGATCGACGTGGTCAAGGAGCGCGCGGTGCACTTCGGGTTCGACGTGGCGGTGGGCCCCGCGAGCGAGGCGGTGAGCGAAGAGGTGTTCGGTGCCATGTTCCAGTACCCGGGCACCACCGGCAACGTGACCGATCTGCGCGCACTGATCGCGGCGGTCCAGGCCCAGAAAGGGCTGGCCTGCGTCGGGACCGATATGCTCTCCCTGCTGCTGCTCAAATCCCCGGGTGAACTGGGTGCCGACGTGGTGTTCGGCAGTGCCCAGCGCTTCGGCGTGCCCATGGGCTACGGTGGCCCCCACGCCGCCTTCTTCGCCACCCGCGACGCCTACAAGCGCTCCATGCCGGGCCGCATCATCGGCGTCTCCAAGGATGCCCGTGGCAAGGCCGCCCTGCGCATGGCCATGCAGACACGCGAGCAGCACATCCGCCGCGAGAAGGCCAACTCCAACATCTGTACCGCCCAGGTGCTGCTGGCCAACATGGCGAGCTTCTATGCCGTCTACCACGGCCCGGTGGGGCTGAAGACCATTGCCTCCCGCGTACACCGTCTGACCACCATCCTGGCGCTGGGTCTGAAAGCCAAGGGCGTGGCCCTCAAGCACGACAGCTGGTTCGATACGCTCACTGTACTGGCAGGCGACAAGGCTGCCCTGATCGCCAAGGCCGAAGGGCTGGGCATCAACCTGCGTGGGGATCTGGACGGCGCCGTGGGCGTCTCCCTCTCCGAGACCACCACCCGCGGTGACGTGGCCGAGTTGTTCGAGCTGTTCCTGGGGGCGGGCCACGGCCTGGATGTCGAGGCTCTCGACAAGGCGGCCCAAGGCCATCACGGCATCCCGCAGGATCTGCTGCGCACCGACGCCGTGCTGACCCACGAAGTGTTCAACAAGTACCACTCCGAGACCGAGATGCTGCGCTACATCCACCGTCTCGAAGCGAAAGATCTGGCGCTGAACTACGCCATGATCTCGCTCGGCTCCTGCACCATGAAGCTCAACGCCACCGCCGAGATGATCCCGGTGACCTGGCCCGAGTTCGGCAAGCTGCACCCCTTCGCGCCGCTCAAGCAGACCCAGGGCTACCAGCTGCTGCTGGCGGATCTGGAAGACTGGTTGGTGAAGGTGACCGGTTACGACGCGGTCTGCATGCAGCCCAACTCCGGCGCCCAGGGCGAATACGCAGGCCTGCTCGCCATCAAGAAGTACCACGAGTCTCGCGGCGAGGGGCATCGCGATGTCTGCCTCATCCCGGCGTCCGCCCACGGCACCAACCCGGCCTCCGCCCAGATGGCGGGCCTCAAGGTGATCGTCACCGCCTGTGACAAGGCCGGCAACGTGGATCTGGACGACTTGCGTGCCAAGGCCGCCGAGGTGGGAGATCAGCTCTCCTGCCTGATGGTGACCTACCCCTCCACCCACGGGGTGTACGAAGAGACCATCAAGGAGGTGTGCGACATCGTGCACCAGTATGGCGGTCAGGTGTATCTGGACGGTGCCAACATGAACGCGCAAGTGGGCCTCACGGCTCCTGGCTTCATCGGGGCGGACGTCTCCCACCTCAACCTGCACAAGACCTTCGCCATCCCCCACGGCGGTGGTGGTCCGGGCATGGGCCCCATCGGTGTGAAACAGCACCTGGCACCGTTTGTGGCCGGTCACGCCGTGGTCAAGACCGACAAGGAGAGCCGTGACAACGGCGCCGTGTCGGCCGCACCGTTCGGCTCGGCCAGCATCCTGCCCATCAGCTGGATGTACATCGCCATGCTGGGGGACGAGGGGCTGAAGAAATCCACCCAGGTCGCCATCCTCAACGCCAACTACCTGGCCAAGAAGCTCGGCGAGTCCTTCCCCGTGCTCTACACAGGTCGCAATGGCCGGGTGGCCCACGAGTGCATCCTGGACATCCGCCCGCTCAAAGAAGCCTCCGGCATCAGCGAGATGGACGTGGCCAAGCGCCTGATGGACTACGGTTTCCACGCGCCGACCATGAGCTTCCCGGTGGCGGGCACCCTGATGGTCGAGCCGACCGAATCCGAATCCAAGCGCGAGCTGGATCGCTTCGTGGAAGCCATGACCGCCATCCGCGCCGAGATCGCCAAGGTGCAGGACGGCCACTGGAGCCTCGCCGACAACCCCCTGGTCCATGCCCCGCATACCCAGGATGACGTGATGGATGCAGAGTGGAATCGCGCCTACACCCGTGCCGAGGCGGTCTTCCCGTCCGACGCCGTGCGCGCCAGCAAGCTGTGGCCGTCGGTGAACCGCATCGACGACGTCTATGGCGATCGCAACCTGTTCTGCTCCTGCGTACCGACCGAAGACTACGCCAACTAAGCGGCGTGCCGTGAAGGGCTGACAGCCAATACGCACAAGGCCACCCCCAGGGGTGGCCTTGTTGTTTGTGGTGTCCGCGCAAACGGGCTATTCGCCCCGGCGCGCCGCCTCTATGGTGGCAATGTCAATCTTGCCCATCTGCATCATGGCCTCGAAGGCGCGCCGCGCGGCCTCGGGGTCGGGATCCGTGATCGCCTCGGTGAGGGCCAGGGGGGTGATCTGCCAGGAGATGCCCCACCTGTCCTGGCACCAGCCGCATTCACTCGCCTGACCGCCGTGCTCGATGATGGCGTGCCAGTAGCGATCCGTTTCGGCCTGGTCCTGGGTGGCCACCTGAAACGAGAACGCCCAGTTGTGGCTGACCCCGGGCCCGCCGTTGAGGCCGAGGCAGGGGATCCCCATCAGGGTGAACTCGACCGTCAGCACGTCCCCCTGCTTGCCAGCGGGGTAGTCGGCCGGGGCCCGGTGTACGGCACCGACGGCGGAGTCGGGGAAGGTTCGGGCGTAGAAGTGCGCCGCCGCTTCGGCATCCCCGTCGAACCAGAGGCATATCCGGTTCTTTGCAGCTTGCGTCATCTCATTTCTCCGTTGAAAACAGCGGGGCCGTTGCCGGCCAGATACTGCTATGGGGAGGGAGTGGCGGCCGATGCGGCCGCCGTGTCGGTGGCCTGTACGGCGGCACTGAGCTGCAGCTTGAATTGATCCAGCTGCGCTCTGGCCTGTTTGGCCTGTTCCGCCTGGAGTTTTCCGGTGGTTGCCGCCGTGCTGACCAGTTCGCCGCCGCACCCGGTCAACAGGGTAGCGATAAGCGGCAGCAGGTATCTGGATGTCGACATGGATCCCCCATGGCCTGGTGGTCAACAGTGTGCGCCTCCCTCGGCGAGGCCGTTCAGGGTTGAGTGTAGTGCCAGAGTGAACATGGACGCTTGAAGGGGGGTCGCTCCCTTCCGTCTCACTCCGTCACAGGCCAATGCCTTATCACTGGGGGATCTGCCAGGTTCAAGCCTTGTCCAGGCTTGAATACCCTGCTCTGCGGCCTGGCTGTCACGACCACTCTGCCAGTTCCCGATGAACCCATGCCCAAGGGGATATCACCAAGGCACAGGGTATGGCAGGCGCCGATACGGAGGGTGCTGACCTTGGCCAGGTCCGTTTTTTGTGGCAGTCAAGTGCCCTCATGCGGTTGCCCCGACGCTGGATATTGGTGCAGGATGCCTGAACGGCATCATGCGAACCCGCGTGATCCACCACAAGGAGCGAGCGATGGACAGCACCCAGCGATTCTCGACCCGGGTCGAGGCCTATGTGAAATATCGCCCCGGCTACCCGGCGGCCATGCTGGATTTTCTGGCAAGCAACTTGGACATGGGGCCCCAGACCCAGGTGGCCGACATCGGGGCCGGCACCGGCATCCTGACGGCCCTGCTGGCCCCCCGGGTACAGAAGGTGTGGGCGGTGGAGCCCAATGACGAGATGCGCGGCGCTGCCAGGCGAATGCTGGCGGACGTGGGCAACATCGGCTGGCTGCACGGCAGTGCGGAGGCCACCGGCCTGCCGACGGGCTCGGTGGATCTGGTGACGGTCGCCCAGGCGTTTCACTGGTTCGATCGCGCTGCTTTTCGGCAGGAGTGCCAGCGCTTGCTCAGACCCGGTGGCCGGGTTGCCCTCATCTGGAACGATCGGCTGATGAACACCGACTTTCTCAAGGCGTACGAGGAGGGGCTGCACGCCTATTCGGGAGACTACGAAGAGGTCAATCACCGCAACCTCGGCGAGGCCGATTTTCGCGCCTTCTTCACCGGGGAGTACCGGCTCGATCGCTTCGAGAACAGCCAGTTGTTCGATCTCGACGGGGTGCTGGGGCGGCTCAACTCCTCCTCCTATGCGCCTGTCGTCGGCACCCCGGCCCACGATCAAATGACGGCGCTCATCCGCCGCGAGTTCGAGCGCCATGCAGTGAACGACAAGATAGCGTTCAACTATTGCACCCTGGTCTACAGCGGCCGGGTATGAGGCCGGAGATGACAAGGCCCTCGCCAGCAGCGAGGGCCTTGTGTTAAGGGGCCGGACTGCTGCATCGGGATGATGCGAAGCAGCCTGTCGCAGGGGACGGCGACGCTAGCCTTTATCGAGGCCGAGGATGGTCATGGCCTTGGCCATGGTATCGACCGATTCCTGATGCTTGCCCGCCTTGTGCAGGTTCTCTCCGTCCGCTCTCAACTGCTTCACCTCGGCCAGCTGTTCGGCACTGAGGGCCGGGCCGGCGGCCAGGGCATCATCGATCTTCTTCATGTCCATGGGACAGTGGAAGGCGAGGACGCCGCCGGAGAAGAGCAGGGCGGTCAACAACAGCATGAGTTTCATCTTGACGATCTCCGTGATGGAACCCGTTAAGCATAGTCCCGTGCTGGCAGGCGGGTTGAAGTGGACGGGAGGCCGGGGCTACCATGATCCTTTCGCCACGAGGAGGTTCCATGACGATCAGACGATTGTTCTCCCCCCTGACCAGCCTGGTGATATTCATTCTGGGTCACGGCCTGTTCAACACCCTGCTGACGCTGCGCCTGTCGGCGGAGGAGGTGTCGGCCCAGGCCATCGGCCTGGTGTCGGCCGCCTACTTCGGCGGGCTGGTGCTGGGCGCCTTTGTCAACGCCCGCCTCATCATCCGGGTTGGCCACATCCGGGCCTATGCGGCCTATGCCTCCCTGCTCTGTTTCCTGTTCCTGCTGCACGGCATGGTGGTCGAGCCTGTCACCTGGGCGGTACTGCGACTGGTGGGGGGCTTCGCCACCGGCGGCCTGTTCGTGGTGCTGGAGTCCTGGATGCTGGTCTCCAGCACCCCGGCCAACCGGGGGCGTCTGATGTCTCTTTACATGATCCTGCTCTACGGCTCCCTGGCTCTGGGCCAGCAGCTGCTGAAGTGGGTGGATCCCATGGTGCTGACCCCCTTCGCCCTGTGCGCCATGGCGGCGACGCTCTCCGTGGTGCCGCTCGCCCTCTCCCGGGTGGCGACCCCTGCCATGGTGGCCCCCCAGGCGGTCGGGGTGCGGGAGCTGGTGCGGCTGACCCCTGCGGGGATGGCGAGCAGCTTTACCTCCGGTCTGGTGCTGGGGGCCATCTATGGCCTGTTGCCGCTCTATTTCGCCGACAGCGGCGCCTCTCTCGCCCGGGTGGCAGACATGATGGCGCTGGTGATCCTGGGGGGCATGTGCCTGCAATACCCCATCGGCCGGATGTCGGATCGCTACGACAGGCGGGGGGTGATCCTGCTGCTCTGCGCCGTGCTGACCTTGCTCGCGATCCTGATGGTGTTGCTGCCGGATGCCTGGCGCGGCCCCGTCGAGGGGAGCCTGGTGTTCCTGCTGGGGGGCATGGCCTTCTCCATCTATCCCTTGAGCCTCAGCCACGCCTGCGACGAGCTGCATCCGGATCAGGTGCTGGGGGCCAATCAGGGGCTGCTGCTCGCCTACAGCCTGGGGGCCATGATAGGCCCCTTGCTGGCCCCCTTCGTCATGGGGTGGTTCGGGCCGCAAGGGTTGTTCGTCTACTTCGCGCTGTGCGGGCTGCTGCTGTCCGCCTATCTGGAGTGGCGCAGGAGGCAGCGGGCTCCCATCCCCCTGGCCGAGCACCAGGTCTTCATGCCGGTGCCGCCCAATACCCCCATGACGGCGGAGCTTGAGCCCAGAACGGATCTGGACGGGGAGGCGGTCCCCACGAGCTATGCCACGCCGGAGCCCACAGCGCCCGAACCAGAGGCGAGCGAACCGGAAGAGGCCAAGTGCTGAGCCTGGCCATTCACCCATAAAAAAACCGACTCCTGGGAGTCGGTTTTTTGTTGGCCTGAAGAGGATTATCAGGCAGTCACGGCGTCGGCCTGGGTGGCCTGGGCCTCAGGAGCCGGGTTGCGAATGAGGTAATCGAACGCACCCAGGGCAGCGGTAGCACCAGCCCCCATGGAGATGATGATCTGTTTGAACGGCACCGTGGTGGCGTCCCCTGCGGCGTAGACGCCGGGCAGGGAGGTGGCGCCCTTGGTGTCGATCTCGATCTCGCCAAAGCGGGTCAGGGCAATCTCGCTCCCTTTCAGGAACTCGGTGTTCGGCACCAGACCGATCTGGACGAAGATGCCGGCCACCGCCAGGTGCTTGATTTCCCCGGTGGTGCGATCTTCGTAGTCCATGCCCACCACCTTGCTGCCGTCCCCGATCACTTCTGTGGTGCGGGCGCTCATGATGATGTCGATGTTGCCCATGGAGCGGGCCTTCTTCTGCAGCACTTCGTCGGCACGCAGGGTATCGGCAAACTCCACCACGGTGACGTGTTCGACGATGCCGGCCAAGTCGATGGCCGCTTCGATGCCGGAGTTACCGCCACCGATCACCGCCACGCGCTTGCCCTTGAAGAAGGGACCGTCGCAGTGGGGGCAATAAGCCACGCCTTTGGTGCGGTACTCGAGCTCACCCGGCACGTTCAGGTCGCGCCAGCGGGCACCGGTCGCCAGGATGACGGCGCGGCTCTTCAGGGTGGCGCCGGAGGCGAGATCCACGTTCACGTAGCCATCCTTGCTGATGGCGGCGGCACGCTGCTCGGTGATCACTTCCACGCCGTACTGCTTGACGTGCTGCTCCAGGCTGGCGGCGAGCTTGGGGCCCTCGGTGTAGGGCACGGAGATGAAGTTCTCGATGCCGACGGTGTCCATCACCTGGCCACCGAAACGCTCTGCGACGATGGCGGTGCGGATGCCTTTGCGGGCGGCATAGATAGCGGCAGCGGCGCCAGCCGGGCCACCGCCGACGACCAGCACGTCGTAGGGGTCTTTTTCACTCAGTTCAGCGGCCTTGCGCTCGGCGGCGCCGCTGTCGACCTTGGCCAGGATCTCTTCCAGGGAGATGCGGCCCTGGCTGAACGGCTGACCGTTCATATAGACGTTCGGGACCGCCATGATCTGGCGCTCGTTGACCTCGTCCTGGAACAGGGCGCCGTCGATCATCACGTGCGTGATGTTCGGGTTCAGGGTCGCCATCAGGTTCAGGGCCTGCACCACGTCCGGGCAGTTGTGGCAGGAGAGGGAGATATAAGTCTCGAAGTGGAACTCACCCTTCAGATTCCTGATCTGCTCCAGCACGGCCGGATCGGCCTTGGAGGGGTGGCCGCCGCTTTGCAGCAGGGCGAGCACCAGGGAGGTGAATTCATGACCCATGGGGATGCCGGCAAAGTGCACGCGCGGGGCCTGGCCCTGGGACGCGATGCTCATGGAAGGCTTGCGGGCGGCAGTGCCAGAGGTCTGGGTAATCTTGGGGGACATCTCGGCGATCTCGGTGGCCAATGCCAGGAGTTCGGCGGATTTGTCGCTGTCGTTGCCGGACACGCTGATCTCGATGGGATTGACGATGTACTGCAAGTAACCGTTGAGTTGTTGTTTGAGGTTGGTATCTAACATGGTCGAATTCCTTCTTGCTGAATGCGGGTCGGCGATATGACTGAATACAGTAGAGGCTGGGCCGAAAAGCAGGCCGTCGCCCTTGAGCCAGGCCGGAAAACAGACCGGCCCTGAAACGGGCCGGTCTTTAGAGCGGGGAGGCTTAGATTTTGCCTACCAGATCCAGGGACGGGGCCAGAGTGGCTTCGCCTTCTTTCCACTTGGCCGGGCAGACTTCACCCGGGTGAGCGGCAACGTACTGGGCAGCCTTGACCTTGCGCAGCAGCTCCAGAGCGTCACGACCGATGCCGCCAGCGTTGATTTCAACGATCTGGATGACGCCGTTCGGGTCGATAACGAAGGTACCGCGGTCAGCCAGGCCAGCTTCTTCGATCATCACGCCGAAGTTGCGGGTGATGGTGCCGGTGGGGTCACCGATCATCGGGTACTGGATCTTCTTGATGGTGTCAGAAGTGTCGTGCCAGGCCTTGTGGGTGAAGTGGGTGTCGGTGGAGACGGCGTAGATCTCGACGCCCAGCTTCTTGAAGGAAGCGTAGTTGTCTGCCAGGTCGCCCAGCTCGGTCGGGCAAACGAAGGTGAAGTCAGCCGGGTAGAAGAACACCACAGACCACTTGCCTTTCAGGTCAGCGTCGGACACCTGAACGAATTTGCCTTCGTGGTAGGCGGTAGCGTTGAACGGCTTGATTTCAGTGTTGATGTAGGTAGACATGTATTTGCTCCTTGGTGATGTACATATGCCTGTCTGGTGTTGAGTCTTGTGCCAGACGAGGTGCTTAACTTTCGATGGAGGCATCATAGTGGCTTTTTCTAATCGGTCAAAGCCACAATTTTGAATCACATAAATCTATTTATTAGATAGACCATCGCAACTGTACCTGACATGAATATCTCAGGCCTGCAGAGATAACTCATTGTCGAAGTTCAATTTCTGTCCTCCATGTCACATTTTCAAGGCCCGGGTGGGATCTTGTTTTATATGGCGGGGTGGGGAAGGGGTGGCGGGAGTGGAAAAATGCGGACAAAAAAATCCCGGCGCGGTCGCAAGGACAGGGCCGGGTCATCAAACAAGGAATGGCGATATAAATGCTTTACAGCAAAGACTAACTACGGGGTGTGCAAACTTGCGGATATATGAAGAGAAGACGTCGGGTGCACAATCCTCATCTCCTCTTCGGCAACCATTGCATGACGGGCATCTTAGTGTGATGAAGATCACATTGCAAGTTTGTGGTGTAATTTTTCAGTCAAACTGAAAGTGTTTCAGCCTTATAGCCGTTTAAATAGGCTGAAAACGCTTTTATTGTAATTTTATTACAGGTATTCATGATCAAAAGTCGGTGGGGGGCTCCTGTTCTTCCATCAGCTCCAGCAGGTTGATGGCCACCGCGATAAAGTCAGACTCTGTCACTATGCCCACCAGTTTGCGCCCCTTGAGTACCGGCAGGCAGCCATATTTGTGGCGCTGCAGATAGAGTGCCGCCTCCTTGATGCCCGCATGGGGATCCACGCTCGCCACCTGGCGGGTCATGATCTCGTCGAGCTGGACACTGTCGGTGAATTCCGCCTCCCGCTCCGGGTTGATCAGCAGCAGCTTGGACTCGCGGGTGGCCAGGATGTCGGAAAGGGTGACCAGGCCCAGCAGGTGGTGGTGCTCGTCGACGATGGGGATGTGGCGGATCCGCTCCTGCTGCATCAGCTCCATCGCCTGCTTGACGCTGTTCTCCGGACCCAGGGTGAAGGGATGTTCAGTCATGATCTCGGATAGGGTCATCATGGTGGGCCTCCTTGTGTATCTGCTTTCACCCTAGCCCAGCCCCGGCGGGCAGAACATGATCAGGGTCAATACAAAAGAGTAAAGGTTTTTTAACGGGGGGTGTCTCACAGAATTGCCCGCTATCCCTTGTCTGCCTTGGGTTTTTAGTCTTTTGGGTTGCCTTGCAGGAGGGGGATAACTAGACTAGCCGCCGATTCCCCCGAGGTGAAAGATGCAAGTATCCGATTTTCATTTTGATCTGCCAGACGAGCTGATTGCCCGCTACCCGATGGCGGAGCGGACCGCCAGCCGCCTGCTGCAGCTCGATGGTCAAACCGGCGCCCTGCGCCACGGTCACTTTGTGGATGTGCTTGACCAGCTCAACCCCGGCGATCTGCTGGTGTTCAACAATACCCGGGTCATCCCCGCGCGCATGTTTGGCCAGAAGGCCAGCGGCGGCAAGCTGGAGGTGCTGGTGGAGCGCATTCTGGACGAGCACAGCGTGCTGGCGCACGTCCGCTCGTCCAAGTCCCCCAAGCCAGGCACCCGACTGATCCTGGATGCCGGTGCCGACGGCGTGCCCGTCGAGGCCGAGATGTGCGCCCGTCACGACGCCCTGTTCGAGATCCACTTCCTGGACCCGCGCCCTGTGCTGGAGATCCTGGAGGCCATCGGCCACATGCCGCTGCCGCCCTATATCGACCGCCCCGACGAGGACGCCGACAAGGAGCGCTACCAGACCGTCTACAACCAGAAGCCCGGTGCCGTGGCGGCGCCGACCGCCGGCCTGCACTTCGACGAGCCGCTGCTTGAACGGATCCGCGCCAAGGGGATAGAGACGGCCTTCGTCACCCTGCACGTAGGGGCGGGCACCTTCCAGCCGGTGCGCGTCGACAAGATTGAAGATCACCACATGCACTCGGAATATGCCGAGGTCCCGCAGGAGGTGGTGGATGCCATAGCCGCAACTCGCGCCCGTGGCGGTCGCGTCATTGCGGTGGGTACCACCTCGGTGCGATCGCTCGAGAGCGCGGCCAAGGTGACCCTGGCCCAGGGCAAGCCGCTGGCGCCTTTCTTCAGCGACACCGACATCTTCATCTTCCCGGGCTACGAGTTCCAGGTGGTCGATGCCATGATCACCAACTTCCACCTGCCCGAATCCACCCTGATCATGCTGGTCAGCGCCTTCGCCGGCTACGACAACGTGATGACCGCCTATCAGGCCGCCGTGACCGGGCAGTACCGTTTCTTCAGCTACGGGGACGCCATGTTCGTCACCCGTCGCCGGGCGCAGGCTTAAGCCTCGCCCTTCAGAAGCCGTTCAGGGATTGGTTGTCAGTATCCCGGCCGGCTTCTTTTTTCCGGGCCCATCGGGCCCTCCGTTGTCAGACTGTTTCTCTGACTGATAGAGGTAGCAATGAAATTTGAACTGAAAACCACCGATGGCCGTGCCCGTCGCGGCCAGCTGGTATTCGAGCGCGGCACAGTGCAGACCCCGGCCTTCATGCCGGTCGGCACTTACGGTACCGTCAAGGGGATGACCCCGGAAGAGGTGCGCGACACCGGCGCCCAGATCCTGCTCGGCAACACCTTCCACCTCTGGCTGCGCCCGGGTCAGGAAGTGATGCGCGCCCATGGCGATCTGCACGACTTCATGAACTGGCAGGGGCCCATCCTGACCGACTCCGGCGGTTTCCAGGTGTTCAGCCTGGGTCACATCCGCAAGATCACCGAGGAGGGGGTGCACTTCCGTCACCCCATCAACGGCGAGAAGATCTTCCTCGACCCCGAGAAGTCCATGGAGATCCAGTACGATCTGGGCTCCGACATCGTGATGATCTTCGACGAGTGCACCCCGTACCCGGCCACTTATGAAGAGGCGCGCAAGTCCATGGAGATGTCCCTGCGCTGGGCCAAGCGCTCCCGGGACAAGTTCGATGCCCTGGGCAACAAGAACGCCCTGTTCGGCATCATCCAGGGCTCCGTCTACGAGCCGCTGCGGGATGTCTCCCTGGACGGCCTGCTGGAGATCGGCTTCGACGGCTATGCGGTCGGCGGTCTCGCCGTGGGTGAGCCCAAGGAAGACATGCACCGCATCCTCGAGCACGTCTGCCCGCGCATTCCGGCGGACAAGCCGCGCTACCTGATGGGGGTGGGCAAGCCGGAGGATCTGGTGGAAGGGGTGCGCCGCGGCATCGACATGTTCGATTGCGTGATGCCGACCCGCAACGCCCGCAACGGCCATCTGTTTACCACCGATGGGGTCGTCAAGATCCGCAACGCCAAGTACCGGGAAGACACCAGCACCCTGGATGCGGACTGCGACTGCTACACCTGCAAGAACTACACCCGCAGCTATCTGTACCATCTGGACAAGTGCAACGAGATCCTGGGTGCCCGTCTGAATACCATCCACAACCTGCGTTATTACCAGCGCGTGATGCAGGGTTTGCGGGACGCGATCGAGCAGGGTAAATTAGACGACTTTGTAACTGAGTTTTACCGTCGGCAAGGGAAGCCTGTGCCTCCACTGGCTGAAAATGACGTGAAATAACAACGATATATAAGTTAGTTTTCAAATCTACATCAATAAGAGGTTGTTAAATGAGCATTATCTCCAAGGCGTATGCAGAAGGCGCGGCTCCGGCAGCACAGGGTGGTGGCATGGAAATGATCATCATGCTGGCCGTGTTCGGTCTCATCTTCTATTTCATGATCTACCGTCCCCAGGCCAAGCGTGCCAAGGAGCATCGCAATCTGATGAGCTCCCTCTCCAAGGGCGACGAAGTGCTCACTTCCGGTGGCCTGGTCGGCAAGATCGCCAAGGTCTCCGCCGATAGCGACTACATTGTGCTGGCCCTGAACGATCAGACCCAGGTCACCATCAAGCGTGACTTCGTCTCTGCCGTTCTGCCCAAGGGTTCTATCCAGTCCCTCTAATCTCCCGAGGAGCACAGCGTGTTAAATCGCTATCCGCTGTGGAAATACCTGATGGTGATCGTCGTGATCGCCATCGGTTTTCTATATGCAGCCCCCAATCTTTACGGCGAAGACCCGGCTCTGCAGGTCTCTGCCAGCCGCGGTGCCGAAGTCAAACTAGAAACCCTCGATCAGGTGAAAGAGACGCTGGAGGCAACCGGGATCCCGGTCAAGCATGCGGCGTTCGAGCACGGCTTCATCCTGATCCGTTTCAATAACACCGAAGACCAGCTGAAGGCCCGTGACATCGTCGCCAACAAGCTGGGGGACAACTTCATCACCGCCCTCAACCTGGCACCGTCCACCCCCGCCTGGCTCGAAGCCATCGGCGCGGCGCCCCTGAAACTCGGTCTTGACCTGCGCGGCGGCGTGCACTTCCTGATGGAAGTGGACATGGCCGAGGCGCTGACCAAGCAGCAGGAGCAGATGGTGCAGGATTTCCGCTCCGAGCTGCGCACCCAGAAGATCCGTTACTCCGGCGTGCGCCGGGTCGGCGATCAGGTGCAGGTGGTGTTCCGTGACGAGGCCGATCAGGTCAAGGCGATCTCCTATCTGCGCCGTCAGAACCCGGATCTCACCTTCACAGGCGAGCAAAAGGGGGATGACTTCATCCTGCTGGCCGCCTTGAGCGAAGCCAAGATCAAGGAGGTGAAGAAGTACGCCCTCGAGCAGAACATCACCATCATCCGCAACCGGGTGAACGAGCTGGGGGTGGCCGAGCCGCTGGTCCAGCAGCAGGGCGCCGAGCGCATCGTCGTCGAGCTGCCGGGGATCCAGGACACCGCCCGTGCCAAGGAGATCCTGGGGGCCACCGCGACCCTGGAGTTCCACATGGTCGATGAGGCCGCCGACATCCAGGCCGCCGCCAGTGGCCGGGTGCCGCCGAGCTCCAAGGTCTACAACGATCGCAACGGTCGTCCCGTGGTGCTGCACAAGCGCGTGATCCTGACCGGTGACCACATTGTGGGTGCCCAGTCCGGCTTCGATGAGTACAGCCGTCCCCAGGTCAACATCAAGCTCGATGGCCAGGGTGGCAACAAGATGGCCAACTTCACCAAGGACAACGTTGGCAAGGGCATGGCCACCGTCTTCATCGAGTACAAGCCGGTGGGACAGCCTGGTCCGGATGGCAAGCGCAAGTTCCGCAAGCAGGAAGAGGTGATCAACGTCGCGACTATCCAGTCTCGTCTGGGTAGCCAGTTCCGCATCACCGGGATCGACAACGCCAACGAAGCCCACAACCTGGCGCTGCTGCTGCGTGCCGGTGCCCTGATCGCCCCCATCCAGATCGTCGAAGAGCGCACCATAGGCCCGAGCCTGGGTCAGCAGAACATCGACAGCGGGATGGAAGCCATCGGCTGGGCCATGCTGGTGATCGTGCTGTTCATGGGGATCTACTACCGTGCCTTCGGCTGGGTGGCGAACCTGGCGCTGACCATGAACCTGGTGCTCATCGTCGGCATCATGTCGATGATCCCCGGGGCCACCATGACCCTGCCGGGCATCGCCGGTATCGTGCTGACGCTCGGCATGGCGGTGGATGCGAACGTGCTGATCTACGAGCGTATTCGTGAAGAGATCCGCAACGGCCGCGGAGTGCAGCAAGCCATTCACATGGGCTTTGATCGTGCCTTCTCCACCATCGCCGACTCGAACGTCACCTCGCTCATCACCTGCGTGATCCTGTTCGGTATCGGCACCGGTGCCATCAAGGGCTTCGCCCTGACCCTCGGGATCGGTCTGACCGCCTCCATGTTTACCGCCATTACGGTATCCCGCGCCATCATCAACCTGGCCTGGGGCGGACGGCGCATCGACAAGCTGCCGATCTAAGGAAGAGACATGTTTCAAATTCTACATTTTGAAAAGCCCATCCCCTTCATGCGCTTCGCCAAGCTGGGGATGGTCCTCTCCGCGCTGGTGACGGTGTTCGCTCTCTACGTTCTGTACGACCGCGGCCTGAACTGGGGGCTGGACTTCACCGGTGGCACCACCATCGAGGTGGGGTTCGAGCAGTCGGTGAGCCTGGACAAGATGCACGAGGCGCTGGATCAGCAGAAGATTGAAGGGGCGACCCTGCAGTTCTTCGGCTCCAGCCGTGACGTGCTGGTGCGCATGACCCCGAAAGAGGGGGTCAAGGTGGAACAGCAGGGCAACGAGGTGCTGGCGGCAGCCAAGTTGATCGACGAGAGTGCCGTGCTCAAGCGCGTCGAGTTCGTCGGCCCCTCCGTGGGTGACGAGCTGGCGACAGACGGTGCCCTGGCCATGCTGGCCTCCATCCTCTGTATCCTGATCTACGTGGCGGTGCGCTTCGAGTGGCGTCTGGCCACCGGGGGTATCCTCTCCCTGGCTCACGACGTGATCATCACCCTCGGCATCTTTGCCTACTTCCAGTACGAGTTCGATCTGACCGTGCTGGCGGCGCTGATGACGCTGGTGGGGTACTCCCTGAACGACACCATCGTCGTGTTCGACCGCGTGCGGGAGAACTTCCGCAAGGTGCGCCGTGGGGATACCGCGGAGATCATGGATCTCTCCATGACCGAGACCCTGAGCCGGACCATCATCACCTCGGGGTTGACCTTCGTGGTGGTGGTGGCGCTGCTGCTCAAGGGCGGGCCGCTCATCCACGGCTTTGCCATCGCCATGGTGATCGGGGTGGCCTTCGGGACCTACTCCTCCATCTATGTGGCGAGCGCCTCTGCCATGTTCCTCGGGGTCAAGCGTGAGCACATGCTGCCGACCCAGGTGGAAAAAGAGGGAGCGGATCAACAAGAGATCCTGCCGTAACAGACAAGGGCGCCGCAAGGCGCCCTTTCTCTTGTGGGCCGGGTGAGTCATGATGCTTCCCACACACCCATCTCCGATTACCCAACGCAAGGAGCAAGCCAATGCAACATAACCCCCGTTTTCTGGCCCTGGTCGAGGCCATTCGTCCGCAGGTGCAGGAAACCGACGTTCACCAGATCAAGCGCTGGCAGGATGAAGGCCGGGATTTTCACCTGGTCGACGTGCGCGAGGAGAGCGAATGGGCCAAGGGCCATCTGCCAGGCGCCACCTACCTGGGGCGTGGGGTGATAGAGCGGGACATCGAGACCCGCTATCCCGATCCGACGACCGAGCTCTACCTCTATTGTGGTGGCGGATTTCGCTCCATCCTGGTGGCGGACAACCTGCAGAAGATGGGGTATTCCCACGTCGTCAGTGTCGATGGAGGCTTTCGTGGTTGGAGTGAGGCCGGATACCCTGTCGAATCCTGATTTATTTGAGGGATAGGGGTTGCGCCACATGACAAACGGCCCCGTGATCTTTACCATATGCGGGGTCAAGCGTAAGCGTCGGAGTGTTCATTGAACGTCAGGATAGGGATTGGATACCTCACGGGTATCCTGTTGTTGCTCCCCATGTGGGGATGCAGCAGTAGCAGTCAGGTACAAACGCCTCAAGTTCCCAAGCCGCAACCCGCTTCACTGGTATTGGCGACCCCTTTGCAGGTCTCCTACCAGAGCGAGTTGGCGCTGGCGCGACTCGGGCAGATGCTCAGTGAAATGGAATTGACGACCGAACAGCGGGCAGAACTCTTCTACGAGCGTGCCGTGGTGTTTGACCGGGTTGGCTTGCGCTCCCTCGCACGGCTCGACTTCAACCGCGCCCTGCGGGAGAAGCCCGACTTTGCCGAGGCTTACAACTTCATCGGTGTCTATCTGGTTCAGCAGCAGAACTATGACGAGGCCTATGAGGCCTTCGATTCGGCCCTGGAGCTGGCCCCGGATTACGACTATGCCTATCTCAATCGGGGGATTGCCCTCTATTACGGCAACCGTCCCGAGCTCGCCACGGCCGATATGAAGCGCTTCTACGAGGCGCAACCGGAAGACCCTTACCGGGTGCTCTGGCTCTATCTGGCCGAGCAGAAGCTCAACGGGCCGGCGGCCATGAGCCGGATGCGCGAGCGGCTCAACAAGTATGACGACGATGCCTGGAACTGGGATCTGGTTCGCCTCTACACCGGCGAGATCAATGCCACCCAGCTGATGACCAACGTGGTGAAAGGGGTGAAGGACAACCGGGAGCTCGCCGAGCGCCTGTGCGAAACCTACTTCTATCTCGGCAAGTTCGAGCTGGCCAAGGGCAACCGCAAGGAGGCCATCAGCTACTTCAAGCTGGCGCTGGCGAACAACGTCTATGACTTCATCGAGCATCGCTACTCCTTGCTGGAGCTGGAGCTGATGGCGCGCAAACCCCTGCCACCGGGAGCCCAGGGCAAGAACGGCAAGGCGTGATGCGTCTGTCGCCCCTGTGAAAAAGGCCTCATTGCGAGGCCTTTTTGCTGTCTGCGATATGGGGTTGCTGCCCGGCTCGGGCAGGGAGCAGGGAGGGGATCATGATGGTCTCCCTGCTGTGCGCTTCTCTTCGTTATTCCACCAGGCTCATGCCCGGGATCTGGCGCCAGTAGCCGTTGCAGTCCCGCTCCTGCTGGAGGGGCAGGGGGGCCTGCCCCTGCGCATTGGCCTTGAAGCGTGCCAGCATGTCCAGGGTGTCCAGCCCCTGGGGGGAGAGACGCACCACGTCCACCAGTCCCGCCATGCCCGCAAGCTCGTTGCCCAGGTTGTAGCAGTAGCCGGACTGGGTCTGGATGCCGTTGAGGTTGAACACCTTCTGCCCCTCGCGGCTGTTGGCCAGCCGTCCGGTGGGGTAGTGGATGCAGGCGAGCTCACAGTTGTCCTTGGGCTTGTCCAGGGAGCGGGCGGTGAAGCAGCGCGCCGAGTAGGCGAGGGGCAGATGACCATAGGCGAAGACCTCCACCTCGAACTGCTGGCGCTCCTTGCCCAGATCCTGGACAAGCTGTACCAGCCAGTCGCGGGAGAGTTCCACCGGCATCACCCAGCGTTGCATCCCGCTCTTGATCAGCATGCGCAGCACGTCGGCGTTGTAGGCGTTGATGGCGGGGCCGCAGACAAAGGGGAGGCCGCCCTCGCGGGCAAGTTGAACCGTGCCCAGATCGTTGGCCTCGATCAGGAGATCGCCGTTGTCGACCAGCCGCTTAACCTCCTTGAGCTCCGACGGGGCCGAGATCAGGGCCAGGGTGGAGAGCACGGCCTGCTTGCCGGAGCCGGCCACCTGGCGGGCCAGGGCAATCCAGTCATCCACTTTGAGTTCGCGGCGCTTGCTGCACACCGTCTCCCCCAGATAGATGATGTCGGCCTGGCTTTGGGCTGCCGCCTCATAGAAGGCCTGGGTATCGGCCTTGGGCCAGTAGAAGAGCAGGGGCCCGAGAGAGAATTGCATCAGTGGCGCTCCTTGTTGCCGCAAGTGAAGAGGAGAAAAGAGAAGGGCATCGGGGACTCCTTACTGCCACTGGCGATGATAGGCACCGAGGGTGGTCTGGCTTCCCTCGGAGACGCGGGCGAGCTGGGCGTCCCACTCGGCCTTGACCTGATAGGCTTCGGGGTTGGCTTGATAGGCATCGATGGCGGCGCGCCAGACCCGGGTTACCTGCTCCACATAGGCAGGACTGCGCTGGCGTCCTTCGATCTTTACCGACTGGATGCCGGTCTGGCACAACTCGGGCAACAGGCCCAGGGTGTTGAGGCTGGTCGGCTCCTCCAGGGCATGGTAGGTCTGGCCGTCCACCTCGAAGCGCCCCTTGCACAGGGTCGGGTAGCCGGCGTTTTCACCCCGGCCGTAGCGATCGATCAGCACCTCGTTGAGCCGCGACTCGAGGCCGAGGGGGGTTTCCTCCCAGCGCACGAACTTGGCGGGTGAGCAGGCCCCCACGGTATTGGGGCTCTCGCCGGTCATGTAGGAGGAGAGGTAGCAGCGCCCTTCCGCCATGATGCAGAGGCTGCCGAAGGCGAACACCTCGAGACCGACGTCGGTCTCGCGAGCCAGCTGTTTCACCTGGTGCATGGAGAGCACCCGCGGCAGTACCACACGGCCGACGTTGAAGTGCTGCTGGTAGAAGCGGATGGCGGCGGCGTTGGTGGCGCTGGCCTGTACCGACACGTGAAGCTCCATGTCGGGGTGGCGGCGGCTGGCGTAATCGAGCACGGCGAGATCGGCGATGATCAGGGCATCGGCCCCGAGTGCCACCCCCTTGTCGACCGCCTGCTTCCAGCGGGCATCGGAGCCAGGGTGGGCGAAGGTGTTGATGGCGATGTGCAACTTGCGGCCGTGCTGGTGCACGTAGTCGACCGCTTTATCCAGCTTGCTGTCGGTGAAGTTGAGGCCGGCGAAATGGCGGGCGTTGGTGTCATCCTTGAAGCCGATATAGACGGCGTCGGCTCCGTTATCCACGGCCGTCTTCAGTGCCGGCAGGCTGCCTGCCGGGCAGAGTAATTCCATCGGGTACGCTCCGAGAGGGCAAAATGCAAAAAAGTGGCCCGATTGTATGCATGCTCGCGCCCCCACTTTTTGACCTGAGGCAGCTTTACGTGGCTTTACCCTTCTCGAGGTAAGTGGGCACAAGTTTGATTTTCAACAGGATCTGGATGAAGGGCCTGTGCTTGAATGCGCAAAAAACTGGGAGTTTATCGTGCTTCAACAACTGCAACACCGCCTGGTCGAACAGGCTCCTCGTCTCTTGCGCCACCCCCTCAAGCTGGTGCCCTTCGCCTTGCAACAGAACCTGATGGAGGCCCTGCTGGCAAAGGTATTCGGGGAGGCCATCGACGAGGGGGATTTTGCATTTCTGGCGGGAAAATGGCTGAAGGTCGAGGTCACGGATCTCGGGCTCTGCTGGTTTATCAGTGAACGTGACGGGAAGCTGGTGGTAGCCCGTCAGTGCGAGCAACCCGACGTCTGCTTCAGCGGCAGCAGCCAGGATCTCATCCTGATCGCCGGGCGCCGTGAAGATCCGGATTCCCTCTTCTTCCAGCGCAGATTGAAGATAGAAGGGAAGACGGAGCTGGGTCTGGAGGTGAAAAACCTGATGGACAGCCTGGATCTCGACGGTCTGCCCGCCCTGATGAAGTATCCCCTGATGGATCTGGCCACGCTGATCGAACGCGTCCGCGCCAACGCGCCCTCAGCGCAGGAGCCGGCTCCCGCGCCTGTGGGTTGAGCTGCGCCTCAGTTGCTTGGCCAACCCCCTTGCATGGTGGCGGTGCAGACGCCGGGCCCACAGGCATCGACAGCCCCACAAACAGGGGAGCAGCGCCAGCAGCGGCGTGGTCTCAGGCAGGCGCAGCAGCATCAGCCCCAGCGCCAGCCACAGAAACGGCAGGGCCTCATAGAACCATTCGGGTTGCAGCCAGCGCTTGGCCGGGAAGATCACGAGATCGGTACGCCGGTAGTTGGAACGCATCATCCAGATGAGGGTCCCCACCACAAACAACAGGGCGGCCGCGAGCCATATCAGGGGAGAGTGGGCGAAGAGCCACAGGGCGGCGGCCATAAACAGATACAGCTGCGGCAGTTGCTCGTAGATCCAGAGAGGAAGCATGGACGGGCTCCGTGACGGCGGCTCATCCTTTAAATCTAGTCTGAGGGCGCACCTCTCCTCAGGCCGGTTGGTTATACGAAGGATCACGTTAGTTCTGAAATGCGAGGTCAGAAGCGGTGCCAAAATAGCGATTGGTTATGTTACAATTGCGCGCCATTTTTGACTGAAGATTGACTGGGCATGCTGGATCAGATTCGTATCGTCTTGGTAAACACCTCCCACACCGGCAACATGGGGTCTGCGGCGCGGGCCATGAAGACCATGGGGTTAACCCAGTTGGTGCTGGTCGATCCGCAAGCCTTGCCAGACGAGGAAGCGGTCGCCCTGGCGGCCGGTGCCAGCGATGTCCTCGCCAGTGCCCGTATCGTGCCGACGCTGGATGAGGCCATCGCCGATTGTGGCCTGGTCATCGGTACCAGTGCCCGCTCCCGTACCCTGAGCTGGCCCATGCTGGATCCCCGCGAGGCGGGCCACCAGCTTGTGCAAGAGGGGGAACAGCATCCGGTCGCCCTGGTCTTTGGCCGGGAACGCACCGGCCTCACCAACGACGAGCTGCAGAAGTGCCACTACCATGTGGCCATTCCGGCCAACCCCGACTATAGCTCGCTCAATCTGGCCATGGCGGTGCAGACCCTCTGCTATGAGATACGGATGCGCTGGCTGGCGCTGCAGGAACAGCCGGCCTCAGAACCGGGTGCGGAGCCGGTGGCCTATCCCAGCGCGCAGCAACTGGAGGGGTTCTATCTGCATCTGGAGCAGACGCTGCAAAAGACGGGATTCATTGCCGACGATCACCCTGGTCACGTGATGAGCAAGCTGCGTCGCCTGTTCAATCGGGCTCGACCGGAGGCGGTGGAGCTGAATATCCTGCGCGGTATCCTCACCTCGGTTCAGAAATCCCGGCCGCAGGATTAATCCCGACTGATTTACTCAACCATATACTTGACTGATTTAGTCGGGTATGTGACCATGTGCCTTATATTGATTGGTTCGCAAGACGGTAAGGCATATGAGACTGACCTCAAAAGGACGTTACGCAGTGACAGCCATGCTCGACGTGGCGTTGCATGCAGAGCAGGGGCCCGTTCCCCTCGCTGATATTTCAGAACGCCAGGGCATCTCCTTGTCCTATCTGGAACAGCTGTTTGCCCGTCTGCGCAAGCATGGCCTGGTGAGCAGCGTACGCGGCCCGGGTGGCGGCTATCGCCTCGGTCTGGCCCCTGGCGAGATTTCGGTAGGTCAGGTGATCACCGCGGTCGATGAATCGGTCGATGCGACCAAGTGCCTCGGCAAGGGGGGCTGCCACGGCGGTACCCAGTGTCTGACCCACTCCCTGTGGCGCGACCTGAGCGAACGGATCTCGAGCTTCCTCGGGGATATCACCCTGGCGGAGCTGGTCGGCCAGGCCGATGTGCGCCGCATCGCCGGCAAGCAAGATGAACAAATGAAGACCGTGTTGTCCCTGGTTGACCGGGCGGAACGCGGTGATGTGAGCTTGAAAGTCCAACTATAAACGTGCTTTCCACGACGAGTCGCAGTGTGACCCCGTCGTAACGGAGAAAAAGATGAAACTGCCTATTTACCTTGATTATTCGGCAACCTGTCCGGTGGACCCGCGTGTCGCAGAAAAAATGATGCAGTGCCTCACCATGGACGGCCTGTTTGGCAATCCTGCCTCCCGTTCCCACCGTTTCGGCTGGCAGGCCGAAGAGGCGGTCGATCTGGCCCGTAATCAAGTGGCAGAGCTGATCGGTGCCGACCCGCGCGAGATCGTCTTCACCTCCGGCGCGACCGAGTCCAACAACCTGGCCATCAAGGGCATCGCCCACTTCTACGCCGGCAAGGGCAAGCACATCATCACCTCCAAGACCGAGCACAAGGCCGTTCTGGATACCTGCCGTCAGCTGGAACGTGAAGGCTACGAGGTGACCTATCTCGAGCCCATGCCCAACGGCCTGTTCACTCTGGAGCAGATCGAAGGCGCACTGCGCGATGACACCATCCTGGTGAGCATCATGCACGTCAACAACGAGATCGGCGTGGTTCAAGACATCGCCGCCATCGGCGAACTGTGCCGCTCCCGCAAGATCCTGTTGCACGTGGACGCGGTCCAGAGCGTGGGCAAGATCCCGGTTGACGTAGAAGCCCTGAAGGTTGACCTGCTCTCCATGTCTGCCCACAAGGTATACGGTCCCAAGGGGATCGGTGCCCTGTACGTGCGCCGCAAGCCGCGAGTACGTCTGGAAGCCCAGATGCACGGTGGTGGTCATGAGCGCGGCATGCGTTCCGGCACCCTGGCAACCCACCAGATCGTCGGCATGGGTGAAGCCTTCCGCATCGCCAAGGAAGAGATGGCGAGCGAGAGCCAGCACATCATGGCCCTGCGTCAGCGTCTGTGGGACGGCATCAAGAACATCGAAGAAGTCTATATCAACGGGGATCTGGACCACCGTGTTCCGGGTAACCTGAACGTCAGCTTCGCCTATGTGGAAGGGGAATCCCTCATCATGGCGCTGAAGGATCTGGCTGTCTCCTCCGGCTCGGCCTGTACCTCTGCCAGCCTGGAACCCTCCTACGTGCTGCGCGCCCTGGGCCTGAACGACGAGCTGGCACACAGCTCCATCCGTTTCAGCATCGGTCGTTTTACCACGGAAGAGGAGATCGACTACGCAATCAAGCTCATCTGCGACTCCATCGGTCGTCTGCGCGAGATGTCCCCCCTGTGGGAGATGTTCAAGGACGGCGTCGATCTGAACACGGTCGAATGGGCACATCACTGATCCTTGCCACAAGTGCAAGTGTTTGGTGAACAACGGAATTAGCAGGAGTTAGATATGGCTTACAGTGAAAAAGTAATCGACCACTACGAGAATCCCCGCAACGTCGGCGGCTTTGACAAGAACGACCCCAGCGTCGCCACCGGCATGGTCGGTGCACCGGCCTGCGGCGATGTCATGAAGCTGCAACTGAAGATCAGCGATGACGGCATCATCGAAGACGCCAAGTTCAAGACCTACGGTTGTGGTTCTGCCATCGCCTCCAGCTCCCTGGTGACCGAGTGGGTCAAGGGCAAGACTCTGGACGAAGCGGCCGGCATCAAGAACACCGACATCGCCGAAGAGCTGGCGCTGCCGCCGGTGAAGATCCACTGCTCCATTCTGGCGGAGGATGCCATCAAGGCCGCCATCGCCGATTACAAGCAGAAGAAAGGTCTTTAAGGTCCGGAGAGCAGTATGGCCATAACCATGACAGATGCCGCAGCGGCGCGGGTTTCCTCCTTCATGACCAACCGTGGCAAGGGCATCGGCCTGCGCCTCGGTGTCAAGACGACCGGCTGTTCGGGCCTTGCCTACGTGCTCGAGTTCGTGGATGAGCTGGCCGCCGAGGATCAGGTGTTCGAGCAAAAAGGCGTCAAGATCATCGTCGATGCCAAGAGCCTGATCCACCTGGATGGCACCGAGCTGGACTTCGTGAAGGAAGGCCTCAACGAGGGTTTCCAGTTCAACAACCCCAATGCCAAGGGCGAATGCGGTTGTGGCGAAAGCTTCAGCGTCTAGGTGATTGAGCTGACGAGAAATCGTCGGCTCAACAGCCTCGCCAGCGTCAAAGGCCAGTGCTTTCGTGTCTGACGCCTTGCTCATCAACACAGTGGTATGACCCCCATGCCACTGCTTCCATGTTCAAGACGAGTGTGATGGCGGTACCCGCGGTATTGTCTGAGGACGTACGATGAATCATTTCGAGCTGTTCGGGCTGGCAGAGGGCTTCGAGCTCGATACTCGCCAGCTGGCTGACACCTATCGTCAGTTGCAAGCCCGTTTTCACCCCGATCGTTTTGCCACCGCCCCCGAGCGGGAGCAGCTGGCTGCGGTGCAGCGTGCTGCCCAGATCAACGATGCCTTTACCACCCTCAAGGCGCCCCTGCGCCGAGCCGAGTATCTGCTCTCCCTGCGCGGTACCGATATCCGCGGCGAACAGCAGACGCTGCAAGATCCTGCCTTCCTGATGCAACAGCTGGAGTGGCGCGAACGTCTGGCCGATCTCAAAGGGGATGCGGATCCTGAGGGGGCCGTCCAAGATTTTCGCCGAGAAATCAGGCATGATCACCAGTCTCTGATGCAACGGCTGACCCAGGCCCTCACGTCCGGTGAGGATCTGACCGCAGCGGATTGCGTCCGCAAGCTCAAGTTTGTCGACAAGCTCCTCGAGGAGCTGGAACGATTCGAAGACTCGCTGTTCGAGTCTTGATCCCCTAACGCAGGAATTGTGATTACCCATGGCATTACTGCAAATCGCCGAGCCTGGCCAGAGCGCCGCGCCTCACCAGCATAAACGGGCCGTCGGCATCGATCTCGGCACCACCAACTCCCTGGTCGCCGCCGTGCGCAGCGGCCAGGCCGATACCCTCTGCGACGAGCAGGGGCGTTTCCTGCTGCCCTCCGTGGTGCACTATCAGACCGATGGCCAGGTGCGGGTCGGGGTCGACGCCAAACGTGAAGCGGCCCTCGATCCCCACAACACCATCGTCTCGGTCAAGAGGATGATGGGCAAGGCGCTGGCCGATATCGATACCCGCCAGCAACCCTATGAGTTCGTGGCCGCCGACAACGGCATGCCCCAGCTTCAGACCCGTCAGGGACTGGTCAACCCGGTTCAGGTCTCCGCCGAGATCCTGAAGACCCTGGCCGAGCGCGGCACCGCCTCCCTCGGGGGAGATCTCGACGGCGTGGTCATCACTGTGCCCGCCTATTTCGACGATGCCCAGCGTCAGGGCACCAAGGACGCGGCCAGGCTGGCCGGTCTGCACGTGCTGCGCCTGCTGAACGAACCCACTGCGGCGGCCATCGCCTACGGCCTCGACTCCGCTCAGGAAGGGGTGATCGCCGTCTATGATCTCGGCGGTGGCACCTTCGATATCTCCATTCTGCGCCTGCATCGCGGCGTCTTTGAAGTGATGGCCACCGGTGGCGACTCCGCCCTCGGGGGGGATGATTTTGACCACCTGCTGGCGGACTGGCTCAAAGAGCAAGCCGGGTTGTCCGGTCAACTCGACGCCCGTACCCAGCGCGAACTGCTGGACGTGGCTGCCAGCGTCAAGCACGGCCTGACGGATGCCGACAGCGTCCCTTGCGTCTTTGCCGGCTGGCAGGGCTCGGTCACCCGCAGCGAGTTTGACGCGCTCATCACCCCCCTGGTCAAGCGAACCCTGCTGGCCTGCCGCCGCGCCCTGCGCGATGCGGGTCTCGAGCAGGAAGAGGTGCTGGAAGTGGTGATGGTCGGTGGCTCGACCCGGGTGCCCCTGGTACGCGCGCTGGTGGGAGAGTTCTTCCAGCGCCCGCCGCTCACCAGCATCGACCCCGACAAGGTGGTGGCCATCGGTGCCGCCATCCAGGCTGACATCCTGGTGGGCAACAAGCCTGACGCCGAGATGCTGCTGCTGGACGTGATCCCGCTCTCCTTAGGGTTAGAGACCATGGGAGGCCTCGCCGAGAAGGTGATCCCGCGCAATACCACCATACCGGTGGCCCGCGCCCAGGAGTTCACCACCTTCAAGGATGGCCAGACCGCGATGGCGATCCATGTGGTGCAGGGGGAGCGCGAGCTGGTGGCGGATTGCCGCTCCCTGGCACGCTTCACTCTGACCGGTATTCCGCCCATGGCGGCGGGGGCGGCCCACATTCGCGTCACTTTCCAGGTGGACGCGGATGGCCTGCTCTCGGTCAGCGCCATGGAGAAATCCTCCGGCGTGCAGGCCGAAATCCAGGTCAAGCCCTCCTACGGGCTGGCAGAAGAGGACATCCTCAGCATGCTGAGCGCCTCCATCGCCAACGCCCAGCAGGACATGGACGCCCGCATGCTGGCGGAGCAGCAGGTCGAGGCGGATCGCGTGGTCGAGAGCCTCAATGCTGCCCTGGCCGCCGATGGCGAGGCGCTGCTGAGCCCTGCCGAGCGTGCACATATCGATGAGGCCATCCAGCATCTGCTGGCCATGCGCCACACTGGTACTACGAATCAAATCAAAGATGCCATCGAGGCGGCGGATGCTGCCAGTGGCGAGTTTGCGGCCCGTCGCATGGATGCTTCCATTCGCAAGGTGCTGACCGGCCAAAACGTCAACAAGGTGTAATATGCCAAAAGTGATCATTCTGCCTCACCCTGAACTCTGTCCGGAGGGCGCCGCTCTCGAGGGCGTGAGCGGTGAGACCATACTGGACATCGCGCTGCGCAACGGCATCGAAGTCGAGCACGCCTGCGAGAAGTCCTGCGCCTGCACCACCTGCCACTGCATCGTGCGGGAAGGGTTCGACTCCCTGGAGCCGAGCGACGAGCTGGAAGACGACATGCTGGACAAGGCGTGGGGGCTGGAGCCGGAATCCCGCCTGAGCTGCCAGGCCAGGCTGGCGGACGAGGATCTGGTGGTGGAGCTGCCCAAGTACACCCTGAATCTGGCGTCCGAACGCCACTGATGGCCGCTTAATTACACATGAGTGAATTGAGTGTGCAGCATCCCGCGGTGCAGTAATGATATGGTGAAGGCCGTGACCCTTGAGGGTGCGGCCTTTTTTGTGCCCGCGATTTCCCTATTCGTAGATGAAAGTGCCAATAACAAGGAAGCAAGAGAACATGGCTGACATGATGAACGTACGGTTGTCCTCCCAGGCGGCCGCTCCCCACTGGGGCGAGGGTGCCCTGCTCAGTTTCAATGGCGACGAGGCCCATCTCCACCTTGGGGCCGGTAGCCAGGAGAAAGAGGCGCTGCGCGCCATCCAGCGCGGGGCCAGACGCCTCGAGTCCAGCGGTATCAAGCGCGTCAGACTGGTGGGCGAGGGCTGGGATCTGGAGCGCCGCTACGCGTTTTCCCAGGGGTTCTACGCCGCCAAGGGCGTGCGCGAACTGGACTTCGGCGAGCAGAGCGACAAGGAAGCTGGCGAGCTGGCGGCCCTGCTCAAGGCGGCCCGCTGGGTGCGCGAAGTGACCAACGGCTGCCCGGAGGAGATCTATCCCATGAGCCTGGCGGAGTCCGCGCTGCTGCTGATCCGCAGCCTGGGGGGCGACAAGGTGAGCGCCCGCATCACCGCCGGTGAGGCGCTGCGTGAATCCGGACACATCGGGATCTGGTCGGTGGGCCGCGGCAGCGAGCGCGAACCCGTGCTGCTCGAACTCGACTACAACCCGACCGGAGATGCCAACGCCCCCGTGCTGGCAGCCCTGGTGGGCAAGGGGATCACCTTCGATTCCGGCGGCTACTCCATGAAGTCCTCCGACAACATGCTGCCGATGAAGTCCGACATGGGCGGTGCTGCCATGGTGACCGGCGCCCTGGCACTGGCCATCAGCCGCGGCCTCAAGCAGCGGGTCAAACTCATCCTCTGCTGCGCCGAGAACCTGGTCTCCGGCCACGCCTTCAAGCTTGGCGACATCCTCACCTATCGCAATGGCATCACGGTGGAGATCCAGAACACCGATGCGGAAGGTCGTCTGGTGCTGGCAGACGGCCTGCTGGCCGCGAGCGAAAGCGGGGCCGCCTACATCCTCGATGCCGCGACCCTGACCGGCGCCGCCAAGACGGCGCTGGGTCGCGACTACAACGCCGTGTTCGCCCTCGATGAGTCCGAGCAGGTGCGTGCGCTGGCCGCCGCCAAGGCCGAAAACGAGCAGGCCTGGGCCCTGCCGCTGGAGCCCTGGCACGCGGGCCAGCTCACCTCCGCCTTTGCCGAGCTGGGCAACGTGGCCTCCGCCGAAGGCACCGCCGGTGCCACCACGGCGGCCGCCTTCCTGTCGCGTTTCGTGCGTGACGAAGGTAAAGGCTGGGTACACCTGGACCTGGCCGCCTCCTATCAGAAGTCGGGCAACGATCTCTGGGCGACCGGCGCCAAGGGCCACGGTCTGAGAACCATAGCGCGCTGGTTGCAGGAGGTGAGCGCATGAACGTCTGGTTGAGCCGAGAGTTTGCGCCGGCCGAGTGGGGGGAGGGGGCACTGCTCTCCCATCGCGCCGATGGCATGGTGATCCACCTGGTGACCGCCACCCCCTTGCTGGACATCCAGCAGGCGGCGCGTCGCCTGTGCAGCCAGGGGATCCAGCAGGTGGTCCTGGCCGGTCACTGGGAACGGGAGCAGCAGTGGGCCTTCGCCCAGGGGCTGCAGACGCCCAAGGCGGAAGTGGCCCTGCAGTGGGCCACCTCGTCCGAGGAGGACAGGGAGGAGCTGGAGGCGCGCTGGCTCTGCGGGCGCTGGGTGCGGGAGATGACCAATGCCACGCCGGAGCAGCTGGGACCGCTGGAGCTGGCGGTGGAGGCGGCAGCCTTCCTCACCGAGCTGGCCCCCGACAAGATCAGCCATCGCATCCTCAAGGGAGAGGCGCTGCAGCAGGCGGGTTGGGTCGGTCTCTACCAGGTCGGCCGTGGCAGCGATCGCGAGCCCGTGATGCTGGAGCTGGATTTCAATCCCAGCAAGGATCCCAAGGCGCCGGTGGCGGCCGCACTGGTGGGCAAGGGGATCACCTTCGACTCCGGCGGCTACTCCATGAAGACCTCCCAGGGCATGCTGACCATGAAGCACGACATGGGGGGCGCCGCCATCGTGACCGGTGCCCTGGCGCTGGCCATATTGCGCGGGTTGGACAAGCGGGTGAAGCTCATCCTCTGCTGCGCCGAGAACCTGGTCTCCGGTCATGCCTACAAGCTGGGCGACATCCTCACCTACAAGAACGGCACCACGGTGGAGATAGTCAACACCGATGCCGAGGGTCGCCTGGTGCTGGCGGATGGCCTGCAGCTCGCCGGCGAATCCGGCGCGCCCCTCATCATCGACGCGGCCACCCTGACGGGGGCGGCCGTGATGGCGCTGGGTGGGCGCTACAACGCCCTGTTCGGCCTCGATAAGGGGCTGGTGAGCCGCGCCATGGCGTACTCGGATGCAGAGCAGGAGCCGGCATGGCCCCTGCCGCTGGAACCCTGGCATCGCCACCAGTGCCCGTCCCACTACGCCGACACCGCCAACAGCCGTCCGGTGCCGGGGGGCGGCCCGGGCGGTGCCTCCAACGCGGCGGGCTTCCTCTCCCGCTTCGTGCCCAACGAGGGGAGGGGGTGGTTGCACGTGGATCTGGCTGCCTGCTTCAACGAGAACGGTGACAGCCTCTGGGCGCCGGGGGCCAACACCCTGGGGATGCGTACCATAGCGCACGCCCTGCTGACGGAGACACGTTCGGCGATCTGATAACGCGAAAGGGCACCCCGGGGTGCCCTTTTCGACCGTGCTGCTTTGCTGAGCAATTGATAGGGTTTCAGGGCATTAGCAAGGCAATCGTGCGCAAGCGCACATTTTTTCTTACCCCCATGGCACAAGATGAGTCACCATGTTGTTTCAAGGAATCTTTTGTTTAACAAAAAGTTGATTTTTTGTGTGTTGTTTCGCGCTTTGTTTACGTATAATCGCCGCCGAAAAATGGATTCCTACAATAAACCTCTGTAGTTAAGGAAAGAACTCAATGGCTATCGAACGTACCTTCTCTATCGTCAAACCGGACGCGGTCAGCAAGAACCTGATTGGTGCCATTTATGCTCGCTTCGAGAGCGCCGGTCTGAAAGTGGTTGCTGCCAAGATGCTGCACCTGACCAGCGAACAGGCCGCCGGTTTCTACGCCGAGCACCAGGGCAAGCCGTTTTATGACGGTCTGGTCGGCTTCATGACCTCCGGTCCCGTCATGGTGCAAGTGCTGGAAGGGGAAGACGCCATCCGCCGTCACCGTGAAATCATGGGCGCCACCAACCCGAAAGAAGCCCTGGCCGGTACCCTGCGTTCCTGCTACGCCGAGAGCATCGATCGCAACGCCGTTCACGGCTCCGACGCCCCGGCCTCTGCCGCCCGCGAGATCGCCTACTTCTTCTCCGACGACGAGATCTGCCCGCGCGGCTGATGTTGTCTGGTGATGCCCAAGGGAGCCTCGGCTCCCTTTTGTTTTTTGGTCATTCGGTCAATATCCACTTATTCTCCAGGTGGAAAGCCGGACCCATTATTTGTACAATGCCGCCCCCTGACGTAGGTCAGCCGATAATTTATGAAGTGTGTGAGCTGAGGCCCTTGATGAGCGAAATGAAAACCAACCTGCTGGATCTCGATCGGGATGCCATGCGTGCCTTCTTCGTCGAATTGGGCGAGAAGCCGTTCCGGGCCGATCAGATAATGAAGTGGATCTATCACTTTGGTTGTGATGATTTCGATCAGATGAGCAACGTCAACAAGGCGCTGCGCGAACGCCTCAAGGCCATCGCCGAGATCCGTGCCCCCGAAATCAGCCGCGAGCAGCGCTCCGCAGACGGCACCATCAAGTGGGCCCTGCAGGTGGGAGATCAGGAGGTCGAGACCGTCTACATCCCGGAAGCGGATCGCGCGACCCTGTGCGTCTCCTCCCAGGTGGGCTGCGCCCTGGCCTGTACCTTCTGCTCCACCGCCCAGCAAGGTTTCAACCGCAACCTGAAGGTCTCCGAGATCATCGGTCAGGTGTGGCGCGCCGCCAAGGTCGTCGGTGGCAAGCGTCCCATCACCAACGTGGTGATGATGGGCATGGGCGAGCCGCTGCTCAACCTCGCCAACGTGGTGCCGGCCATGAAGCTGATGATGGACGACTTCGGCTTCAGCATCTCCAAGCGTCGCGTCACCCTCTCCACCTCCGGCGTGGTACCTGCACTGGACATGCTGGGGGACCAGATCGACGTGGCCCTGGCCATCTCCCTGCACGCACCGAACGACCAGCTTCGCTCCGAGATCATGCCGATCAACGACAAGTACAACATCGAGTCCTTCCTTGCCGGGGTTCGCCGCTATCTGGCTAAATCCAACGCCAACGGCGGTCGGGTCACCGTGGAATATGTGCTGCTCGATCATATCAATGACGACATGCAGCATGCCCATGAGCTGGCCAAGGTCCTCAAGGAAACCCCTTGCAAGATCAACTTGATCCCGTTCAACCCCTTCCCGGGCAACCCGTTTGGCAAGCCGAGCAACAGCCGCATCGACCGCTTCTCCAAGGTGCTGATGGAATATGGTCTGACCGTCATCGTGCGCAAGACCCGCGGGGACGACATCGATGCCGCCTGTGGCCAGCTGGTGGGGGAGGTAATCGACCGTACCAAGCGCACCATGAAAAATCGGATGCAACAGGATGGGATTTCCGTCAAAATGGTTTAACTCCTAAGCCATTGTATAGACAGGAAATGGATATCCGTACATTGATCGTAGTGGCAGCGCTCAGTGCGCTGCCAGGCTGTGTGACAGAGACCACTTACGCTGGCCAGAATTCGACCCAGCGTGAAGTGGGTCCCGACCTCAAGGCCGCTGCCCAGACTCGCCTCGATCTGGGGATCCAATACCTGCGTCAGGGCAATGCCGAACAGGCGAAGTTCAACCTTGACCGGGCCCTCCAGTACGATCCCAATAATCCTCAGGTTTACATCGGTTTTGCCTACTTCTACCAGCAGGTGTCGGATTTTAAGGCGGCCGAGGTGAACTACAAGAAAGCGCTGGCCATGGATCCGTCCAATGCTGACGCGATGAACAACTATGGCGCCTTCCTCTGCAACCGCGGCCGCTTCGACGAGGCGGACAAGGCTTTCATGCAGGCGGTGAGTCAGCCCGATTACGTCAAGATCGCCGATACCTACGAGAATGCGGCGCTCTGCTCGATGCAAAATCACAGAAATGATAAGGCCGGCGAGTACTATCGTCTGGCCTTGGGGTATAATCCCCGCAATCCTAGGTTATTGCTGGACATGGCGGAGCTTTCCATGAAAGATGGCAAGCTGCCTGACGTCCAGTCTTACCTCGTGCGCTTTGCCGAAGTGGCAGAGGAAAACGAGGAGAGCCTCTGGCTCCGGCTGCGGCTGGCCCAGGCCATGGACAAACCGGCATTACTTCACCAATTCGGGACTGAGCTGGTAAGGCAATATCCCACTTCGCAACAAGCCAAGCGTTACTTAGCCAATGACTACTGAACAGCCACACGATTTCCAAGACGACTCCCAGGCAGCGGGCCCAGGCCAGCTGCTGCGCAATGCCCGTGAACAGCTCGGCTGGACGCGAGAACAGGTTGCGTCCCGCATTCACCTTCGTCTGACCCTGATCGCCGCCATCGAAGCGGATACCTACGACAAGCATACGTCCCATACCTTCATTCGCGGCTATCTGCGCGCCTATGCCAAGCTGGTCGGCATTCCCGAGGAGACCATCCTCGCCGCCTACGACAAGCTGGGGTTGACCCCCCCCGACAACATCGACATGCAGAGCTTCTCCCGCCGCTCCCGTCAGCAGGCCAATGACAGCCGCCTGAAGGTGATGACCTGGCTGGTGATCCTGGTGTTGATCGGTCTCTCCGTCGCCTGGTGGTGGCAGAGCACGGCGCGCCGCTCCGCCGGTGAGGAGGCTCTGGCCGCTACCGAGATAAGCAGCACCGAGAGTACCCCCAGCGCCGCCGTGCCGTCCGAGGTGGATGTCGACGACGCCGCGCCCGTTCTGCCCGCTGCCTCCGAGGCCGTCTCCACCGAGCCTGTCGTGAGCGATGCCGCCGCGACCGTGCCGGCCGTGGTGGCCGAGCCGAGCGCCGCTGTATCGACCGATGCCTCTGCCGCCGTGGCGACCGAGTCACCTGCCCAGGATGAGACTGCCGAACCGGCCAAGGCGCCGCAGCTCAAGATGAGCTTCACCGCCGACTGCTGGCTGGATGTGAAGGATGCCAACGGCAAGACCCTGTTCAGCGGGCTGAAGAAGGCGAACGACGAGCTTGTGCTGGAAGGACCCGAGCCACTCAAATTCATCATTGGCGCGCCCATGGCGGTCAATCTCGAATACCAGGGCAAGTCCTTCGACATGAGCCGTTACAACAACGGCCGGACTGCCCGCTTCTCACTGCCGCAGGAGTAATCAGTCCGCCATGTCTGTTCACGAAAAGCCCGCACACGAATCTCCCATCATTCGTCGCAAATCCAGGCAGATCATGGTCGGTAATGTACCGGTTGGGGGCGATGCCCCCATCACGGTGCAGACCATGACCAACACCAAGACCACGGACGTGGCCGCCACCGTCGAGCAGATCCAGCGGATCGAGCGGGTGGGGGCAGACATCGTCCGGGTGTCGGTGCCCACCATGGAGGCGGCGGAAGCGTTCAAGCTCATCAAGCAGCAGACCCGCATCCCCATCGTCGCCGACATCCACTTCGACTACCGCATCGCCCTGAAAGTGGCCGAATACGGCGCCGACTGCCTGCGCATCAACCCGGGCAACATCGGCAACGAAGAGCGGGTGCGCGCCGTGGTCGACTGCGCCCGCCATTACAACATCCCGATCCGCATCGGGGTGAACGGCGGCTCCCTGGAGCGGGACCTGCAGGAAAAATACGGGGAACCCACCCCTGAGGCCCTGCTGGAATCCGCCATGCGCCACGTGGATTACCTGGATCGCCTCAACTTCGACAACTTCAAGGTGAGCGTCAAGGCCTCCGACGTCTTCCTGGCGGTCGGCGCCTACCGCCTGCTGGCCAAACAGATCGATCAGCCGCTGCATCTGGGCATCACGGAGGCGGGCGGTTTTCGCGCCGGCGCAGTCAAGTCCGCCATCGGCCTCGGCATGCTGCTGAGCGAAGGGATAGGCGACACCCTGCGCATCTCCCTGGCCGCCGATCCGGTGGAAGAGGTGAAGGTGGGCTTCGACATCCTGAAATCCCTGCGCATCCGTTCCCGCGGCATCAACTTCATCGCCTGTCCCTCCTGCTCCCGCCAGGAGTTCGACGTCATCGGCACCGTCAATGCCCTGGAAGAGCGGCTGGAGGACATCATCACGCCGATGGATGTCTCCATCATCGGCTGCGTGGTGAACGGTCCGGGGGAGGCGCTGGTCTCCGATCTGGGCCTCGCGGGCGCCGCCAACAAGAGCGCCTTCTACGAAGGGGGCCAGCGGGTCGACCGGCTCGACAACAAGGATCTCGTGCCGACCCTGGAGCGACGCATCCGCGCCCGGGCCGCCATGCTGGATCCGGCCAACCAGATCCAGATAGACAAGGGTTGAACCCCTGAGGGTTCAACCAGAGCGGGGCCACCTGGGGTGGCCCCGGCTTTAGGTTATTGATTTTACATCCCGCATCCGGGCACCCGATTTTACCTCGGGGTCGAAAATCCCTATAATGCGGCCAAATTTTACCTCTTTTTCTCGAGTATCAACGTGGCAAAACAGATCCAAGCGATTCGCGGTATGAATGATTGCCTGCCGGAGCAGAGCCCGGTATGGCAGAAAGTGGAACAGATCCTGCGCCAGGTCGTCGCCAGCTATGGCTACAGCGAAGTGCGCATGCCCATCGTCGAGCAGACCCATCTGTTCAAGCGCGCCATCGGTGAAGTGACCGACGTGGTCGAAAAAGAGATGTACACCTTTGAAGACCGCAACGGCGACAGCCTGAGCCTGCGTCCGGAAGGGACCGCCAGCTGCGTGCGGGCCGGCATCGAGCACGGTCTGCTTTACAATCAGGAACGCCGGATGTGGTACATGGGCCCCATGTTCCGCCACGAGCGTCCCCAGAAGGGCCGTTATCGCCAGTTCCATCAGTTCGGGGTCGAGCTGTTTGGCATCAACGGGCCGGACATCGACGCCGAGCTCATCATGCTGACCCATCGCCTGTGGCGCCTGTTCGGCATCCAGGATCACGTCACCCTGCAGCTCAACACCCTTGGTCAGAGTGCAGAGCGCGCCGCCTATCGCGACGCCCTGGTGGCCTATCTGGAGCAATACAAGAGCGAGCTGGACGAAGAGAGCCAGCGCCGCATGTACAGCAACCCGCTGCGGGTGCTGGATTCCAAGGACGAGAAGGTCCAGGCCATTCTGGTGGGCGCGCCGCGCCTGTTCGATCACCTGGGCGAAGAGAGCCTGGCCCACTTCGAGGGGCTCAAGCGTCTGCTCACCGCCGCCGGCATCCAGTTTGAAGTGAACGAGCGCCTGGTTCGCGGCCTCGACTACTACAACCTCACCGTGTTCGAGTGGGTCACCAACAGCCTGGGTGCCCAGGGCACCGTCTGTGCCGGTGGCCGCTACGACGGCCTGGTGGAGCAGCTGGGTGGCCAGCCGACCCCGGCCGTGGGCTTCGCCATGGGCATGGAGCGTCTGGTGCTGATGCTGGAGACCCTGGAGCTCAATGCCGACATCCGCCCGGCGGTGGATGTCTACCTGTGCATGGTGGGCGAGGGGACCGAGCAGGCCGGCTTCAACCTGGCCGAGCGGCTGCGCGATGCGCTGCCTGACCTGCGCCTGATGAGCCACTGCGGCGGCGGCAACTTCAAGAAACAACTCAAGCGTGCCGACAAGAGCGGCGCGGCCATTGCCCTGATCCTCGGCGAGACCGAGGCGCAAAGCGGCGAGATCACCATCAAATATCTGCGTGGCCAGGCCGAGCAACAGACCGTCTCGGTCGATGCCGCCATCGCCCTGCTGGCAGCTAAAGGAGAGTAAGCTGTGGAAGTGTATACCACTGAAGAACAACAGGTTGAGGTCATCAAGAACTGGTGGAAAGAGAACGGCACCTCGGTCATCGCAGGGACGGTGATCGGTCTGGTCGGTCTCTTCGGCTGGCGTTATTACAACGAGATGCAGCAGGGCAACCAGGAAGCCGCCTCCCAGGCTTACAACGAGATGACTGCCCAGCTCGCCAAGGGTGACGACGCCGCCCTGGAACAGGCAAAGAGCTTCATCACCGCCCACAAGGGTGATGCCTATGCGGAGCTGGCCGCCCTGCAACTGGCAGCGGCTGCCGTCAAGGCAGGCAAGCTGGATCTGGCGGCCGAGCAGCTGACCCAGGTGGCCAGCAGCGGGGACGACAGCATCAAGCCCATCGCCGGCCTGCGCCTGGCCCGTGTCCTGAACGATCAGGGCAAGGCCGATGAGGCCCTGGCCCAGCTTGGCAAGATCAGCAACGACGCCTTCAAGGCCCAGGTGGCCGAAGTGCGTGGCGACATCCTGCACAAGCAGGGCAAGGCCGAAGAGGCGCGGGATGCCTACCAGGCGGCGGCGGATGCCGGCGGTCTGCAGTCGAGCAGCGAACTCAAGTTGAAGATGGACGATCTGGCGCTGCCAGCGGTGACTACGGGCGAGGCTCCGGATGCGTAATCTCTACAAGCGAGTGGTGCTGGGAGCGGCCGTCTCCCTGGCCCTGCAGGGGTGCTCCCTGTTCAGTTCCGACGAAGATCTCAACCCCATGGCCCCGTTGCCCACGGTGGAGTCTGCGTTCACTGCCGACACCGCCTGGTCCTCCTCGGTGGGCGATGGCATCGGCGACTTCTACTCCCAGCTCAAGCCGGTGGTGGAAGAGGATCACATCTATGCCGCGGCCCGGGACGGTGACGTGACAGCCTTCGATCGCGAGAGCGGCAAGGAGCTGTGGAGCGTGGATCTGGCTGACTTACCGATCAACGCCGACAAGCGCAGCGCCCGCCTCTCCGGCGGTCTGGTCTCCCGCTATGGCAAGCTGTTCCTGGGGTCCGAGAACGGGGTGGTCTACGCCCTGAACGAGGCGAACGGGGAAGTGCTGTGGCAGACCACTGTGCCCGGTGAAGTGGTGGCGAGCCCCGCCGTCGAGGATGGCCGTGTGGTGGTGCTGACTACCTCGGGTCGCCTGGTGGCGCTCGACACCGACGAGGGCAAGCTGCAGTGGAGCCTGTCCGAAGAGCAGCCCCCCCTGACCCTGCGCAGTGCCGGTGCTCCCATCATCACCAACGGCGCCGTACTCTACGGCCGTGCCGACGGCAAGGTGGGCATCGCCCTGCTCAGCAACGGCCAGCCGGTGCGCCAGTCCAAGGTGGCCGACCCGCGCGGCGCCACCGAGCTCGACCGCATGGTGGACGTGGACGCCACTCCCCTCATCGCCGGTGATGAGCTCTATGCCATCGCCTACAATGGTCAGCTGATGGCCCGCAAGCTGATGAGCGGCGACGAGGTGTGGAAGCGCAAATACTCCGGCTACCGCGACATGGCGGTGACCGGCAATGCCATCGTATTGACCGACAGCCGCAGCCACCTGTTTGCGGTCGACCGTCGCAATGGCCTCGAGCTGTGGTCCAACACCCAGCTGGAAAACCGCACCGTGACTGCCCCCGTCATCCTGGGTGACTATGTGGTGGTCGGCGATGTGGAAGGTTACCTGTACTGGCTGGATCGGACCGACGGGTCCATCAAGGCCATGCAGCAGCTCGACAGCAGTGGTCTGTATGCCGCGCCCCTGGTGGACGGCGACACCCTGTATGTGCAGAGCCGGGGCGGCAAGCTGTACGCCATCAAGCGTCCCTGATCGCCCGATAATTGGAATATCCGGCTCCTGGTCTTCGGACCCGGAGCCTTTGTCGTCTTGAGAATGAGGCTTTTATGACTCCTGTAGTAGCCCTGGTGGGCCGCCCCAACGTGGGGAAATCCACCCTGTTCAACCGCCTGACCCGTACCCGGGATGCCCTGGTTGCCGACTTCCCCGGCCTGACCCGGGACCGCAAATACGGCCAGGCGAAGCTGGGCGAGCTGGAATTTATCGTGGTCGATACCGGCGGTATCGATGGCACCGAGGAGGGGATCGAGCTGAAGATGGCCGAGCAGTCCCTGCTGGCCATCGAAGAGGCGGACGTGGTGCTCTTCATGGTGGATGCGCGGGCCGGCTTGACCGCCGCGGATCAGGCCATCGCCGAGCACCTGCGCAAGACCCACAAGAAGGTGTTTCTGGTGGCCAACAAGACCGACGGCATCGACGGTGATTCCGCGGTCTCCGAGTTCTACGGCCTGGCCCTGGGCGAGGTCTACCAGATGGCGGCGGCCCACGGCCGTGGCGTACTGAGCCTGCTGGAGCTGGCCCTGGCTCCCCACCTGGAAGAGCTGGTCGGTGCGGCCACCGGGGAAGAAGCGCAGGAAGAAGAGGAGGACTTCGACGAAGAGGCCCTGCTGCGCCTGGTAGCCAGCGGCGAGCTGGACACCCGTGAGGACACCAAGGAGACCCCGTTCGCCGATCTGCCCATCAAGTTTGCCATCGTCGGTCGCCCCAACGTCGGCAAGTCCACCCTGACCAACCGCATGCTGGGTGAAGATCGCGTCATCGTCTACGACATGCCGGGCACCACCCGCGACTCCGTCTACATCCCGATGGAGCGTGACGAGCAGAAGTACGTGGTCATCGACACCGCCGGCGTGCGTCGTCGCGGCAAGGTGCACGAGACGGTGGAGAAGTTCTCCGTCATCAAGACCCTGAAGGCCATCGAGGACGCCAACGTCTGCCTGCTGGTGATCGATGCCCGCGAGACCATCACGGATCAGGACTTGAGCATCCTCGGCTTCGTGCTCAACAGCGGCCGCTCCGTGGTGCTGGTGGTGAACAAGTGGGACGGCCTGGATCAGAAGGTGAAAGAGGACGTCAAGAACGAGCTGGACCGTCGTCTGGGCTTCATCGACTTCGCCCGCGTTCACTTCATCTCCGCCCTGCATGGCAGCGGTGTCGGCCACCTGTTCGAGTCCATCAACGAGGCCTACGAGTCCGCTACCCGTCGTACCAGCACCGCCATGCTGACCCGCATCATGCAGATGGCCCAGGAAGATCACCAGCCGCCCATGGTGAACGGTCGCCGGGTAAAGCTGAAGTATGCCCACGCCGGTGGCTACAACCCGCCGCGCATCGTGATCCACGGCAACCAGCTGAACGATCTGCCGGATTCGTACAAGCGCTATCTCATCAACTACTTCCGCAAGTCGTTGAAGATCATGGGTACCCCGATCCGGGTCGAGTTCCAGGAGTCGGTCAACCCGTTCGAGGGCAGGAAGAACACCCTGACCCTGAGCCAGGAGCGCCAGCGCAAGCGTCTGCTCAAGGCCAAGACGAAGAAATAAGGCCAGGCGGCTGCCCTCACCGGCAGCCGTTTTTATTGGAGTCGATGGAGGAGGGGAAGGCGCGGTGGGCCCACCCAGCGCACATTCACTTTGAGAGGAGTCGAGTATGAGTGCACCCTTGTGTCCGGCCTGTCAGGCCGAACTGGACAGCCGTGGCGACGAGACGCGCTGCAGCCAGTGCCAGACCCGCTATCACATCCGGGCCCAGTGCCCGACCTGTGGGCAGGGGTTGGAGCGACTGCGGGCCTGCGGCGCGGTGGATTACTTCTGCAATCACTGCAACACCCTGGTCTCCAAGCGCACCGTGCAGTTCGAGGCGGTGGCGGCGCCGGAGTGAGGCAATAAAAAACCCGGCGGATGCCGGGTTTATACTGTGTGCTCCGCTATCAGCAGCGTGAAGGAGCGGTTTCTGTGCCATATCTTGCGCTTGGTGTCGGCCAGCTTGAGCTTGCGTCTCGGGCTCCAGGCACATTTGGTCTTCCGGGCCAACATGGCTCTTCTGCGTGCTCGCATCTTGTTCTCCTCCCTGGTCTCCTCGGCCGAAGGGCGGCTGGGCAGGTAGTGCAACGTGATGAATACATTGCAATAAGCCAGACTCGCGTCCCTCGGATCTGGTTGGATGTTAACAGAGAATCTGCCGGGAAAACACACCCCCAGGGCTAGGGCGTGATGATCTGCTTGACCACCTCGGCGATGATGGCGGGACGCTCTGCCGGGGCGGCCGGTTCGCTGCTGTCGTCTTCATCCAGCTCCTCGCGGCGGTGGGCCTTCTGCTGTTCGTTGTCGAGCCAGAGCAGACTCTGGTAGTACTGGCGCACGTTGTTGACATAGTTGCGCGCCTCGCCGCCACGGGCATAGCCGTAGCGCACCTTGCGATGCCAGCGTGCCTGTTGCAGCAGGGGCAGCACTTCTTTCACGTCGCTCCAGGCATCCGGATTCTTGCCAAGCTGCTTGGTCAGGCGCCGCGCATCCATCATGTGGCCGTAGCCGATGTTGTAGGCGGTGAGGGCGAACCACACCTTCTCGTCCGCCGGCACCGAGTCCGGCACCTTATCCATCATCTCCTCTAGATAGCGGGCACCGCCCTTGATGCTCTCCTCCGGATGGGTCCGGTCGCTGATCCCCATCGCCTTGGCAGTGGGCTCGGTCAGCATCATCATGCCGCGCACCCCGGTGTAGGAGCGGGCCTGGGGGTCCCAGTGGGACTCCTGATAGCTGATGGCGGCCAGCAGCCGCCAGTCTATCTCTCGGGCGTGGGTCTGGAACATCGCCTGGTACTTGGGCAGCAGACTCTTGGCACGCTTGAGGAAGGTGCGGGTGTCGACGAAATCGAAGTTCTGCACGTGGCCGAAGTACTTCTCGTCCAGCTTGGCGATGGCGCCATCCATGAAGCGCTGGCCGAAGAAATCGATGATGCTGGCGTAGAGGCTGTCATCGGGCACCTTGGTCATGGCCCAGGCCACGGTCTGCTTGCTGGCCAGGGTCAGCCCCTCGGTGAGCTCGGGATAGTAGCGCTGGGTACGGGCCAGTATGGTGTCCTGCACCACCGTGTAGTCCACCTCGCCGTCGGCCACCTGCTTGAGCAGTTCCTCCACGTCCGCGTCCCGGTTGGTGCGCCAGTTGAGGTTGGGGTACTGCTTGGCCAGCTCCCTCATCAGATCTTCGCCGGTGGAGCCCGCCGGCACGACGATGCTGCCCTTGATGTCCCCCAGCCCTTTGGGCCTGGGAGAGCCGTTGCGGTAGACCAGCTTGGGAGAGACCTGGTAGAAGCCGGGGCCGAAGCGAAACAGCTTGCGGCGCTCCGGGGTCACGACGATGGCAGCGGCGGCGAGATCCAGCTTGCCCTTTTGCAGCTGTTCGACCAGCTCGGCGGTGCTGTAGGCCGGCACTATGGTCAGCTTGACCCCCAGCCAGTCGGCGTAGAGCTGCGCCAGTTCATAGTCGAAGCCCTGGGCGACGTCATCACGCTGGTAGTAGGAGGTGGGGCCATAGAGGGTGCCGACCCGGATCTCGCCCCGTTGGCGGATCTGTTCCAGCTGGCTGGAGGGGGTATGGAAGTCGCAACCGGCCAGGGCCAGCGTCAACATCATCCCGATAAACAGTCGAAAAATGCAGCGCAAGTAGGTGAGTACCCTTGTTGAAAAAATCGGCATTTGTCAAAAGAGAGGCCCCTTTATACCAGAGAGTCCGGAGGGAGTCACATCGTGGGAGATGAGAAAAACGTTTGTTCGTGCTGGGGCTGATCCCTATAATACGCGCGTCTCAAATCCCCCCACACTCTAAAACTTGGTGAGAAAGGTATATGGAAATCTTGCGTGGTGCCCCAGCACTGTCTGAGTTTCGTGTCCACAAGCTGCTGCAGAGCTGCGCACAGAGAGGAGTAGAGATAGCAAGCGTCTATGCCGAATACGTGCATTTTGCCGAGCTGACGAGCCCGCTGTCGCCCCCGGAGCGAGCGACCCTGGGCCAGCTGCTGCGCTACGGCCCAACCATCCCGGAACACACCCCCAGCGGTCAGCTGTTCCTCGTTACCCCCCGCCCCGGCACTATCTCCCCCTGGTCTTCCAAAGCAACCGACATCGCACACAACTGCGGCCTGAAACAGGTCAAACGGCTGGAGCGCGGCATTGCCTATTACGTGCAGGCCAAGGGTGAGCTGAGCGCTGCCCAGCGCGCCGATGTGGCTGCCCTGCTGCACGATCGCATGATGGAAGTGGTGTTCGGCGAGATGAACGAGGCCGCCGCCCTGTTTGCCCACCACGAGCCCCGTCCCTTTACCCAGGTGGACGTGCTGGGTGGCGGTCGCGCCGCCCTGGTCGAGGCCAACGTGGCTCTGGGTCTGGCCCTGGCGGACGACGAGATTGACTATCTGGTGACGAACTTCACCAAGCTTGGTCGCAACCCCAACGACATCGAGCTCTACATGTTTGCCCAGGCGAACTCCGAGCACTGCCGTCACAAGATCTTCAACGCCGACTGGACCATCGACGGTGAGCAGCAGCCCAAGTCGCTGTTCAAGATGATCAAGAACACCTTCGAGCAGACGCCAGATCATGTCCTGTCTGCCTATAAAGACAACGCCGCCGTGATGGAAGGGAGTCAGGGGGGCCGCTTCTTCCCGAGCCCCGCCAGCGGCGAATACCAGTATCACCAGGAGCGCGTCGACATCCTGATGAAGGTGGAGACCCACAACCACCCGACCGCCATCTCCCCGTTCCCGGGGGCGGCCACCGGCTCCGGCGGCGAAATCCGCGACGAGGGCGCGACAGGCCGTGGCGCCAAGCCCAAGGCGGGCCTGGTGGGCTTCTCCGTCTCCAACCTGCGCATCCCCGGCTTCGAGCAGCCCTGGGAGCAGGATTTCGGCAAGCCGAGCCGCATTGTCAGCGCCTTCGACATCATGCAGGAAGGCCCGCTCGGCGGCGCTGCCTTCAACAACGAGTTCGGTCGTCCGGCCATTCTAGGTTACTTCCGCACCTTCGAAGAGCAGGTGCCGAGCCACAACGGCGTCGAGGTGCGCGGCTACCACAAGCCCATCATGCTGGCAGGCGGCATCGGCAACATCCGCTCCGAGCACGTCCAGAAGGGCGAGATCCCCGTGGGCGCGGCCCTGATCGTGCTGGGGGGCCCGGCCATGAACATCGGCCTGGGGGGCGGCGCCGCATCAAGCATGGCCTCCGGCCAGTCTGCCGAGGATCTCGACTTTGCCTCCGTGCAGCGTGACAACCCCGAGATGGAGCGCCGCTGTCAGGAAGTGATCGACCGCTGCTGGCAGCTGGGGGATGAGAACCCCATCGTCTTCATCCACGACGTGGGGGCCGGTGGCCTCTCCAACGCCATGCCGGAGCTGGTGAGCGACGGCGATCGCGGTGGTCGCTTCGATTTGCGCGCCATCCCGAACGACGAGCCGGGCATGAGCCCGCTGGAAGTCTGGTGCAACGAGTCCCAGGAGCGTTACGTGCTGGCCGTGGCCCAGGACAAGCTGCCCCTGTTCAAGGCCCTGTGCGAGCGCGAACGCGCCCCCTATGCCGTCATCGGCACCGCCACCGAAGAGAAGCACCTGACCCTGTCCGATGCGCACTTCGACAATCAGCCCATCGATCTGCCGCTGGACGTGCTGCTCGGCAAGGCGCCCAAGATGCACCGCGACGTGCAGAGCCTGCCCGCCCAGGGCAAGGCGCTGCAACTGGACGGCATCACCTTGAGCGACGCCACCGAGCGCGTGCTGCGTCTGCCGACCGTGGCGGAGAAATCCTTCCTTATCACCATCGGCGATCGCTCGGTGACGGGCCTGGTCAACCGCGACCAGATGGTCGGCCCCTGGCAGATCCCGGTGGCCGATTGCGCCGTCACCGCCGCCACCTACGACAGCTATCACGGCGAAGCCATGTCCATGGGCGAGCGTACCCCGGTGGCGCTGCTGTCTCATGCGGCGTCGGCCCGTATGGCGGTGGCCGAGGCCCTGACCAACCTGGCGCCGGCCCACATCGGATCGCTCAAGCGGGTCAAGCTCTCCGCCAACTGGATGTCTGCCGCCGGTCACCCGGGGGAAGATGCCGGTCTCTACGAGGCGGTGAAGGCGGTGGGCGAGGAGCTCTGCCCGGCCCTGGGCATCACCATCCCGGTGGGCAAGGACTCCATGTCCATGAAGACCCGCTGGCAGCAGGACGGGGAGGAGCACAGCGTCACCTCGCCGCTCTCCCTGCTCATCTCCGCCTTTGCGCGGGTGGAAGACGTGCGCAACACAGTGACGCCGCAGCTGCGCACCGATCTCGGTGAAACCGACCTCATCCTCATCGATCTTGGCAACGGCAAGCAGCGCCTCGGCGCCTCCGCCCTGGCCCAGGTCTACCGTCAGCTGGGGCAAAGCGCCCCGGATCTGGACAACCCGGTCCAGCTCAAGGGCTTCTTCAACGCCATCCAGGCGCTGGTGGCGGATCGCAAGCTGATCGCCTACCACGACCGCTCCGACGGCGGCCTCTTCGTCACCCTGACCGAGATGGCGTTTGCCGGCCACTGCGGCCTCGACATCCAGCTCGACCGCGTGGGTGGTGACCTGCTGCCGGCCCTGTTCAACGAGGAGCTGGGTGCCGTCATCCAGGTGCGCCGCGACGACAAGGAAGCGGTGCTGACCCTGCTGGCCGGCCACGGCCTGGCCGCCTGCTCCCATGTGCTGGGCACGGTGCGCGAAGACGACCTCATCCTGTTCCAGCGTGCCGGCACCGAAGTGTACCGCGCGAGCCGCACCGCCCTTCGCACCATCTGGGGTGAGACCAGCTGGCAGATGCAGCGCCTGCGTGACAACCCGGAGTGCGCGGATCAGGAGCACGCCGCCCGCCAGGACGCCACCGACCCGGGCCTGCAGGCACGACTGACCTACAACCCGTCCGAGGACGTGGCCGCGCCCTACATCGCCCGCGGGGTCTCCCCCCGTCTGGCGGTGCTGCGCGAGCAGGGGGTCAACTCCCACGTGGAGATGGCGGCGGCGTTCGACCGCGCCGGCTTTGCCGCGGTGGACGTGCATATGAGCGACATCCTCAGTGGCCGCATCAAGCTGGAGGAGTTCCAGACCCTGGTGGCCTGTGGCGGCTTCTCCTACGGTGACGTGCTGGGGGCGGGCGAAGGCTGGGCCAAGTCCATCCTGTTCAACGACAATGCCCGCGAGCAGTTCCAGCGCTTCTTCGAGCGCGGCGATACCCTCTCCTTGGGCGTGTGCAACGGCTGCCAGATGATGTCCAACCTGCGCACCCTGATCCCGGGGGCCGATCTCTGGCCGCGCTTCGTGCGCAACCGCTCCGAGCGTTTCGAGGCGCGCTTCAGCCTGGTGGAAGTGCAGGACTCTCCGTCCGCCTTCTTCGCCGGCATGGCGGGCTCCGTGATGCCGATTGCCGTCTCCCACGGGGAAGGGCGCGTGGAAGTGCGCGACGGCGCTCACCTGGATGCGCTGCAACAGAGCGGTCTGGTGGGCCTGCGTTTCGTGGACAACCGCGGCAACGTGACCGAGCAGTACCCGGCCAACCCGAACGGCGCACCGGCGGGCATCACTGCGGTGACCACCACGGACGGTCGCGCCACCATCATGATGCCGCACCCGGAGCGGGTGTTCCGCACCGTGGCGAACTCCTGGCACCCGGACAACTGGGGCGAGGATGGCGCCTGGATGCGCATGTTCAGAAACGCCCGGGTGCGCCTGGGTTAATCCCGCGCGTACTTGAGCTCCGAATCAGAACCGGCCCCCGTGGCCGGTTTTTTTATGGGCGGGTGGGGCACTCTTCAATCCTGTGAGCCGATGGCCGGAGGCAGATGCACACTGGTCAGAGCAATACGGGAAGCGGGCTAAGAGGGGAGGGGGCAGGCACCCTGATCCGGGCTGCCCCCGGGGAGCAGTATCCCGGGAGATAAAAAAACCGGCCTCAGGGGCCGGTTTTTGTTGTGTGCCAGGGGCTTAACGCAGCACCACGTGCTGAAAGCCCTGCACCAGGCTGATGACAGGCTGGGGATAGATGCCGAGCGCTACCACCAGGATGGCGGAGAGCAGTACCACCAGGCCCCCGGAGGAGAAGGCCCAGTCGGCCGTGGCATCGCGCAGTTGCATGCCGGGCTCGCGCAGGTAGAGGGTGACCATGACCCGCAGGTAGTAGTAGAGCCCCAGGGCACTGCCGAGCACGATGGCGCCACTGAGCCACCACAGCTTGGCATCCACGGTGACGCCGATGAGGTAGAACTTGCCGATGAAGCCCAGCGTCATGGGGATGCCCGCGAGGGAGAGCATCATCACCGTCATCACCGCCGTCAGATAGGGGCGCTTCCAGAACAGGCCGCGATAGCTGTGCAGGGAGTCCGCATCCTTGCCGCGATAGGGGCTGGACATCATGCTGATGACGCCGAAGGCCCCCAGGCTGGTGAAGAGGTACATCAGCAGATAGACGCCGGCCGCTTCCACCGGCATCTCGCCGAGGCGACTCGCCACCACCACCGCCAGCAGGTAGCCGAAGTGGGAGATGGAGGAGTAACCCATCATCCGCTTGATGTTGGTCTGGATCAGTGCCAGGAGGTTGCCGACCACGATGGAGATGACCGCCATGGCCGCCAGCAGCCAGTGGATCATGGGATCCGAGGTGGCCGGCACCGCCAGGTAGAAGCGCAGCAGCACGCAGAACACGGCGATCTTGCTCACGGTGGCGAGGAAGGTGGCCACAGGTGCAGGGGCCCCTTCGTAGACGTCCGGGGTCCAGAGGTGGAAGGGGGCGAGGGAGAGCTTGAAGGCGAAACCTACCAGCATCAGGCCGAAGCCCCCCATCAGCAGCGGGTGGTGGGCCGGGCTCTGGGCCAGGGTCAGGCCGAGATCGCTGAAGCTGAGGCTCCCCGCCTGGGCATAGAGCAGCGCCATGCCGAACAGCAGGAAGGCGGTGGCGCTGGCGGAGAGCACCATGTACTTGATGCTGGCCTCCAGCGAATGGCGCTCGCGATAGGCATAGCCCACCAGGCCGAACATGGGCAGGGTCAGCATCTCGATCCCGATAAACAGGGACGCGAGATGGCGGGAGCCCGCCAGCACCAGACCACCGGCAGTGGCGATGAGCAGCAGCAGGTAGAACTCTTCCCGGTTGTCCGGGTAGCCCTTGAGCCAGGTGCGGCCGAAGGTACAGGTGGCCAGGGCGCCGATGAGCACCAGCCCCATGTAGAAGACCGCATAGCTGTCCACTTGCAGCAGGGGCGTGACCCCCTGATCCCCCTGGGCCATCACGACGGGCAGGGAGAAGAGCGCCAGGTTGAGGCCGGCAATGGTCACCACGAAGGCGGTGTCGTCGCAGCGCTTCCAGGCGATGGCCAGCATCAGGGCCACCATGGCCCCTGTGGTCAGCAGCAGGGGCAGCAGGGCCAGCAGTTGAGAAGCAGTAAACGTCATGACAGGGCTCCCGACATGGACATGGAAGGCGAAAGAGAAAGCATCATTGCAGCGCTCCCGTGTCTGGCAGCGCATACCAGTGCAGCACGCTCAGGAGACTGCTGCTGGCGGTATCCAGCACCGGCTGGGGATAGAGGCCGAGCAGCACCAGGAGGCCGGCGATGGTCAGCATCATGGCCAGTTCCCGCTTGTCCAGCCCCTTGAGCACGCTCTCCTCCTTGGGGGTACCGAAGCAGGCGCGCTGCAGCATGATGAGGGAGTAGACCGATGCCAGCACCAGGCCGAAGGTGGCGATGACGGTCATGATGGGGGCCACCTGGAAGCTGCCGATGAGGATCAGGAACTCGCCGACGAAGTTGCCGGTGCCCGGCATCCCGAGGGAGGCCACAGAGAAGAACAGCATGACGCCGGGCAGGTAGCGCAGGCGTCCCCAGAGGCCGCCCATCTGGCGCAGGTCCCGGGTGTGCAGGCGCTCGTAGAGCTGGCCGCACAGGATGAAGAGGCCGGCGGCGGAGAGACCGTGGGCGATCATCTGCACCACGGCACCCTGCAGGGCGAGCTCGCTGCCGGAATAGATGGCGATCATCACGAAGCCCATGTGGGAGATGCTGGTGTAGGCCACCAGCCGCTTGATGTCGGTCTGGGCGAACGCCAGCAGGGCGCCGTAGACGATGCCGATGAGGCCGAGGCCCATGGCGTAGGGAGCGAACTCGGCGGAGGCCTCGGGGAACAGCGGCAGGGTGAAGCGCAGCAGGCCGTAGGCGGCGGTCTTGAGCAGGATGCCAGCGAGATCCACGGAGCCTGCGGTGGGCGCCTGGCTGTGGGCGTCAGGCAGCCAGCCGTGCAGGGGCACCAGGGGCATCTTGACCGCGAAGGCGATGAAGAAGCCCAGCATCAGCAGCCACTGTACCGTGCTGCTCATGGGGGTGTTCAGCAGCTCCTGATAGTTGAAGGTGAAGACGCCGGTGGCGGCGTGGTGGGTCAGCACCAGGCCCAGGATGGCCACCAGCATGATGAGGCCGCTCGCCTGGGTGTAGATGAAGAACTTGGTGGCGGCGTTGATGCGCGACTTGCCGTCGGTGACCGAGTGTCCCCAGAGCGCGATCAGGAAGTACATGGGGACCAGCATCATCTCCCAGAAGAAGAAGAAGAGGAACAGGTCCACCGCCATGAAGACGCCGAGCACGCCCCCCAGGATCCACAGCAGGTTCAGGTGGAAGAAGCCGATGCGCTGCACGATCTCCTTCCAGGAACAGAGGATGGCCAGCACGCCGATGAAGCTGGTGAGCATCACCATCAGGAGCGACAGGCCGTCCACCGCCAGATGCAATGAGATGCCGAAGCGGGGGATCCAGGGCTGTTGCCACTCTGCCGCCCAGACGGGCAGGCCGGGGTTGGCCAGGGTGAAGTCACCGCCGAGCCAGATGGCGCTGGAGAGCACCAGGCAGGCGCTCATGGAGGCGAGGGCCACCCAGCGGACGAACTGGCCGCCGAGTCGCTCCATCTGCCAGCAGAGCAAGCCGCCGATGAAGGGTATTAACAAGATCCAGAGTAAGGTCACGATATCAGCTCTCGTCTATGTTCTGGTCGTTGTGCAGGCCCGCAGGCCTGCGTGAAATTGAAATGCCATGGGATCAACCGAGCAGCAGCAGGGCCAGGATCAGGGCGGCACCCATCCCCATGGAGGCGGCATACCAGCGCAGCTTGCCGGAGACGGTCCATGCCAGCAGCTGGTGGCCGGCTTGTGCCAGCACGGCGGGCAGATTCATCAATCGGTCCAGCGGGTCCTTGCCGAGCAGCCGGGTGGCCAGCAGGTAGGGCTTGACCCAGAGCAGGTCATAGAGCCAGTCAAAGCCCCAGGCGTTGAACCAGAGGGTACCCAGCAGACGGCCAGGCCCGCTCTCGGCGATACCCTTCACCAGACGGCGCTCGCCCAGGAACAGGAAGGCGGCCAACGCGATGCCTGCCACGGCGATGAGTCCGGAGAGGATCTCCAGGGCATGGCGACCCTCCTCGATCTGATCCCCCGGGCCCGCCGGCAGCACACCGGCCAGCGGCGGCACGATGAGGGCTCCCACACCGGTGGAGAGCACCAGCAGCACCAGCAGCGGCAGCTGGTGGGCCAGGCCGTGGCCGGCGTGAGCCTCGGTCTGCGCCTTGCCGTGGAAGGCGATGAAGATGAGGCGGAAGGTGTAGAGGGAGGTCAGGAAGGCCCCGCCCAGACCCGCCCACAGCAGGGCGCTCTGGCCGCTGGCCTGCACCTGCCAGAGGATGGCGTCCTTGCTGTAGAAGCCGGCGGTCACCAGCGGCAGCGCGGCGAGCGCCGAGCCCCCCACCAGGAAGCAGGCGTAGACCAGGGGCAGACTCTTGCGCAGGCCCCCCATCTTGAAGATGTTCTGCTCGTGGTGGGTCGCATTGATGACGGCACCGGCGGAGAGGAACAAGAGCGCCTTGAAGAAGGCGTGGGTCATCAGGTGGAAGATGGCCCCTTCCCAGGCACCGACCCCCAGGGCCAGGAACATGTAGCCGATCTGGCTCATGGTGGAGTAGGCCAGGATCCGCTTGATGTCGGTCTGCACCAAGGCGGCGAAGCCTGCCAGCACCAGGGTCACGGCACCTACGACGGCCACCAGATGCAGGATCTCGGGGGCGAGCAGGAAGAGACCGTGGGTACGGGCGATGAGGTAGACCCCCGCCGTCACCATGGTGGCCGCGTGGATCAACGCCGAGACCGGGGTCGGACCCGCCATGGCATCCGCCAGCCAGGTCTGCAGCGGCAGCTGGGCGGACTTGCCGACCGCGCCGCCGAGCAGCATCAGGCAGGCGAACGACAGGGCAGGGGAGCCGTCGGCAAACATCGCCGGGGCCCTTACCAGCAGCTCGTGGATGTTGAGGGTGCCGAGTTCGCGATAGAGCACGAAGAGCCCGATGGCGAGGAAGACGTCACCGACCCGGGTCACCACGAACGCCTTGAGGGCGGCCGCCCCGTTGGCGGGGTTGCGGTAGTAGAAGCCGATCAGCAGGTAGCTGCACAGGCCCACCCCTTCCCACCCCAGGTAGACGAACAGCAGATCGTCTGCCAGCACCAGGAACAGCATGCTGGCGATGAAGAGGTTGGTGTAGGTGAAGAAGCGGGAGTAACCCTCTTCCCCGCGCATGTACCAGGAGGCGAACAGGTGGATGAAGAAGCCCACCCCGGTCACCACCCCCAGCATGGTGAGCGACAGCCCGTCCAGGGAGAGGCGGAAGGCGGGCTGGAACTCGCCCACCGTCATCCACTGCCACAGGGTCTGGGTATAGACGCCGCCTTTCGGCATGGTGTTGAGGAAATCGATGCCGACCCAGAGGGTAGTCAGGGCCGACAGGCCTATGCTGCCGACGCCGATGAGCGCAGAGGTGCGCTCACCGAGGCGGCCGAGGGAGAAGGCCAGCAGCAACCATCCCAACAGAGGGAACAGAAAAGTCAGATATAGGAGGCTCATCCGCGCATCTCGCTCACAGTGTCCACGTTCAGGGTGTGGTAACGACGATAGAGCAGCAGTAACAGGGCGAGGCCGATACTGGCCTCCGCTGCCGCCAGAGAAATCACCAGTATGTACATGATCTGGCCGTCGGCCTGGGCCCAGCGGCTACCCGCCACCACGAACGCCAGGGCGGACGCGTTCATCATGATTTCGATACTCATGAGGATAAACAGTAGGTTGCGGCGTATCAGCAGGCCGCACAAGCCGATGGCGAACAGGATGGCCGCCAGCAGAAGGCCGTGTTCCATGGGTATTCCACTCATCGCCATTCTCCTTGCGCTTGCTGGATGGAAAGGGGGCAGGCCGCCAGCAGCAGGTTATGCATCACCATGGGAATGCCGCTCATTGCTGACCTCCTTCTTGTGTGGTGCGGGGCACCGAGAGCACTTCGCCGCTCTTGTCCTCGCGGCCAAGGTGATAGGCGGTGACCAGACCCGCGAGCAGCAGGATGGAGGCGAGCTCCACCGCCAGCACATAGGGTCCGAACAGGGCGATGCCGACCTCTTTGGCGCTGACGTCGGTCTGGCCAAGCGTGCCGCCGGTCACACCGAGGATGCCGTGGGCCAGGAAGCCCAGCAGGACGAGGGAGAGCAGGGCGGGGCCACCCCAGGTGGTGGGGGTGAGCCACTTCTTCTCCTGATCCTGGGCGCTCCCCAGGTTCAGCATCATCACCACGAACACGAACAGCACCATGATGGCGCCCGCGTAGACGATCACCTGCAGGGCCCCCGCGAAGGCGGCGCCCAGGCAGAAGAAGATCATGGCCACGGCGATGAGGGAGATGATGAGATTGAGCAGCGCGTGCATGGGGTTGCTGGTGCTGATCACCCGCAGCGTGCTGTAAACGGCGACCAGGGCCGCGGCATAGAATGCCAGTTCCATGATTGACTCCTAGGGCAGCAGGCTCTTGACATCGATGGGCTTGGCTTCGTTCTCGGCATCCCCTTTCGGCTTGCCGTCGATGGCCATCCCGCTCATGCGGTAGAAGTTGTAGTCCGGGTACTTGCCGGGGCCGCTTATCAGCAGATCTTCCTTCTCGTAGACCAGATCCTGGCGGCGATACTCTCCCATCTCGAAATCCGGCGTCAGCTGGATGGCGGTGGTGGGGCAGGCCTCCTCGCACAGGCCGCAGAAGATGCAGCGGGAGAAGTTGATGCGAAAGAACTCCGGGTACCAGCGGCCGTCTTCCCGTTCCGCCTTCTGCAGGGAGATGCAGCCGACCGGGCAGGCCACGGCGCACAGGTTGCACGCCACACAGCGCTCGTCGCCGTCGGGGTCGCGGGTCAGCACGATGCGGCCGCGAAAACGCGGGGCGGCATAGACCGGCTGTTCCGGGTAGCTCAGGGTCTCGCGAGGGCGCCAGGCATGGGAAAAAACCATCCCCAGACTGCGTAATTGGGTGCCGACACCCTTGATAATGCTCGTAATTTTCATTGGTGCCTCATTACATGTTCAGCAGCACGACTGCGCCTGTGACCAGCATGTTGAGCAGGGTCAGGGGCAGGCACACTTTCCAGCCAAAGGACATCACCTGGTCGAAGCGCGGGCGGGGCAGGGAGGCCCGCAGCAGGATGAAGAACACCATGAAGCAGGCGGTCTTCAGGGCGAACCAGATGAAGGGCGGCAGCCAGGGGCCGTGCCAGCCACCGAAGAAGAGGGTCACGATGAGGGAGGAGATCAGCACGATGCCGATGTACTCGCCCACGAAGAAGAGACCCCACTTCATGCCCGCGTACTCGATGTGATAGCCATCGGCGAGCTCCTGCTCGGCTTCCGGCTGATCGAACGGGTGGCGGTGGGTGACGGCGACCCCGGCGAACAGGAAGGTGACGAAGCCCAGGATCTGGGGGATCACGTTCCACATGCCGGCCTGGGCCTCGACGATGTCACGCAGGTTGAAGCTGCCGGTCTGGATGACGATGCCCATGAGCGAGAGACCGAGGAACACCTCGTAGGAGAGGGTCTGGGCCGAGGCGCGCAGGCTGCCGAGCAGGGAGTACTTGTTGTTGCTCGACCAGCCGGCGAACAGCACGGCGTAGACCGCCAGCCCCGCGATGGCCAGGATGTAGAGCAGGCCCACGTTGAGATCCGCCACGCCCCAGGTGGGGGTGATGGGCACCACCGCAAACGCCAGGATGAAGGCGGTGAAGGCGATGATGGGGGCCAGCACGAAGATCCGGCGATCCGCGAACGGCGGGATCCAGTCCTCCTTGAAGAACATCTTGACCATGTCGGCCGCCAGCTGCAGCAGACCGAAGGGGCCAACCCGGTTGGGGCCGTAACGATCCTGCCAGAGTGCCAGCAGACGGCGCTCGATGAAGCTCATGAAGGCACCGGCCCCCACTATCCCCACCAGCACGATCAGGGCCTTGCCGATCTCCAGCAACAGATCCATCAGCGAGTCGCTCATGCGATCACCTCCTGCAGGTTATCGATCAGGGCGTGGTGCAGGGCGGTCGGCAGGCCGTTCACCCCGAGCGGCAGCCCCACCAGGCCCCGGGCCAGGGCATCGCTGACGCGAAGGCGCAGGCGCCAGTGATTGCCACCCCAGGAGAAAGCCACCTGGCTGCCGGCACTCAGGGCGAGACGAGCCGCGTCTGCGTGGTTCAGCACCAGGGCGGGCTCGCCCATGCGGGCCTGGATGACCGGACTGCGGGCGGAGAGTTCTTCGCCGCCGAACAGCTGATCGTAACTCACCACCTGCAGGGCTGCCTGGGCGTGGAAGGGGGCGGGGATGACATCGAACCAGCCGAGGCTGTCCTCGCCCGGTTCCAGCAGGCGACGGCCGGGATCCCCGGCGCGCAGGTTGCCACCCACCTCGTCCTGGAACTTGTTCCAGGCAGACGGCGAGTTCCAGCCCGGCGCCCAGGCGAAGGGCACCTGGGAGAGGGGCTGGCGGGCACCGGCGTAGCCTTCCATGGAAAAGGCGAACGGGGAGTCGGGATCCTGCGCCACCCGGGGCTCGCTCACGTTCTGATCCGCCAGCATGGAGGTGCGGCCGCTGTAGCGGTGCGGCTCGCGGGCGAGCTTCATGCCGCGAATGCGCAGGCCGGCGTTGGGGGCGGGCTCGCGCATGGCACCGAGCTGCGGGGTGCTGGCTGCGCACTCGGCGCTCACGTCGTCGAAGGTGTTCCAGCGCAGGGGCTTGCGCGCCAGTGCCCCTTGCAGGGCGGCCAGCCAGCGCCAGCTCTCGCGCACCTGGATGTCGGCGTCGTAGAAGGCGGGGGAATAGACCTGGAAGAAGCGCTGGGCGCGACCTTCCATGTTGACCTGGGTACCGTCCGCCTCGGCGAAGCTGGCGGCGGGCAGCACCAGGCTCGCCTTCTGGGCGGTCTGGCTGGCCTGGTGATCCACCACCAGCAGGTGCTGCAGGCGATCCAGGGCGGCATCCACCCGGCTGCGCGGCGCACGGCGGTAGAGATCGTTCTCCAGCACCACCAGGGCGAGTTTCTCCTCCCCTTCGATGCGCTCGAGAGCGGCCTCCAGGGGGGCGGCATCCCGGGCCAGCATGGCCAGCCCCAGACTGTTGACCTCCTGGGCCACCAGGGCGAGCTCCACCGCCTGGCCGCGGCCCTTGAGGGCGCGGGCGATGTTGCTGGCCGCCTCGATCAGGGCCAATGAGCGGGCACCATTGCCTGCGATGATGAGGGGCTTCCTGGCGCTGCCGAGCAGTTCGGCCCAGCGGGCTGCCAGGGCCTGCTGCTCGGGAGCAAGATCCGTCGGCGCCGGAGCAGAAGCATCCAGCAGGTGGGCGATGGCGAAGCCAAGGCGCGCCTGATCCGCGTGAGGGGCGTGCAGGGTGCCGCTCGCCACGTCGTCCAGACGGGTGGCATCCAGGCTGGTGATGAGCAGGGGGTAGCGTTCGTTCTGGGCCAGGGTCTGCACTGCGGCGACCTGCCAGAGATCCACTTTCAGCTTGCGGGCGATCTCGCGGCCCTTGCCCTTGACCGCCTGGCGCAGGGCCAGGGCGATGCGGGCGGCGGTCTGGGTGACGTCTTCGCCGAGCACCAGCACGGCGTCGGCCTCTTCCATGTCGCGCAGGCTGGGGGTGCGCACACCGCCCTGCTCCAGGATCTGCAGCATCTTCTGCAGGCATTCCCATTCGCTCTGCTCAACACCAGAGTAGAAGTTGGCGGCCCCCACCAGCTCGCGCAGGGCGTAGTTGCTCTCAAGCGACGCCCGGGGCGAGCCGATGCCGATGAGGCCGGAGGCGGTGCGCAGGGCATCGGCGGCGCGGTTCAGGGCACCGTCCACCGTGATGGCCAGCCTGTCGCCACCCTCTTGCAAGAGGGGCTGGCGGGGGCGGTCGGCCAGGTTGACGTGACCGTAGCCGAAGCGACCGCGATCGCACAGGAAGTAGTGGTTCAGGGCGCCGTGGAAGCGGTTCTCGATGCGGCGCAGCTCACCGTAGCGCTCACCCGGGCTGATGTTGCAGCCGACGGAGCACCCCTGGCAGATGCTGGGGGCGAACTGCATGTCCCACTTGCGGTTGTAGCGCTCGGAGTGGGTCTTGTCGGTGAAGACGCCGGTGGGGCAGACCTCCACCAGGTTGCCGGAGAACTCGCTCTCCAGGGTGCCATCCTCGACCCGGCCGAAGTAGACGTTGTCGTGGGCGCCATAGACCCCGAGATCCTCGCCACCGGCGTAATCCTTGTAGTAGCGCACGCAGCGATAGCAGGCGATGCAGCGGTTCATCTCGTGGTTGATGAAGGGGCCCAGATCCTGGTTCTGGTGGGTGCGCTTGGTGAAGCGGTAGCGGCGGCTGTTGTGGCCGGTCATCACCGTCATGTCCTGCAGGTGGCAGGCGCCGCCCTCTTCGCACACCGGGCAGTCGTGGGGGTGGTTGGTCATCTGCCACTCCACCACCGTCTTGCGAAACTCCTTCGCCTCTTCGTCCTCGATGGAGATATAGGTGCCATCGGTGGAGGGGGTCATGCAGGACATGACCAGGCGGCCGCGTTTGTCGTCGGCATTCTGATACTGTTTGACCGCACACTGGCGGCAGGCACCGACGCTACCCAGCGCCGGGTGCCAGCAAAAATAGGGGACGTCCAGACCCAGCGACAGACAGGCTTGCAGCAGGTTGTCTGCCCCGTCTACCTCGTACTCTTTACCGTCTACATGAATGGTTGCCATACAACTTCCCTGAAACCTGTTTTGTGAAATCGGCTATTGCCCGATGCGTCCCGGCGCTTACCAGCGCTCGCCCAGCAGGTTGGGCTGGATGCCCTTGAACAGCTTGTGATTGTCCTGCGCGGCCTTGACTCCGGCCTCGAATTCGGAGCGGAAATACTTCATCGCACTGCCAAGGGGCTCGACGGCACCTGGGGCGTGGGCGCAGAAGGTCTTGCCCGGGCCGAGGAAGCTGACCAGCTGCTCCAGGGTGGCGAGATCCTCGGGCTGGCCTTCACCCCGCTCCAGGGCCCGCAGGATCTTGACGCTCCAGGGCAGGCCGTCGCGGCAGGGGGTGCACCAGCCGCAGGATTCGCGGGCGAAGAACTCCTCCATGTTGCGCAGCAGAGAGACCATGTTGATGCTGTCGTCCACCGCCATGGCAAGGCCCGTCCCCATCCGGGTGCCGACCTTGCCGATGCCGCCGGCATACATCTGGGCATCCAGGTGTTCGGGCAGCAGGAAGCCGGTACCGGCGCCGCCCGGTTGCCAGGCCTTGAGGCGATAGCCGGGTTTCATGCCGCCGGCGTACTCCTCGAACAGCTCGCGGGCGGTGATGCCAAAGGGCAGCTCCCACAGCCCCGGGGTGTTCACCTTGCCGGAGAAGCCCATCAGCTTGGTGCCGTGATCTTCCGAACCTGGCAGCGCCAGCCCCTGATACCAGGCCACACCGTTGCCGATGATGGCGGGCACGTTGCACAGGGTTTCGACGTTGTTGACGCAGGTGGGTTTGCCCCAGACGCCGGAAACGGCGGGGAAGGGGGGTTTGGCACGCGGGTTGGCGCGCCGCCCTTCCAGGGAGTTGATGAGGGCAGTCTCCTCGCCGCAGATGTAGCGGCCGGCGCCGGTGTGGACGAACAGCTCGAAATCAAATCCCGAGCCCAGGATGTTCTTGCCAAGGAGCCCGGCGGCCTTGGCTTCTTCCACGGCGCGGCGCAGGTGGATGGCGGCGTCCACGTACTCGCCGCGCAGGAAGATGTAGCCGCGATAGGCCTTGAGGGCCCTGGCCGAGATGATCATCCCCTCGATGAGCAGGTGGGGCAGCTGCTCCATCAGCAGCCGATCCTTGTAGGTGTTCGGCTCCATCTCGTCGGCGTTGCAGAGCAGGTAACGGATGTTCATGCTCTCGTCCTTGGGCATCAGTCCCCACTTCACCCCGGTGGAGAAGCCTGCGCCTCCGCGCCCCTTGAGGCCGGCATCCTTGACGGTGCTGACAATCTCGTCCGGGCTCATCTGGCCAAGTGCCTTGCGAGCGGCCTCGTAGCCCTGCTTGGCCTGGTACTCCTCGAGCCAGACCGGCTGGCCGTCGTCCCGCAGGCGCCAGGTGAGGGGATGCGTCTCGGCAGCGCGGGGGATGCGGTTGGCGGTGCCGAGGGAGGCGAGAGTCTTGCCTGGCTGGATGCTCATGGGTAAGCCTCCAGGGTCTTGAGCAGGCTGACGGCGTCGAGCCCGCCATAGGTGTCGTCATCGATCATGATGGCCGGTCCCTTGTCGCAGTTGCCGAGGCAGCAGACCGGCAGCAGGGTGAAGCGGCCATCCGGGGAGGTCTGGCCGGGGGCCAGATTGACGACCTCTTTCAGGCCGGCCAGCAGCTGTTCATGGCCGTTGATGTAGCAGACCATGCTGTCGCAGACGCGAATGATGTGGCGACCCACCGGCTGGCGGAAGATCTGGCTGTAGAAGGTGGCGACCCCTTCCACATCGCTGGCGGGGATGCCGAGTTCGGCACCGATGGCGTGGATGGCACCATCCGGTACCCAGCCGCGGGCCTGCTGCACTATCTTGAGCGCTTCTATGCTGGCGGCACGGGGATCTTCGTAGTGGTGTTTCTCGTGTTCGATGGCATCGCGCTCCGCTTGGCTCAGGACGAAATCGCCCTGCTGGCTGCTGCATGCCCCTTGCCCTTGTGGGGTCTGGTTATTGTGACACTGACATTGGCTCATGACTTGACCTTTTGTGGCTTGTCCCTTTACTGCGCGTCTCGCCCTTCGCCCCGTCTGCCGGGGCGAGAGGACTCAACGATCCACATCTGACATAACGAAATCGATACTGCCCAGGTAGACGATGAGGTCCGACACCATCTGGCCGCGGATCACCGAGGGGATCTGCTGCAGGTGGGCGAAGCTCGGGGTGCGGATCCGGGTCCGGTAGCTCATGGTGGAGCCGTCACTGGTCAGGTAGTAGCTGTTGACCCCCTTGGTCGCCTCTATCATCTGGAAGGACTCGGCGGCCGGCATGACGGGCCCCCAGGAGACTTGCAGGAAGTGGGTGATCAGGGTCTCGATGTCCTGCAGGGTGCGATCTTTCGGCGGTGGCGTGGTGAGCGGGTGATCCGCCTTGAACGGCCCTTCGGGCATGTTCTTCATGCACTGCTCGATGATGCGCATACTCTGGCGGATCTCCTCGATGCGCACGGTGGCACGGTCGTAGGCATCCCCGTTCGCTCCCACCGGCACCTCGAACTCGAACTGGTCGTAACCGGAATACGGACGCCATTTGCGCACGTCGAAGTTGAGGCCGGTGGCGCGCAGACCGCCCCCCGTGGTGCCCCAGGCCAGGGCCTGCGCCGTGTTGTAGGCGGCGACGCCTATGGTGCGGCCGCGCAGTATGCTGTTGCGCATGGCGGCTTTTTCATACTCCATCAAGCGCTTGGGCAGCCAGCTCAGCAGGTTGTCCTGGATGAGGCGGGCCCAGCCGGTGGGCAGATCGTGGGCCACGCCGCCGATGCGGAACCAGGCCGGGTGCATACGCGCGCCCGTGATGGCTTCGATGATGGTGTAGATCTTCTGCCGGTCGGTGAAGGTGAAGAAGACCGGGGTCATGGCCCCCACGTCCTGGATATAGGTGCCAAGGAACAGCAGGTGGCTCTGGATGCGGAACAGCTCCGCCATCATGACCCGGATCACGTCGACCCGGCCCGGCACCTTGATGCCCGCCAGCTTCTCGACCGCCAACACATAGGGCAGGTTGTTCATCACGCCGCCCAGATATTCGACCCGGTCGGTGTAGGGGATGTAGCTGTGCCAGGACTGGCGCTCTCCCATCTTCTCGGCGCCGCGGTGGTGATAGCCGATGTCGGGCACGCAGTCGCGGATTTCCTCCCCGTCGAGCTGCAGCACCAGGCGGAAGGCGCCGTGGGCGGAGGGGTGGTTGGGGCCGAGGTTCAGGAACATGTAGTCCTCGTTCTCGTTGCCCCGGGCCATGCCCCACTCTTCGGGCTTGAACAGGAGGTTGTCCTGCTCCTGATCCTGCTTGACCGCATCGAGCATGAAGGGATCGAACTCGGTCGCCCGCGCCGGGTAGTCCTTGCGTAGCGGGTGTCCCTGCCAGCTCTTGGGCATCATGATGCGGGTCAGATGGGGGTGGCCGTCGAAGGTGATGCCCATCAGATCCCACACTTCACGCTCGTACCAGTTGGCGTTGGGGAAGTGGCGGCTGACGGTGGGCAGATGCAGATCGCTCTCCTTGAGCGGCACCTTCAGCATGACGTCGGCGTTGCGGTCGATGGAGACGAGGTGATAGAAGACGGTGAAGTCGCTCTCGGGCAGACCGTGGCGATGGCTGCGCATCCGTTCGTCGGTGGCGCTCAAGTCGAACAGCATCACGAAGGGGGAGGGCAGCGTTTTAAGGAACCCCATCACGTCCAGCAGCAGTTCCCGGGAGAGCCAGATGACGGGGACACCGGTGCGGGTGCTCTGCACGGTGAAGCGCTCGGCGCCGAAGTGGGCGAACAGCTCGCCCACCACCTGGGCATCGGCGTGATCGGCGGTTTGCCACTGGGCCATGGTGTAGTTGCTTGGGAATTCTCGAGTCAGTTTCATGGTCAGATCTCATCCGGCGTGCGCAGGTTGGTCACGTTGATCCGCTCGCCGCGCTTGCGTTCCTTCTCGGCCTGCATCTGGGGGCGATAGACCCCCTGATCTCCCACTACCCAGGAGAGGGGACGGCGTTCCTTGCCGATGGAGTCCTGCAGCAGCATCAGGGCCTGCAGGAAGGCCTCGGGGCGGGGCGGGCAGCCCGGAATGTAGACGTCGACCGGCAGGAACTTGTCCACCCCCTGGACGACGGAGTAGATGTCGTACATGCCGCCGGAGTTGGCACAGGCGCCCATGGAGATGACCCACTTGGGTTCGAGCAACTGTTCATAGAGGCGCTGGATGACGGGCGCCATCTTGATGAAGGGGGTACCGGCGATCACCATGAAGTCCGCCTGGCGCGGTGAGGCGCGAATGACTTCGGCGCCGAAGCGGGCCACGTCATGGGGGGAAGTGAAGGCGGTACACATCTCCACATAGCAGCAGGAGATGCCGAAGTTGTAGGGCCAGAGGGAGTTCTTGCGGCCCCAGTTGACGGTGTCTTGCAGCACCTCTTCGAGACGCCCGATCATGATGCCACGGGTCGCTTGCTGCGCCAGTGGATCATCGACGGTCTGGCGCTGTTCCTGGGGGTAGCGCTCGACGGGCGCATCCGGGTCAATCCGGGTCAGGGTGTACTTCATGGTGCAACCTCAAAGAGATAATCGGTAGTTCAGTCTGGTTTCTTGTCAGTCAGGACACGCTTTTTCGGCGCCCAGTCGAGGGCGCCGATGCGCCACAGGTAGATGAGGCCTACCAGCAGCAAGGTGATGAAGATGGTGGCTTCTATGAAGCCGACCCAGCCGCTTTCCCGAACGGACACGGACCAGGCAAAGAGATAGAGCGCCTCGACATCGAAGATGACGAAGAACATGGCGACCAGATAAAACTTGGCGGAGAAGCGCAGGCGGGCGTTGCCCACGGAATCCACGCCTGACTCGAAGGGTTTGTTCTTGGCTCGGCCATAGGCACGACCCCCCAGCAGAGCTGCCAGACCTATCATGATGAGGCAGATGCAGATGGCGCCAATGACATAGACAGCAAAAGCCCAATGCTGGACGGCAATATCAGCAAACATATAGGTTTTCCCTAACCAAATTAATCATGTGACTTAACAATGGTGTTACGTAGTATGCCACTTTCATACTGATTTACATGCCATTTCAGCGGATTAATTATTAATCATCAGAGGGAAAATCGCGTTTTGCTAGCGGGGTCAATTTTCTCATTTGAGAATCGTTTTCAATCGTTTTTGAGAGGCCCCAAAAACAGGGAATGTTTGAAAAGAGGGAGGCGTCGCAGGAGAGAAAAGACCCCGCATGGCGGGGTCTGTTTCAGGGTTTGAGGAGGGGCAGGGCCTGTTCCGCCGCTTTGCCCTGGGAGAGCACGATCTCCACCCGCCGATTGGCCTGGCGGTGTTCCGGGGTGTCATTGGGATAACGGGGCTGGGTGTCTGCCACCCCTTGTGCAATGACCCGTCGCGAGTCCAGCTTGGGATTGGTCAGCAGGGTGTGGACTATGGTGGCCGCCCGCAACACCGACAGCTCCCAGTTGTTGCGATAGAGTTCCACCGGTGCCTGGGAGTTGTCGGTGTGGCCGGTGACCACCACCATGCCGGGGATATCGGCCAGGACGTCGGAGACCTTGTTGACCAGGGGGATGAACTGGGGTTGCAGGAAGGCCGAGTCCGCCGGGAACAGGGTCTTCTCGCCGATGCGGATCACCAGCTGGCTGCCTAGCTGTTCTACTTCGATCTCCTTGGATTCGATCTGGCTCTTGAGCTGCTGCTCCAGCTTCTGCTTGGTGCTGATGGTCCAGTCCTGCTCCTTGGTCTTGTGGGGCCAGGATTCGGTCGCACTGGGCTTCTCGGACGAGCCTATGGTCTCGTTGAAGGGATCGGAGGCCGATGCAGGAGCCTCGGTGTCGAGCACCTTCTCCTGCTGCGACGTACCCGGGGTGGTCTTGGACTCGGGCTCCAGGATACCTGTGCCCCCCTGCATCACGGGGGAGCCCGCAGGCAGCGAGACCAGGCCTATCTTGCCGAGCGACTCGATAAAGCCCTGTATCAGTACCCGGGTCTCCGACTGCTTGGCCATGGCGAACGAATAGAGCACCACGAACAGGGCGAACAGCAATGTCATGAAGTCGGCATAGGAGACCAGCCAGCGCTCGTGGTTCTCCGGTGCCTCAGCCTTTTTCTTTTTCGCCACCGTGGCCTCCGAGGTAGGGTTCAAGGGTCACTTGCAGTCGCTGTTGTGACTCGCCGTCCACGATGCAGAGGATGCCGGTCAGGGTCATCTCCTTGTAGTGGCGGATCTGGTGGGCGAAGCCCTTGTAGCGGTTGCCAAAGGGCAGGAAGATCAGGTTGGCGGCACCGACCCCGTAGATGGTGGCGATGAAGGCCACCGCGATGGCGCCCCCCAGTTTGTCCGGTGCATCCAGCAGCCCCATGGCGTGGATGAGGCCAAATACGGCCCCGACGATCCCCATGGTCGGGCAGTAGCCGCCCATGGCTTCATAAAATTTGACGGTCTGTTCGAGATCTTCCTGCTCGAACTCGATCTCGTTTTCCAGCACCTCGTGGATCTTGGTCTTCTCGTAACCGTCCACCATCATCTGGACCCCTTTCTTCAAGAAAGGATCCTTGATGTCGTCGATCATCCCCTCCAGTGCCAGCATGCCGCTGCGCCGCGCATTGCCTGCGAGGGTTTCCAGCAGCTGGGCCTGTTCCAGCATGTCGAGACGCAGGGGAGATATGAGCCACTTGAAGCGTTTGAAGGTCTTGCCGACCACGGAGAAGGGGAACTGGGTCAGCGCCGCCCCCACGGTCCCGCCGATGACGATGAGGAAGGCGGGGAGATCGAGCAGGGCACTGGGATGCCCCCCCTCGATGATGTTGCCACCCAGGATGGCAGCCAGGGCCAGCAGCAAACCAATCAGACTCATGTGTCCATATTCCCTATGCGTTGTGTGTGGCTAGTGTAGCCACTTAACTATCAGTTTTTCAAAACGATATCCAATCGGTGAGCAAATATCCGGGGGGCTGCACCGACAGGGAGACACCTCCCTGTGTCGGCCAGAACGGGAAGATCATAAGGGCAGGAAAACGAGGATGACGGGGTTGTCCATCGGGCGCGATGGGGCGAGGGCGGGCTTGTGCAGGACTGGAAAGCGAAAGGGGGGCTGTGGACTGCGTTTTGAGGCCAGTCGCCTTGTCCGCACCCGGTGAGAGGGCTGGCTTTCCCTTGCGGCATTTGCGGGCAGGCCGGTGTGGAAAGCAAAAAACCGACCATCAGGTCGGTTTTTCAATCTGTACGCCGGGTCGAGATTGACTCGTGCCATCCCTGGCGCTCGCCCTGCGGGCAGCCTGCGGCTGTCCTGCCCCTTGTCGAACCAGGGTTAGAACCGAGCCGCCCGTCACCGGATAAAACAAAAGGCCCAGTCTTGCGACGGGGCCTTTTGTTTTATTTGGCGGTGAGGGAGGGATTCGAACCCTCGATACGTTGCCGTATACACACTTTCCAGGCGTGCTCCTTCAGCCACTCGGACACCTCACCAAATTTTGGTCTGTGGTTTAACGTGTTCAGCCAACACGTGTTCGTTGCGCCGTTGCGCTGGAACGGGGCGTAATTTAGGGGAAAGGGCTGCCGTGGTCAACCTCTTTTCCCCTTATTTTTCATAATCTTTATCGAATGCCTATCCCTTGAACAGAATGCCGTTTTTTTGAACCCGCTCAGGGCTTGCCCAGGATGATCAGGCTGTCGGGCAGCTCGTTCTGATCCCGGGTCGCCGGAAACGCATCCGTCAGGATGGCGCTGGTGCGCTCCACACACTCGAGGAAGCCCTGCTCGATCTCCTTGTTGCGCACTCGCACCACGAAGTCGTCGATGATCTCCTGCCACTGGGCGTTGTCGATGTGCTGGGCGATGCCGTCGTCCACAAGGATCTCCACATAGTGCTCCGCGACCGAGACGAAGATCAGCACTCCAAGCCGGTCGCGGGTGCGGTGCAATCCCTGCTCGATAAACTGCAGGCGGGCCATCAGGGCGGCCCTGTGCTGGCGCACCTTCTTGGGAATGAGCCGCATCTTGATGGGGGTCCAGTGGAACAGCAGGCTCAGCAGCAGCCAGACGGACCATTGCACCAGCAGGATCTCGTACCAGCCGAGCCAGAAGCCGAGCTGGAACACCAGCAGGGGGGTGAGCATGGCCAGCAGGGCGGCCCACAGGGTCGGAATGTAACGGTAACCATCGCTGGCCGGTGCCAGCACCGTCACGAGTTCGGCGTCCGTGGCCTGCTCGGCCTGGCGCACCCTGGCCTGCAAGGTGTGATAAAACTGTTTTGAAATCATTTTGTTGTCTCGTTTCCCTGATTACCAACCGCCGGAGGCGCCGCCGCCACCGAAACTGCCACCACCACCGCTGAAGCCGCCACCGCCCCCGAAGCTGCCACCGGAGCGACCGGCGCCAAATCCACCGGCCAGATAGGCGGCGCGGCGTCGGCCACGACCGCCCCCACCGCCGCCCCCGCGCAGGTTGTGCAGCACGATCATCACAATCACCACTAGGATAAAGAGCCAGGGGCCCCCGAGTTTTTCCTCCTTGCTGGCGTTGTCCACGGGCTGATACTCCCCGGCCAGGGCCTGCATGATGGCCTGGCTGCCGGAGACGATGCCGTCCACCATGTTGCCCCGCTTGAAGGCGGGCAGGATCCGGGTCTGGATGATGTTCGCGGCGATGGCGTCGGGCAGGGCGCCTTCCAGGCCATAACCCACCTCGATGCGCACCTTGCGCTCGTTCTGGGCGATGAGCAGCAGGACGCCGTTATCTTTTCCCTTCTGGCCTATGCCCCAGTGGCGACCGAGCTGATAGCCGTACTCCTCTATGGTCTCGCCATCCAGGCTGTCGATGGAGACCACCACCAGCTGGATACCGCTGCGCTGCTCGAAGGCGGCCAGTTGCTGGGTCAGCTGGTGGGCCTGCTTGCGGGACATCAGGCTGGCGTCATCCACCACCCGCCCGGTCAGGGCCGGGAAGTCGGGGGCGGCATGCAGCGCCGTGGCCCAGCACAGCAGGCAGAGCGTCAGCCAGCGTTTCATCAGGCTCATTGGAAGCTGACCTTGGGCGCCTCATCGGCACCGTGCTTGGCGCTGAACGTGGGCTTGGCCTCCAGATCCGAGTAGAGCAGATTGGACCAGATGACCCCGGGGAAGGTGCGGATCTCGGTGTTGAACTGGCGCACTGCCTCTATGTAGTCCCGTCTGGCCACCGCGATGCGGTTCTCGGTGCCCTCCAGCTGGGCCTGCAGGGTGAGAAATTGCTGATCCGCCTTGAGGTCGGGGTAGCGCTCGACCACCACCATCAAGCGGGAAAGGGCGCTGGAGAGCTGATCCTGGGCCGCCTCGAATGCCTTGAGCTGGGAAGGGTCGCTCGCCTGCACGCTGCCGACCCGGGCCCGGGCATCGGTCACGGCCTTCAGGGTCTCCTGCTCGTGGCTGGCGTACCCCTTGACGGTGGCCACCAGGTTGGGAATGAGATCGGCCCGGCGCTGGTACTGGTTCTCCACCTGGCCCCAGCTCGCCTTGACCTGCTCATCCAGGGTCGGAATGGTGTTCACACCGCAGCCGGTCAAGCCCAGCAGCAGGGTCAGGGTCAGCAGGCCGCGCAGGGCCCCGCGCCAGAGTGCAGTAGCCATCTTGTTGTTCTCCATTAAAATTTCCAGCATTTATCGGTTCACCATAACAGCTTGTGGTCAGCCCTCACAACGTCCGGGCAGCACGGGGGGACGGTAGCTCATCGACACCTTGGGCAACTGGGGCTTGTCCTTGATCCAGGAGGCCAGCTCCTCCCCGCAGCCGTTGCCGGGGGGGAGCTGGCCTCCTGGATCAAGGACAAGCCCCAGTTGCCCAAGGTGGCGATG
>NZ_CDDD01000020.1 GCF_000820165.1 Aeromonas taiwanensis
TGATCTGTTTGTGGTCGCCAATGGCGACCACAAACAGATCATCAAGTGGCAGGAGGACTGGGAGGCCTGCGATCAGCTGCAGATGAACGGCTCCATCGCCGAGCACGCCGCCCTGCACGAGATCGGCGAGGTGGGCAGCCGCCTCCATCGCCGGGGCAGCGATCTCGTCAAGCGGCTGGAAGCCCTGAGCGGCATCCCCACCTATTACTATCTCTATCGGGTCGGCGGTCTGAGCGCCTCCGCGGAGCGGGCCCGCCCCTGCCCGGGCTGTGGCGGCGACTGGGCGCTGGCAGAGCCCCTGCACGAGATCTTCGACTTCAAGTGCGATCCCTGCCGCCTGGTCTCCAACCTCTCCTGGGATTTCAAGGATTAAGTCCTCCCCCGCTGGGCGAACCATGAAAAAGAGCCTTGCCGCCAGGCAAGGCTCTTGTCGTTCGGTGGGGACAAAACGGCCTTATTGCGGCAGCGTCTCCAGCCGCGCCAGAAACGCCGGCAGCGAGGGGGCCAGCACCAGGCGACGCCCGGAGTCCAGCCACTCCAGCCACACCTGGCCGCTCTCGTTGTCGAGCGACACCAGGGTCATTTCGTTGCGGGTAGTGGCGATGAAGAGCGAGGGAGAGCGTTTCAACTTGCGCAGCATCAGCAGATGGCCGATGAGGTTCTCCTTGAGCAGGTCCAGGTCAGCGTCGTTCCAGGGCAGGATGAATTCGATACGCAGCCCCTTGTATGAACAGGGGATGGGGCGGCTGAACCAGTGACCGAACAGGGCGAGGGCGCTCGGGTGCAGGGTCAGCTCGAGCGCCTCGTTCATCGACGTGAAATCGGCAGGATCGGCACGCCGGTGCGGGCGCCAGGCGACCCGCCCCTCCCTGGGTTCATCCAGCTCGCAGGGTGAGCGCCACTCGGCTTCCCACTCGCACAGGGGCAGCCCTCGCCGCGCCTCGCCATCGCGCTGCCAGCGCAAAAAGAACTGCTCCAGGGCAGACAGGACTTGATCCGACATCGATATTCCCCACAATAGCGGCCTCTGATCGCCGCAAGACAGTGACCGAAAAATCCGGGCATTGCACCATCAAACCCTTTGTCAGACAAGCGTGAGCAAACCAGCATGAGCAAACAAGAGAGATACGCAGGCGCCAGTGCGCTGAAGGGCCTGAGCCTGGGCCAGCAGTCCGCCTACATCAGCCAGTACACCCCGAGCCTGCTGCAACCCGTGCCACGCAGTCTGAATCGCGACGATCTGGGCCTGGGGGAGACGCTGCCTTTCGAGGGCTGCGACGTCTGGACCCTGTATGAACTCTCCTGGCTCAATGCCAAGGGCAAGCCCGTGGTCGCCCTCGGCGAGGTGGCCGTGCCCGCCGCCAGCCCGAACCTTGTCGAGTCCAAGTCGTTCAAGCTCTACCTCAACTCCTTCAACCAGACTCGGTGCGACTCCATCGACGCGGTACAGGCGCTGCTGACCCAGGATCTGAGCGCCTGTGCCGGTGCCCCGGTGAGCGTCACCCTCTTCCCCCTCGATCAGGCTCCCCACCGCATCGCGCAGCTGCCGGGCGAGTGCATCGACGACCAGGACATCGAGGTCGACCACTACGAGTTCGACGAGACCCTGCTGCAGGGCGCGGCAGGCACCGAGGTGGTGGAGGAGACCCTGCACAGCCACCTGCTCAAGTCCAACTGCCTGGTCACCAGCCAGCCGGACTGGGGCTCAGTGGTGATCCGCTATCGCGGCCCGCGCCTCGACCGGGAGAAGCTCTTGCGCTACCTCATCTCGTTCCGCCAGCACAACGAGTTCCACGAGCAGTGCATCGAGCGCATCTTCACCGATCTCAAGCACTTCTGTGCCCCGACCCAGCTGACCGTCTATGCCCGCTACACGCGCCGCGGTGGTCTGGATATCAATCCCTTCCGCAGCGACTGGGAAGCGGTACCCGAGAATCTGCGCCTCATCCGCCAGTAAATCCGGCCCCCCTGAAGGCATCCGGCCCATCACGCATCCCTCAGTAAACTCTGGACGTGCGGGGGTGGGCTTGGATAACATGCCTGCACCTCCGTGCCGTTCTTAATCCAATGAATCAACTGTTTTTTCTGGCAATGATGATGTCCTCCCTGTCGGCTCCGGATCTGGATCTGGCGAAGGAGCAGTTGTCCATCGATCTGCAACAGGCCCAGACCCTGGTGCTGACCGATCCCGCCAGATGCGTGCAGATTGCCACCTCCTTCCTCGAACGCACGGCCAACAACCCCAAGCAGATCATCAGCAGTCGCCAGGAGTACGGCTATCGGGAGCCCATGCTGAACTACGGCACGGCGACCCAGACCACGGGGGCTTATCTGCTCAAGGGGGAGTGCCTGCAGCAGCTCGGCCAGTTCAAGCCGGCCCAGGAGGCCTTCGCACAGGGCATCGCCATGGCGGAGAAGGAGCAGCAGTTCGAACTGCAGGCTCACGGCCTCTACCTCCAGATCCGCAGCCAGAACCTGCAGCAACATTCCCATGGGGCCAGCGCCGCCCAACTTGGCAAGCTCGACCAGCTGCTCGCCAGCCCCACCCTCAAGGAGAGCCAGCTGCAGGTTTACAGCCGGCTGCTGCACGTCAACGCCAGCATCGAGGAGCGACAATTCGATCTGGCCAAGCACCAGCTGGTTGAAGCCCGCCAGTGGGCCGAGCAGGCCAAGAACCCCCTGGCCAGGGCCTGGACCAGCGCAGTCGGGGGGGATCTCTATCAGGCCCTTGGCCAGCCCCAGCTCGCCCTGGGGGAATATATCGATGCCCAGCAGCAGGCCAGGGACTTGCAGGATCCCCTCTTCCTCGGTCTGCTCTCCAACCAGATGATCAGCCTCTATCAGGCGGAGCAGGAGCCACAGAAGGCGCTGCAATACGCCAACGAGGCGGCCAATTACTTCCATGCCCTCGGCAACCCCTCCCTGCTCAGCGATGCCCTGATCGTGCTCGCCCGTCTCAACCGCGATCAGGGGGAGATGAACATGGCGCTGGTCTATTTCTTCAACGCCCTGGATCTGCTGGACGAGAACAGCAACCGCACCCGCATCGCCCACCTCAAGTTCGAGATAGGCAAGACCTACCTGCAGACCGGCAACCTGAACCTGGCACGCAACTACCTGAACGCGGCGCGCCAGTCCCACGAGCTGGGGGACGACAAGGAGTCGCTGATAGACACCCTGCTGCTCCTTGGAGAGCTTCACCTCAAGCAGCAGGAGGCGGGGATCGCCATCCTGCAGCTGGAAAACGCCCTGACCCTGGCCAACCGGACCGGGGACATCCGGCGCCAGTTCGAGATCTTCCGCCTGCTCTCCATTGCCTACGAGCAAAAGGGCTACCTCCAGCAGGCCCTCCAGAGCTACAAGAATTTCCACCAGCGCAGCGAGCTGGTACGCCAGCAGCAGATCGCCCTGGAGCAGGAGGCGGTGCGCGACAACTACGCCCAGGTGGAGCGGGCCCAGCAGGTGAAGGAGCTGGAGCAGCAGCTCGACCAGAGCCAGCACCAGCAGGAGCGTTACCTCTGGTCCAGCGTCAGCACCGGGTTGCTGCTGGCACTCTTTATCTACCTGTTCTTTACCCTCTGGCTCAAGCTGAGGGTCGCCCGCCTGAATGCCAAGCAACTGGGAGAGGCCCTGCTGGTGGAACCCCGCAGCGGCCTGGCCAACTGGCAGCGACTGATGAGCCGCTGGCCGAGGGAGATGGCCAAGCGCCAGCAAAAATCCGAGCGCTGGTATCTGAGCGAGCGTCCCACCAGCGAGTTTGATGACAAGCTGCACTACCTGCTGTTCCGGGTCCCCTTCCTGATCAACAGCCTGGAGCAACATGGCTACCAGGTCAGCCGCGAGATTGAGCAGGCCTTCGGCCGCTACGTCGCCAAACTGACCCCGCAGGATGGCCGCATCTACGATCTGCGCGAGGGGCACCTCCTCTATGTGGTGCCCC
>NZ_CDDD01000021.1 GCF_000820165.1 Aeromonas taiwanensis
CCGGCCCCCGCAACCAACTTCTCCTCTCTTTTCACTCGTTTTACCCCTTGTTCAGCACTCCTCAGCCTCGAATGCACACATTAATGTGTGTTTTTGCGATCTCTTGCGCCATTTGTTCGGTATCATCCTGGTTTCTGTTCATGGATGAGGCCGCTGCCCGTGATGCAACCTTTCAGCTATTCCCCCCCCAAGATAACCCTGCAGACCCGCACTCTCGACGAGGTGATGGCGAGCCCTGTTCCCGTCAAGATCCTGCTCATCGCCGAGACCGCGCAGGATGCCCTGCTGGCACAGGCCCCCTTCGCCGGGGTGGCGGCCCAGATAGCCCTGGGTCAGAAGGGGCCCTACCGGCTGGCAGACGGCCGGGGGGTGCAGCTGGTGATCTTCGTCGATCCGGCGCCCGCTCTGGATCACCGTCTCTACAAGCAGGTGCGCACCTGGGTGGCTTCCCTTTCGGGGCTCAAGACGACGGAGCTGGCGCTGCACCTGGAAGGTTTCGATGACGCCAGCAGGGCGCGCCTGGGAGAGCTGGTGATCGCCGCCCTGCTGGCGGCCGATGTGCGGCTACCGACCCAGAAGCGGGGGGAGGAGGAGGGTGCGGGCTACCAGAGCCTGCAGATCTCCCCGCCCTGGGATCTGGATCTGGCCCGCCTGACGGCTGAGGCCGAGGGCAACGGCCTGGCCCGTCACCTGGCTGTGCTGCCTGCCTCCGAGCTCAATGCCCAAGGTTACCGGGCCTTTGTGCGACAGCTGGCACAGGAGCAGGGTTGGCAGTGGCAGGAGTTCGACGAGGCCACCCTTGCCGAGCAGGGGGCCGGCGCCTTCCTGGCGGTGGCCAGAGGCTCGGCGGATGGCCAGGCCGCCATCGTCAGACTCAGCTACTGTCCAGCCAATCCGGTGCGCCGCGTCGCGCTGGTGGGCAAGGGGATCTGCCACGACTCCGGTGGCTACAACCTGAAAGTCGGCGGCAGCATGTATGGCATGCACCTGGACATGGGGGGCAGCGCGGTGGCGCTCGGCACCCTCCATGCCATCAGCCGGGCCAGATTGCCCTATGAGGTAGACTGCTGGCTCGCCATCGCCGAGAACCACATAGGCCCGCTGGCCTACCGGCCCGGGGAGGTGGTGACTGCCCTCAATGGCACCACCATCGAAGTGGTGGACACCGACGCCGAGGGGCGCATGGTGCTGGCGGATGCCCTGACTCTGGCGGCGCAGGGGGAGCCGGATCTGCTGATCGACTACGCCACCCTGACCGGCGCCTGCAAGCGGGCGCTCGGCAGCCGCTACAGCGGCGCCTTCACCAACCGCCCCGAGTGGCTGGGCGGGCTGATCAGCCTGGGTCAGCAGAGCGGCGAGCGGGTCTGGCCCTTCCCGCTGGACGAGGATTACGACGACAACCTCGATAGCGAGTGGGCCGATCTGTTACAGTGCGCGCCGGGGAGCTCGCCGGATCACATCGATGCCGCCCGCTTCCTCAGCCGCTTCGTGCCTGCCGCCACGCCCTGGCTGCACCTGGATCTGAGCGGTTTTCGCAACAAGGGGGGCAACGGGGTGGTCGGCAGCGAGGTGACCGGATTCGGTGTCAGGCTGTCGCTGACCCTGCTCGCCAGCCCCCTGGGCATGGTTGATCCCGACGCCTGATGAATCCCTGAGAATCAATAAGGACAAGCGTGAAACAAGCAAGCTATGACTGGGTGCTGTTCGATCTGGACGAAACCCTGCTCGATTTCCCGGTCGCCCAGGCCCTGGAGCGGACTCTGCAGGTCTACGGCGTGGTGCCGACACCGCCCAAGATGGAGGCCTATCGCACCCTGAACCAGCGGCTCTGGCAGCAGTACAATTCTGGCGAAATCGACGCCACCCACCTGCAGCAGACCCGTTTCTCCCTGTTTGCGGAGCAGGTGGCGGCGTCCCCCATGGCGATGAACGACACCTTCCTGCAGCAGATCATCGCCCTGAGCGTCCCACTGGAGGGGGTGGAAGAGACCCTGCAGGCCCTGAAGGGCCGGGTCAGGATGGGGATCATCACCAACGGCTTCAGCGTGCCCCAGCGCGGGCGCCTGGACAAACTGGGGTGGCATGCGTGGTTTGAGCCCCTCGTTATCTCCGACGAGGTGCAGGTGACCAAGCCGGCGGCGGCCATCTTCCAGCACGCGCTGGAGCTGATGGGGCAGCCGAGCCCGGCGCGGGTGCTGATGGTGGGGGACAACCCCAAGACCGACATCGCCGGTGCCGCGGCCCAAGGGCTCGCGACCTGCTGGTACAACCCGTCCCGGGAGGCGGGGCCCTGCGAGGCGACCCACGAGATCCACCACTTCGCCCACCTCTCGGAGATCGTGCTGGGCGCCTGAGTTCAGCCAGGCGCACGCAGAGACAGGCAGAAACAAAAAGGCAGCCCTCGGGCTGCCTTTTTTCATGGGACGCCCATCAGCGACCGAGACGGCGGAGCAGCCAGGCCTCCAGCAGCGCCACACCGGGGGCGAGCACGGACTCGTCGAAGTCGAACTCCGGGTGATGGTGGGGGGCCGCCAGGTTGGCACCCAGGATGAGGTAGGCAGCCTGGCCCCCGCTCTGCTGCACCCGCTCGATGAGAAAGCCCGCGTCCTCGCTGGCACCGAAGCGGCGGCTATGGATGGTCTCGAGCGCTATCCCCTGTGCGAGGGGCACGAGCTCCTCGATGAGGGCCGGGCTGTTCTCGATACCGATGGCTTCCCCCTGCTTGCGGATGAGGTAGGTGGCACCCTGCATCAGGGCGGCCCCTTCCACTATCTGCTGCACCTGGTTGAACATGTAGTCATTCAACGCTGGTGTGGCGCCACGGGTCTCTCCCATGAGCCGGGCGTGGCCGGGGATGACATTGCGGCCGCTGCCGCCATGGAGCTGGCCCACGTTGATGCGGGTCATGCCGTCGCGGTGGCGGGGGATGCCGAGCATGGCCGTGGTGGCCATGCAGGCCGCCGCCAGGGCATTGTGGCCCGCGTTGGGCTCGAGCCCGGCATGGGCGGCTTGCCCCATAAACTCCACGTCAAACTTGGTGGAGCAGAGAAACTCGGTGGGGTTGACCACCAGCTCGCCACTGTTGGCGTGGATGCCGATGTGCAGCGCCAGCAGGGCGTCCACGTCATCGAGCTGACCGCCGGCCGCCAGTGCCTTGCCGCCGCGGCATCCCTCTTCGGCAGGTTGAAAGAAGAGTTTGATGCGGCCGGTGAGCTTATCCCCCTGGGCGGCGATCCGCTCGGCCAGCACCAGCCCGATGGCGGTATGGCCGTCATGGGCACAGGCATGCATCCAGCCCGGGTTGGTGGAGTGCCACCCCTCCTGGCTGGGCAGGTGGGCCCCCTCTTCACTCTCTTGCACCTCCACCGCGTCGATGTCGAAGCGAAACGCCAGGGTGGGGCCGGGACGACCGCTGTCCCACAGGCCCATCACCCCGGTGAGCTCGTCGATGCGCGCCAGCCAGTCGGGGTGGGCGCCCTGGCGCAGGGCGCGCTCCTTCTCGGCGTCAACGTCGATCTCCCGCCCCATGATGAGGTTGCTGGCGAGCAGTTGATCCCCGAGCATGACGGAGAAACCGAGTTCATTGAGGTGGTGGGCGATGAGGGTGCTGGTGCGAAACTCGCACCAGGCGGCTTCGGGGAGACGGTGAAGGTCGCGGCGCCAGCGGCGCAAGGCATCCTGAGTCATGGTCATTCCTGTGTGGCAAATCCAGGGGACATTGTGACGGTCAGGGGGGCAAGAGTAAATCCCGTGCCAATGGATGCAACAGGGGGAGCACTCAGGCTCCCCTTGCAATCATGGCGAACAGGCCAGTCAGGACGTTAATTGCTCACCAGTGCCAGATAATCCAGCTTTCCCGTCGCATTTCGTCACACCGCCTCAAAAGGGCGTGTTGGTGCGTCATTTATCACCGCACAGACGGTGATAATGATGGGGCCTGGGTGTCAGCTGACTGATTGACCGGCTTACAGCTGTGCCAGTGAAGGCAGAGAGACGGCAACCAGGGTGAAGAACACGGTAAAAACGGCGGTAACAACGAACTCTTTCATGATTTTGTCTCCCTTGGTTGACTGTTGATGGGTCCAAGATACCACAATGACCCGACAAAACAATGAAAAATGCATTTATATAAAGAAAATGGCACAGCTTGATGATAAAGCCATGTTTTTGCATCTTTGTGTCCGTTTTATCGCCCAGTTCTGGTGATGGCTTGTGTCTATGCTCTCGATCTTTGTTTTTTGTATTTCATTTCAATAGGTTAGTGATTGAGTATTGATGTCTCATGTGTAGTCTTGAATGACGCCCATCCTGTTTTTATCAATTTTGTGGCAGAAATATGCACCCTTGGTGCGCCGGTAAGTGTCGTCAAGATGGGGTTGGTTGGCTGGGCGCGTCATGTTTTGCCTCCTGTCATGTTATTTCCCCCTATATGGAAAAAATCCAGTCAGGGCAGCGGTTTCTGGCCATGCACCCTGGGCGCTTTTCTCAATTAACCGGCAAAAAGTGGCGATAAGGCGTCGATAAATGGGGGCTCATCCGTGATCCTGGTCAGATAATGTTCGCTCCCGGTGCGGCGAAGAAGTACTGCCTGTCTGGGATCTGCTGAGTGCGAGCTGGCTTCCTTCAAAAGGCCTGGGAAGAAAATAAGCCGAGCGCAGGGAGACGGGCGTGGAGAGCGCCGCAGGCCTTGCACCGAGCTGGCGGGGTAGATGGCACCGGTCAGGTGAGGAAACACACCCAGACAGGGAAGGGACTGGGATAACGCACCCAGGAGATAAGGGAAGGGTTGCCAGGACGCCTCTTTATGCTTTGGAAGGGCGGGTGAAGAGGCCATGCGGGGAGAGTGCTCATCGCGGGCGAGGGCAGCGCAGACATAAAAAAACCCTCCGGAGGAGGGTTTTGTCACACAACCTGATTAGCACCGCTCGCAACGGGAGCGAAGGCTTAGAACAGGGTGGTGGAGAGATCGTACAGCTCCTGGTTGAACGGGCGCTTGAGGTTCTCGATGCAGTCGATGATGTCGTGGTGCACCATCTCGTTGCCCTGGATACCGACGCAGCGGCCACCCTGGCCGGCCAGCAACTGCTCGACGGCGAAGGCACCCATACGGCTGGACATGATGCGGTCACGGGCAGTCGGGGCACCGCCACGCTGGATGTGGCCCAGGATGGTGGCGCGGGTTTCGCGGCCGGTCATGGCTTCGATGTCTTTCGCCAGAGCGTTGACGTCGGTGACGTGCTCGCAGATGGTGATGATGGCGTGCTTCTTGCCCTTGGTCTCGCCTTCCTTGATCTGTTGCAGCAGCTTCTCTTTGTCGAAGGCCACTTCCGGCACGATCACGTACTCGGCGCCACCAGCAACCGCGGCAGACATGGCCAGATCGCCGCAGTGGCGGCCCATGATCTCGACCACGGAGATGCGGTGGTGGGAGCTGCAGGTGTCGCGCAGACGGTCGATGGCGTCGACAACCACGTTCAGGGCGGTATCAAAGCCGATGGTGAAGTCGGTACCGGCGATGTCGTTGTCGATGGTGCCCGGCAGGCCGATGCAGGGGAAACCTTCCTCGGTCAGCTTCTTGGCACCCATGTAGGAGCCGTCACCGCCGATGACCACCAGAGCGTCGATGCCGTGCTTCTTCAGGTTCTCGACCGCCTCGGCACGGACTTTCGGGTCCTTGAAGGCGGGGAAGCGGGCGGAGCCCAGGAAGGTGCCGCCGCGGTTCACCACGTCGGAGACGCTGTGGCGCTCGAGCTTGACGATCCTGTCCTGGTGCAGACCGAGGTAGCCATCATAGATGCCGTAAACTTCCAGGCCATGATGCAGACCGGCGCGCACCACGGCGCGGATGGCTGCGTTCATACCCGGTGCGTCACCACCACTGGTCAAAACACCAATACGTTTGATTTGTTTGGTCATGAGTGCCTCTGGATCTGAGTTGTCGAAAATCTATATCTGAAAAATACGGCGAGCCCGCTTTTACTATATCGGCTTTCCTATGGCGAAGGGTCCATAGGAAAGCGATATGAAGAGAGGGGCAAGCCCCTCTCTTCTGGCCGCTTACTTGGCGGCGCCAGCGATGATCTGGGAGAAGTCGTCCACTTTCAGGGACGCACCGCCCACCAGGCCGCCGTCGATGTCCGGCTGGCCGAACAGGTCGGCAGCGGTAGCACCGGTCACGGAGCCGCCGTACAGGATCTGTACCTTGGCTGCCACGTCTGCGTCAAAGCCGGCCAGGTACTGGCGGATGTGAGCGTGCACGGCCTGGGCGATTTCCGGGGTGGCAGTCTTGCCGGTGCCGATGGCCCAGACAGGCTCATAGGCAATGACGGCGTTGCTGAAGGAGGCGATGCCACAGCGGTCGATGACGGCTTTCAGCTGGGTCTCGACGACCTGGTTGGTGGTACCGGCTTCGAACTGGGCCAGGGTCTCACCGATGCACAGGACAGGGACCAGGCCGCCCTTCTGGATGGCTTCGTACTTGGCAGCGACCACGTCGTCGGTCTCTGCGTGCAGGGTACGGCGCTCGCTGTGACCGACCAGGGAGTAGGTGCAACCGAAGGCTTTGAGCATGGAGGGGGCATTCTCGCCGGTGAAGGCGCCGGACTCGTGAACGTCGGCGTTCTGGGCACCGTAGGCGATCTTGCTGCCGGCGGTCAGCTGTTCAACCAGACCCAAAAAGATAACAGGCGGGCAGACGGCGACTTGCACGGAAGGATGAGCGGCAGCAGCCGGGGTCAGTCCTTTGATCAGAGCTTCCACGGAAGCCTTGGTGCCGTTCAGTTTCCAGTTACCCATTACCAGGTGCTGTCTCATCTTCTATATCTCCTAGGCATTTGATTGCGCAACATTATATGAATTGAACCGAGCCCAAGATAGCTGACCCGGCGGCAAATGACGTAATTTTTTTTCGCTTTCCTGATCCAAATCAGGAATGAAAGGCGCGATTGCTCACTCGGTGACCTGCCCCCGCAAACGGGCCCACCATACCCCAATCCACTCGTGAATGGCAGCCTCGGAATACATCAGATAGCGCCCCTTGGGGAGGTAGGTATAGAGGGGTTGCGGCACCTGACTCTGCTTGGCGGTGTAATCGGTGGGGGCCGGCATCGCATCGAGTCCCTGACCGCGATAGAGGGCCATGGCGCGAGGCAGATGGGTGGCCGAGCTCACCAGGGCGACCCGCTTGCCCTTGAGGTGGCGGGCGATGCTGACCGCCTCGTCATGGGTGTCTTTGTTGTTTTCAAACAACGTCATCCGGGCGCGCGGGATGCCGAGCGTCTCGGCCATGCGGGCGTTGACCTCGGCGTTCGAGAGGGGATCGCCCGCCACGGCGCCGGAGAAGATGAGCTCCGCTTGCGGATAAGCCTGGGCAAGGCGTACCCCCTCCAGGGTGCGGGCCAGGGAGATGTTGTTCTGCCAGCTGATCATGGGCACGGCGGGATCGCTCACATGGCCGTTGCCGAGCACGACGATGGCGTCTAGATGGGGATGCTGGCTCACCTCGAAGGGGGGATAGGTCTGCTCGAGCCCACGGGCCAGCTCATAGCTCACCGGTCGCATGCCCATCAGGGCAACGATCACAAGCGACAGGGTCGCCAGCAGCTTGCCGGTTTTCTGGAAACGGGTGAACCAGAGCAGCCCGATCGCCAGCAGCAATAAGGAGAGGGAGAAGGGGAGCGGCATCAGCAGCTGGCCCAGCCATTTCTTGAGGACAAAGAGGTTGAACTCGAACACGGCAGCGACGTCCTTGAGTTTTCAGCAAATTCGGGATGTGACAGAATACCCCTCTTTTTGGTCTGGCCCAATCCTGCGGCCAAGAGTTGAGTGTGTCTTGAAGCAAGATCAGAGTTTTGACGGGCGTGCGGACAAGTTCGCCCGCAACATCTACGACTCCACCAAGGGGTGCATCCGCACGACCGTGGTGTGGAGCGACATCGAGGCCTGCCTGGCACGCCTGGGCAATCGGCCCCTGCGCATCCTGGATGCAGGAGGCGGCTTTGGCTACTTCGCCCAGAAGCTGGCGGCCATGGGCCATCAGGTGGAGCTGTGCGATCTTTCGGCGGAGATGCTGGCCCTGGCCCGCACCCAGATCGCCGAGAAGGGGCTGGAAGACAGAATTCGTCTCATCCATTGCCCCATTCAGGATCTGAAGCAACACGTGACCGGTACCTTCGATCTGGTGCTCTGCCATGCGGTGCTGGAGTGGCTCGCCGAGCCGCGCCAGACCTTGCTGGGTCTGTTCCCTTTCGTCAAGGCTGGGGGCATACTGTCGCTGCTTTTCTACAATCGTCACGGCCTCCTGTTCCAGAGCCTGGTGGTGGGCAATTTCGATTATGTGCGCCTGGGCCTTCGCAAGAAGCGCCAGACTGCCCTGACCCCCACCAATCCCCAGATCCCCGAGCAGGTCTATGACTGGATAGGCAGGGGAGGCTTGCGGATCATCGGCAAGACCGGGGTGCGGGTCATCCACGACTACATGCGCCACAAGCAGGATCAGGTCGAGAAGTTCGACGATCTGCTGGCCATGGAGCAGCAGTACTGCCGGCAGGAACCCTTTGTCTCCCTGGGTCGCTATATCCATGTGATGGCCCAGAAACCAGCCGGTTGAGACACACCGGCGTGAATACGATGCGGGATCCAGCCGCCGGGGCGCCACCGACCCCGGCCTATATCACCACGGCGGGCGAGTGACCCGCCGGCTATAACAACGAGATGATAACGTCATGATGAGTACATCCCGTACCCTGCCAGAGACGGTGGGATGGGTCAGACAGGAGGGGTTGTCCCTGAACCTCCCCACCGACCGGCTGGCCTTTCTGATCGCGATCAAGACCCTGTCCGAGGACGAGTCTGATCTCTCGGAGGCCGCGCTGCACGATGCCTTCGGCTACGTGAGCAGCGCCTTCGGCCAGATGGACGAGACCCTCACCGGTCGCGCCAACAACGCCATCAACGATCTCATTCGCCAGCAGCTGCTGTCGCGCTTCACCACCGACATGGTGGCGGGGGAGAGCCTCTACCGCCTGTCGCGCCTTGGCATGAGCATCGTCGACTTCTTCCTGGAGAGCCGTCAGGTGGACTCCATCAAGCTCTCCATCCTGCTCGAGCACCTGGCTGCCGAGCTCGACACCGCCCGCAAGGCCGCGCTCGAGACCAATACCCGGGAGCAGTGGGATGCCGAGGTGCTGCCCCGTCTCACCTTCTCCCTTGAGGAGACGCTCGGGCGCATCGACCTCACCCAGCGCGCCATGGATGAGCAGCAGAACCAGGTGAAGGGCGAGATCGCGGCCCTGCTGACCCAGAACTGGGTCGATGCCATCCACAGCTGCGAGAAGCTCTTGCACGAGACCGGTCAGACCCTGCGCGAACTGCAGGACACCCTGGATGCCGCCGGTCACCGCCTGCAGGCGGGGCTGCTCAACATTCAGGAGGCGGCCCAGGGGCGCGACGATCTGTTCCACGTCGAGGAGCTGACCCATGCCCTGCAGGGGCGGCTTGACGTCATCACCGCCTGGGGCCAGCAGTGCATCGAGCTCTGGTCCCGCTACGACAGACACGTCCACAAATTCATCCGCAACGCCATCGACATGGACAAGAACCGCGCCTTCAGCCAGCGGCTGCGGGAATCCATCCGCAACTTCGAGCAGCACAACTGGCTGCTGCGAGTGGCCGAGGAGCCGCGCCTCCTGGAGCTGCGGGATGAGACCATCGCCATCCACGACGAAGAAGTCACCGGCGAGGTGCCGCTGGAGATGGAGTACATGGAGATGGTGGACATCAATCAGGAGCTGGCCGAGCGCATCGAGCGCTACCTGGCCCGCTACCCCGAGCAGGGCCATCAGCTGGATCTCGCGGACGTGCTGCGGGAGTACCTGCTGGACTACCCGGCCCATGCCCACTTCGACGTGGCGCGCCTCCTGATCGATCAGGCCGTGCGTCTCGGCCATGCCAGCGGTGAGCGCGAGCATCACCGTCAGCCCGCATGGAAACCCATTAACCAAGCTGGATCCAAGGTTCAGGCCTATGTCATCGATCAATACTGAGTTTCCCTTGCCCCTGCGACTCGCAGAGGCCATCGCCAACCCCTTGTTTCCGCGCATCGACACCGCCCTGCGCTCCGGTCGTCACATCAGTGCCGACGAGTTCGAGCAGCACTCCGCCCTGGTGGAGTACCACGGCGAGCTGGAGATCTTCTACGGCCGCTATCAGGTCGAGCTCATCAAGGCGCCGGAAGGCTTCTTCTACCTGCGCCCGCGCCCGAGTGCCGACATCGGAACAACAGTGTTATCTGAGCTCGATATGCTGGTGGGCAAGGTGCTCTGCTACCTGTTCCTGAGCCCGGACCGCCTCGCCTCGGAAGGGGTCTTCTCCATGGCCGAGCTACAGGAGGAGGTGCTGGGGCTGGCGGACGAGAAACAGCTGCTGCGCATGGTCAACAGCCGTTCCGGCGGCACCGATCTCGACAAGAAGAAACTCCTCGAGAAGATCCGCACCTCCATGCGTCGCCTCAAGCGCCTCGGGATGATCACCGCCCTTGGCAACAGCGACAAGTTCCGGGTCAACGAGTCCGTGTTCCGCTTCGCCGCCGACGTGCGCTCCGACGAGGATCCCCGCGCGGTGCAGCTGCGGATGATCCAGGAGGGGGAGGCCATCTTCCACGACGACGAGATGCCGAGCAGCGATTCCCTGTTCGAGGACATCGAAGGGGATCTGGACGAAGAGCAGCTTGAGCTGGAGGTCGAAGATGATCTGCGAGACTAATTTTCTGGCACAGATGGAGACGAGAGTCCTGATGGAGAGTGCGGCGTGAGAGGTAAATTCAAATCCCTGACCATGGTCAACTGGAACGGCTTCTTCGCCCGGACCTTCGATCTCGACCAGCTGGTGACCACCTTGTCCGGCGGCAACGGCGCGGGCAAGTCCACCACCATGGCGGCCTTCATCGCGGCCCTTATTCCCGATCAGTCCCTGCTGCATTTTCGTAACACCACGGAGGCGGGCTCATCCAGCGCGTCCCGCGACAAGGGGCTCTACGGCAAGCTGCAGCGCGGTCACTGCTACTCGGTGCTGGGAGTGATGAACAGCCGCGAGCAGCGGATCTGGGTCGGCGTGCACCTGGAGCAGGTGGCCAACCGCGACAACAAGGTGAACATCACCCCGTTCGCCCTGGTTGACGTGCCCGAGCACCTGGCGCCCACCGATCTGCTGCTGGAGAAGCTCGACGACGGCAAGGGGCGGGTGCGTGCCTTCGCCGATCTGAAAGGGGCGGCGGCGGAGCTCGGCGCCATCAAGGTCGCCAAGTTCAATACGGTGACCGATTATCACAACTTCATGTTCGAGTTCGGCATCACGCCGAAGAAGCTGCGTGATCAGAAGGATCGCGGCAAGTTCTATCGCCTGATCGAGGCCTCCCTCTACGGCGGCATCTCATCATCCATCAGCCGCTCCCTGCGGGAATACCTGCTGCCGGAGAACTCCGGCGTGCGCAAGGCATTCCAGGACATGGAGGCGGCCATCTACGAGAACCGCCGCACCCTGGAGGCGATCAAGGAGACCCAGGGTCAGCGGGATCTGTTCAAGAACCTCATCACCGAGACCACCCACTACGTGGCCGCGGAGTATGTGCGGGGCGCCGCCGAGAAGAGCCGGCTCTCCGAGCTGGCCCTGAAGGCCCGTGCCGAGCTTGCGGGCAAACGCCGCCTGCTCGCCGAGGAGAAGCAGCGCGCCATCTATCTGGCGGACGAGGTGGATCAGCTCACCAACCGCGAGAAGCTCCTGACCGACGAGCTGGAGTCCGCCGCCGAGCACCTGGCCAAGGTGATGGCGGCCGTCAACCTGCAGAAGAAGATCGAGATGTACCGCGCCGATCTCGCGGAGCTGGTGGACAAGCTCGAGCAGCAGCAGGCGGTGGTGGAAGAGATCCACGGCCAGCTGCTGGAGGTGGAGGAGCGCAAGGAGCTGGCGCAAGGAGAGGTGGACAGCCTCAAGACCCAGCTCGCCGACTACCAGCAGGCGCTGGATATCCAGCAGACCCGCGCCATCCAGTACCGCCAGGCGGTGCAGGCCCTGGAAAACGCCCGCGAGCAGTGCGAACTGCCGGGGTTGACCGCCGAACAGGCGAGTGACGCCCTGCACCAGTTCCGCGCCGCCGAGCAGAGTCTGACCCGTCAGGTGCTGGCCGCCGAGCAGCAGCTGGCGCTCGCCAAGGCGGCGGTGGCCGAGCACGAGGCGGCGCTGGCGCTGCTTTTGAGCATCGCTCCCGAGACCGCCCGTGAGGCTGCCTGGCCCCAAGCCCAGGCCCTGCTCAAGCGCCATATCGAGGACAAGGCCCGCATTGCCCAGGGGCAGGGGTTGCGCGCCGCCCTGGCCCGCCTCGAGAAGGAGAGCGAAAGCCAGAAGACCCTCTTGCGGCTGCGAGACGAGCTGGCCCAGGCGTCTGGTCAGCACATTGCCAGCCAGGACGAGCTGGAACTCTTCTTGGAAGCCCAGCGCACCCGTCAGGAGGAGCTCGCCGAGCAGCAAGGGGAGGCGAACCAGCGCCGCGCCAGCCTGGAGCATCAGGGGGCCCAGCTGGGCCGCGATATCGCGGAGCTGACCAAGCTCGCCCCCCGCTGGCTGAAGTCCTTCGAGAAGCTCGAGCAGCTGCGCGAGCAGAGCGGATTGCCGCTCGCCACCGCCGAAGAACTTTCTTCCGGCATGCAGAGCGTGCTCGACAAGGAGCGGGAGTTCGAGCAGGAGAGCAACCGCATCCAGAGCCAGAAACAGGCGCTGGAGCTGCAAATTCGCAACCTGCAGCTGGGGGCCGGCGAGGCCGATCCGCGCCTTGCCCGCATCGCCGAGCAGGTGGGGGGCGTGCTGCTCTCCGACGTCTACGACGACATCTCCATCGACGATGCCCCTTACTACTCGGCGCTCTACGGTCCGGCTCGCAGCGCCCTGGTGGTGCTCGACCTGGAAGGCGCCATCGAGCGGCTGAAAAAGCTGGACGATTGCCCGGAGGACATCTACCTCATCCAGGGCAACCCCGACTCCTTTGACGAGGATCTGGTGGAGGCGGACGAGCTGGGGGACGCCGTGCTGGTGCGCACCAGCAAGCGTCAGGTGCGCTTCTCCCGCTACCCCGATCTGCCGCTCTTTGGCCGCGCCGCTCGGGAAAAACGGATCGAGCAGCTGGACCTGGAACGGGAAAATCTCATCGAGGGCTACGCCAAGGCCGCCTTCGAGCAGCAGAAGTACCACCGCCTCTACGGCCACTTCCGCGACTTTATCGGTGCCCACCTGGATATCGCCTTCCGCCCCGACCCGGAAGCGGAAGTGCAGGCCAAACAGGCCGAGCAGCGCAAGCTGCAAGAGACCATCGCCGAGTGCGACAAGCAGCTGGCCGAGGCCAAGGCAGCCGCTGCCCAGCTGACTCGCCATATCCAGCTGGTGCAGGGGATGCTGCCCTTCGCCCATCTCTTTGCCGAGGCAGACCTGGCGGCGCGACTCGAGGCGGCCCACGCCGATGTTGAGGCCCTTAAAACAGCCGAAGCCTTTGTCGCCAAGCACGGCAAGGCCCTCGAGAAACTCGAGACTCTGGCGCAGGTGCTGCGCCAGGATCCCCAGGATCTCGCCGCCCTGCAGGCCACCTTTGACGAGGCGAGCGAACAGCTGGCGGAGCAGAAGCGCCGTTGCTACGCACTCGATCAGCTGGTGGCCCGTCTGCCGCACTTCGCCTATCAAGATGCGCAGGACCTGCTCGGCAAGGCCTCCGAGATGAGCGAGCGCCTGAAAGAGAAGCTCAAGGCGGCGGAACTGGCCGCCCGCACCGCCGGCGAGCAGCACAAGCTGATCGCCTTGCGCCACACCGAGGCGCTGCAGCTGCGCACGGCGCTCGATTCCAGCGCCGCGGCCAAGGGGCAGACCCTGGCGGAGTTCGAGCAGGAGCTGGGGGCCATGGGGCTCTCCCTGTCGGATGACATGGAAGAGAAGGCCCGCGCCCACAAGAAAGAGATCGAAGAGCTGCTCATCCGCACCCGGACCCGTCGTACCAGTGCCGAGGCCCAGCTGCAGGTGTGCAAGCGCGAGATTGAATCCCTCGGCGGTCGTCTCAAGCTGGAAGGCAAGGATTACTACGGCGCTCGCAAATCCCTGGTGGGCCACAAGGCGAGCTGGTCGCGGGTGGTGCGCCTGGCGCGGGAGACCGACGTCGAGAAGCGCCTCAACAAGCGCGAGCTGGCTTACTTAGACAGCGACGAGCTGCGCTCCATGTCGGACAAGGCCCTCGGCGCCCTGCGGGTGGCGGTGGCCCACGACGAGGCCCTGCGCGATGCGCTGCGTCTGTCGGAAGGCAACCGCAACACCGAGCAGAAGGTCGCCTTCTACGTGCAGGTCTACCGTTACCTCAAAGATCGCATCCGCAACGACATCATCCGCTCGGACGATCCGGTGGAGGCCATCGAGGAGATGGAGATCGAGCTGGCCCGTCTGGCCGATGAGCTCAAGCAGCGGGAGAATCACTTGTCTCTCTCCTCCCACGAGGTAGCGGCCAAGATCACCAACATCATCCGCCGGGAGCAGAACCGCATCCGGGTGCTGAACCAGGGCTTGCAGAACATCGCCTTCGGTCTGGTACGCGGGGTGCGCCTCAACGTCAATATCCGCGAGGCCCACACTCGCCTCCTGACCGCGCTCGCCGATCAGAGTGCCATGCACAATGATCTGTTTGCCGACAAGGAGCTCAGCTTCTCCGAGGCCATGGCCAAGCTGTTCCAGCGCCTGAACCCGCAGGTGGAGCAGGGGGAGCGCAACTACCAGGTGATGGGGGACGTGCTGCTGGACTATCGCAACTACCTGGAGCTGGAGATCGAGGTGCAGCGCGGTGCCGATGGCTGGCTGCGGGCCGAGAGCGGCGCCCTCTCTACCGGCGAGGCGATCGGCACCGGTCAGGCCATCCTCTTGATGGTGCTGATCAGCTGGGAGGAGGAGTCCCGCCGCCTGCGCGGCAAGGACATCGCTCCCTGCCGTCTGCTGTTCCTGGACGAGGCGGCGCGCCTGGATGGCAAGTCCATCGCCACCCTGTTCGAGCTGTGCGAGCGGCAGGACATGCAGCTCCTCATCGCGGCGCCCGAGAACATCAGCCCCGAGAAGGGCACCACCTACAAGCTCATCCGCAAGGTGCAGGGCAAGCACGAACACGTGCACGTGGTGGGACTGCGGGGCTTCGGCTTTGCTGACGACAAGCTGATCGCCTGAGGTCGCATCACCTGACACAGGCTGACGGAGCGATAACCAAAACGGGAGGCACAGGCCTCCCGTTTTCTATGGGAAAGTGAGAGAGTAGCCCCCTGTTTGCAGGATTGAACCTGGCGTTGACGCTATGGCCTTTGAGCCGGTGTGGCGCCGAACACTGAGTCGAGGAAGTGGATGATGATCACCATGGTGCAAAAGGGGGTGCTGATCCCCCTGAGTCTGCTGCTGGCCGCCTGCAGCAGCCAGCCGCAGGCCGGTGAGGATGGCAGCGTGCGCGGTTACACCCAGACGGGGCTCGCCTCCTACTATGCCGATCGCTACCACAACAAGAGGACCGCGAGCGGCGAACTGCACAAGAGGGGGGGCAACACGGCGGCTCACATGACGCTGCCCTTCGGCACCCAGGTCAAGGTCACCAACCTCGCCAACGGCAAGAGCGTGGTGGTACGGGTCAACGACAGGGGCAACTTTGCCAGGGGACGCATCATCGATCTCTCCAGGGCAGCCTTCAGCGCCATCGGCAATCCCCGAACCGGGCTTATCAAGGTGAAGCTGGAGGTAGTCCCTTAGCGATTGTCAGTACAGCGTCATCGAAACGGGAGGCACTGCCTCCCGTTTTGTTTTTTGGGTGATGCAGCGAGGTGGTCAAGGTCCGGCACTGATTCTCCGCTACCCTCTGAGGGAGATCGCCATGCCTGTAAGGCACACGGGAGAGGGGACGTTTCGATGCAAAGGACGTTGTTGCTGGTGCGCCATGCAAAATCGAGCTGGGAAGAGGCTGGGCTGCCTGACAGGGCGCGCCCCCTGGCTCCACGGGGGCTGCGTGATGCCCCCCTGATGGGGGACCGATTGGCACGGGCGGGGGTGAAGCCCGATCTCATCCTCTCCAGTCCCGCCTGCCGGGCCTTGTCGACAGCTAGGCTGATCGCCGGGGCGCTGGGTTACCCGATTAGCCGGATAGCGGTCGATGATCGCCTCTACGGGAGCAATGTGGATACCCTGCTCGAGGTGGTGGGGGAGTTTGCCGACACGCTGGGGTGCGTGATGCTCGTCGGTCACGATCCGGAGTTCACCGCCCTGGCCCATCGCTTCTCAAGCAAGATCACCCGGATGCCGACCTGCGCCGTCGCGTGCTTCACCTTTGATGCGCCATCCTGGTCGGCGCTGGCGGCCCGATCCCTCAAGGGGGTGAGCTTCGATTATCCCAGGCTGCACCGGGATGAGCGGGGCCACAAGCCATGAAAAAGGGGAGCCAGGGCTCCCCTTACTGCGCCTTGGCGTTCCACCTACTCGACCGAGATCGGCCCCTTGGTGCCTGCATCGTTGTCGACCCAGCCATCTTCTCCCTTGATGCGGCGATCCCCCTGGATGGTGTAGGTGACCATGCCTTGCTTGAACACCAGGGCACCGTCGGACTTCTTGGCCTTGACCGGCTTGCCGTTGACCCATACCCGGTCCTGTGCATCGATGCGGATGGTGGCCACGGTGGCGCCCGTCTCGGGGAAGGTGGCGACCCAGTTGCCGGCATAGGGGCTGCCGCTGGCGGGGGCCGCGCCAAATCCTGCGGCAGCATTCTCTGCTTTGGTCTTGTTGATGTCGCACCCGTTGAGTTCGCTCACCTGGGTGCAACCGGAACGCTCCAGTTTCTGCTTGTAGCTGAGGTTGAGACCACCGTCGGCGGCCGGGGCAGGGGGGCCAAATCCCGCCTTGGCATTCTCCGCCTTGCTCTTGTGGATGTCACAGCCCTGGGCCTCGGTGACCTGGGTACAGCCGGAGCGCTCCAGCTGTTCGGCGTATTTGGCATTGATGGCGTGAACCTGGGCGCTGCCCAGCAGGGACAGGGTCAGGATGAGTGCAGCATTTCTGAACATGATCGGTTCCTCAAGGAATGGTAAGGCTGGCGCCCTGCAACCCTGGCCGCAAGGCGCCGGGCTTGCCATCAGGGTGGCAAGATGGCGACTCTCTCTCACGTTAGCAGGCGGCGCTCTGCTCGCCAGATGGCGGTGCGAGAGGATGGGGGTCAGCTCTGGGGTATACGCACCCCTTTGTCGAGATAGAGGCTGCTGTAATGGGCCCTGTGGGTGACGAACATCACCTGGTGCCGGCTGCCGTCGGAGAGGATGACGAAGTCGCCGGCCTGGGCCGGGCTCTGCAGGAGGATCTCGTGATCGGGGGCGGTCAGCTTGTCGGCCTCCTCCCTGAAGGTGAGGGTGTAGGAATACATATGGCGCTCCACAACAGGCTCATATACGGACACGTTTACAACTCTAGCTCCGACGGCAGGGATCTGCGGCGCCCAAGCGGCACCACAGCGTGATCATCGAGATCCGGCTGGGGGAAGAGATGGGCATGTTGTCGCGGCGTGATGACGAGACCCCGGCAGAATCCGGGCCTCCGGCCGGGCAAGGTGGATAGGAGGTGAGCACAGGAGATCATCCGGGTGATGGGGGTTCGAATCTGTGATTCACCCGGCCTGGTCGCGGAGAGAGCCCAATGAAAAAACCGCCTGAAGGCGGTTTTTTCATTGGCTAGTCATCCTACTTCAGGGCTTTTTTCAGCTTCTTTATCTTGCTCTCGTGCTTGGCTATTTTTGCCTGACGGGCGGCGATCTTCTTCTTGAGCTCTTTCTTGCTGGCCATGGGATTGCTCCTTGGGGTCGGGGGCATCATGGGGATCATGGTGCCCGGGGTCTCTCCATGCGTGCCGGGAAGGCCCTCTCCACTGACACACTGGCAGCCAGGGGAGGGGGCATACCGCGGAACTGGTTTGCAGGATAGTCCAGTTTTCCCCTGGCGCCACCCGAATGCCAGGATATCGGGGCAACAAAAAAGCGCCCCTGGGGGCGCTTCTGTCAGGCAGGGGCGGTATCAGGCCTTCTTCAGGTAGGCGGCCACCAGCACGATCTGCATGCCGTTGACCTTGCCCTCGATGTGCAGGGGATTGTTGGTCAGGCGAATGCCCTTGACCAGGGTACCGCGCTTGGCGGTGAACCCGGCGCCCTTGACGTCCAGATCCTTGATCAGGGTGACGGAGTCCCCTTCGACCAGCACGGCGCCGTTGGAATCGACGGTCGGCACGCTGTCGTCATCGTCACTCGCTACACCGGCTTCTGCCCATGCCCTGGTCTCTTCTTCCATGTACATCATGTCCAGCATGTCCTGGGCCCAGAGCTCGCCCCGGGTGCTGAGGGCCTTGAGCTGGCGCCAGGCCATCACCTGCACCGCCGGCACCTGACTCCACATGCTGTCACCCAGGCAACGCCAGTGGTTGACGTCCGTGGTGTCCGGCTGTTCCAGCTGGCCACGGCAGGTGGTGCAGAGTGCCACGCTGTGGTCGTCGTCATTGGCGGGGGAGTGCGGCACCGGGAAGGCAGTCAGCGCATGTTCTGCGCCACACAGCTCGCATTTGGCATTCGCACGGGCTTGCAGGATGGCATTGATGGTCATGTTTGGATTCCGTTGATAGGGGTAAAGCGGCTCGCCGGGGCGGGCAGCGCGAAGGAGGGGGCGGAATATAGCACAAATCCCTGTATTTTGTCAGGCTACCGCCCGAGGCTTGTGCAGAGGCGTGGTGACGAGTGCTTTTTGACGGCAGATCGCTAGAATGAGCCACCCTTTTGCACTGCAGGACAGGTTCACCGTGCTGGCCCACCGTTTTCGACAACTGGATCGCTTGCTCACCGACGAGAAACACTGGTGGCAATACCAGCCCTATCACCACCTGGGGCTCGCCTTCGCCAGCGAGGCGCCTGCCCTCGCCGAGTGCCTGGAGGCCCTGAGCCTTGAGGAGATAGCACGCCTCGATGGCGACATGGGGGCGCTCTGCACCCTGCTTGCTCCCTGGATCCCGGCGGGAGCCGAGCTGCAGGCCCTGAGCTCGCTCGCCGAGTTCGTGCCCGAGCCGGTGCAGTGCGCTAGGGCCGTGGCAATGTACATGCCGGGGCGCAAGCAGGCGCAGATAGAGGCCTTCACCGGTTGCCTGCCCCCTCACCCGGGCCCCTATCTGGAGTGGTGCGCCGGCAAGGGACACCTGGGAAGGCTGGTCTCCCTGCACCGGGGGCGCGACATCCTGAGCCTGGAGTGGCAGGGCGAACTCTGCGAGGAGGGGCGACGCCTCGCGGCGCGCGACGGGGCGCGGATGACCTTCGTGGAGGCGGATGCCTTCGCTCCTGCCTCGGGGAACCTCATCGCCGAGCACCACCACGCCATGGCGCTGCACGCCTGCGGCGATCTGCACACCCATCTGCTAGCGCGAGTAGCCGAGCGGCGTGCCCGGGGGGTGACCCTCTCTCCCTGCTGCTACCACCTGATCCGGGGCGATCGCTACGAGCCCCTCTCCCTGGCCGCCAAGGGCAGCGCATTGCGCCTTGGCAAGAGCGACCTCAAGCTGCCGCTGCAGGAGACGGTGACCGGTGGTGCCCGCATCGCCCGACTGCGGGAACAGGAGGTGGTGTGGCGCCTCGCCTTCGACTGCCTGCAGCGCCAGCTGCGCGGAGTGGATGAGTACCTGCCGGTGCCGAACCTGCAAAAGAGCCTGCTGACCGGTGGCTTCGAGGCCTTCTGCCACTGGGCCGCCGAGCGCAAGGGGATAAGTCTGCCGACGGGGCTCGACTACGACGGTTTCCTGCTCAGGGGAGAGCGGCGCTTCGGGGATGTCGCCCGCATGGAGCTGGTGCGCCACCTCTTCCGTCGCCCCCTCGAGATCTGGCTCCTGCTCGATCGCGCCCTCTTCCTCGAGGAGCAGGGGTACGAGGTGGAGGTGGGGACCTTCTGCCCCAAGCCCATGACCCCGCGCAACCTGCTGATCCGGGCGGTGCGCACTCACAGCGCCTAGCCGAAGAGGGTCTCGGCATGTGGCGACGGGCCTGCGCGATGGCAACGTTCGCCGCCGGTTCCTCCTCGACAAAGAGCGCCATCTGAGTGCAGCGGTGAAATGGCTCACATTTTCGCCAAATTCTTAATTCTTGTCGTGAATTTAGTTGTCGGGATGCCTATGCTCCCCCCTGACTTTATTGCGAGACAAGGATGGTTACCCATGTTCACACTCAAGCGCACTGCCTGTCTGGTTGCCCTCGTCTGGGCACTTCCGGGCCAGGCCGCCATGACGATCCAGCCCGATCCCCAGAACAGCGGCGGCTATGTGATTGCGGCGGCGGATCTTGCCAGCGCGGCGCAGGCCAAGACCGCCAACCCCATGTACGGGATCTGGTCCAAGGCCCTCGCGACCCGGCCCAATAGCGTGGTGGAGGCGATCGTGGCACGCGCCCCCGGCAACCCGGACAACGTCAAGCGAGTCGAGCGGGTCTTCACCGAAGCGGACTGGGACTTCCTGACCCAGATGGCCGCTCCGGAATACACTTACGAGCGCTTCCTGCGGGCGGTCGGCAAGTTCCCCGCCTTCTGCGGCGACTACACGGACGGTCGCAACGCCGATGCCATCTGCAAAAAATCCATCATCACCGCCTTCGCCCACTTCGCCCAGGAGACCGGCGGCCACATCGGCAAGGACAATGTCTCCGACAACCCGCTGGGGCTGGAGGAGTGGCAGCAGGCCTTGGTGCACGTGCGCGAGATGGGCTGGTCGGAGGGACAGACCGGCTACACCACGGGTTGCGGCCAGAACGACTGGCAGAACAAGAAGTGGCCGTGCAGCACCGGCCAGGGCTATTTCGGTCGCGGCGCCAAGCAGCTCTCCTACCATTTCAACTACGGCGCCTTCTCCGAGGCCATGTTTGGCGGCGATGCCTCTGTGCTCCTCAACAACCCGGGGCTGGTGGCCGACTCCTGGCTCAACCTTGCCTCCGCCATCTGGTTCTTCCTGACCCCGCAGGCTCCCAAGCCCGCCATGCTGCACGTGATCGACCGCACCTGGGTGCCCTCCCAGCGGGAGATCGCGGCGGGCATCGGCTATGGCTTTGGCACCACCATCAACGTCATCAACGGCGGCATCGAGTGCGGCGAGCAGAACAGGGACAAGGGGCAGCCGGTCAACCGTATCCGCTATTGGGAGGGGCTGGCGGCCCACTACGGGATCCCCGTGCTGGCCGACGAGAAGAACACCTGCTGGCAGCAGACCCCCTATGGCAGCCTCAACCTCAACGGCGCCACCGACGTGCTCTACACCAACTGGGACGGCAACTGGAAATACTACCCGGACAGACCCGGTGGCTACTCGTTCGAATGCGAGCTGGTGGGCTTCCAGACCGCCTACTCGGCCCTGGTGCCGGGGGATTACGAGAAGTGCGTGACCAACGTCTACGGCTCCCACGCCAACTGGCCCAAGGTGCGGGTGGTGGCCCAGCTCGATCCTGCGCCCGTCGACCCGACTACGCCACCGGTGGGCGGCGTCCCCGCCTGGGAGGCAAGCAAGGTCTACACCGCCGGCAACAAGGTGAGCCACAAGGGGGTCATCTATCAGGCCAAGTGGTGGACCCAGGGCAATGAGCCTGGCAAGGGGGATCCCTGGGCTGTGGTGAACTGAGCCGCGGCAGCAGCATGAGCAGGGGAGGCGACAGGCCTCCCCTGATTGTCTGTGGGCAGGGCACCCCTGGTGCGTTCTCTTTTTATGAAGATAGCGGGCTGTGCCCCTCGGCAAGGAGTACGTCCGATAAGCATCGCCTGATCCCGGTGCAGGAGAAGGCGCCAATGGCCCGTCAACCGCCGGGATAACGGGGGATGCCCCCCGCGAACCGGTTGCCTGGCAGGGGGGGATCGCCGGATGGTCTGTTGCCGCTGCCCGGTTTGCGTGCTACTTCAACTGGTGCGACGGGGATCGGGGGCGCTCTTCGCTCCTTGTGTCGCCCTGTATTCAAGGAGGGATCATGGAAGGTCATTGTCTGTGTGGCGGGGTCCGGGTGGTGAGTGGCGATCACAAGGAGGTCAATCTCTGTCACTGCGCCATGTGCCGGCGCTGGTCCGGTGGGCCCATGTTTGCGGTCCACGGCGGCAAGGGCGTGCGCTTCACCGGGATCACCCCGGTGGCCTACCGCTCGTCCGAGTGGGCGGAGCGCGGTTTCTGTCCCACCTGCGGTACCCACCTCTTCTATCACCTGCTGCCGACGGATGAGTACATCCTCTGTGCCGGGTTGTTCCAGGAACAGGGGTTCGAGCTCACCGGGCAGATCTTCATCGACGAGAAGCCGGACTTTTACGAGCTCAAGAACGATACCCCGACCCTGACCGGACAGCAGGTGTTCGAACAGTTTGCCCCCAAACCCTGACGACGGGAGTCAGAGCTGATGGAGCTGGTGGTGATCCGCCATGGGGAGACCCGGGCCAACGCCGAGGGGCGTTATCTGGGGGCGCTGGATCTGCCCCTTAACGACCGGGGGCGGGAGCAGGTGGTCGAGCTGGCGCAAGCCCTTGCGGGTGAGGGGCCGTTTGCCTGCCTGCTCTCGTCTCCCTTGCTGCGCGCCAGGCAGAGTGCGCAGCCAATTGCTCGGGAGCTGGCTCTGCCGGTCCGGATAGAGCCCGCCTTTCGTGAACGCCACGTGGGACTCTTCGAGGGGTTGACCCAGACAGAAGCGAGAGAGCGCTACCCAGCACTCTGGGCGCGCAACATTACCCGTCGCTGGGATGAGGCACCTCCCGGCGGCGAATCCCTGGATGCGGTGATAGCGCGGGTATCCCGGGGGCTGACCGCGCTGGTGCACAGGCATGGTGGGGAGCGGGTATTGCTGGTGGCCCACGGGGTGGTGGCCAAGGTGATCCGCGCCCTCACCGGCGCAGGTTTTGCCGACTTCTTCTCGTGGCAGCTGCATAACGGCGGCAGGCTGGTGGTCAGTCTGGATCCTGCCCGGCCGCCGGTATATTGCCATCGCCCAGTGGGGCAGGAGTAATTCCGCTTTTTGATGATGGCCGTGCTGACTCGGCCCGTGATGGCGATCACTCCAGGCCCTGAGGAAAGAGGGTGACCGCCTGGCCGGCCAGGCAGAGTACAACAGTGAGCAAAGGAGAGTGCGATGAAGATAAGCGTCAGTGTCCTGGTAGAGCGCCCCCTGGCCGAGGTATGGCTGGGCTGGAACACGCCAGCCAGCATCATGGAGTGGAACGCCGCCTCCCCACAGTGGCACTGTCCCCAAAGCCGGGTGGATCTGCGGGTCGGGGGGCGTTTTAGCCACCGCATGGCGGCCAGGGATGGCAGCATGGGGTTCGATTTCGAGGGCACCTTCACCGAGGTCAGGGCGCCGACGGGGCTCGGCTACGTCATGGACGATGGCCGCGAGGTCAGCGTGCGGTTCGTGGAGGAGCAGGGCGGCACCCGGGTGGAGGAGGTGTTCGACGCCGAGTCCCAGCACAGCGGCGAGGCGCAGCGGGCCGGCTGGCAGAGCATCCTGGATAACTTCAAGCGCCACATGGAGGCCGCCGGATAAGGCGCCATGGCGGCACCAATAAAAAACCACCGCAGCTTGTCGGTGGTTTTTTTGTATCAGGCCGGTGGCTGCCCCCAGGCGAGCGCGAAGCAGTTACTCTTCGATATCCAGCAGCACCAGGATGGCGCTCTCTCCCCCCCATTCCCGTGGCGCCTGGTGGAAGGCCTGCACGTTGGGATGCTGGGCCAGCCAGCTCGGGATGCGTTGCTTCAGGATATGTTTACCGATGCCGTGCATCACCGAGGCGACGTGAATGTTCTCGCGTCGGCAGAGAGTGAGCAGGGCTGCCAGCTCCAGCTTGGCCTGGTGCTGGTTCATGCCGTGCAGGTCCAGGTAGATCTCCGGCGGGTAGCTGCCGCGCTTGAGCTTTTTCAGCTCGAATTTCGACACGTCTTCACGCACGTAACGGGTCGGCCCGTCCGCCTCGAGATGGGGCTGGTACTCGTCGCTGAAAAAGTGGTCGACCCCAAGCTTTTCGCGGCTCTCGCGCACTTCGCGTTTCTGCTTGACCGGGCTTGAGGAGGCCCTTATGGTATCTTGCTTTATTTTCCGGGTACCTTTGACCGCATCGCGAAACAGCAGGCTTTCCTCGTCTGTGAGTGAGGGCGTTTTTTTCATCAGGTACTCGTCTTGCTCGCTGTATAAAATTCTCGGGCCGGATATTACTCGACTTGGAGGTGGATTTGGACAAGATATTTATCGATGAGGTGGTTGCCGAGATGCACACCATCCAGGACATGTTGCGCTGGGCCATGAGTCGTTTCAACGACGCCGGGATCTTCTACGGACATGGTACCGACAACGCCTGGGATGAGGCCGTGCAACTGGTGCTGCCCGCGTTACATCTGCCGCCGGACGTGGATCCGGCCATGCGCCACTCCCGCCTGACCACCAGCGAGCGTCACCGCATCGCCGAGCTCATCATCCGCCGCGTGCAGGAGCGGGTGCCGGCACCTTATCTCACCAACAAGGCCTGGTATGCCGGTTGGGAGTTCTATGTGGACGAGCGTGTGCTCATTCCGCGCTCCCCGATTGCCGAGATGGTGGCCAACCGCTTCGCCCCCTTCCTGAAGGACGAGCCGACCCGGATCATGGATCTTTGCACCGGCTCCGGTTGCATCGCCATCATCATGGCCCACGAGTTCCCCCACGCGGAAGTGGATGCCATCGACATCAGCGTCGATGCCCTCAACGTGGCCGAGCGCAACATCAACGATCACGGCCTCGAGCAGCAGGTCATCCCCATCCGCTCCGATCTGTTCCGGGATCTGCCGGCCGGTGACAAGTACGATCTCATCGTCTCCAACCCCCCCTACGTGGACTCCGAGGACATGTCGGATCTGCCGGACGAGTTCCGCCACGAGCCGGAGCTGGCCCTGGCGTCGGGCTCCGACGGCCTCAAGCTCACCAAGCGCATCCTGGCCAACGCTGCCGACTTCCTGAAAGAGGATGGCGTACTGGTGGTCGAGGTGGGCAACAGCATGATCCACCTGGAAGCCCAGTTCCCCGACGTGCCCTTCACCTGGGTGGAGTTCGAGAACGGCGGTCACGGCGTCTTCGTGATGACCCGTGCAGAACTCGAGCAGTATCAGGCCCATTTCGCGATCTACAAGAACTAAGCAGCAAGGAGCACCCATGGCAGGGAACAGTTTTGGCCAACTCTTTCGGGTCACCACCTTTGGCGAGAGCCACGGCCTGGCGCTGGGCGCCGTGGTCGACGGCTGCCCCCCGGGGCTGGAGATAAGCGAAGCGGATCTGCAGGGAGATCTGGACCGGCGCAAACCCGGCACCTCCCGCTACACCACCCAGCGCCGCGAGGCGGACGAGGTGAAGATCCTCTCCGGGGTGTTCGAGGGCAGGACCACGGGCACCTCCATCGGGCTCTTGATCGAGAACACCGATCAGCGCTCCAAGGACTACTCCGAGATCAAGGACCTGTTCCGCCCCGGCCACGCCGACTACACCTATCACCAGAAGTACGGCCAGCGTGACTACCGTGGCGGCGGCCGCTCCTCCGCGCGGGAAACCGCCATGCGGGTGGCGGCGGGGGCCATTGCCAAGAAGTACCTCAAGCAGGTGCACGGCATCGAGATCATCGGCTTCCTCTCCCAGCTCGGCCCCATCAAGGCGGAAGGCTTCGACGAGACCCAGATCGAACAGAACCCCTTCTTCTTCCCCGATGCGGGCAAGCTGGAGGCACTCGATGAATACATGCGTGCCCTGAAGAAAGAGGGCAACAGCGTGGGGGCCAAGGTCTCCGTGGTGGCGCGCAACGTGCCGGTGGGGCTGGGCGAACCCGTGTTCGATCGCCTCGACGCCGACATCGCCCACGCCATGATGGGCATCAATGCGGTGAAGGGGGTGGAGATCGGCGATGGTTTCGGGGTGGTGGAGCAGAAGGGCTCCGAGCACCGGGACGAGATGACGCCGACCGGCTTTGCCAGCAACCATGCGGGCGGCATCCTGGGCGGTATCTCCTCCGGCCAGGATATCGTGGTGAGCATGGCCCTCAAGCCCACCTCCAGCATCACGGTGCCGGGCAAGACCATCACCACCAGCGGTGAGGCCACCGAGATGATCACCAAGGGACGTCACGACCCCTGCGTCGGCATCCGTGCCGTGCCCATCGCCGAGGCCATGCTGGCCCTGGTGCTGATGGATCACCTGCTGCGTCACCGCGCCCAGAACCAGGGCGTGCATACCCAGACCCCGCAGCTGCGCTGATCGCGCAACTGCCAGGGTGAGTGATCACCAGAGACGACAAGGCGACCCCCGGGGTCGCCTTTTTTATGGTTTCTTGCCTCCGGCCTGTGGGTCAGATGGCCGGGACCGTGGAAGGCTGGCTTGCGTCCAGGCGGCAATGGGGCGTGGCCAGGGCGGGATCTGGCGAGGGGAGAGCGGCGATGGCGGCATCGATGCGGGCGAGGGCGCCCTCGCTCACGGTCTCTTTTGCGAACATCAGGCTGACCGGTTGCTGATGCAGCAGCACCTGACACTGCACGAAGCCGTTTGCACCGAGCTGGGTCAAGCGGTGGCGGGCATGCTGCCACTCCATGATGACCCCGTCGAGGCGCCGCGCCAGCAAGAGCGTGAGCAGCCGATCGTCCGAATTGTATTCGACCGCCTGCCCAAGAGCGGGGCACTGCGCGCTCACAGGCAGGGGGCGGGTGCCCCGCAGCTTGCCAAGGCGCAGCCCCGTCAGGCCACAGAGATCCGACAGCTGGGTTATCCCCAGCCAGCGATCGCCACCAGCCTGGGGGGCGCCCTGGCTCAGCAACACGAAGCTGGCGCGCCGGTAGGGGGCCGAGAAGCGGGCAAACTGCTCCCGCTCCGGTGTCTTCAGGGCGCCCATGGCCACATCCAGCTGCTGGTGCTTCATGAGATGCAGGGCCCGGGCCCAGGGGAGGTTGCGAAACACGGGGTGAAAGCCCGCGTCATGGAGGATCTGGCGGGTCAGGGTCACGTCCAGTCCACCCAGGGTACCGTCGGCGTCGATCTCGCTGAAGGGGGGCCAGTGGCTCCAGGCTACCGACATCGTCTCCCTGGCGCCGAGCGGCAGGCTCAGGAGTAGCGGCAAGGCGAGGGCCAGGGTGCGCCGGATAACGGCGGGGGTGAACATCCTTCTCAAGCAGAACCTCCTGTTCCATGTGTTGCGCCGCCCCCTCCCTCTTGCGCAGGGGCCCAGAGCCATACGGCTGCATTTTCGCCATTCTGCCGCGCCCTGACCGGCTTTTCCACCCGTGCTGGGAGGTCCATCACATTTTCCTCGTGTAAGTGCGCCAACTCCGTTAGACTGCGCCTCTATTCTTTCCCCTTTGCTCTGCTCCCCGGGGAAATCGTGTTTTCTCCATAGGCCCGGATCCTGTGAGATGGCATCGGCTCGGCAGAGGAGCCCCACCACAATCCCCGGCGCCGCTATCCCTAGCAGGTAACTATGAGTTTTACTTCCCTCGGTCTGGCCGAACCCTTGTTGCGTGCCGTTGCCGAGCAAGGCTACGACACCCCGTCTCCCATCCAGCAACAAGCAATTCCGGCCGTCCTGGCAGGCCGTGACCTGATGGCCGCCGCCCAGACCGGGACCGGCAAGACCGCAGGCTTCACCCTGCCGATGCTCCAGCGCCTCACCGAGAGCAAACGCAAGGTCTCCCCGAACCGTATCCGTGCCCTGGTGCTGACCCCGACCCGCGAGCTGGCCGCCCAGGTGGGCGAGAGCGTGCGCAACTACGGCAAGCACCTGCCGATCCGCAGCCACGTGGTCTTCGGTGGCGTGAGCATCAACCCCCAGATGATGGCGACCCGCCGTGGTCTGGACGTGCTGGTAGCCTGCCCGGGCCGCCTGATGGACCTTTACAACCAGAACGCCGTCAAGTTTGACGAAGTCGAGATCCTGGTGCTGGACGAAGCGGATCGCATGCTCGACATGGGCTTTATCCGCGACATCCGCCGCATCCTGGCCTTGCTGCCGAAGAAGCGTCAGAACCTGCTCTTCTCCGCCACCTTCGCCGACGAAATTCGCGAGCTGGCCACCGGCCTCCTGGACAACCCGGCGGTGATCGAGGTGACCCCGCGCAACAGCACCGCCGAGCGCATCGAGCAGCTGGTGCACCCGTGCGACAAGGCCAACAAGATCGCCCTGCTGAGCCACCTCATCTCCAGCAACGACTGGCAGCAGGTGCTGGTCTTTACCCGCACCAAGCACATTGCCAACCGGGTTGCCGAGAAGCTTGAGAAAGACGGCATCAGCGCCGCCGCCATCCACGGCAACAAGAGCCAGGGGGCCCGTACCCGCGCCCTGTCCGGCTTCAAGGATGGCAGTGTGCGCGTCATGGTGGCGACCGACATCGCCGCCCGCGGCCTCGACATCGACAAGCTGCCCCAGGTGGTGAACTTCGAGCTGCCAAACGTGGCGGAAGATTACGTGCACCGTATCGGTCGTACCGGCCGTGCCGGCGCCGCCGGTCACGCCATCTCCCTGGTGGCGGCGGACGAGGGCAAGCTCATCAAGGCTATCGAGCGCCTGACCAAGCAGAGCATCCCCTGCGAGCAGGTGGCGGGCTTCGAAGCCTCCCGCGAGACGCTGGACAACATCGCCCGTGGCATCGGCGCACCCCTGCGCAAAGAGCCCCGCGATCCGAGCGAGCAGCGCCGTGCGCCGCGCCCGCAGGGTCAGGGCCAGCGCCAGGGTGCCGGTCGCTCCGGCAATGGCGCGGGTGGTAACGGTGGTGGCAATCGCGGCGGCAACGGCGGCAAGCCCAAGCCCCAGGGCGGTCAACGCCCGGAAGGCGGCGCCGGCAAGCCGGCCCAGGCCCGTCGTCCGCGTCGTGCCAGCCACAACCAGTAAGCGCCTCGGGAGCCTCTCCTGCGCTGAAAGATTGAATGAAAAGCCCCGCCAATCTGGCGGGGCTTTTTGCATCCGGAGGAGGTTATTCCCCGTATAGCCTTATCTGCAGTACGTTGGCGATGGCGCTGCCGTTCCAGTGGTATTCCAGATGCTGTGTCTGGTGGATTTTGGTGATGAGGCGGGGGCGGTAGAGCACGTAACAGTCGTGGCCGCTGTGGCGCACCGAGCGGTAGTGGATGCCGTCCGCCCCGCCGCGCTTCTGCTCTTGGGCAAAGGCCTGGGAGTGGCCGTAGTCGGTGGCGTGATAGAGGGGGGAGGCGAGGTAATTCTCCCCCCGTATGTCGATGAGATTGGCACAAAACTCGGTGTGGAGCACCCGCATCTGCAGCTTCTGGGCCGGCTCACTGGTGTAGCCGAAGATGCGCTCCTGGTGATAGACGGTCTCTTTCACCGCGGTATCGAGCAGGGGGGCGCAGTAGTAGCCACCAAAATCCCCCGTGGTGAAGCGGGCCCCCTCGGGATTGAGGTGGGTGAAGGCGGCCATCACATAGCTGCCGCCGGCCAGCCCCACCAGCCAATCCTCTTTCGGTACGCGCGCCAGCTCCCCGGCCTCTTCCCGCAGGCGATCGTTGGTCAGGGCCTCGACGGCCCAGACCGCCTCCAGCTCATCCGCGTTGGCCACGTCTTCATAGAGGCAGATGGGAGGATAGCGGCTCGGGATGATGCGAAAGGCCTGTTGATCCTGCAGCTCGCTCGATGGTGGTATCGCGGACATCAGGCCATGCCTCCGCGCCAGGCGTGCAACCGGGTCGCCACCTCATAGAGATCGGCGACCCGCCCCCCCTGCATGACATCCATGGCGCTGCGCCCGGCGAAGAAGGGGTGGCTGTTGGGCTTGCGTACCCAGCCGTAGATGCTCTCATCGACGCTGAACAGCACCCGCAGGCTCTTGTGGATGTTGAGGATGTAGCTCATCCGTTCCTGCAGATCGGCGCTGAGACGGATACCACCGCTCGCCTCCTTGTACTTGTTCAATGTCGAACGGGAGGAGATGCCGAGCAGGGTCAGCTGTTCATCCGTGCTGCACCGCCATTTATCCAGAATGCGAAACACCACCGGCAGCGCCTTGCTGGGATCGACGGCGCTCTCGCGTTGGGGAGTCTGTGCTATTGCGACCATGATGCCTCCTTAACCTGAGTGCCGGCGCGGGCACGGATACGGCTTGTCGTCTGGCTATGAGTTTAGGGGAGTGACGCACGCTTGTACATATTCGTACAAAATGACATGTGTATGTTCATATGTGATGGTGTTGATTTCTACCTTATCCAAAGGAGCCCGAAGAGGGGGTCAAGAAAGAGAGGGTCAACAAAAAGCCCCGCCAATAAGGCGGGGCTTTGCTTTTCCATCCAGGGCCGGACGTCGGCCGTCAGAGCGCGGGCAGGAAGCCCAGGCTTACGCTGACCTGCACCCCGACGATCAGCACCCCCATGGCACCGGCGAGACCCAGGGCCAGCACGCCGCCCGGGACCCGGTAGTGGTGGGGCTCGGCCTGCTTGCGGCTCTGCCAGACCAGGGCCACCGGCAGCAGCACCGCCAGCACCGCGAGCGCGATGGCGGCGTAACCCAGCGCCATGATGAAACCCTGAGGGAAGTAGAGGGCAAACAGCAGGGGCGGCACGAAGGTGATGAGGCCGGTCTGGGTGCGGCCCTGCCAGTTGTCCTTGCGACGGGTCACCTTGGCCATGAAGTCGAACAGCCCCAGCGTCACCCCGAGGAAGGAGGTGGCGAGCGCAAGATCAGCAAAGAGGTGCATCGCCTGGTTGAAGGCGGGCCAGCTGACCAGGCTGCCGACGTTGGCCAGCAGGCTGTCCAGGGCGCCACCGGTCTGGATGAGGGATGCTTGACCGAGCAGCCCGAGGATCGCCACTTGCCACAGCACGTAGAGGATGAGCGGCAGAGCGGAGCCCCACACGAAGACGCGGCGCAGCTGCTTGGGACAGTCGCCCAGGTAGAGCATCACGCTCGGAATGGAGCCGTGGAAGCCAAACGAAGTGAAGATCACCGGCAGGCCCGCCAGCAGCAGGCCCTGACCGAGCGGCATGGAGAGCAGGTGCTCCCCCTGGGCACGGGGCAGCAGCAGGGCAAGCACGGCCACCATGATCACCAGTTTCACGGTGAACATCAGGCGGTTGAGGTAATCCACCTGCCTGGTGCCGACGCAGACCATGCCGCCAAACAGCAGGGTAAAGGCCCAGGCAGCCTGCTCCTGACTCAGGGGCAGACCCGCGTCTGCCAGTGCCTGGGCCAGCAGGCTGCTGCCACCGCTGATGTAGGCGGAGGCCAGCGCGTAGAACAGCATCAGGATGCAGAAGGAGGCGATGCCCTTGCCCCAGGGGCCGAGCAGGTGATCAGCCAGCTGGTGCAGGTACCACTTGCCGGTGCTGAGGCTGGCTTCCACCTGCAGCATGGCGGTGAAGGCCATCAGGGCCCAGAGGCCGATCATCAGCATGAGGGTGGCGGGGCCGCCGAGCGACGAAGAGGCCAGCGGCAGGGCCAGCATGCCGGCGCCTATGGTGGTGCCGGCAATCAACAGGGTACAACCCAGGGTCTTGGTGTTCATGTTATCCATCCGAATCTAAAAACAACGTCATGAGGGGGGGCAGGGTGCCAGGTGTCGGGGTGCCTCCGGGGGAAGACCGGAGGCTAGCAATATCGGAGTGGAGACATCGTTACGAACAGCCGCAGGTTGTAAAACAGGGTTGCCACGTTAGCCGATTAAAATATCGAAAACAAGCGAGATTGAGCGAAGGTTCTACTGTGGAAGGCGCCTGGGTGGAAATAAATGATGACAGCTTCCTGGGGCGGATGGCGTAAAAATGCGCAAAGGCGACCGGGGTCGCCTTCGGCAGGTCCATTTCGCGTCAGCGGCGGCGTTTCAGGGTGCGGCTCACATAGTGCAGGCCGGCGCGGTAGGTGCCGTTGATGGCATCCAGGGCCAGGGTGAGTGCCTGGCCGGCGAGGGCATCGTGCTGCTGGGGCAGGGAGTTGATGCCAAAGGGGAGGAAGTCGAGCAGGCGATCGTCCCCGAAGGTGGCCATGGCGATCCGGCTCATGTCGCTCTCCTGCTCCAGCAGGTAGTCGAGCACCCCCTCCATCAGGATGTAGGAGGTGGCCACCAGGGCCTCGGGCAACTGGCCGAGTTGCTGGTGCAGCGTCTTGATCAGGCGATACCCCTCGGCGCGGGAGAACTGCTCCCCCTCGCAGACGTGGGGCGTCAGGGGGCTGGCATGGCTGGCGAGGGCCTGCTGGAAACCGGCGAGGCGCTCACAGCTGATCGTGAGGGTGGGCAGGGCGGTGATCAGGGCCACATGGCGCAGGGGGGAGCCGAGCAGGGAGGCGGTGAGATCGAAGCTCGCCTTCTGGTTTTCGCTCGCCACGGTGACGAAGTGATCGGCGCTCATGGCCCGGTCGATGGCGAGGATCTGCACTCCGCGAGTCTGCTGCTCCAGATAGAAGGGATCCGAGGGGGGCAGGCAGCTCGCCACCAGCAGGGCATCCACATGGCGGCTGACCAGCATGCGGGCCAGCTCTTTCTCGGTCTCGGGTTCGTCCTCCGAACAGACGATCAGCAGCTGGTAGCCCTGGGGGCGGGCCCCCTGTTCGAGCCGCTTGGCGAGCTTGGCGTAGCTGGCGTTCTCGAGGTCGGGCAGGATGAAGCCCAGCGTCTTGGTCTGGCCGCCCCGCAGGGAAGCGGCGCGGCTGTCAGGCTGGTAGTTGTGGGCATGGACCACGGCCATTACCTTGTCACGGGTGGTCTGGCTGATGCGGTATTGATCGGCCTTGCCGTTGATCACATAGCTGGCCGTGGTGCGCGAGACGCCGGCCAGTGCGGCGATTTCATCCAGTTTCATCATATTGGCTCTGTTTGAGTTGCTAGGCCCGCGCCGGTTCCTGGTTGGGGGCACCGAAAAGTGTGCGCGGGATCATATCATTGAAAAGCACTCTTAGCGGGATCTTGAACAATTGGCTGAAACGATTCAGTCTGAGTCTAAGTGAAACGATTCAGCTTGTCAGCAGGCGATGAGGACGGGAGGCGGGAAATGCGCCCCGGCTCACCAAAGGGGAGATCCCCGTCTATTGTCAGCAGGCAAGTTACCCGAAAACCACGTTGAGTTGAGCCGGCTCGCCCCGAGGCGCCGCCGGACCTGATGGAGAATCTCTATGTTGAAGTTGGCGCGACAGCAAATCCTGCTGGGACAATCGGTGACGACCAAGGCGGACGCCATCGCCCTCCTGGCCGGCAAACTGACCGAAGCCGGTCTGGTGGAGGCGGGCTACGTGGACGGCATGCTGGCACGAGAAGCCCAGCACGCCACCTACCTGGGCAGCGGCATCGCCATTCCCCACGGCACCACGGATACCCGCCATCTGGTGAAGAGCACCGGCGTCATGGTGGCCCAGTTCCCTCACGGCATCGAGTGGGATGACGGGCAGACGGCCTATGTGGCCATCGGCATCGCTGCCAAGTCCGACGAGCACCTGGGGATCCTGCGCCAGCTCACCCACGTGCTGGGTGATGAGCAGGCGGCGGCCCGCCTCAAGGAGGCCACCGACGAAGAGACCATCATCGACATCCTGACCGGCGCCAGCGCGGCAAAAGAGGTCCAGTTCCTGACCCTGGCCGATTTCCCGGCCGACGATCAGGACCAGCTGCTGCTGGGGGCTGCGGCCCGCGCCAAATCCGCAGGATGGGGAGACGCTGCCATGGTGAGCGCCCTGCTGGCCAGTGCTCCCGTCCATCTGGGGGAGGGGATCTGGCTGGCCCGCGCCCAGGCCGCCCAGACCGGCTGGGTGCTGGCGACCCCGAGTGCGGTGCTGACTGCAGGTGATCAGCCTGTCAGCGCACTGCTGCTGCTGTGCGCCGCAGATAGCGGCCATCTGGCGCAGCTCGACAACCTGGCCCGTCTCGCCGCCGCAGGCCAGCTCGGGGCCCTGGCGGGCAGCGATGGCCTCGCCATGCTGCAATCCGGCCCGGCGAGCGGTCTGTCCGATACCTTCACCATCATCAACCCCCATGGCCTGCATGCCCGCCCGGGCGCCATGCTGGTCAAGGTGGCCAAGGAGTATGAGTCCGACATTCGCGTGGCGAACCTCGACGGCAGCGGCGAAGCCGTCTCCGCCAAGAGCCTGATGAAGGTCATCGGCCTCGGCGTCAAATGCGGTCATCGTCTCGCGTTTCGTGCCGAAGGGCCGGATGCCGAAGCCGCTCTCAAGGGGCTGGGTGAGGCCATCGCCGCCGGCCTGGGCGAGGGGGCACACTGATGGACATCGTCACCATCACCCTGAACCCGGCGCTCGATCTCACCACCCGCCTGGAGGCCATGCACCCTGGCGAGGTGAACCTGGTGAGCGAGGCGAATCTGCGCGCCGCCGGCAAGGGGATCAACGTCGCCATGGTCCTGAAAGATCTCGGCCGTGACGTGGGCCTGACCGGCTGGCTTGGCGCCGAGAACCAGCAGAGCTTTGTCTCCCTGTTCGAGGATCGAGCCCTTGCCGATCACTTCGTGCGCGTCGCGGGCAGCACCCGCATCAACGTCAAGATCTCCGAGCAATCCGGCCGGGTGACCGATCTCAATCTGCCGGGGCTCACCGTGCACGAAGCCGAGGTGAGCGCGCTGGAGGCGGAGCTGGAGCGGCTGGCACCCAAGGCCGACTGGTTCGTGCTGGCGGGCAGTCTGCCCAAGGGCGTGGCGCCGGCCTACTGCGCCCATCTCATCGCGCTGCTCAAGGCCTGGGGCAAGCAGGTGATCTTCGACTGCAGCGGCGCGGCCCTCACCGAAGGGCTCAAAGCGGCGCCGACCCTGGTCAAACCGAATCTGGAGGAGCTTGAGCAGTGGGCCGGGCGCCCCATCCGGACCCTGGAGGAGCAGGCGGAGTGCGCCCGTGCGCTGCAGGCCAGCGGGATTCCCCACGTGGTGATCTCCAACGGCGCCGACGGGCTCCTCTGGTTCGGGCCGGAGGCCACCTGGCAGGCCATTCCGCCGCGCATGGAGGTGGTCAGCACTGTCGGTGCCGGCGACTCCCTGGTGGCCGGACTGGCCCATGGCCTCAGCCTCGGCTGGAGCGCAGAGCAGACCCTGCGTCTGGCCACCGCCGTCTCGGCCCTGGCGGTGAGCCAGGTAGCGGTCGGTTTTAGCGATATCAAGGTGCTGGATCCCTTGCTCGAGCAGGTGCGCCTGACTCGCCTGGATGCGGCACAACGTCAACCCCATTCCCATTCAATGGATAACTCAGGAGATGCCCAATGAAAGCAATTCTGGTTACGGCTTGCCCGGCGGGCATTGCCACCAGCTTTCTCGCTGCAAAACGGATAGAACAGCAGGCCAAACTGGCGGGCTGGGAACTCATCCTCGATGTTGACTCCAGCGTGCAGCCACGTCAGGCGCCAAGCAAGGAGCAGATTGCCGCCGCCGACCTGGTGCTGGTCGTGGCCAGCGCCCCGGTGGATCTGGCCGCCTATGACGGCAAGTCGCTCTATCGGGGTGACATGGACCTGGCGCTGCAAGATCCGGCCGCCCTGCTGGAGGCCGCGAGCAGCGGTGCCAGCGTCTATCGCCATCAGGCCGCGCCTGCCGTGGCCAAGGCTGCCGCCGGTGCCAAGCGTATCGTCGCGGTGACCGCCTGTCCGACCGGGGTGGCCCACACCTTCATGTCCGCGGAAGCGCTGGAAACCATGGCCAAGCAGCTGGGCCATCAGATCCGCGTCGAGACCCAGGGCTCGGTCGGTGCCCAGAACGCCCTGACGGCGGACGAGATTGCATCCGCCGATCTGGTGTTCCTCGCCACCGACATCGAGGTGGACATGGCGCGCTTCGACGGCAAGCCTGTCTATCGCACCAGCACAGGGGCTGCCCTCAAGAAGACTCGCGCCGAGCTCGACAAGGCCTGGACCGAGGCCAAGACCTATCGCCACAGCGGCGCTGCCTCCCCCAAGAAAGAGGAGAAGGCGGGCCCCTACAAGCACCTGCTGACCGGCGTCTCCTTCATGCTGCCCATGGTGGTGGCGGGCGGCCTTATCATCGCCCTGTCATTCGTGTTTGGGATTGAGGCGTTCAAGGAGGAGGGGACCCTCGCGGCGGCGCTGATGAAGATCGGCGGCGGCTCCGCCTTCGCCCTGATGATCCCTGTGCTGGCGGGCTACATCGCCTACTCCATCGCCGACCGTCCGGGTCTCGCTCCCGGCATGATCGCCGGTATGCTGGCAAGCTCACTGGGCGCCGGTTTCCTCGGTGGCATCGTCGGTGGCTTCCTCGCCGGTTACAGTGCCAAGTACCTGAGCGACAAGGTGCGCCTGCCGGTGACCCTGGAAGCGCTCAAGCCCATCCTCATCATCCCGCTCTTTGCCAGCCTGTTTACCGGCCTGGTGATGATCTACGTGGTGGGCGGCCCGGTGGCCGGCATCATGAACGCCATGACCGAGTTCCTCAACAACATGGGCTCCGCCAACGCCGTGCTGCTGGGTGTCATCATCGGCGCCATGATGTGCTTCGACATGGGCGGCCCGGTCAACAAGGCGGCCTACGCCTTCGGGGTCGGCCTGCTCGCCTCCAAGACCTATGCCCCCATGGCTGCCGTGATGGCCGCCGGCATGGTACCGGCACTGGGGATGGGCATCGCCACCTTCCTGGCCAGCAAGAAGTTCATCAAGGCGGAGCAGGAAGCGGGCAAGGCCTCCTTCGTACTGGGTCTGTGCTTCATCTCCGAGGGGGCCATCCCGTTTGCCGCCAAGGATCCCATGCGGGTCATCCCGGCCTGCATGGTGGGCGGTGCCCTGACCGGTGCCCTCTCCATGCTGTTTGGCTGCGAGCTGGTGGCGCCCCACGGCGGCCTGTTCGTGCTCTTCATCCCGAATGCCATCAGCAACGTCATGATGTACATCCTGGCGATCGCGGCGGGGTCGCTCCTGACCGGGGTCTCCTATGCCATGCTCAAGCGCGGCGAGGAGCAGGCCAGGCTGGCGACGGCCTGAGCCGGATGTGGGTAAATGAAAAAGGCGGCCTGCGGGCCGCCTTTCTTATGGTTGGCAAAAAGGGGGAAAGCGTCAGAAATCCAGATCGGGCTGCGCCGGGGCCTCGGGCGGTTCACCTTCCCTGGCTTTGCGCCGCGCCGCCTCGACCCTGGCCTTGCGATTGCGGCACAGGCGCAGCACCTCCTGCTGCTGGACAGGGGTCATCTTCTGCCAGTAGAAACGCTCTTCCCGGCTGCGCAGGCACCCCTTGCAATACCCCTTGTTGTTCATCTCGCAAACCCCGACGCAGGGGCTCTCGAGCGGGAAGAATTCGAGCTGTTCCATCCATGACCTCTCACACCTTGTCACCTTGTTATAACCCAGAAGATCCCTGCAGGAAAAATCCGTCGTGTGAGGGTGGAAGGCGTTTGCTTTCCCATGGCAATTTTGGCATCTTCCCCGCCGTGCAAGACACAAGGTGTTATATGAGGACATATGAATAGACATGCGTACTGGTTGGCCGCCGCCGTGGTGGGGTTGGCCGGTTGTGCGGGCAGCCCTGAACCGGTCAAGGCGCCCCAGAAAAAGGCGGATTCCAGATGCTTTCTGAACTGTGAGGTCCCGGAAAACCTGGGCAAGCAGTATCTGGATGGTGCCCTGCCAGGGGATCTGGTGCGGGTGGAGCGGGTCAACAGCCGCGCGCGCGCAGATTACAGCAAGTTCGGCCCCCAGAGCCGGCTGGTGCTGGAGCGATCCGGCCGCATGGCGAGCCGCTATGGGGAGCTCTATCGTCAGCTCTCCCGCTGGGTGGCCAATGGCGGCGATCCCGCCCAGATCACCCGCTACGGCGTCAGCCTGGCCCAGCTCGGCGGCGCCGATCGCATGGGCAACGTGCTCTTCACCGGCTACTACTCGCCGGTGCTGGAGGTGCGTCACCGCCCGGATGCCGAGTACAAGTACCCCATCTACGCCATGCCCAACTGTGGCGGGCGCTGCCCGAGCCGGGCCCAGATCCACAGAGGTGCGCTGGCCAACCGCGGGCTGGAGCTGGGCTACAGCCGCTCCCTCATCGACAACTTCCTGATGGACGTGCAGGGCTCGGGCTTCGTCCACTACGGCGATGACGACCGGCTGCAATACCTCGGCTACAGCGGCAAGAACGGTCACGGCTACGTGAGCATCGGCCGGGTGCTCATCGACCGCGGCGAGGTGCCCAAGGAGCAGATGTCCATGAAGGCCATCAAGGAGTGGGCGAGCCGCCAGCCGGAGGAGAGCGTGAAGGAGCTGGTGGAGCAGAACCCCTCCTATGTCTTCTTCGAACGCCGTCCCACCAACGACGTGGTCGGGGCCGCCGGCATTCCGCTGCTGCCCATGGCGGCGGTGGCGGCCGACAAGACCCTGCTGCCCATGGGTACTCCCATCCTCGCGGAAGTGCCTCTGCTCGACAAGGCGGGCAACTGGACCGGCAGGCACCAGCTGCGCCTGCTGATCGCGCTCGATGTGGGCGGCGCGGTGAAGAAGGGACACCTGGATCTTTACCACGGCATGGGGGAGAGGGCTGGTGTGGAAGCGGGGCACTACAAGCACTTCGGCCGTGTCTGGAAGCTGGGCCTGCACCACGGGCCGACAGCCGCTCCCTGGTTGTAATTCTCTGAGGGGAAGGGCGTCTGCAAGAGGGCGCCCTGAACGAAGAGATAGAGGCAAAAAAGCCGCCGGATTGCTCCGGCGGCTTTTTGTTTGCTGTGCAGATTCCGGGGGACGGGGCCGTCAGCCCTTCCGGATATCCAGTTTGATGGCACCGACCGGCTGGCAACAGCAGGGCAGGCACTCCCCCTGGGAGACAAAGGCGAGCGGGACGGCTGCATAGTGCACCTTGCCTGCCAGCAGCGGCGTGCGGCAGGCGCCGCAGTAGCCGCTGCGACACTGGAACTCGACCCTGTGGCCGTGGCGCTCCAGGGTTTCCAGCACGCTCTCGCCGGGATGGGCGTGCAGCACCCCGTCCCGGGTATGGACCCGGGGCGTTGCGGCCTCGTGCTCGGCGTCTCTCAGAGACGGGGCGGGGGGCAGGGTGCCGATGGCCTCACTCACGGCAAGACCTCACCAAGAAACGGCATGAAGGTTGCCGTCAGTCCGGGCGCGTGCAATCACAGCTCGAAGTCACCCAGATCGTCGGCGTGCACTTCGCTGTCGATCTGGCCGACCAGGTAGGAACTCACTTCCACTTCCTGAGGCGCTACCTGCACGTTGTCGGAGGAGAGCCAGGTGTTGATCCAGGGGATGGGGTTCTGCTTGGTGCCGGCAAAGGCCGGCTGCAGGCCCACCGCCGCCATGCGCAGGTTGGTGATGTACTCCACGTACTGGCAGAGGATGTCCTTGTTCAGGCCGATCATGGAGCCGTCCTGGAACAGGTACTCGGCCCACTCCTTCTCCTGCAGGGCCGCTTCCTTGAACAGCTCGAAGCAGGCCTGCTCGCACTCGACAGCGATCTCCGCCATGTCGGGATCGTCGTTGCCGCTGCGCATCAGGTTCAGCATATGCTGCGTCCCCGTCAGGTGCAGGGCCTCGTCGCGGGCGATCATCTTGATGATCTTGGCGTTGCCCTCCATCAGCTCGCGCTCGGCGAAGGCGAAGGAGCAGGCGAAGCTCACGTAGAAGCGGATCGCCTCCAGGGCGTTGACGCTCATCAGGCAGAGATAGAGCTTCTTCTTGAGCTCGCGCAGGCTGATGGTCACCTCGCGATCCCCGATCCGGTGGGTCCCCTCACCGTGCAGGTGATAGACGGAGGTCGCCTCGATGAGATCGTCGTAGAAGTGGCTGATGGAGCCGGCGCGCTTCAGGATCTGCTCGTTGGTCACGATGTCGTCGAACACCTGGCCCGGGTTGTTGACGATGTTGCGGATGATGTGGGTGTAGGAGCGAGAGTGAATGGTCTCGGAGAAGGCCCAGGTCTCGATCCAGGTCTCCAGCTCCGGGATGGAGACCAGCGGCAGCAGCGCCACGTTGGGGCTGCGGCCCTGGATGGAGTCCAGCAGGGTCTGGTACTTCAGGTTGGAGATGAAGATGTGCTGCTCGTGGGGGGGCAGGGCCTGGAAGTCGATGCGGTCGTGGGAGACGTCCACCTCTTCCGGGCGCCAGAAGAAGGAGAGCTGCTTCTCGATCAGCCGCTCGAAGATATCGTGCTTTTGCTGATCATAACGGGCCACGTTGACCGATTGGCCGAAGAACATCGGCTCCTTGAGCTGATCGTTTTGGGTCTGGCAGAAAGTTGAGTAGGCCATGGTTCGACTGTCGTGAAATGGGGGAAACAGGAAGGCGGGAGCTTCATGCTCCCGCCCGGTTCATCAGATGGCTCGGCGGTTAGATCTTGCAAGCCCCGCCGGCACACCCGTCATCCTGCAGATCGGTCTGGGTGTCGTCTGCACCGTCACGGGTGTTGTGGTAGTAGAGGGTCTTGAGGCCGTACTTGTAGGCGGTCAGCAAGTCCTTGAGCAGCTGCTTCATCGGCACCTTGTTGCCTTCGAAGCGGGCCGGATCATAGTTGGTGTTGGCGGAGATCGCCTGATCCACGAACTTCTGCATGATGCCGACCAGCTGCAGGTAACCGTCGACGCTCGGCTGTTTCCACAGCAGCTCGTACTGATCCTTCAGGCGATGGTACTCGGGCACCACCTGCTTGAGGATGCCGTCCTTGGAGGCCTTGACGGAGACCAGGCCGCGGGGCGGCTCGATGCCGTTGGTGGCGTTGGAGATCTGGCTAGAGGTCTCGCTCGGCATCAGGGCGGTCAGGGTGGAGTTGCGCAGACCCACGGTGCGGATCTCCTCGCGCAGGCTTTCCCAGTCCAGGTGCAGCGGCTCGTTGCACAGGCCATCCAGATCCTTCTTGTAGGTATCGATGGGCAGGATACCCTGGGCATAGGTGGTCTCGTTGAACGCCGGGCAGGGGCCGAATTCGCGGGCCAGCTGTACGGAGGCCTTCAGCAGGTAGTACTGGATCGCCTCGAAGGTGCGGTGGGTCAGCGCCAGACCGGAACCGTCGGAGTAGCGGGCACCGTTCTTCGCCAGGTAGTAGGCGTAGTTGATGACGCCGATCCCCAGGGTACGGCGGTTCATGCTGCCCTTCATGGCGGCCTTGAGCGGGTAGTCCTGATAGTCGAGCAGGGCGTCCAGGGCGCGAACGGCGAGATCCGCCATCTCTTCCAGGTCTTCCAGCTTCTCGATGGCGCCCAGGTTGAAGGCAGAGAGCGTACAGAGCGCGATCTCGCCATCTTCGTCGTCCACGTTGTTCAGCGGCTTGGTGGGCAGCGCGATCTCGAGGCAGAGGTTGGACTGGCGTACCGGCGCCACGCTCGGATCGAACGGGCTGTGGGTGTTGCAGTGATCCACGTTCTGGATGTAGATGCGACCGGTACCGGCACGCTCCTGCATCATCAGGGAGAAGAGATCCACCGCCTTCAGAGTCTTCTTGCGGATGCTCGGATCCTGCTCGTACTTGACGTAGAGCGCTTCGAACTTGTCCTGATCCGCGAAGAAGGCGTCATAGAGGCCAGGTGCGTCGGACGGGGAAAACAAGGTGATGTCGCCGCCCTTGATGAGGCGCTGGTACATCAGCTTGTTGATCTGCACGCCGTAGTCCATGTGACGGACCCGGTTCTCTTCCACGCCGCGGTTGTTCTTCAGCACCAGCAGGCTTTCCACTTCGGTGTGCCACAGGGGGTAGAAGAGGGTGGCCGCACCGCCGCGCACGCCGCCCTGGGAGCAGCACTTCACGGCAGTCTGGAAGTACTTGTAGAAGGGGATGCAGCCGGTGTGGAAGGCTTCGCCGCCACGGATGGGGCTGCCCAGGCCACGGATGCGACCTGCGTTGATGCCGATGCCGGCGCGCTGGGAGACGTAACGTACGATGGCGCTGGCGGTCGCGTTGATGGAGTCCAGGCTGTCGTCGCACTCGATCAGCACGCAGGAGCTGAACTGGCGAGTCGGGGTGCGCACGCCGCTCATGATCGGGGTCGGCAGGGAGATCTTGAAGGTCGAGACCGCATCATAGAAGCGCTTGATGTAGTCCAGACGGGTATCTTTCGGATACTTGGAGAAGAGGCAGGCTGCCACCAGGATGTAGAGGAACTGCGGGCTCTCGTAAATTTCGCCAGTGACGCGGTTCTGGACCAGGTACTTGCCTTCCAGCTGCTTGACGGCGGCGTAGGAGAAGTCCATGTCGCGCCAGTGATCGAGGTAACCGTTCAGCTCCTCGAACTCGGCCTGGGTGTAGTCTTCCAGCAGGTGCTTGTCGTACTTGCCCATGTCCACCAGTTTGGCGACGTGCTGGTAGAGGTGGGGCGGCTCGAACTGGCCGTAGGCCTTCTTGCGCAGGTGGAAGATGGCCAGACGGGCGGCCATGTACTGGTAGTCCGGGCTCTGTTCGGAGATGAGGTCAGCAGCAGCCTTGATGATGGTCTCGTGGATGTCGGCGGTACGGATGCCGTCATAGAACTGGATGTGGGACTTGAGCTCCACCTGGGAGACCGACACGTTGTCGAGCTTCTCGGCGGCCCAGTCGAGCACGCGGTGGATCTTGTCCAGATCGATGGGTTCTTTGTGTCCGTTACGCTTCGTCACAAACAAGTTCATTGGCTGATGACCCCTTTCATTGATACCTGGCGGTATCGGTGGATTCCCGAAAAACCATCGCGCGACGCTCCCGACGGGCCAATCCAGGCGACGGGGTGGGGGCGTACAGCGCGATGAATCACAAGATATAGTGTTATTTTGAATGCGAACTACAAGATAGTGAGGTCGTCACGGCATTGCAATCTGTGGATAACGCATTAGCTGTGGATAAATTGTGGGTGTCGGGAGCCGAGTTAGTGGACGCTCACAGCGAACGGGTTTTCATGCGTCCGATCCGGTAAATGCAAGTCCGGCGATCGAAGATGGAAAATTAAAATAACTTTTTTTGCTTGCGAAAGCAGGGTGTTTTTACTAGCAAATCCGGCCTGCTCATCCCTTGTGCAGACAGGGTCAAAAGGTGTCCTGTTATGCCGTTCGGGGGGTTGCCAAGCCCGCAAAAAGAGGGAACGTCCGACATCCCTCTGGCGCGCTGCGGGGCGACTCCCGCGCCATGGCGGATGTGCATCCGACCATGGGCGGACTGTCAAAGTTGCCCCGCAGATCCATCTCTACTATTGAGGCCTTGTAGACCGGACAATGGGCTCAGGTCAGCTCGTAGCGCAGCCAGTGGTGCAGGGCCTGCACGGTATCGAACTGCAGATCCGCACCCCAGTCGGCGGGATCCTCATTGTCATTCAGATAACCCCAGCCTGCGACGGCGGTGCGCATCCCCGCATTGCGACCCGCCTCGATGTCGCGTACGTGATCCCCCACATAGAGGCAGTGCGCCGCGTCCACTCCGAGCCGCTCGCAGGCAAAGTACATGGGGGCGGGGTCGGGCTTGCGCACCGGCAGGGTGTCGGCGCTGACCGCCACGCCGCAGCTGGCGAGCTCGGGCAGGGCGGCCAGGAGCGGCTCGGTGAGAAAGCCCGGCTTGTTGGTGACGATGCCCCAGGGCAGTTGCCGCTCGTCGAGCCACTCGATGAGATCCACCATGCCTTCATAGGGGCGGGTGCCGACGCAGAGGTTGGCCGCGTAGTAGTCCAGCAGGGCGGTGCGAAGGCGCGTGGCCCCGAGCTCCTCCAGCAGCTCCTCCCCAAGGCCGGCCCTGAGCAGCCCGAGGGCCCCGTGGGAGGTGGTCTGGCGGATGATGTCGTCGGACAGCGGGGCAAAGCCTTCGCTTACCAGCACGTGGTTGACGGCGGCGCCGAGATCCGGCGCGGTGTCGAGCAGAGTGCCGTCCAGATCAAACAGGACGCAGCGAAGGGGCATCGGGTGGGGGACGCTCATCAGCCTTGCTCCGGGCGCTCGAAGGCGACCATGTAGTTGACGTCGACGTTGCGACCGAGTTTGAAGCTGTTGGAGAGCGGCGCATAGTGCACGCCGCTCATGTCGCGCACCAGCAGGCCCGCCGCCTCGCCCATGCGACAGAGTTCGGCCGGGGTGATGAACTTCTTGTGATCGTGGGTGCCCTTGGGGACCATCTTCAGCAGGTACTCGGCCCCGAGGATCATCATCAGATAGGCTTTGGGATTGCGGTTGATGGTGGAGACGAACACCTTGCCCCCCGGCCGTACCAGGGTTGCGATGGCGCGCAGCACCGAGGCCGGGTCCGGCACGTGCTCCAGCATCTCCATGCAGGTGACGACGTCATACTGGCCCGGGGCTTCGTCTGCGTGGGCTTCGGCGGTGATCTGGCGATACTCGAGCTCCACCCCTGCTTCCAGTGCGTGCAGACGGGCGACGCCGAGGGGCTCCTTGCCCATGTCGATGCCGGTGACGCGGGCTCCCCGGCGGGCCATGCTCTCGGAGAGGATGCCGCCGCCGCAGCCGATGTCGAGCACGCGCTTGCCAAACAGGCCGCCGCTCTTGTCGGTGATCCAGTCAAGGCGCACCGGGTTGATTTGATGCAGCGGCTTGAATTCGCCCTCCATGTCCCACCAGCGGGAGGCGATGGCTTCAAATTTGGCGATTTCTGTCAGATCGACATTGGCATCACTATTCATGTTTTGATGATCCTGTGGCAAGGCGCGCAGCGGGCTGGGCGCGCGCAATCTATTGTCCTGGCGCGCATTATAACGGACCGACCTCGTCGCACCAGCCCGATGTGCTCATCGGATTTGTGGCTTAATGTATTTGGCTCAGTGTGTTACCATGTCGCGCTGTTTAAGCCAAAGAACAACTAATTAGGGATTAAGGCTTTCTATGAGCGATCTGGCCAGAGAGATCACGCCGGTCAACATCGAAGAAGAGCTCAAGAGTTCCTATCTGGATTACGCCATGAGCGTGATCGTAGGACGAGCTCTGCCGGATGTGCGTGATGGCTTGAAACCGGTTCACCGCCGCGTTCTGTATGCAATGAACGAGCTGGGGAACGACTGGAACAAGCCCTATAAAAAATCGGCCCGTGTGGTCGGTGACGTAATCGGTAAATATCACCCGCATGGCGACAGCGCCGTGTATGACACCATCGTCCGTATGGCGCAGGATTTCTCCATGCGCTACATGCTGGTCGACGGTCAGGGCAACTTCGGTTCGGTGGACGGCGACAACGCCGCGGCCATGCGTTACACCGAAGTGCGGATGGCGCGCATCTCCCACGAGCTGCTGGCCGATCTGGACAAAGAGACCGTGGACTGGGTGCCGAACTACGACGGCACCGAGATGATCCCGGCTGTCATGCCCACCAAGGTCCCCACCCTGCTGGTCAACGGCTCCTCCGGTATCGCGGTGGGCATGGCGACCAACATCCCGCCTCACAACCTCACCGAGATTGTCAACGGCTGTCTGGCGCTGATCGAAAACGGCGACCTCACCATTGACGAGCTGATGACCCATGTCACCGGCCCGGATTTCCCCACCGGCGGCATCATCAACGGTCGTTCCGGCATCGTGCAGGCGTACCGTACCGGTCGCGGCTCCATCTATGTGCGCGCCAAGGCCGAGGTGGAAGTGGACGAGAAGAGCGGTCGCGAGACCATCATCGTCCACGAGATCCCCTATCAGGTGAACAAGGCTCGTCTGATCGAGAAGATCGCCGAGCTGGTCAAAGAGAAGAAGATCGAGGGCATCAGCGCCCTGCGCGATGAGTCCGACAAGGACGGCATGCGCATCGTCATCGAGATCAAGCGCGGCGAGTCCGGCGAGATTGTGCTGAACAATCTCTACAAGCACACCCAGATGCAGACCACGTTCGGCATCAACATGGTGGCGCTGGACAACAACCAGCCCAAGGTGATGAACCTTAAAGAGATCCTGGATGCCTTCCTGCTGCACCGCCGCGAAGTGGTGACCCGCCGGACCGTGTTCGAACTGCGCAAGGCGCGGGATCGGGCGCACATCCTGGAAGGGTTGGCGGTGGCTCTGGCCAACATCGATCCCATCATCGAGCTCATTCGCCACAGTGCGACCCCGGCGGATGCGAAAGCCGCCCTGGTGGCCAAGGGTTGGGAACTCGGCAACGTGGCCGCCATGCTGGAAAAAGCGGGCGACGACGCGGCTCGCCCCGAGTGGCTGGAGCCGGAGTTCGGCATTCGCGACGGCCAGTACTTCCTGACCGAGATCCAGGCTCAGGCCATCCTTGACCTGCGTCTGCACAAGCTGACCGGCCTCGAGCACGAGAAGATCCTGGAAGAGTATCAATCTCTGCTGGATCTCATCGCCGAGCTGCTGCACATCCTGGCGAGCCCGGAACGCCTGATGGAAGTGATCCGCGATGAACTGCTGGCCGTGCGCGAGCAGTACGGCGACGAGCGTCGCACCGAGATCAGCATGTCCAGTGCCGAGATCAACATCGAAGATCTGATCACCCCGGAAGACGTGGTCGTGACCCTGTCTCACCAGGGCTATGTGAAGTATCAGCCGCTCTCCGACTACGAGGCCCAGCGCCGCGGTGGTCGTGGCAAGTCGGCCACCCGGATCAAGGAAGAGGACTTTGTGGAGCGTCTGCTGGTGGCCAACACCCACGACACCATTCTGTGCTTCTCCACCCGTGGCAAGGTCTACTGGCTCAAGGTGTATCAGCTGCCGGAGGCGTCCCGTGGCGCCCGCGGTCGTCCGATCATCAACCTGTTGCCGCTGGAAGAGGGTGAGCGCATCACCGCCATCCTGCCGGTGAAAGAGTATGACGCCGAGAAGTACGTCTTCTTCGCCACCGCCAACGGCACTGTGAAGAAGACCAGCCTGTCCGACTTCAGCCGTCCGCTCTCCTCCGGTATTCGCGCCATCAACCTCAAAGAGGGTGATGAGCTGATCGGGGTGGACATCACCGATGGCAGCAACGAGATCATGCTCTTCTCCGACGCGGGCAAGGTTGTTCGCTTCGCGGAAGGCAGCGGTCGCGCTGATGCCGATGCCACTGACGAGGTCGAAACCGACGACGACGCCGGCAACGACGATGATGGCAGCGACAACGGCGAAGGCAGCGAGAGCAAGGGCACCTTCAAGGGCGTGCGACCCATGGGCCGTACCGCTGCCGGTGTGCGCGGCATCAAGCTGGGCGCCGGTGACAAGGTAGTCTCCCTTATCGTGCCGCGCGGCGAAGGGGCTATCCTCACCGCCACCGAGAACGGCTACGGCAAGCGCACTGCGCTGGACGAATACCCGACCAAGAGCCGTGGTACCCAGGGCGTTATCTCCATCAAGGTGGATGAACGCAACGGCAAGGTGATCGATGCGATCCAGGTCGAGGATACCGACCAGATCATGCTGATCACCAATGGCGGTACCCTGGTGCGTACCCGTGTTGCCGAGGTGAGCGTCATCGGTCGTAACACAGGCGGTGTACGTCTGATCCGTACCGGTGAAGACGAAACCGTGGTCGGCTTGCAGCGCGTTGCCGAGAGCGACGAAGAGGAAACCGAGGCCCTGGCCGTCGAGGGGGAGGTGTCTGAAGGCACCGACACCGCCGCAGACACCGGTGCCGTCGATGAAGGGGAGGCGGGCGACGAGTAATCGTTCCCCCTTTAACCGATAAAAAGAGCGACCTTCAGGTCGCTCTTTTTTATGTCCGCCGTTCGGTCATTCCCGCCCAGTAGCCACCATAGTAGCAACCGAGATGCCATCGGGGCGTCATGCCCTTGTCATGGGGGCAGGGCATCTTGCCTGTGTCGGCGATCACAACGGCGGCCTCCGCCGCGAAGGAGCATCTTATGACGAGCTGGGTAATGTGGGAAATCTGGTGGAGCCGGATGTGGGGACAGGAGACTGGGAAGAATGTACCCGCCGGGGAAGAGGAGGTTGCGTATGAACCTTCACGCCTGCCGGCGGAGCTGATCGTGCAGGGTAAACCGGTGCATTCTTATCCATCGAGAGCGCGAGGTTGAGGGCAAGGCTCAAAACAGCCGCAGTTGCTCGCCCGGGCGGATGAAACGATCCAGGTTCAGCTGGATGTGGCGCTTGCCCAGTTGCAGCCGCCTGCTGATGAGGCGAAAGCGCTGGGCCAGCAAGTCGGCAAACTGCCCTTCTCCTCGCATGCGGGTGCCGAAGGCGGGACTGTTGAAGACACCGCCCCGGCTTGCCCTCAGCTGGTTCAATATGGCCTCCTTCTGGCCCGGATAGTACTCATCCAGCCAGTCGCTGAAGAGGGTGGTCAGCTCGTGGGGCAGACGCAGCAGGATGTAATCTGCGCAACCTGCCCCGGCGGCCACGGCGGCCTTGATAATCTGTTCAAGCTCGGGTTCGTTGAGCCGCGGGATCATGGGAGCGGCCAGCACCCCGACCGGCACGCCTGCCAGCGCCAGCTTCTCGATCACCTTGAGCCGGCCCGCCCCTGTGCTGGCCCTTGGCTCCAGCTGTCGCCGCAGGGTTTCATTCAAGGTAGTGACCGACACCATCACCTGGCAGAGCCCTTCCCGGGCCAGCTCCGTCAGCAGATCGAGGTCGCGCAGGATCATGGCGCTCTTGGTGATGATCCCCACCGGGTGGCGATGGGCCAGCATCACCTCCAGCAGCTGGCGGGTGAGGCGATAGTGGTGTTCGATGGGCTGATAGGGGTCGGTATTGGCCCCGAGGAATATGATTTGGGGTTGGTAGCTCGGCTTGGCAAACTCCCGGCGCAGCAGCTCGCCGGCGTTGAGCTTGGCAAATAGCCGGGTCTCGAAGTCGAGACCCGGAGAGAGCTCGAGGTAGGCGTGGCTCGGTCTGGCATAGCAGTAAATGCAGCCGTGTTCGCACCCTTGATAGGGATTGATGGAGCGGCCGAAGGGGACGTCCGGCGAGCTGTTGTAGCTGATGATGCTGCGGGCGGTGATTTCTTTCACCTCGGTACGGGGAACGCCCGCTTCAAACGCAGCCTCCCACTCGGTAGATGACCAGCCATCATCGACGGCGTCGATCTGCGGGCCGCTGAAGCGGTGCTCGATATTGTGGCTGCTGCCTCGTCCTGCCATCTCATTCCCCAGGTGGCTGTATATTCATACAGTCATTTTGCAGAGAGGAAAGTCAAACTGCAAGTCCGCCAGGCCAGGGCAAAGAAGTAACGCCAAGACATCTCCTGCTTGATCTGTTGCTACATTTCGTTTACATAGACGAAATGCGAACTGGATCACGGAAATCCCTATGAAACCCACTACCTCCCGCTGGCTCTTCATCGCCATCCTCGCCCTGGTCATCTGGCGTCTGATCCCGCTCTCCACCGAACAGGAGATGGCGGCAGCCAACCGTGCCTGGCGGACAGGGCACTTTGATGAAGCGACCCGGATCTGGTCGCCTCTGGCGGATGAGGGCCAGCCAAGGGCCCAAGCGTTGATGGGCTGGAGCCATGAAGTGGGGCAGGGGAGCGAGCAGGACATGGGCCTCGCCATCGCACTCTATCGTCAGTCCGCCGAGGCGGGGGATGCCTTCGGTCAATACCGACTGGCGGAGGTCTATCTGCGGGGCGTCGGGGTGACGCGGGATCTGCGCGAGGCGTTTCGCTGGATGGAGCTGGCTGCCAAGAACGGTGATGTGCCCGCCATGCTGAAGGTAGGGGTGCTGCACCTGATGGGGGTCAATGGCCGTGTCGACATGGCCGAGGCGAAGCAGTGGCTCTATCAGGCCTCGCAAAAGGGCAACAAGATGGCACTTCAGGTGTTGCAGGAGATGGCGCTGGCCGAGGAGGGGCGCAGCGCCTTCGATTTCAACGGCAGCTCTCTGTTGAGCGCCGGCTAGCGAGTCAGCGGCTGGCGGTGACCTTGCCCGGGGTCACGTCGGTGACATAGAGGGTACTGCGTTCGGCGCTGTGCACTATGCTGCATACCTCGCGCTTGCTGCCATCGCTCAGGATCACCAGCTCCCCGATATGCACGGGACAGTGTGTCGTCAGCAGGTGGTCCGGGTGGATGATCTTCTCCGCATGCTCCGGAAACGAAATGTCATAGGTGTACATCATGCTCTCCTTGCTTGGGCTGTCGCCTCACTGGAAACCTAGCACAGCGTGTGGTTTCGCGGGGCGGCGTGCCAGCCTCGGCGCCCTCCGATGATTGGGTCCGGCCTGTTTCCATGGTATGCAAAATCGCCAAGACAACTTGTCTGAGTTGTCGCGTCTGATACAATCCTTCGCTGTACCTGTCAATTGCAAGCCATGCACAGCCATCAGAGTGTGTACCACGGTGTGTAGCAACCGCATTGTGAGCGGTGAAACATTCACGTGAACAGCTTGAGATTCAAGGACATTTTTCATTCACATGTGCCCTTTGGTAGGGGGCACCACTGTCTAAGGAAACACCGAATGCCAATCATTACTCTGCCTGACGGCAGCCAACGTCAATTCCCCCACGCCGTTTCCGTCATGGACGTCGCCGCAGACATCGGTCCCGGCCTCGCCAAGGCGTGCATTGCCGGCCGGGTGAACGGTGAACTGGTGGATGCTTGCGAGCTGATCGAAGCCGATGCCTCCCTGGCCATCATCACCGCCAAAGACGAAGACGGTCTGGACATCCTGCGCCACTCCTGTGCCCACCTGTTGGGTCATGCCATCAAGCAGCTCTGGCCCCAGACCAAGATGGCCATCGGTCCCGTCATCGACAACGGTTTCTATTACGACGTCGATCTCGACCGCACCCTGACCGAGGAAGATCTGGCCGCCCTGGAAGAGCGCATGCTGGCGCTGGCCGCCAAGGATTACGACGTCGTCAAGAAGAAGGTCTCCTGGCAGGAAGCGCGCGATGTGTTCGCAGCCCGTGGCGAGACCTACAAGGTCGAGATCCTGGATCAGAACATCGCCCGTGATGATCAGCCCGGTCTCTATCATCACGAAGAGTACGTCGACATGTGCCGCGGCCCGCACGTGCCCAACATGCGTCACTGCCATCACTTCAAGCTGCAGAAGATGTCCGGCGCCTACTGGCGCGGTGACTCCAACAACAAGATGCTGCAGCGCATCTACGGTACCGCCTGGGCCGACAAGAAACAGCTGAAGGCGTATCTGCAGCGCCTCGAAGAGGCCGCCAAGCGCGACCACCGCAAGATCGGCAAGCAGCTCGACCTGTACCACATGCAGGAAGAAGCGCCTGGCATGGTGTTCTGGCACAACGACGGCTGGACCATCTTCCGCGAGCTGGAGACCTTCATCCGCGGCAAGCTCAAAGAGTACGACTATCAGGAAGTGAAGGGTCCCTTCATGATGGATCGCGTGCTGTGGGAGCGTTCAGGTCACTGGGAGAAATACGCCCAGGCCATGTTCACCACCCAGTCCGAGAACCGCGAGTACGCCATCAAGCCGATGAACTGCCCGGGCCACGTGCAGATCTTCAACCAGGGCCTGAAATCCTACCGCGATCTGCCGCTGCGCATGGCCGAGTTCGGCTCCTGCCACCGCAACGAGCCGTCCGGTTCCCTGCACGGCCTGATGCGGGTACGTGGCTTCACCCAGGATGATGCCCATATTTTCTGTACCGAAGAGCAGATCATGGAAGAGGTGTCTGCGTGCATCCGCATGGTCTACGACGTCTACGGTACCTTCGGCTTCGAGAACATCGTGGTCAAGCTCTCCACCCGTCCCGAGCAGCGCATCGGCTCCGACGAAGCCTGGGATCGCGCCGAGGCTGCCCTGGCCGAAGCGCTGGAGCTGAACGGTCTGAAGTTCGACCTGCAGCCGGGCGAGGGAGCCTTCTACGGTCCGAAGATCGAGTTCACCCTGCACGATTGCCTTGATCGTGCCTGGCAGTGTGGTACCGTGCAGCTCGACTTTGCCCTGCCGGGCCGCCTTGGCGCCACTTACGTGGGCGAAGACAACGAGCGCCACGTGCCCGTGATGATCCACCGCGCCATTCTGGGCTCGCTGGAGCGCTTCATCGGGATCCTGACTGAAGAGTACGCCGGTTTCTTCCCGACCTGGCTGGCTCCGACCCAGGCCGTGGTGATGAATATCACGGATAACCAGGCCGATTATGCGGTGAAAGTTGCCAAAGCATTGAATGATGCGGGCCTTCGCGCAAAAGCGGACTTGAGAAATGAGAAGATTGGCTTTAAAATCCGCGAGCATACTTTGAAGCGGGTACCCTTCATGCTGGTCTGCGGCGATAAAGAAGTAGAAGCCGGCAAGATTGCAGTGCGTACTCGTAAAGGGGCTGACCTGGGCTCTTATCCTGTTGAAGAGCTGATTGCTCTGTTGACCCAGGAAGTTCAGACCCGCGGACAAAAGAAAGTGGAGGAATAAGCTATAAAAGGCGGAAAAAAACTGGGCAAGCAACCGCAAGCCCGCGCTCACCGGATCAATGAAGAGATCCGTCTGAAAGAAGTTCGTCTGACTGGCCTGGATGGTGAAGCCATTGGCATCACCTCCATCCAGGATGCTCTGAACTTGGCCCTTGAGGCCGGAGTGGATCTGGTCGAGATCAGTCCGAACGCTGAGCCGCCCGTTTGCCGGATCATGGATTACGGCAAATTCCTCTACGAAAAGAGCAAAACCACCAAAGAACAGAAGAAAAAGCAGAAAGTCGTCCAGGTCAAGGAAATCAAATTCCGTCCTGGCACCGACGAAGGCGACTATCAGGTAAAACTACGCAACCTGGTTCGCTTTCTGGAAGACGGGGACAAGGCGAAGGTCACCCTGCGCTTCCGTGGTCGTGAAATGGCCCACCAGGATCTTGGTATCAAGGTTCTGGAGCGAGTCAAGAACGACCTGGAAGAGCTGGCCGTAGTCGAATCGTTCCCGAAAGTCGAAGGCCGTCAAGCTGTGATGGTCCTCGCACCCAAGAAGAAATCTTAAGGCCCACAAGAAATTGACTCATGGGGCTTGCTCCATGAGTCGGTTCGCCTTGCGATTTTGTTGTCACTCACAATGCGGAGTATGAAATGCCGAAGATGAAAACCAACCGGGGCGCCGCAAAGCGCTTCAAGAAGACTGGCTCAGGTCGCTTCAAGTGCAAGCACAACCACCTGCGTCACATCCTGACCAAGAAGAGCAGTAAGCGTAAGCGTCAGCTGGGACCGAAGTTCTTTGTTTCCGCTGCCGACCACAAACGTGTTGTCGCTTGTCTGCCGTACGCATAAGGGGGGATGTGAAAAATGCCAAGAGTTAAACGTGGTGTGACCGCTCGCGCTCGTCACAAGAAAGTAATGAAAGCCGCCAAGGGTTACTACGGCGCCCGTTCCCGTGTCTACCGCGTAGCGGTACAAGCGGTAACCAAAGCTGGTCAGTATGCCTACCGTGACCGTCGTCAGAAGAAGCGTCAGTTCCGTCAACTGTGGATTGCGCGTATCAACGCTGCAGCCCGTCAGAACGGTCTGTCCTACAGCCGTCTGATCGACGGTCTGAAGAAGGCTTCCATCGAGATCGATCGCAAGATCCTGTCCGATATCGCCGTTCACGACAAGCTGGCTTTCACCGCCCTGGTTGAAAAGGCCAAAGCAGCTCTGGTTTAATCCGGTTCTGTTTTATAGATGATAAAAGGAGGCCATCGGCCTCCTTTTTTGTATCTGTAATTTACGGTTTGAACTCGCTTTCTCTTTTTCGTGTCCGTGTTTTTATGGCCATGCTCATCGCATGTTAAGCGGTGCTCAGGGGGTGGGCGGGGC
>NZ_CDDD01000022.1 GCF_000820165.1 Aeromonas taiwanensis
AGTGTTCAGAGACTTGTAGCGAATGAACGAACTACGAATTCAGTGATAATGACAACGCAAACTAGTGAAGTCGTTATTCACGTCAGCTTTCTCAGATTGAAGAATTTGCCTGGCGGCCATAGCGCCGTGGAACCACCTGATCCCTTGCCGAACTCAGAAGTGAAACGCGGTAGCGCCGATGGTAGTGTGGCATTCGCCATGCGAGAGTAGGACACTGCCAGGCACCCAATTGAAGAAGCCCGCTCATTCGAGCGGGCTTTTTTATTGCCTGATATTCGGCTCCCGGTAGCCTTGCTTTCCTTTACACCTGCTGTTCCTGCTACTTCTACTGCATCTGCCATTCCTTTCCTTCGCATAAAGAGTCTACTTGCCAAGGTTGTTTCCAATCGTCCTGGGGGTGATGACTCTGAGCGCAATGAGTTGCCATTCCTTTTTCTGATGATCACTATTGCGGCGGGAGGGAGTGACAAGCGTTGCCGGATCCTTAGACTGTGAATTTCATCGACAAGGGAGCTGTGTATGTTGGGGATCCACGATCTGGCGTTGTTTATCGTATCCGGGCTATTGCTGAACATGATGCCCGGGCCCGATTCCCTGCTCATCATGCTGCGCAGCGGTTCCCAAGGGTGGCGGGCAGGCTCCATGGCGGCACTGGGGATAGGGACCGGCACCATGGTACATGTGCTGGCCGCAGCCCTGGGGCTATCGGCCCTGCTGAGTGCATCGGCCGAGCTGTTTGCCGTCATCAAGCTGATGGGGGCGCTCTATCTGGTTTATCTGGGGATTTCACTGCTCAGGCAGAGGCCTGGCGCTGCAGCCGCTGTGAATGAGACTGTGGCACTGTCCAGGCTCTCTTATGGCCGGATCTTCCGGCAAGGGCTGCTCACCAATGTGCTGAATCCCAAGGTCGCGCTCTTCTTCCTCGCCTTCGTGCCCCAGTTCATCGATCCGGCGGCGCCGCAGAAGGCGCTGGCCTTTATCGTGCTGGGCTGCATCTTCAACTTCAACGGCATGATCTGGTGCCATCTGCTAGCCTTCTCCACCGCGTTTGCGAGCAGCAAGGTGCGTCTGCCTGCCCGAGTGGCGACCTGGCTCAAGCGCGTGATGGGAGGTTTGTTCGTGGGGCTCGGCATCAAGCTGGCGGTGGAGTGAGAAGGTAAACACCGGGCATAGAAAAAGGCGTATCCCATCGCTGGGATACGCCTTAGTCTGCACTGCAGCAGGCTGACTGAAATCAGTTCATGCCGTAGCGCTTGAGTTTCTTGCGCAGGGTACCGCGGTTGATCCCCATCATCACGGCGGCGCGAGTCTGGTTGCCACGGGTGTACTGCATGATCACGTCCAGCATGGGAGCTTCGACTTCGGAGAGAACCATATCGTACAGATCAATCACTTCCTGACCGTTCAACTGGGCCAGGTAGTTACGCAGGGCCTGTTGCACAGAGTCACGCAGGGGGCGCTGGGTCGGCTCGGCAGCGTGATTGTGAGTAGTTGTTACCAATGCATCAGAAGTCAGGGTTTGTTCGAACATATTCGGTCGGCTCTTTAGTTATGCGTTAACCTAATCCATCGAAATACGCTTCGAGTGCCTCAAGCTGTGCGTCTGCACAATCCAGGGCATTGAAGTGCTTACGGAATTCTCGGCCCGCCTCTTCTTCATCCAGATACCAGCCCACGTGTTTACGGGCAATGCGCGCTCCCAGATATGCACCGTAAAACTGGTGCAGATTGGTAACATGCTCGTTCATCAGGGTGCGAACCTCTTCCCTGTCGGGAGGCGGCAGCTTGGTGCCCGTCTCAAGAAAATGGCGGATTTCCCGGAAAATCCAGGGTCGTCCTTGCGCAGCACGGCCGATCATCACGGCATCAACACCGGTATAGTCGAGGACATACCGGGCCTTCTCCGGGCTGTTGATGTCGCCATTGGCGACAACAGGAATCGATACGGCCTGCTTAATCGCCCTGATAGTGTCGTACTCCGCTTCCCCCTTGTAGAGGCAGGCGCGGGTACGACCATGCACGGCAAGGGCCGCGATACCACAATCTTCGGCGATTCGGGCGATCTCCTCGCCATTGCGGTTATCCGGATCCCATCCTGTGCGGATCTTCAAGGTGACAGGCACGTCCACCGCATCCACCACGGCCCGGCAGATGGTTCTGACCAGATCGGGTTGACGCAGCAGGGCGGAACCTGCCAGCTTTTTATTCACTTTTTTTGCCGGACATCCCATGTTGATGTCGACGATCTGAGCGCCCTGCTCCACGTTGTAGCGGGCAGCAAACGCCATCATCTCGGGGTCGGAACCGGCAATCTGGACCGATCGCAAGCCGCCTTCAGCAGAGTGATCCATTCTCATCCGGGTTTTCTGGGTATCCCAGACATCCGGGTTGGCCAGCAGCATCTCGGAAACGGCCATGCCGGCTCCCAAACGTAAACAAAGTTCACGAAATGGTCGGTCTGTTACACCGGCCATGGGGGCCACGATCAGGGGAGTTTCAAGCGTGTGGGGACCTATCTGCATTCCACGGTTACCATCGGCTTAGGGCGGCGTATATTACGCATTTTTTAGTCAGGAGAAAAGGTTAGTATTTGAGCGTCAGCCATTTTTTTCTGAAAAAAACGTCGAGCCAAGGCTTGCAAATTCAGGAGTGCTTGAAAATCGGACATATTGTCTGGGAGCATGTTCAGGGTCAAACGAATGGGGGGCGCGGTGATTTGTGAGTCTCCTTCCCAAGCCGCTTTAGGCTATGATAGCGGGCCGGAATCGAGCAAAGGCTCCACACAATTTCATTACAAACGTGAATTGGGGATGTATGACGTCAAGGTTCATCAAATCGCTCTGTCCATGCCTGCTGGGAGCCATGCTGGGCTCTGCCCAGGCACAGACCGTCAGTTTCACCGAAGCCTGGAGTCGGGTCATCCAGCAGGATGATGGCTTGGCGGCGGAGCAGGCCGGAGTGGAACGTGCCCAGCAACTGCGGGAGGCGGCCAAGGCCATGTACCTGCCCAAGGTGGATGTGGGGGCCAGCTATACCCACCTCGATCAGCCGATGGAACTCGACATGCTGGATCTCAATCCCATCGCCAATCACCCCGAATTTGGCAAGGTGCTGGGGCCCGTCATGCAGGCGCTCAATCTCAGCCCGAGCGACTTCGTTACCCCCCTCACCAAGCAGAACGTGGTGACCAGCTCGGTCAAGATGTTGTGGCCATTGTTCACGGGCGGGCGCATCGACGCGGCCCAGGACATTCGCGAGGCCCAGGTGAGCGAGGCACAGCAACTGCTGGTGCTCAAGCAGCAGTCCACTTTCGAGAGCCTCTCCCAGACCTATTTCGGGGTGGTGCTGGCGGCCCAGGTGGTGCAGACCAAGCAGGGGATAGAGGAGGGACTGGCTCATCATCTGGATCACGCCAAGAAGCTGGAAGCCCAGGGCCAGATCGCCCGGGTGGAGTTGCTCTCCGCTCAGTCGGCCTATGACAGGGCGCGTATCGATACTCAGAAGGCGCGGCGCAGCCTGGAGATCGCCCAGTTGGCCCTCGGCCACATGCTCAAGCTCAAGCAGGCGGAACCCAATACCCGCCTCTTCATCAACGAGGGGATGCCCCAGCTCGATCCCTTCGTGCAGGAGACCCTGACGGTGCACCCCGGCCTCAAGCTGCTGGCTGCCAAGAAGGAGCAAGCCCAGGGCATGATCAAGCTGGAGAAGGGCAAGTACGCGCCCGAGCTGTTCCTGTTCGGCAACTACAACCTCTATGAAGATGACTCCATCGTCTCCAAGACCACGCCGGACTGGCTGGTCGGGGTCGGGGTCAGCATGCCGCTGGTGAGCCGTGATGGCCGCTCAGAGACGGTCCAGGCGGCCAAGAGCGCCGAGCTGCAGGTCAATCTGCTGCAGGCCAAGACCCGCCAGGATCTGGAGTTGCTGGTCGAGAAGACGTGGCGCGAGGCGGCCCAGGGGCTGGAGGAGTATCACTCCCTCTCCTCGACCCAGGCCCTGGCCGAGGAGAACGTGCGGCTGCGGGACAAGGCGTTCGGCCAGGGGCTCTCCACCTCTCTGGACGTAGTGGATGCACAGACCCAGCTGGCCGGGGTCAAGACCCAGCGTGCCGCGGCCGCCTATCAGTATGTGATCTCCCTGGCCCGCCTGCTGGCGCTCTCCGGTCAGATGAACAGCTTCAACCAGTATCAGCATGGCCAGGCCATAGAGGTGAACTCATGAGCACGCGCCACTCCGTTCCCGTTTTCATGTCCGTGTCGACCGCCCAGGGTCGCCCGTCTGCCGAGGTGAATTCATGAGTCATCCCCCCATCAAGAAGAAGATGAGCCAGGGCAAGCCGCTGCTGCTGCCGTTGGCGCTGGTATTGCTGGTCATCTGGCTGGGCTGGCGCTTCTGGCTGGCCTATCAGCTCGAGCCGGTGCGCCTGCAGGGGCAGATAGAGGCGCAGCAGTACTCCGTCTCCTCCAAGGTGGCGGGCCGCATCGACGAGGTGCTGGTGAAGAAAGGGGATCAGCTTGCCAAGGGGCAGCTGGCCTTTACCCTAGCGAGCCCCGAGATCGAGGCCAAGCTGAGCCAGGCCAAGGCGGGTCAGGCTGCGGCAGGTGCCATGGCCGAAGAGGCCGAGAAGGGAGCGCGGGTCCAGCAGATCGCCGCCGCCAAGGATCAGTGGCAACAGGCCAAGGCGGCTGCCCTGCTCCATGGCAAGACCTACGAGCGTATCGCCAGCCTGCACCGCGACGGCGTCATGCCGCTGCAAAAGCGCGATGAGGCCTGGACGGCCTGGCAGGCTGCCAGATACAGCGAAGGCATGGCCTGGCAGCAATACCAGATGGCCCTGGAAGGGGCGAGGGAAGAGACCAAGGTGGCGGCACGCGAGCAAGCCAAGATGGCGGCCGGTTCGGTGGCCGAGGTCGAGGCCTACCTGGCCGACACCCGCATCACCAGCCCCCACGAGGGGGAAGTCGCCCAGGTGCTGCTGCGCAGCGGCGAGCTGGCACCCCAGGGCTTCCCCGTAGTCACCCTGCTCGACATGAAGGATGCCTGGGCCCAGTTCCACATCCGCGAGGATCTGCTGCCCCGCTTCTCGGTCGGGACCGAGTTCGACGCCCGCATCCCCGGCCTCGGTGACCAGACGGTGCGCTTCAAGGTGACCCATGTGGCCGCGATGGGGGACTTCGCCACCTGGCGCGCCACCGATACCCGCCAGGGGTTCGACATGAAGAGCTTCCAGGTGGAGGCACGCCCCTTGCAGCCGGTTGAAGGCTTGCGGGTCGGCATGAGCGTGCTGGTCGAGCTCTGATGGGGCGCGAATGGCGGCTGCTGTGGCAGGACTCGTTCAGTCGGGCGCTTGTGAGCTGGGTGCCCCTGCTGCTGATCGGGTTGCTGTGCTGGATCTTCTCGGCAGGGCTGGCACGGGATCTCAAGGTGGGTCTGGTGGATCTCGACCGGAGCACCCTCTCCCGGCAACTGGCGTTTTCCCTGGATGCGTCCGCCGGGCTCAAGGTCGCGCAGCAGTTTGATTCCATCGACGAGGGGGCCAGGGCGCTGCGGGGAGGGGACATCTACGCCCTGGTGGTGATCCCGAATCATCTGGAGCGGGACGCCCGTGAGGGGACCCAGCCCAGGGTGACAGTGTTCAACAACGGCCAGTTCATTTTGATCGCCAAGCTGGTCAATTCGGCGCTGGCGCAGGTGGTGGGCACCCTCAACGGTCAGGTAGGAGTACTGGAGGCCATGGCAGACGGCAAGGCGCTGCCCGGCGCCCTGGGGCAGTCGGTGCCCATTGCGAGCCAGGTGACCGCGCTTTACAACCTCAACTCCAGCTACGCCCAGTTTCTGTTGAGCGCCCTGTTGCCGGCGGTGTGGCAGATCCTGGTGGTGCTCTACGGCCTCAACGCCCTGGCCCGCACCGATCGCTTGGGGCTGGACTGGACCACCAGAGGGGTCTGGTTCGGCCTCTGGCGCACCCTGTTGCCCCATGTGCTTATCGGCTGGGGCTGGGGGCTGGGGTGGAGCCTGCTGCTCTTCAAGGGGCTGGGTTACCCCATGGAGGGCAGCTGGCTGGTGCTGACGACGGGATTGGGGCTGGCCTCGGCCGCCTGCGTCACCATGGGGGCCTTTTTCTACGCCATCATCCGGGATCCGGCGCGGGCCCTGTCTCTGGCGGGCGCTTACACGGCGCCCGGCTTCGCCTTCATGGGCGTCACCTTCCCAGTCAGCGCCATGGGGGATGTGGCCCAGTTCTGGCGCAGCCTGCTGCCCATCTCCCACTATGTGGAGCTGCAGATAGGGCAGAGCAACTACGGCCAGCCGCTGGCGGCGGCCCTGCCCCAGCTCGGGGCCCTGCTGCTCTTCCTGCTGCCCTTGCTGCTGGTGGTGCGCCGCTATCAGGGGCAGGCGAGTGCGACCCCTGTTCATGAGGAGCCCAAACCATGATGGGATTCTGGGATCTGGTGCGCCTCGAGCTGCGTACGCTCCTGGCGGATCGCGCCATCATGCTGACCCTGTTTGGCGGCGTCTTCTTCTACTCCTTCCTCTATCCGCAGCCCTACCTGCACCAGCTGCCGCGGGAAGAGCCCGTGGTGGTGGTCAACGAGGATGGCAGCCAGCTCTCCCGCCAGCTGGAGTTCATGGCCGATGCCACCCCCCAGGTGAAACTGGTGGCGCGGGTGGGCAGCCTGGATGAGGCGCGCCAGTGGCTGCTGACTGCCAAGGGGAGCGGCATCCTGCACATTCCCCGCCACTTCTACCGGGACCTGATGCTGGGCAGGAGCGTGACCCTGGGGTATGCCGGCGACGCCTCCTACTTCCTGGTCTATGGCACCATTGCCGAAGGGCTGGCCCAGGCGGGGGGAACGCTCGCCGCCCAGGTCAAGGTGGCCCGGTTGCTGAGCCACGGGGAGGCACTGCCCCAGGCCGCCCAGGGCTGGAATGCGGTGGCCCTCAACGTGGTGCCGGTGTTCAACCCCACCATGGGCTATGTGAACTACGTGGTGCCGGCGGTGTTCGTGCTGATCCTGCACCAGGTGCTGCTGATGGGGACCGGCATTCTGGGGGCGACCCAGAACCAGCGCACTCGCCGTGGCGAGCAGGGCTATTGGCAGCGGGCCCCCGTGCTGGCCTTGTTGCTGGCGCGCACCCTGGTGGTGGGCGGCCTCTTCGTGCTGCCGGTGACCTACTTCTTCGGCTTCTGCTTCGATCACTACGGCATCGCCCGCACTGCGGCGCCCGGAGCGCTCTGGCTGTTCACCCTGCCGTTCCTGCTCGCGACCACCTGGCTTGGGGTGGTGCTGGGGGCCCTGGCCAACCGTCGCGATCTGCCGACCCAGGTGGTGCTGCTCTCCTCCCTGCCGCTGGTGTTCCTCGCAGGCTTTATCTGGCCGCTGGAGCTGATCCCGGCGCCGCTCAACTGGCTGGGGCAGTGGGTGCCGAGCACGGCGGCCATCGAAGGGTTCCTGCGCCTCAACCAGATGGGGGCCGACTTTGCCCAGGTCTCTGCCTATTGGTGGCGGCTGTGGGGGTTGGCGCTGCTGTATGGCGCACTGGCGTGCTGGTTGCTGCATCGGCGGCAGCCGCGCCCTGCGGGCCATCAGGGAGCGTCGGATGAGCCGGCCACAGCGGGAGCGGGTGAACCCTCTTCTCGCTAGAGGCCATCGAAACAAGGTGAACAACAAAACGGTCAGCTACAGGGCTGACCGTTTTGTTTTTCGCAGGTTCGCCTCCCCCCTTATCCGCGGGCTTACCCCCGGCTGAGGCTGGGGTCGGCGATGGCGTAGATCTGGCCGCACGCCTCCTGGTCGGTGAGCAGTCGCAAACCCCGTATCGCCACGTCCTGGCGCCTGACCAGGCCGTGCACCTCTTCTCCCTTGCTCAACACGGCCTGGCCGCAGGCCTCCCCATCCTGCAAGCCGGCGGGTCGCAAGATGGTCCAGTCAAGGGTGCTGGTCTGCAGCCAGCTCTCCGCCAAGCTCTTGAGCCTCACCTCGTGACCGAAGGCGACGCGGGCCCGCTCGGGCAGGTATTGCCAGCTGTCGCCGCAGCCGAGGGAGGTGACCAGGAGCAGGCGCCTGAGCCCGGCTCGCTCCATCTCGTCGATCACCTGGCGATTGCCGAGGTAGTCGACGGGATCGACCTGGCGGAAGCTGCCGAGAGTGGAGACCACCAGGGCGCCGCTGCCTGCCAGCAGGCAAGCCTGAGCCACGGCTTGTGGATCCAGAGCATCCCCGATGATGACTTCAACGCCCAGGGCTTGCAGCTCGGTCGCCATGTCGACATGGCGCACCAGGGCGACGACCCTGTGGCCCAGCAGCAGGGCCTGCTGGGTGAAGGCGCGGCCCAGCCCGCGGCTGGCGCCGAAGATGAGAGTGGTTGGCATCTGAGAGCCTCCTTGGGCAAAACGACTAGCCTAGGGGGCCGCATGCCTCATGTAAATGAGAGTTGTTTTTATTTGTGAGGCGGGGGAGAGGAAGGAGGGGCCGGACGTTGAGGACGCCGGCCCGCAGGAGTCAGCCCTGATAGTTACCGATGCTGGGGCGACGGCTGGGGCCGCTCAGGTGAATGTCCACCGGGTTGAACGCCTTGATCGCCTCGAAGCTGAAGTCACCTATGGCCTGATGCAGGCTCTGGGGATTGTGGTTGGTGATGATGATGACGCTTTTGGACAGGTTGCGACGGCGGCGCAGCAAGTGGCCGAGGAAGCTGGACTGGCTCTCCGCCATCTTGGCGCGGTTGGCCGCCACCTCGTCGACGATGAGCAGATCCACCTCTTCCAGGGCGCGGCGGTACTGGTTGCGCTCCTCCTGATCCTGGATGACGTTGAAGAAGAGCCGGTCCACGATGGAGGCCCACTGCTGGAAGATCACCGATTTCTGATGGCGCGCGATCAGCTCGTGGGCTACGGCGCCTGCCAGGGTGGACTTGCCGGTGCCGTAGTCGCCATAGATGAGCATGCAGCCGCCGCCGCTCTTCTCCCAGTGCTCGAAGCCGCTGATGAAGTAGCGAGCCGTTTCGATGGGATACTGCAGAGCGGGGTCGCTCGCATCCATCTTGTCGAAGATCCAGTCCGGATTGAGATCCGCCTGGGCGATCAGCTTCTGGATCCGCTCCTGGCGCGCCGCCTTCTGCAGCTCGCGTACCTCGGCGTTGGCCTTGGCGTCATACTCCTTGCGCAGTGTCTCGTAGTCGTACTGGCTGCCGCCGGTTGCGGCCCGCAGCCTAAGAATACGTTCCTGCAGGCTGTTGACGTGGCGCTTGAGCTCGGGATCGTGTCCCTGTTGCTCCTGCTTGGCCTTGGCGATCCTCTGGCGCTTGGCCTCGATCTCCTCCAGCTCCTTGCGCAGTGGGTCGTGCGGATCTGTCATGGAAGGCTCCTTCTGCTGGGACTGTGGCTGGATGGGCAGGGCGTCAATAGTGCACTTCGTGGCCGCCTGGTATCAATCATTCTCGGGCTCCTGAGCTTGTGCCAGCCGTTTGGCTTCATCGATCATCTCCTGCGCCCGGCGGCTCGGACCCGCCTCGACGGGGGCTGGCGCGACCTGCTGGTACCCCGTGACCACGGTCGCCGGGCGGCGGGCGTAGCGCCGGCTCTTGAGGGCGCGAATGAACTTCAGCATCCACTGGTGCTGGGAGTCGAATACCTCGGGGCGGCCCAGCCAGTAGGCGATGAACTCCCCGAGATCCTCCTCGCTGTAGCTGGCATCTATCACGCCGCACAGGCGGGCGAGGGCGGGTAGCTCCTCGTCCGGTCGCCATTGCAGGTGCATCTGGAAGGGGCGCTCCGGCAAGGGAGAGCGTATCCGCTGGGTCAGCAGAGGCAGCTGGAAGGTGCACTGATGGTAGTGCTCACTGTCAGCCTGGGCCTCGACCTGCAACAACTCAGCCTCCATCAGCTCGTCGAGCAGCTCGGTCAGCTGGCGGGCGTTGACCTGGTAGCTGAATCCGCCGGGCGTGGTTGGGTCGACGACCGCCAAGGCGCGGCCGAGCTCGGGGTAGTTGAGCCTGGGCTGCCGATGCTCCAGTACCAGCCGGCGTAGCTGCAGGGTGTAGAGGCTACGTGCCGGATGGGAGAGTCTGGGATGGGCGAGGGCGCTGTATTCGGCTGGCGTCATGGTCTGCTTCACGATCTGGAGTGGGGGCATTATCCCTCATGGAGGGGCCTCATACAATTCGTGGTGCCCATGGATGCGGGTGTGGGGTGGGCCATGGTCACTACGAAGCGGCCATGGCCCCGGATTGAGGGCCGATAAAATAGTCATCCCCTTTCAAATGCTTGGGAAACTTGTCGGCTATTTCGGGGGGCCTCGACAATATCGGGTGGCGGGATCGGAACTCGATGATCTAGTCTTAGTATTCAAATAACCATATGACTAATAAGAGCTTTGTCAAGATGTCAAAAGCCGGACTACGGATCTTGGTGGTAGAGGACGAAGCAGTTTTTCGCCACTCCCTGGTATCTTATCTCGAGCAGGATGGGGCCTGTGTCTTCCAGGCTGAAGATGGAATAGAAGGACTCTCTGCCGCGGCGCTCTATCATCCCGACGTTGTGTTGTGTGATCTCAATATGCCTAACATGGATGGCCATGAGGTGATCGCCTGCCTCACGGCCCGCTACCCCGAGGTGCCGGTGATCGTCATCTCCGGCCAGGATCAGATGGCCGCGATCGAGCGGGCACTGCGGGCGGGTGCCAGAGACTTTTTCATCAAGCCGGTGACTGACTATGGTCAGATCCGGCGCAGCATCGATCAGTGTCTGACGAGTCATGTTCATCAGACCCAACAGCTGGAGTTGATGGAGCACATCGACTTCTTCCGGGGACACGATCTGGCCTCGAGTCGTCTGCTGGCCTGGCTGGCACCGCCGGGGATGCAGGAGTGGGGGCCCTGGCAGGTAACCTTTGCCGGCATGGGCAATCTCTTCATTCCCGATACCTTCAAGCTGGAGGACAAGCTGCTGGTGCTGGTAATGGAGCTGCCTGTGCTCGGCGTGGACGCCGCGTTCTGCGGGGCCCTGGTGCGCTCCCTGATGAACGGCCCCTATCGCCAGTTCCAGCAGCAGGAGAGCCGGTTGCTCGCCCAGCCGCACAGGCTGCTGGATTACCTCAATCTGCAACTGCTGGAGTCGGGCCTGCGCCACTCCTTTGCCATGGCGGCCCTGCTGTTCGATCAGGAGGACGGGCTGACCTTCGCCAATGCGGGCCTCACCTCGCCGCACTGGCTGATGCGTTGTGGCGGGTTGCCGCTCGGCCTGATGCGTAGCAGCCGCTATGCCCTGCACAGGCGCAGCTGGCACGAACCGTTCGAGCTGCTGTTTCGCAGCGACAGTGGCAGTGCCCTGACGATGCAGGTACGCCATCACTGAGCCGCGTGGCGAAGATAGAAACAAAGAGGGCGCCTGTTGGCGCCCTCTTTGCGTTGCAGCATCCCGACCGATCAGACGGTGGCTGACTGCAGCTTGTTCTCTTGCTCCGGCTCTTTGGCCGGACCTTCGGCACCGTGCATCCAGTAGACCAGGAGGTTGGCCATGGTCAGCAGGATCAGGGCGCTGATCACCGCGGCCAGCGCAATGCCACCGAAGATGGCCATGGCACCGGACTCGCCGACGAAGGAGCCGATGAAGCCGGCGGCATAGTTGGCCAGGGCCACGAAGCCGAACCAGGCACCCATCATCAGGGAGGCCAGGCGCAGCGGAGCCAGCTTGGTCACCATGGAGAGGCCGATGGGGGAGAGGCAGAGCTCGCCCAGGGTGTGGAACAGATAGGCGCCGACCAGCCAGAACATGGAGGTCTTGACGGCCTGATCACCACCCTGCTCCAGCACGGCTCCGATCATGAACAGGAAGCCGACGGCGAGGAACAGCAGGCCCATGGCGAACTTCACCGGGGAGTTCGGCTCTTTCTTGCCGAGCTTGATCCAGATGGCGGCGACTATGGGGGCCAGGGTGATGATGAAGAAGGGGTTCAGGGACTGGAACCAGGCGGTCGGCACTTCGAAGCTGCCGATCATGCGATCGGTATATTCCTGTGCATACAGGTTCATCAGGCCACCGGCCTGCTCGAAGCCGGCCCAGAAGATGATGGTGAACAGACCCAGCACCAGGATGACCTTGATGCGGTCTACTTCCTGCTTGGTCAGCGGGGCCTTCTGCTCTTGGGAGCGTTGCTCGGCGGCGCGCTTGGCGGCCGGCACACGGCCGATGTCACCGAGGAAGCGCTGGGCCATGGTGGCTTGTACCACCAGGGAGAGCAGCATGCCGATACCGGCGCTGACGAAGGCGGCCTGCCAGCCGTAGGCGGTGGCAGCGGCGCCGCAGATCACACCGGCCAACAGGGAACCCAGGTTGATGCCCATGTAGAAGATGGTGAAGGCGCCGTCACGACGGTGATCACCAGTTTGATACAGGTCGCCCACCATGGTGGAGATGTTCGGCTTGAACAGGCCGTTACCCACGATCAGCAGGCCCAGGCCCGCGTAGAAGACGGTGTTGACCATGTCCGGGAACATGGCGTGGGGCAGAGCCAGGGTGAACTGGCCGGCGGCCATGAGCACGGCACCAAACAGGATGGCGCGGCGTTGACCCAGGAAGGTATCTGCCAGCCAGCCGCCGATGATCGGCGTGATGTAGACCAGACCGGTATAGATGCCATACAGCTTGAGGGCATCCGCCTGGGTCCAGCCCATGCCGCCGTTGGCGGTCATGTCGGTCAGATAGAGGACGAGCACGGCACGCATGCCGTAGTAGGAGAACCTCTCCCAGAGTTCGGTACTAAAGAGCAAAAAAAGCCCTTTGGGGTGACCTAAGAAGGTCCCTTTGGACGGGTTATTCATTGGAACTTCCACCTGTGTCTTATATTTTTTTAGAAATTTTATGCAAGGGCTAGGAACAAGCCATATTCCTTATAAAACAAGCAGGATTGAATTACAATGACAGGTTTTGACGATATTTTATCTATCTATGGTTGATTATTTGTTTATAAAATGAAAATGGGCATCGAATGATGCCCAGACTTTTATTCTGCCTATTGTGTAAATATTCAGCGATTACAACTGTTTGACGAACTGCTTCAGCCAGGCAGTAAAATCGCCGTCCAGCTCGCGGTGGCGCACGGCGTACTCCACGTTGGCTTTCATATAACCTAGCTTGCTGCCGCAATCGTGGCTGCGTCCCTTCATGAAATAGGCGTTGACCTGCTCTTTCTCCATCAGCATGGCGATGGCATCGGTCAGCTGGATCTCGTCACCGGCGCCAGCCGGGGTTTTCTCCAGCAGGGGCCAGATGTTGGCGGAGAGCACGTAGCGGCCGACCACGGCCAGATTGGAGGGGGCTTCATCGCGGGGCGGCTTCTCGACGATGGCCTGCATGGGCAGGGACATGCCGGCACTCAGCGCCTCGCCCTTGATGTCGGCAATGCCGTATTTGTTCACCTCGCTCTCGGGGACGGCCTCCACCATGATCTGGCTGATCTGGTTCTCTTCGAACAGGTGCACCATCTCCGCCAGGTTGTCCTGCTTGAGATCGCTGGCCACCTCGTCGATGAGTACGTCCGGCAGCAAAACGGCGAAGGGCTGATCCCCGATCAGCGGGCGGGCGCACAGCACCGCGTGCCCCAGGCCTTTAGCTTCACCCTGGCGCACGTGCATGATGGTGACGTCTTTGGGGCAGATGTGTTGCACCTCTTCCAGCAGCTGGCGCTTGACCCGTTTCTCCAGAGTCGCTTCCAGCTCGAAGCTCTTGTCGAAGTGGTTCTCGATGGAGTTCTTGCTCGAATGAGTCACCAGGATGATCTCCTTGATCCCGGCTGCGATGGCCTCGCGCACCACATACTGGATCAGGGGCTTGTCGACGACCGGCAACATCTCCTTGGGGATGGCTTTGGTGGCGGGCAGCATGCGGGTACCCAGGCCCGCGACGGGGAGGACGGCCTTGCGAACGATGAGCGGTGTCTTTTTCATGGAGTGAGTCCGAAGATACGAAGTGGGCTCATGATACCCGAAGAAAAATAGGGCAGCCACAGGCCGCCCTCGGGATGATGGGGATGAAAACCGGTTACTTGACGATAATCATGTCCCGGTTTGCCTCCAGGGTGGCTGGTCCGATGCCGCTGACATCCGCCAGCTGGTCCACAGAGGTAAACTTGCCCTGTTTCTCGCGATGAGCGACGATGGCCTGTGCCTTCTTCTCGCCTATGCCCTTCAGGGAGGCGAGTTCATCGGCGCTGGCTGTATTGAGGTTGATCTTGCCGGTCTCCGTGGTGGTCGCGACGGTCGCGGCGGGATTGGTGGCCGGTTTGTCGGCGGCCAGCACGGGTTGGCTCAACAGGGGGAGGCAGCCCAGCAACAGGGCTGCAACGAGAGCTTTGGGGTTCATGGTTTCACGTCCTTGTTGGATGCCGGGTGGCTATAGAAAGCTAGCTGGATTGCGTCACTTTTCGTCTGTGAAAAGTAGCAGGGTAATAATTCAGGCGAATCGGCTATAAGCCGACAAGGGGGCTCTCGGTTACACTGACTAACCCTTTGAGAGAGATGTCTTTTCTATGTATCTACCCGCCATTTCCGAGCTGGAGCCCATCGCCCGCGCCGCCGGTGACGCCATCATGTCCATCTACAGCCAGCCCTTTGCGGTGGAGTACAAGCAGGACGAGAGCCCGCTGACGGCGGCGGACAAGGGGGCCCACGAGGTGATCGTCCAGGCGCTGGCCCGGCTCACCCCCGACATTCCCGTGCTGTCGGAAGAGTCTTCCCCCGAGGAGATGGCGGCGCGATTCGGCTGGTCCCGCTACTGGCTGGTGGACCCGCTGGATGGCACCAAGGAGTTTGTCTCCCGTAACGGCGAGTTCACGGTGAATATCGCCCTGATTGAACAGGGTACCCCGACCTGGGGGCTGGTGTATGCCCCTGTACTGGACAAGCTCTGGTATGGCGGAAAGGGGCTCGGCGCCTGGCGTGTTGTGGAAGGTCGGCATGAGGCCATCCAGACTCGCCCTCATCGGGAAGGGGAGCCCTTGCGGGTTGTTGGCAGCCGAAATCACCTCTCCCGGGAAACACTGGATTACCTGGCCCGCTTTGGTGATATGGCGCGGGGGGAGATTGAGCTGGTTTCCATGGGAAGCTCCCTCAAGTTCTGCATCATTGCCGAGGGGGGCGCGGCCCTCTACCCACGCCTCGCCCCGACCTGCGAGTGGGATACCGGCGCCGCCCAGGCGGTGCTGGAAGGGGCGGGGGGCAGCGTGACGCAACTCGATGGCAGCGCGCTGGCGTACAACAAGCCGGATATCCTCAACCCCTGGTTCGTGGCGAAGGCCTGAGCCGGCATGGGGGGCTGAACAGATGCAAAAAGGCCGGACACAGTCCGGCCTTTTTCATGGGCGCTAGCTACCAGGAGGTGATACTAGAAGACCTTCTTGAACGGCTTGATGGTCACGTTGGCGTAGACACCGGCTGCCACGTAAGGATCGGCATCGGCCCAGGCCTTGGCCTCGGCCTGGCTGGCGAACTCGGCGATGACGGTGCTGCCTGTGAAGCCCGCATCGGCCGGGTCTTCGGCGTCGATGGCCGGGTTGGGGCCTGCGGTCAGCAGGCGTCCCTCATCCTGCAGGGCCTGCAGGCGGGCGAGGTGGGCGGGGCGTGCCAGCTTGCGCTGGGGCAGGCTGTTGGCCACGTCTTCGGAATAGATGAGATACCACATGCGAGAATCCTTTTCTGGTTGCGGTTATTTTTTCTGTTCCGCCTTCTGCTCGGCCGGCAGATGGCGATAGAGATAGACGCCGCTGAGCAGGGTGAACACCAGCGTCATGCCCAGCAGGCCGAAGACCTTGAAGTTGACCCACATCTCCTGTGACAGGTTGAACGCCACATAGAGGTTGAGCAGGCCGCAGAGAGCGAAGAAACCGACCCAGCCGAGGTTGACGTTGTCCCAGATGCGGTCGGGGGCCTGCAGCTCCTTGGCCAGCATCTGTTTGATGAGGTTCTTGCCAAAGCCGTAGCGGCTGATGAGCAGGGCGAGGGCAAACAGCACGTTGATGACGGTCACCTTCCACTTGATGAAGGCGTCGTCGTGGAAGAAGACGGTGAGGCCGCCAAAGAAACCGACCAGCAGGAAGGTGAACAGCTGCATCTTCTCGACCTTGCGGTAACGCAGCCAGCTGTAGATCAGCTGCAAACCGGTGACGACGACCAGAGCGCCGGTGGCGGTATAGATGTCGTAGAACTTGTAGACCGCGAAGAAGACGATCAGGGGGATAAACTCGATAAACTGCTTCATGCTGGGCTCTAACCTCAAAATTTCACTCAGTGTACCTGCCTGGCAGACAACGGCAAATGAATAAGACCGCCCATCTTTCACACAGTTCTTTCCCCGGATGAGCTCCCCTGGCCGAACAGCTGATCGGCAACGAGGCGCCCGAGTCGCAGCTGGTCGTCCAGCAGGGCGCGGATGTGGTGCTCCTCGATGAGGGGGTTGAGCAGCACGGCGCGCAGCAGAGTGAGTGGTTGCTCACCGTAGCGGCTCACCGCGCGCTGGGTGCGGGAGACGAAGCTGTGCCCCTCGGCGCGCTGTGCCTTTTGCAGGGCGACGTTGAAGGCGTTGATCGCGTCGTTGGCCGCCGCATCCAGCACCTTGCCCTGAAGGTGAGGGGGGATGCAGCGATAGGAGAGCAGGTTCATCACCGGAGCTGACATCAGCTCGAAGGCGGGGCTGGCGTCGATGAGCTCAGCCATCCGCCGTGCCCTGTCGTAGTTGGCGTCGATCAGCCGGGCATAGCCCTGACGGCCCAGCAGCTGGAAGGCGGCATCCAGATAGAGGGCGTTGGCGGGACGGGTGCCCTCCAGGGTGAAGCGCCCCTGATCGAAGGAGCTGGCACGAATGGCGTAGGGCGCCTCGCGTTTCACCGTCATCATCAGATCCGGCTGGCGACAGAGCAGCATGCCGGTACCGAGCGGCACCAGCAGCTGCTTGTGGCCGTCCAGAGTCACGGTGTCGGCCTGGTCGATGCCGTCCAGCAAGCTTTGATAGCGTGGGGAGAAGAGCGTGGGGCCCCCCCAGGCGGCATCCACGTGAAAGTGGATCTGCTCGCGCCGGGCGATGGCGGCGAGCTCGGGCAGGGGGTCGATGGAGCCGAAGTCCGTGCTGCCCGCCACGCCGACCAGGGCCAGTACCTTGAGTTTCTGCTCCTTGCACTGGACCAGCGCCTTTTCCAGCGCAGCCAGGCATAGCCGGTTGTGTTCGTCCGTGTCGAGGCGCCAGACGCTGCGGGCGCCCAGACCCAGCAGGTCCATCCCCTTGTCGAAGGAGTAGTGCATCAGCCGCGACCCCAGGATCACAGCCCCGCAGTAACCCTGCTCAAAGAGCGAAAACAGGTTGTCGCCGCAGGCCCGGTTGCGGGCCAGCCAGAGGGCGGTGACGTTGGCGATGGTGCCCCCGCTGGTCATGACGCCGAGGGCCGCATCCTTGGCATGCATCTGCGCGCCATAGAAGTCGTCCTCCCCGCGATAGATGAGGCGGTGCAGCTTGGCCAGCACCTCCCGCTCGAGAAAACTCAGCAGGCGGGAGGACTCCATCTTCATGGGATTCTGGTTCAGCATCACCAGCAGCCGGGAGAGCTCGGCGGTGAAGGCCGGCAAGGGCGCCGTCATGTGCCCCATGTAGTGGGGCGACGTGAGGTGGGAGGCGCCGGGGACCAGGGTGGCCAGGCGGGCCAGGTAGTCCTGGGTGCTCATGCCGGTGTCGGGCATGGCAGACTGGTCGAGCTGGTGAGTGAAACTGCCCCGTTGATAGGGGGCCTGACTGTCGTCGGAGTGATGGAAGGTCTCCAGCAGGGCCGTCATGGCCTGGCCGAAGTCGGGATCCGGTTGTGTAAACAGTTCAGTCAGCTTCATCAGGTTCTCCAGACCAGATTGTCGGGCAGCCGCGGCTATCCACGCGGGCGACGTCGGCGGCAGAGCATACACCAAAGGGGCGGGGGGCACAGCCATCTCCTGCCCCCGGGTCCGTCGTCGTTTTATTTTGAGCTAACACTTGTAGCCTGAAACGCCGGCCGCTAGAGTGAGCCGGATCAGGACTGGAGGTGTGATGACGGATGTGACGGGGTATTCCCCACGGGAAGAGTGGGCCAATCGCCTCAGCCATGGGCTGGGGTTGCTGCTGGGCGGGCTGGGACTGGCCCTGCTGCTGCACAAAGGGTGGGATCAGGGCCCCAGGGTGTTGCTGAGCTACGGCCTCTATGGTGCCAGTCTGGTACTGCTCTACCTCGCCTCGACCCTCTATCACAGCATGGCGTCGACGACGGCCAGGCGCTGGTGCAAGGTGTTCGATCACTGTGCCATCTATCTGCTGATCGCCGGCACCTATACCCCCTTCCTGCTGGTGGCACTGGACACGCCGCTGGCCAGGGGATTGATGGTGGTGATCTGGGGCCTGGCGCTGGCCGGAGTGGTATTCAAGCTGCTGTTCATCAATCGCTTCAAGAAGCTGTCGCTGTTTACCTACCTGATGCTCGGCTGGTTGTCGCTGGTGGTCATCTATCAGCTCTACCTGCATCTGGAGGGGGCCGGACTCCTGCTGCTGGGGCTGGGGGGGCTCGTCTACAGCCTGGGGGTGATCTTCTACGTGGCCAAGCGCATCCCTTATAACCACGCCATCTGGCATCTGTTCGTGCTGGGGGGCAGCCTGTGTCACTTCATGGCCATCTATGGCTACGTCTGATCGCGCCGATACGCCGTTTCTGCGGTGATCAGTGTTGGTGAAGAAGGGGGCGTCCGGGCGCTGAGGCTCCGTCTTGCCTCCGGTTTTACCTCGTGGGAGGTGGTGTCTCCCTTGTGATGAGAAGCCTGCCTTATAGCCCTTTATTGGTATTTTTCCGCTCATGAAAGCCCGAATTCGTGCGGCACCCCACAGTCGTCCTCTTCGTTTGCTGACAAGCTAGGGTCAGTTCAGCTTGGAAAGGATGCAAACGATGAGTGAAATCGCGCTTTCCATCAGCATGTTGTCGCTGGTGGCGGTGCTGGGGCTCTGGCTGGGAAACTGGCGAGTCTATGGCGTGGGACTGGGCATTGGCGGAGTGTTGTTCGGCGGCATCATAGTGGGTCACTTCGCCGGGCTATCCGGCTTGAAGCTGGATGAGCAAACACTTCATTTTATTCAGGAATTTGGCCTGATCCTGTTTGTCTACACCATCGGCATCCAGGTCGGTCCCGGCTTCTTCTCCTCTCTGCGAAGTTCGGGCCTCAAGCTCAATGGTTTTGCGGCCCTGCTGGTGCTGCTCGGTTGCGTGGTGGCGGCGGCGCTGCACCAGCTGTTCGATGTGCCGCTGCCGGTGATCCTCGGAGTCTTCTCCGGGGCCGTGACCAATACCCCGTCCCTCGGTGCGGGCCAGCAGATCCTGGCGGAGCTGGGGGCGGCGCCCGGCTCTACCGGCCTGATGGGGATGGGCTACGCGGTGGCCTACCCGTTCGGGATCTGCGGCATCTTGCTGACTATGTGGCTCATCCGCATGTTTTTTCGCATCAAGATCGACGAAGAAGCTGCCCAGTTTGAGCAGCAGGCGGGCAAGACCAAGGAGAGCCTGCAGACCATCAACATCGCGGTGCGCAACCCCAACATGCACGGTCTGATGTTGAGCGAGATCCCGAGCCTGGATGAGACTGACGTCATCTGCTCGCGTCTCAAGCGCGGTGATGAACTGATGGTGCCGAGGCCCGACTCTCGCATCGAGCTCGGCGATCTGCTGCATCTGGTGGGTGAGCGTCACGCCCTGCACAAGGTGTTGCTGGTACTGGGGGAAGAGGTGGATACCTCTCTCTCCACCCGGGGCACGGATCTGCGGGTCGAGCGGGTGGTGGTCACCAATGAGCAGGTGCTCGGCAAGCGGATCCGCGATCTCGATATCAAGCAGAAGTACGACGTGGTGATCTCGCGTCTCAACCGTGCCGGGATCGAGCTGGTGCCGACCAGCCAGACCAGCCTGCAGTTCGGGGACATCCTGAATCTGGTAGGGCGGCTCGATGCCATCGAGTCGGTGACCAGCGTGGTCGGCAACGTACAGCAGAAACTCCAGCAGGTGCAGATGTTGCCGGTTTTTATCGGCATTGGTCTTGGCGTGCTGCTCGGCTCTATTCCCTTCTATCTGCCGGGGTTCCCGGCGGCCCTCAAGCTGGGGCTGGCGGGGGGGCCCCTGGTGGTTGCCCTTATCCTGTCGCGCATCGGCAGCATCGGCAAGCTCTACTGGTTCATGCCACCGAGTGCGAACCTGGCGTTGCGGGAGATCGGCATAGTGCTGTTTCTGGCGGTGGTCGGGTTCAAGTCGGGGGCCGGTTTCATCGATACCCTGATCAACGGGGACGGCCCCGCCTGGGTAATGTACGGCGTGGCGATCACCCTGATCCCGCTGCTGGTGGTCGGGGTGCTGGCGCGCCGCTATGGCAAGGTCAATTACCTCACCCTGTGCGGGCTGCTGGCCGGCTCCATGACTGACCCTCCCGCCCTGGCCTTCGCCAATGGCATGCACCCGACCAGCGGGGCCAGTGCGCTCTCCTACGCCACTGTCTACCCCCTGGTGATGTTCCTGCGGATCATTTCTCCCCAGCTGCTGGCGATCTTGCTCTGGGCCGGCGCCTGATGTGTCTCGAGATGGGAGCTTCCACGGCTCCCGTCTCCGCTCTGTCATAATCGATGATCTTGATTTAACTAATTTTATTCATCTTCTAATTCCCTTCGGTTTAGCCACCAAAGTGGGCTTCATTTTGGTCTGTTCATTCGATTTTTCTAACTGGTTTCTGGTCTGATTAACGGGCACATTGGAGGCTGGATTGCTATGCCCATTTTTTATGTCAGGAGAGCCCATGAGCAGCAAGAGCATCGTATTGGATCAGGACGTCGTCGTTACCCATTTGCAAGGCAAGATCTATCTGGTCGCGGCAGACGGGAGCCAGACGCTTCTTTCTGAAGGCGATAAGCTGCCCAAGGATGCCGTGCTGCTTGCTCCGGAAGGCGCCAGCTTCCAGGGAGGGGATACCACCTTCACCCTGAGCCCGAGCAAGTCTTCCGAAGAGGGCGAGGTGCAACTCGCTCAGCGCTCGCAAGCCGGGGTGCCTGACGATATCGCGGCCCTGCAACAGGCCATCCTGCAAGGGGCGGACCCGACCCAGGCGTTTGAAGCGTCGGCAGCGGGCGGGGCACCCGCTGCGGGCAACGTCGGCGGCGTCGCGGGCGCCAGCGGCAACGGCGGTTTCGTCACCATCGATCGTACCGGTGATGCAACCATCTCCAGCGCAGGCTTTGACAGCGCGAACCCGGCTGACGCGGCGCCGCTGGTGGATGCGCAAAGCAGTGAGGATGAGCTGGTCGACCTCACCGCTCCCGTCATCACCGTCTCTGCCCCCGACAACACCAACGGTCGGACGCCGACCCTGACCGGTACCACGGATGCCCCCGCTGGCAGCACGGTGACCCTGGTGGTGACCGATGCCAACGGCAATCAGCAGACCCTGACCGCTACGGTACAACCGGATGGCAGCTTCAGCGTGGATGTCACCACACCACTGGCCGAAGGGGGCTATCAGGTGACGGCTTCCGTGACCGATCCGGCCGGCAACACCGGCACCGCGACCGATGACGGCAGCGTGGACAGTACGGCTCCGATCGTGACGGTGAATGCACCGGACAATACCAATGACAACACCCCGACCATCACGGGGACCACGGACGCCGCCCCCGGCAGCACGGTGACCCTGACGGTGACCGATGCCAACGGCAATCAGCAGACCCTGACCGCCACGGTACAACCGGATGGCAGTTACAGTGCGGATGTCGTGACGCCGTTGCCGGATGGGGGCTATGACGTGACTGCCAGCGTGACTGATCCTGCTGGCAACAGAGGCACGTCGAGCGACGATGGTAGCGTGGACACCACGGCGAACATCACGGTGAGCCTGGATGACGTGAACGCGGCCAATGTGGCCAACACGCCCATCAGCGGCACCTCCGATGTCGGCCCGAACCGCACCGTGACCCTGGTGATCAGCGATGCCACTGGTAAGAGCGTGACAGTCACTGCCGTCACCGATGCCGACGGCAACTACCAGACCAGCGCCGATCTGAGCGGGCTGGCGGATGGCAACCTGACCGTGGTGGCCAGCGTTACCGACGCGGCGGGCAACCCGGCCAGCGCCACCGACGACACTACCTTGCTGGACACCACGCCACCGGATGTCAACATTACCCTGGATGAGAACATCACCGGCGACGACGTCATCAACGCCGCCGAAGCGGGTCAGCAGATCCCGGTCAGCGGCACCGTGAGCGGCGAGTTCAAGGCAGGCGACACCGTCACCCTGACCGTCAACAACACCGAATACACCGGCAAGGTGGCGGCGGATGGCCGCTTCACCATCTTGGTGGCGGGCAGCGATCTGGCTGTCGCTGGCGACCAGACCATCGACGCCAGTGTGACCAGCACCGATGCGGCGGGCAACAGCGCCACTGCAACCGACAGCGAAAGTTATGAGGTGGATACTGACCTGCCGGGCATCGACCT
>NZ_CDDD01000023.1 GCF_000820165.1 Aeromonas taiwanensis
GGGGCGGCGGGCGAGGGCGGCGAAGGCCCGCACATAGTCGAGGTCGACCCGGCGAAAGGCCGCGGCGGAGCCTGCCTCCCTGCGGGTGGTGCCGAGGCAGCAGAAGGCGAGGTCGACGGGATGGGGCAGCTGCACGGCGTCCAGCGCGTCGAACGGGACCGGCAACCAGGGGCGATGGGGGGCGGGGTCACCGGGGGTGCGGCAGAGCAGGGTGAGCCGGTGTTCGGGGCCCAGCTCGCGGAGCAGGGCCCGGCCAATGAGGCCGGTCGCCCCCGCGATCAGGATCTGGCTCATGACGACCTCCTTGGAACGATGCGGGCGATGTGTCTCGAGCATGGCCCGGCAGCGGCGCCCTGACTAGCTATCCCCGGATAAAACAAAACCGGCCTGGGCCGGTTTTGTCATGGAAATCAGAGCGGGGTCGTGAAGGCGGCGGGGAGGGGGAAGTCTCCCGTGGCGGTGGCCAGCCTGTCACCCACGAAGTTCAGGGTCAGCTCCTTGCGCTCCTTGTCGCCACGACCGGGCTGGAACTCGTAGAGATAGTACCAGGTGTTGGGGTCGAAGCCGTCGCGCAGCATGGGGGAGCCCAGGACGAACTCGACCTGCTCGCGGGTCATGCCCTGGCGCAGCTTGTCGACCTGCTTTTGTTCCACGTAGTTGCCCTGGGGAATATCGATGCGATAGACCAGGCTGCAACCGGACAGGGTGAGGGCGGTCAGGGCCGCGGCAATCAGGTGTTTCATCCGCATATCGGGTTCAGATCATCCATACAGTCTTTTTAGCTCGCCAAATCATACCCACTCCCCGTGCGGAAGTAAAAAGCCATTGATCCATCAGCCAATAAAAAGGGCCGCAAGGCGGCCCTGGCAATCTGGTGTCCGTCACATGGCGGCGCGGAAGATGGCGACGATCTCGGCGTGGCTCGCCTGCTTGGGGTTGGTGAACCCGCAGGCGTCCTTGAGGGCGTTGTCCGCCAGCACGTCGAAGTCGTCGGCCCTGACCCCGAGCTGCTCCAGGCCGGCCGGGATCGCCACGTCGCGGGCCAGTGCCTTGATGGCCTCGATGGCGGCGGTGGCGCCCTGCTCGTCGCTCATGGCGCTCACGTCCACGCCCATGAAACCGGCCACGTCCTTGAGGCGGCCCGCGCTCACCCGGGCGTTGTAGGCCTGAACGTGGGGCAGCAGCACGGCGTTGCAGACCCCGTGGGGCAGGTCGTAGAAGCCGCCGAGCTGGTGGGCCATGGCGTGCACGTAGCCCAGGCTTGCGTTGTTGAACGCCATGCCGGCCAGGAACTGGGCGTAGGCCATCTGTTCGCGGGCGTGCAGATCATCCCCCTGGTCGACGGCGGTGCGCAGGTGTCTGGCAATCAGCTGGATCGCCATGACGGCGCTGGCATCGGTCACCGGGGTGGCGGCGGTGGAGACATAGGCCTCGATGGCGTGGGTC
>NZ_CDDD01000024.1 GCF_000820165.1 Aeromonas taiwanensis
GAATAGCCGAAGACGCCGTGGGCGACCCGCTGGGCGAGCGCCTCCAGGATGGCGGGGGGGGAGACGAAGTCGGTGTCTGCCACCCACATGGGCAGCACATCCTGGCCCTTGTACTTGTCCCATTTCAGGCTCATGGTGCCGCTGCGGTCAATTTCCCGGTCAAAATCAAACATGTTAAATCCTTGTACTGGCCAGAGATGGGCTACCAATGTACGGACTTGGCCGCGCCCCCGCAAGCCTTGAGGTCGCTGTTGACAATGGCATAAGATAATCGCCGTCAAATCGTACGCCTGCCCGTTCCTGGCTCCCTTTTCTCTTCCATATCAATGGTATCTCTATGAGTTTGCTGAGTGCAGCCCGCAAGAGGCCGGATCCCGTCTCTCTCTCCTTTCTTGCCGTGACCTTCATGACCGGGGTGGCGGTGGCGCTCCAGGTGCCGACCCTGAGCCTGTTCCTGGCCGAGGAGGTGCAGGTCCGTCCCTTCCTGGTGGGGCTCTTCTATACGGTCAACGCGGTGATCGGCATCCTCATCAGCCAGTGGCTCGGCCATCGCTCCGACAACAAGGGGGATCGCAAACAACTGATCCTGCGCTGCTGTTTTGCCGGCATCGTGCTCTCCCTGCTGTTCGCCTGGAACCGCCAATACTGGTTGCTGGTGAGCCTGGGGGTGCTGCTGGCGAGCCTGACCGCCACCGCCAGCCCCCAGCTGTTCGCCCTGGCGCGGGAATACGCCGACAGCCGCAACAAGCAGGCCGACATGTTCAGCTCCGTGTTGCGGGCCCAGTTCTCCCTGGCCTGGGTGATAGGGCCGCCGGCTGCCTTCGCGCTGGCCATCGGCTACGGCTTCGAGGTGATGTATCTCGCCTCGGCCCTGGCCTATCTGGTCTGCGCCTTCGTGGTGTGGCGCTGGCTCCCCTCCCTGCCGCTGGCCAGGCCTGCCGAGGGAGAGGTGCGGGTGAGCAGCTGGCGCACCCCCTCGGTGCGGGCGCTCTTCATCGCCTCCACCCTGATGTGGACCTGCAACAGCATGTACCTCATCAACATGCCGCTCTACATCACCCGCGAGCTGGGGCTGGACGAGAAGCTGGCCGGGGTGCTGATGGGAACGGCGGCGGCGCTGGAGATCCCCTTCATGCTGCTGGCGGGTTATTACACCCGGCGCTTTGGCAAGCGGCCCATGATGCTGCTGGCGGTGCTGGCCGGCGTCGGCTTCTACGTCGGCCTGGCCACCCTCTCCAGCCAGACGGCGCTGATCGCGCTGCAACTGCTGAACGCCATCTTCATCGGGATTGTCGCCGGCATCGGCATGTCCTACTTCCAGGATCTGATGCCGGGCCGCGCCGGGGTGGCGACCACCCTGTTCTCCAACAGCATCCGCACCGGCTCCATCATGGCGGGGGCCATCGCCGGCACCGTGGCCGAGATCTGGAGCTTTCACGGGGTCTTCATGGTGGCCATGGCGCTGGCCTTGATGGCGCTGGCCGCCTGCTGGCGGGTGCCTAACGTCTAGTGGAGGGGGCTCAGGTGCCTGCTTGGGGGGAGGGCGCTGGGGATTATTTGTCGTCGTCGCTCTGGTATTCGTTGCGCAGGCAGCGCAGCAGCAGCTCGGCTGCCGGACCCAGGGCGTCGACCGCCGGGGTGAGCAGGTAGGTGTAGAGGTAGCGTTCGTTGCCGCCGGCCAGTTCGAGCTGCACCAGGGCGCCACTGGCGAGTTCCTCCTGCACTAGGTGGCGGGGCACCCAGGCGTAACCTAGCCCGAGGCGTACCATGCTGAGTACCTCGTGATAGTGGGTCGCCTTCCAGCCGGTGTCGTCCGCATCGTTCCAGTCCACCGAGCGGTGGATGGGGGGATGCAGGCTGATCTGGTTGTAGGTGGCGAGCTGCTCGGTGGTGACGGGCTCCTCCTGTTCGGCGAGGGGATGGCCCGACGCACACAGGGGCAGCAGGCACACCTCGTCCAGGGGCAGGCCGGTGCGATCCTGGGGCAGGTGCTCGGAGAGCATCAGATCCCCGGGTTGCAGCGCATTGAAGTGGCAGTGGATCCGCTCGTGCAGGTTGATGCGACAACCCCGGCTGCGGGGATAGAAGTGGGCCAGCGCCCGGTAGAGCCGCTCCCGCGGCTGCAGCACGGAGACATAGAGGTTGATCTGCGGCTCCCACTGGCGTTCCAGGTTGTTGGCCAGGTTCTCCAGCTCTTCCACCTGCTGACTGAGCTGGCGGGCCCGCTTGAGAAAGATCTCCCCCGCCGGCGTCAGCACCGCCTTGCGTCCCCGTACCTCCAGCAGGGCTACACCCAGACTCTGCTGCAGCTTGGCGACCGCATGATTGAGGGAGGATTGGCTCTTGTTCAGCGCCTCGGCGGCCTGGGCGTAGCCACCACAGTCCACCACGGCCTGAAAGATCCGCCATTGCTCAAACGTGCTCTTGGGACGAAACATAGTGCAACCTGTCAGGGCAAATGAGATTCAAAGGGACGCGCCTGGCCGCCCCTCTTCACTGTAACCCCATCCGCTGGGATCGTTGATTTATTTGGGCTGGGCCACAAAGGTCCGACCGGTCTGGCCCTGGCTGTCCCGCCCCATCAGATAGAGATAGAGCGGCATCAGGTCGGCCGGGGTCTTCAGGGTCTGGGGATCTTCCGCGGGGAAGGCGCTGGCCCGCATCCTGGTACGGGTGCCGCCCGGGTTGAGGGTATTGACCCGCACCCTGGTGTTCTCCAGCTCGTCAGCCAGCACTTCCATCATCCCCTCGACGGCAAACTTGGAGATGGCATAGGTGCCCCAGTAGGCGCGCCCCTTGCGACCCACGCTGGAAGAGGTGTAAACGATGGAGGCCTCGCCGTGCTCTTTCGCGGTCTGGCGAACGAGGGGCAGCAGCGCCTGGGTCAGCAGGAATTCGGACTTGACGTTGACCTGCATCACCTCATCCCACTCCTGCTCCTGGATGTGCTCGAACGGCGACAGGGTGCCGAGCAGCCCGGCGTTGAAGAGCACGCCATCGAGGCGGCCGAACTGCTGGGCGAAGGTCTCGGCCATGCCGCGGTAGTGGGCGGCGGTCGCCCCCTTGAGATCCACCGGCACGATGGCGGGCAGGGGATGGCCGGCCGCTTCAATCTGGTCATACACGGCCTCGAGCTTGGCACTGGTGCGCCCGAGCAGGATCACGGTGGCGCCGTGGGCCGCGTAAGTGAGTGCCGCCTCGCGGCCGATGCCGTCACCGGCGCCCGTCACCAGAATGACCTTGTCCTTGAGCAGGTCCTGGGGGGCCTGATAATCGAGCATGTGAACTCCTGTTAACAATCCTTGGCCTGGCGGATGGACACGCCAGCAAATAGAGGAGGCAAGTGTACTGACCGGGCCCGGCAGTTGGCCAGTATGAGATGGCAAAAATGTGAATAAAACAGGGAGCTAGCGCGGATCGGCGCAGGATGGAACCGGGTCGCGGCAGAGTTTTTGCCTGATGCCGGCAAACTCCTTACTATGTAACAAAATCGACCCCCACCCGACCCATCGGGGGGACACCAGTGGAGCATCAAGTGGCATTTCTGACCGAGTACGGCCTGTTTCTGGCCAAGACCCTCACCTTCCTGCTGGCCATCGGCGCCGTCATCCTGATGATCGCGAGCAGCCGCCAGCCGAAGGCGCGCAAGGGGGAGCTGGTGGTGACCGATCTCTCCAGCGAGCTGGAGCAGGGGCGTCATCAGTTGCAGGCGGCGCTGGCCGGCAAGGCCGAGCGCAAGCAGATGGAGAAGGCGCGCAAGGCCGACCACAAGGCCCGCGCCAAGGGCGAGGATGAGCGCAGCCGGCTCTTCGTGCTCGATTTTCATGGCAGCATGGATGCGAGGGAGGTAGCCTCCCTGCGGGAAGAGGTGAGCGCGGTGATCGGCGTCGCCCGGCCGGGGGACGAGGTGCTGCTGCGCCTCGAGTCCGGCGGCGGCGTGGTGCACGGCTATGGCCTGGCCGCCTCCCAGCTGCAGCGCCTGCGGGACAAGGACATCACCCTCACCGTGGCCATCGACAAGGTGGCGGCGAGCGGCGGCTACATGATGGCCTGCGTGGCGGACAAGATCCTGGCGGCCCCCTTTGCCATCGTCGGCTCCATCGGCGTGATCGCCCAGATGCCGAACTTCAACAAGCTGCTCAAAAAGCACGACATCGAGTTCGAGATGCACACCGCAGGCCAGTACAAGCGCACCATCACCATGTTCGGCGAGAACGACGATCTGGGGCGGGAGAAGTTTCGCGAGGAGCTGGGGGCCATCCACGAGCGGTTCAAGGCATTCGTGGCCGAGCACAGACCCAACCTCGACATCGACAGGGTCACCACGGGGGAGCACTGGCTGGCGAGCGAGGCCAAGCAGCTTGGCCTGGTGGACGCGCTCTGCACCAGCGATGACTACCTGCTGGCCCAGGCCAGCCACCACAAGGTGGTCGGCATTCGCTTCAGCAAGCCCAAGAGCCTGACCCAGAAGCTGGGGAAACAGGCGGCGCTGGGGCTGGAGTCCGGCCTTGGCCGGCTGTGGCAGCAGAGCCCCTGGCGCTGAGGCGCTGTTCAGGGGTGGAATAAAGAGAGCCGGGCACTTGCCCGGCTCTTTTTTTGTAGCGTCGGAGCGCCTTAGCGCTGGAAGGGGTAGACGGAGCCGAGTTTCAGGATCTGGGTCAGCTCGTCCAGGGCGGTGCGGGTCTCCAGCACCAGGGAGGGGTCGCGCAGATCGTCCAGGGTCAGGCTGTCGCGGTAGTGGCGATCCACCCAGTTGTCCAGGCGGGTGAACTGGGCATCGTTGATCAGGCAGGCCGGGTTGACCGCGGCGAGTTCGGTGTCGTTCATGGCCACCCGCAGGCGCAGGCAGGCGGGGCCGCCGCCGTTCTTCATGCTCTGCTTCACGTCCATGTAGTGCACTCCCTTGATCGGGGTGCCCAGGGTCACCAGCTTGGCCAGGTAGGCGGCCACCGCCGGGTTGTCGCGGCACTCGGTGGGGGCGATGATGGCCATCTCGCCGGACGGCAGGGTCAGGATCTGGGTGTTGAACAGATAGGATTTCACCGCATCCTGCACGGAGACTTCCGCCGTCGGCACCTCGATGAAGTGCAGCTCACCCTCGCCAAACTTGGTACGCACCTCGGCCAGGGCCGACGCGGTGTTGAGGAAGGCCTGCTGGTGGAAGAAGAGCACGTTCTGGTTGCCCACCGCGATCACGTCGTTGTGGAATACCCCCTGATCGATCACGTCCGGGTTCTGCTGGATAAAGACGGCGCTCTCGTCCCCCAGGCCGTGCAGGCGGGCGATGGCCTGGCTGGCTTCCAGGGTCTGGCGGGCCGGGTAGCGCTTGGGCGCAGGGCGGGAGACGTCGAAGGCGCTGCGGCCATAGACGAACAGCTCGACCCCGGCCTCGCCATAGGCGCGGCACAGACGGGTGTGGTTGGCGGCGCCCTCGTCACCGAAGTGGTCGTTCTCCGGCAGGTGCTGATGGTGGCTGAAGTGACGATCGTTGTTGAAGACGGCGCGCAGGATGCGACCGGTCACCTCGGGCTCGAGGGAGCGGTGGAACTTGTTGGTCAGGTTGGCGGGGGTGAAGTGGATGCGGCCATCCTGGGTATCGGCACTGGGGGAGACGGTGGCGGCGTTGGCAGTCCACATGCTGGAGGCGGAGTAGCAGGCGGCCAGCACGGCGGGGGCCTGTTTCGCGGCCTGGGCCAGGACGCTTGCATCGTTGCCGGTGAAGCCCAGGCGACGCAGGGTCGCGAGATCCGGTCGTTCCTGGGGCGCCAGCACCCCTTGCACCATGCCGAGCTCGGTCAGCGCCTTCATCTTGCGCAGCCCCTGCTTGGCGGCCTCCTTCGGATTGGACGCCTCCTTGGCATTGTTCTGGGAGGCGACGTTGCCATAGGAGAGGCCGGCGTAGTTGTGGGTGGGGCCGACCAGGCCGTCGAAGTTGACCTCGAAGTGCTTCATGATCACATCCTTTCGATTTTTATATGGGGAGCGGTTCCTTCCGCGCACAAAGCTGCGGCGTGCGGCCATTATAAAGAGATTTCATCCTTTGTAACAAGCTGATAACCAGAATGGGTTTTTATGTCACAAGGGTGGCTGGATATGTCATTTCCAATCTAAAAAAGGGGGGGATATAGCATAAAAACAAAAAAGCGGTTGCGTCCGGCACGCCGGCTTCGCATTAATAAATAAAGAATCAGAGCGGTTCGGGCTGGCTGGCAAATTTGTTCACAAGATTGCTTTTTCCCGTCAAATCTCTTATACAGCCCCACAAAACCGCACGCCAACCCCGTCGGGTGCAACGAGGATAATAGTTACAGCATGGGCAAATCACTGGTCATAGTGGAGTCTCCGGCCAAGGCCAAGACCATCAACAAATATTTGGGCAAGGACTACGTGGTGAAATCCAGCGTCGGTCACGTGCGCGACCTGCCGACCAGCGGCAGTGCCAGCACCGAGCCCAAAAAACCTGTCATTCGCGGCATCAAGCTCAGCGAATCCGAGAAGGCGGCCAAGGATCGCAACGCCCTGTTCTCACGGATGGGGATCAACCCGACCGCAGGCTGGCAGGCCAACTACCAGGTTTTGCCCGGCAAGGAAAAAGTGGTCAGCGAGTTGCAGAGTCTGGCCGCCAAGGCCGACACCATCTATCTCGCAACCGACTTGGATAGAGAGGGGGAAGCGATCGCCTGGCACCTGCGCGAGATCATCGGCGGCGACGACAGCCGCTACAAGCGCGTGGTGTTCAACGAGATCACCAAGACCGCCATCCAGGAGGCGTTCGCCCAGCCGTCCGAGCTGAACATCCATCGTGTCAACGCCCAGCAGGCCCGTCGCTTCCTCGACCGGGTGGTGGGCTACATGGTCTCCCCGCTGCTCTGGAAGAAGCTGGCCCGCGGCCTCTCCGCCGGCCGGGTGCAATCCGTTGCGGTGCGCCTCATCGTCGACAAGGAGCGCGAGATCAAGGCCTTCGTGCCGGTGGAATTCTGGGATCTCAACGCCGATCTGCTGACCGCCGAGAAGAGCGAGTTGCGCATGGAGGTGGTCAGCCGCAACGGGGCGGACTTCAAGCCGGTGACCCAGGCCGAGACCTTCGCCGCCGTGGCGGCCCTGGAAGGGGTCGACTACAAGGTGGTGAACCGGGAAGACAAGCCGACCGGCTCCAAGCCGTCCGCTCCCTTCATCACCTCCACCCTGCAGCAGGCCGCCTCCACCCGCCTGAGCTTCGGGGTCAAGAAGACCATGATGATGGCCCAGCGTCTCTACGAGGCGGGTTACATTACCTATATGCGTACCGACTCCACCAACCTCAGCAAAGAGGCGGTCGAGGCGGTGCGGGAATACATCGGCGAGCAGTATGGCGCCGCCTACCTGCCTGCAGAACCGAACCTGTACGGTGCCAAGGCCAACGCCCAGGAGGCCCACGAGGCGATCCGTCCCTCCAGCGTGCAGGTCACTGCCGAGATGCTGGAAGGGATGGAGCCGGACGCCATGCGCCTCTACGACCTCATCTGGCGCCAGTTCGTCGCCTGCCAGATGACGCCGGCCCAGTACGATTCCTCCACCCTGACCGTCAAGGCGGGCGAGTTCGAACTCAAGGCCCGCGGCCGTACCCTGCGTTTCGCCGGCTGGACCAAGGCGCTGCCACCCATGGGTCGCAAGGGTGACGACAGCCAGCTGCCGGCGGTGACCGTGGGCGAGGTGCTCAAACTGGTCAAGCTGGACCCGCGCCAGCACTTTACCAAGCCGCCCGCCCGCTTCACCGAAGCGGCCCTGGTGCGCGAGCTGGAGAAGCGCGGCATCGGCCGCCCGTCCACCTACGCCTCCATCATCTCCACCATCGTCGATCGCGGCTATGTGCGGGTCGAGAGCCGCCGTTTCTTCGCCGAGAAGATGGGGGAGATCGTCACCGACCGCTTGGTGGAGAACTTCGTCGAGCTGATGAACTACGAGTTCACCGCCAAGATGGAAGACAAGCTCGACGGCATCGCCGAGGGGAGCCTGGAGTGGAAGAAGGTGCTGGATGCCTTCTACGCCGAGTTTACCCAGGAGCTGGAGCAGGCCGACAAGCCCCATGAAGAGGGGGGCATGCGCGCCAACCAGATGGTGCTGACCGACATCGACTGCCCCGACTGCGGCCGCAAGATGGGCATTCGTACCGCCACCACCGGCGTCTTCCTCGGTTGCTCCGGCTATGCCCTGCCGCCCAAGGAGCGCTGCAAGAAGACCATCAACCTGGTGAGCGCGGACGAGTTCGTCTCCGCCACCGACGGTGACGAGGCGGAAACCGAGGCGCTGCGTGCCAAGCACCGCTGCGGCGTGTGCGGCACCGCCATGGATGCCTACATCATCGACGACAGCCGCAAGCTGCACGTCTGCGGCCGCAACCCCGATTGCGACGGCTACGAGATCGAGCAGGGCCAGTTCAAGCTCAAGGGCTACGAAGGGCCGAGCATCGAGTGCGATCGCTGCGGATCCGAGATGCAGCTCAAGAACGGCCGCTTCGGCAAGTACATGGGTTGTACCAACGACACTTGCAAGAACACCCGCAAGATCCTGAAAAACGGTGACATCGCACCGCCGAAGGAAGATCCGGTACCCCTGCCCGAGCTGAAATGCACCCAGTCCGACGCCCACTTCGTGCTGCGTGACGGCGCTGCCGGTCTTTTCCTAGCTGCCAGCAACTTCCCGAAATCCCGCGAGACTCGTGCGCCTCTGGTTGAGGAACTCAAGCGCTTCCGTGACCGCCTGTCGCCCAAGCACCAGTACCTGGCCGATGCCCCGGCGTCAGATCCTGACGGTAACGCCTCCATCGTGCGCTTCAGTCGCAAGACCAAGGAGCAGTACGTGATGACCGAGGTCAACGGCAAGGCGACCGGCTGGACAGCCCACTACGACAACGGAAAATGGCAGGAGAGCCTGCCCAAGGCGAAGAAAGCCTGACCCGTTGCCGGTCACACAATGACGAAAGAGGCCCCTTGCGAGGGGCCTCTTTGTTGACGATGGCGGTATACTGGAAGAGCTGCATGGATGGCAGCGAAAGACAGGGAGTGGTCATGGAGATACATGAAATTCGGCCAGGCATGACCTGCCTGACGCGGGAAGGCACCGCCTATGTGCTGGAGGTGGACAGGCAGAGCCTGCTGGTGTTGCTGCAACGGGAGGATGAAACCATCCCGGTGCAGGTACGCAGCGACGACATCCTGGGGCCTCTGGCCAATGACTAGCCCCTCGGGGGATCCCTGGCTGGGAGCCCCCTAGAAAGGGAGCAGAAAGAGCAGCTCGGCAAGGTCGGGCTGCCACTGCCACTCCCGCATCCTGACCCGGCCGCCGATCACCGGCACCCCCTCCTCCTGCAATAGCCCCGCTTGCCTGTCAAACCCCGCCGACCCTTTGGGCAGCGAGATGGTGCCCGCCGCCCCCAGCACCCGATGCCAGGGCAGCGTCTTGTCCGTTTCCCGCAGCACCTTGCCCACCAGGCGAGCCCGTCCGGGCAGGCCGGCGAGATCGGCGACCTGGCCATAGCTCACCACGCGACCGGCCGGGATCAGGGCCAGGATGGCCTCGATGCGGGCCACCTTGTCCAGGGGGAGCGATTCCGTTTTCATGAAGTTGACTCGTCAAAACAGCAGAAGCGCCATTGTGGCGCTTCTGTCATATGGCTTGCAATCCGTCAGCCGAAGGTCTGGCTCAGGCCCCTGAGCTCGCTTGCCCGCTTGAGGAGCTCCTGGCTGGAGTCGTCCACCGCCCGGATCTTCTGGCTGTTGGCGCGGGAGTATTCGGAGATCTGGTGGATGTTGCGGCTGATCTCCTCCACTACCACCTGCTGCTGCTCCGCGGCGGCGGCGATCTGGGTGGAGAACTCGGTCACCTGATCTATCTCCTCCAGGACCAGGTGCAGGTTGCCTGATCCCTGGCGGGTCATCTCGACGCATTCCCGGGTCTGGGCCAGGTTGTCCTGCATCATGCCCTGCCAGCGTTCCAGGGTGTGCTGGATCTGGCGAATGCTGCCCTGGATCTGCTCGGTCGCCTTATGGGTGCGGGTGGAGAGGGTGCGCACCTCGTCCGCCACCACGGCGAAGCCGCGACCCTGCTCGCCGGCCCGGGCCGCTTCGATGGCGGCGTTCAGCGCCAGCAGGTTGGTCTGCTCGGCAATACCCTGGATCTCCCCCATGACGCTGCCGATGCGCTCCGACTCGCTGGCCAGCTCGACGGCGGAGTGGAAGGCCTGCTCCGCCTGCTGCGCCAGCTGGGCCATCTGCTGCTGGGTCTGATCCAGCTGCACGACCGTGCTCTGGCAGCTGCTGCGGGCCTCGGTCACCTGGCCATTGGTGTCCTGGATGTTGCGGGCTATTTCGTGGGCCGTGCTGGCCATCTGGGTCATGGCGGTGGCCATCTGCTGGGTCTGGGCATCCTGTTCATTGATGTCGAGGAAGGCCCGGTGGGAAGAGTCCTGCAGGTCGGTCGCCAGGGCCTGCAGCGGGTTGGTGGCATCGTTGACCCGCCCCAGCACGGTGCGGATACGGGCCTGCAGCATCTTGAGGTGGAAGTCGGCGATGGCCCCCGGTTCATCCCCCGAATAGACCAGCCGGGTCAGGCTGTCGTATTGCTGGCCGAGCTGCCTGAGATAGCGGGGCAGGGCGATGAGTTCGCGCCAGTAGGTGCCGGCAATGGCCAGCAGGGGCAGCAGCATCAACAGCACGGTCAGGGCCCCCTGGGTGAGGGCGGCCCAGCCAAACAGCGCCAGCAGCGGCAAGCCCAGCAGCAGGGGGCGGTAGGGGCGCAGGGAGGGGAGCTTGCGAGCCTCCCCCCGTTCGGCCTTGAGCAGGGCCTGGTAGGTCTGGCTTGCCACCTGCTTGAGGGCTGGCTCCGGCTTGCAGCGAACCGACTGGTAGCCGCTTATCTTGCCGTTCTCGTAGATGGGGGTGACATAGGCGTCGACCCAGTAGTAGCGGCCATCCTTGCAACGGTTTTTGACCACGCCGCGCCAGGGGGTGCCCTCCTTGAGGCGATCCCAGAGATCGGCGAAGGCGGCCTTGGGCATGTCGGGGTGGCGCACCAGGTTGTGGTTGTGGCCGACCAGCTCGTCGACATGGTAGCCGGCGATGCGGCAGAAAGCGGGGTTGGCGTAGGTGATGACGCCGCGCAGGTCAGTGGTGGAGACGAGTTGTTCGTCGGCGGGGAACTCCACTTCACTGTCCACGACCTGTGCGTGTTTGCGGGCCATAGGGGTAAGCTCCGATCTTCTGGCTGGTTGTTATTGTGGATGAGCCGAAGCCTCGCGCGGGGCGCCTTGCCCGGCTTCATCGGGCGCCTCATTTTGCCAACAAAGGCGGATAAAAAGTAGGGGCTAGGTTGGATTTTTGTTGTTGCAGGGTAAAAAAACGGCGACCGAAAGGTCGCCGAAAAGAGAAAGATAACACTACCTTTGTGGCACCCGGTAACGCACCTGCAACGTGTCGAGGATCTGCAGCTGGCCGGGCAGGCGGGCGGCGAAGTGCGTCCACTCCTTGCGGGCGGGATCGCTCCACGCCACCTCTGCGGTGGCCAGCAGGCGCGGGAACAACATGTAGTCGAGACGATCGCGAGAGGTGATCAGTTCCGACCACAAGGGGCTGAGCACCCCCAGGATGTTATCGTTGGCATGGAAATCGGCTGGCGCGGGATCGCAGGCGTAGACCTGTGCCAGATTGAGGGTGCCCGCCCAGTAGAGGCCGGGTTCGTGGATGTCCTGATTCCAGGCCATGTCCAGATAGAGGGACTGGGCCGGTGCCATCACCACGGGATAGCCCGCCGCTGCTGCATCGAGCCCCGCCTGGAAGCTGGTCCAGGCACAGATGGCCGCCTCCCGGCTCACCTTGTCGCCGTGCAGTATCTCTTCCCAGCCCAGCATCTGCTTGCCCCTGGCAGCCAGGTAACGCTGGCAGTGGCGCAGCAGGTGGCCCTGCAGCTCGCGGCAATCCTGATAACCCTCTTTGGCCATCAGCTGGCGGCAGGCGGGGCTGTCGGTCCAGACACCGGTCGGTACCTCGTCCCCCCCCATGTGGATCTGGGAGCCCGGGAAGAGCTCGCACACCTCGTCCATCACCGTCTCCAGGAACTGGTAGGTGCCGGGCAGCGCCGGGTTGAGCACGTTGTCATCGAAATATTGTACCGAGAGGTAGCGGGAACGGTCGGCTTCCTCCACCAGCAGCCCGGGCAGCGCCTTGATGGCGGCGTGGCAGTGCCCCGGGATGTCGATCTCCGGCACTATGGTGATGCCGAGCCCGGCGGCNNGGGTGTAGTAGCCGCCGTAAGGGTCGGGGCCCCCGCTCAGCTGGGGCCCGACGGCCAGGCCGTGGCCGCGCCAGGCCGCCACCTCGGTCAGCTGGGGGAAGGCCTTGATCTCGAGGCGCCAGCCCTCGTCATCGGTCAGGTGCCAGTGGAAGCGGTTGAACTTGTAGAGGCTCATCTGCTTGAGCAGGCGCTTGAGGGTGGCGACGGGATGGAAGTGGCGGGCACAGTCGAGGAAGATGCCGCGAAAACCGAAGCGGGGTTCGTCCGTCAGCTCGAGGCAGGGCAGGCTCTCGCCGTGCTGCAGGGCCCACTGGGCCAGGCTCACCAGCCCGTGGCGCCAGCCTGCCTCGCCGGCGGCCCGGGGGGGGGGGGCCCCCCCCGGGGGGGGGGGGGCGTAACCCCCGCGGGGGGGGGGGTGT
>NZ_CDDD01000025.1 GCF_000820165.1 Aeromonas taiwanensis
GCCCGCGGGGCGGCGGCCGCCGTGGGCCGCGGCCGCCGGCCGCCTCGAGCTGCGGGGCGCAGCGGGGGCAGTCCACCCCGAGCACCGGCCAGCGGGGACGGCGGCGGTCGGCGGGGGGGGGCAGGCAGGGGGCCGTCGGGGACGTGTGCGTGATGCGCAGAGGGCGGACTGTTGGCCCCGGCGGGGGGATCCTCATCCCCGGTACATTCGCCTGCGCCGTGCTCCTGGTGATCCCGGGGGGCCTGACGCTGGCAGCCCTGGGTGGCGTTGTCGCAGCAGTGGTTGTCGTGCTGATGCTCGTGGGGGGCGGCCTTGACGATGCCCTTGATGGGGGATGCATGGGAATGGCCGCAGCAGGATTTGCTCATGATGAGTCCCTCTTGAGTGGATCCCGCCCCTGCGGGATCCCCGATGTCTGGACCCAGTGTAAACCTTGGTCTTTAGTCCAAGGTCAAGCCCGGTTTGTGGTCCCTGTCCGGAGGCATTGGGTCCGGGTCTTGTGGCTGGAAAGCGCGGGGGACGGGAGCAGGCAACAAATCCCTCTTGTTAGCGGGTGTTTGTCCCCTGCCGCTGGGCCTATACTGTTGACCCTGGATCCCACACCGATAATCAAGGACCTAACATGAGCAATACCGTCACCCTGCAAGGCAACCCCGTCTCCGTTTCCGGCCACTTCCCCGTTGCCGGTGAGCAGGCCAAGCCTTTCTCCCTGGTTGCCAAGGACCTGTCCGACGTGACCCTGGCGAACTTCGCCGGTCAGCGCAAGATCCTGAACATCTTCCCGAGCGTCGATACCCCGACCTGCGCTACTTCCGTGCGCAAGTTCAACGAGCAGGCCAGCGCCCTGAACAACGCCGTGGTGCTGTGCATCTCCGCCGACCTGCCGTTCGCCCAGGCCCGTTTCTGCGGTGCCGAGGGGCTGGACAAGGTAGTGAACCTGTCCACCCTGCGTGGCGTCTCCTTCCTGCAGGACTACGGCGTGGCCTTCTCCTCCGGTCCGCTGGTGGGTCTGGCCGCCCGCGCCATCGTGGTGCTGGATGAGCACGACAAGGTGCTGCACAGCGAGCTGGTGGCCGAAGTGGCCGATGAGCCGAACTACGCCGCCGCCCTGGCTGCCCTGTAATCCGCGCCCAGCGCTGATGGCCGACGGCCTGCCCCGATGCAAGGGGCAGGCCGTTTTTCTTTGCCGTCTGCCCGACTCTTTTACTTCTGGGGCGGGTCTGGCTAGACTTCGCCCCCATCTCTTCCCTCATCCTGTCTGCGTAGCCCCATGACCTTTAGCGAACTTCCCCTCGATCCCGCCCTGCTGGCCCTGTTGCCTGCGGGTCTGCAAAACCCCACTCCCATTCAGCAGCTGGCCATTCCTGCTGCCTTGTCAGGACGGGATCTGCTTGCCCTGGCCCGTACTGGCAGCGGCAAGACCCTGGCATTCGGCCTGCCGCTGCTGCAAGGGCTGGATCCCGAGCTCGATGGGGTGCAGGGCGTGGTGCTGGTGCCGACCCGGGAGCTGGCAAGCCAGGTGAGCGACGCCCTGCGGGTGCTGGCCGCCGGGCGGGGGCTTCGCCTCGTGACCCTGTGTGGCGGGGTCGCCCAGGAGCTGCAGGTGGCCGAGCTGGCGCAGGGGGCGCAGCTCTTGGTGGCGACACCGGGCAGGCTGCGGGATCTGGTGAACCAGGAAGTGCTGACCCTGACCGGGCTGCGCACCCTGGTGCTGGACGAGGCGGATCGCCTGCTGGAGATGGGGTTCTGGCCCGATATCCAGTGGCTGATGAAGGCGATGCCGGACGCGCGGCAGCAGATGCTCTTCTCCGCCACCCTGCCCACCGAGCTGGAGAGTCTGGCCATGGGTCTGCTGCGGGATCCGGTCCGCATCGAGGCTGACCCCCGCAACAGCCTGGTGAGCGAGATAGAGGAGCGGCTTTATCTGGTCAACAAGAGCAGCAAGGTGCCGGCGCTTATCGCCTTGCTCAGCGCGCAGGCCTGGCCCCAGGTGCTGGTGTTCATCAGCGCCAGGGACGATGCAGACGGGGTGGCGAAGAAGCTCGCGAAGGCGGGCATCGCGGTGGCGGCCCTGCACGGGGAGAAGGATCAGGGGGCGCGGGAGCAGGCGCTCAATGACTTCAAGGCGGGCAGGGTGCGGGTGCTGGTGGCCACGGATCTGATGGCGCGCGGCATCCACGTGGAGGCCCTTCCCGTGGTGATCAACCTGGACCTGCCCGCCCATGCCCCCGTCTATGTGCACCGCATCGGTCGCACCGCCCGGGCCGGGCGCAGCGGGCTTGCCATCTCCCTCATCTGTCATGGGGATGGCGAGGCGCTCGAGGCCATCCGCACCCTGACCGGGCGCGAGCTGTCGCTGGCGGCGCTCGACGGTTTCCCGGTGACCGACAAGCCCGCGAGCGGCGAGGGCAAGCGCGCTCCGCGGGACAAGCAGGCCAACCGCCGCACCCAGGGCAAGCGCAGCATCAAGCAGTTCAAGGGCAAGGCGTAAGGCCCCGCCGCCATGGCCGGCGTGACAGGCCGGTTCGTCGCAGTACCACACAGTGAGAGGGTCGGGGGCCAAGCCCGGCCCTCTCTGTTTGCCCACCTGGTCACTATCAAATCGCGGTCGCTTCGCTATGCTCCTTGCTTTCACCATGGAGGGATGACGAATGACCCGTCTGGTAATGGGGCCCTTGCTCGGGCTCGAATCAGAGACCGCCTACAGCGTCTGCTTTATGACGGAGCCGGGCTGCCAGAGTGCTGGCGTGCGGATCAACGGCGAGCTGCTGGCCGCCAGCAAACAGGCGGACACCCCGAAAGGGGGCTTCTGGCGGCTGATCTGGCAGGCCAGCCCCAAGAGCAAGGCCGGCTCCCCCGTCGACTACGAGATCCTGCTGGACAACAAGCCGGCGCACGATCAGGCCGGATACGACAAGTGGCAGTTCCATCTGCCGGGCAAGAAGGAGCTGGTGCGGATAGGCTACGCCTCCTGCAACGGCTTCTCCGACTTCAAGCTGCTCACCTCCACCCCGGCCCCCTACGCCATGTGGGACAAGCTGGCCGCGGAGCACAAGACCCATCCCTTCTCCCTGCTGCTGATGGGGGGAGATCAGGTCTATGCGGACTCCCTCTGGACGAGCGTGCCGACCCTCAAGGCCTGGAACGAGCTGGACCGGGAGGAGAAGGTCAAACGCAAGGCGACCCGGACCATGGTGGAGCAGCTCGACCGCTTCTATTGCGAGCTCTACTGCAAGCAGTGGAGCCGCCCCGAGGTCGCCTTCATGCTGGCCCGGGTGCCGAGCGCCATGATGTGGGACGATCACGACATCTTCGATGGCTGGGGCAGCTACCCCGAGGATCTGCAGCGCTGCGAGGTCTATCAGGCCATCTATGCCGCCGCCACCAAGTACTTCCGGCTGTTCCAGCTGCGCAGCGAGGCCAACGGAGCGCTGCTGGACAAGACGCTGAATCACCACTCCTGGCGGCTCGGTTTTCGGGGTTACCAGATCCTGGCGCTGGACAACCGGGCCAACCGCACCCTGACCCGGGTGATGAGCCCGTCCCAGTGGGATCAGATCAACGCCGCGCTGGCAGCCTGCGACTCTGGGCACCTGCTGGTGATGGCGGGGGTGCCCGTGGTCTATCGCGACTTCTCCTTCACCGAGGCAGCGCTGGATGCCACCCCCTGGGAGGAGGAGCTGACCGACGATCTCAAGGATCACTGGCGGGCCAAGGCCCACCAGGGGGAGCGGGCCCGGCTCATCATGCGGCTGCTGGACAACGCCAGATTGCGGCGCCAGAAGGAGCCTGGCTGCAAGACCCTGATCCTCTCCGGCGACGTGCACGTGGGGTGCCTCGGGGTCATCCAGGACAAGCGGGAGGGGGTGGTCAATGTGCACCAGCTGGTCTCCTCCGGCATCGTCCACCCCTGTCCCACCCAGTTCCAGTGGATGGGGATCCTCGCCATGACCAACGACGATCCGGAGTACCTCGACGAGAACCGGCTGATCCGTGCCGAGTTGCTCAAGCCCTTTGGCGCCCCCCTTTACCTGCGCACTCGCAACTTCGCCACCCTGCTGATGGGCAGCGACGACAAGCTGTGGGCGAACTGGCATTGCGAGAACGGACTGGCGGCCAGCTACCCGCTGGCCTGATGGCCGGGGAAATACGAAGGGCCCGTCAGGGCCCTTTTTTCATTGCGTTGGTGTGGCGGTGTCATGGGCGAAGAAGTCGCGCCGGAACTGGCCGAGTATCTTGCCGCCCCGGCGCGAGCCGCGCCTAAGGGGGAGTGTGGAGAGGGGCGCGCCGGTGGACGCGCCCCGGAAGGTTCAGTTGTGGAACTGCTTGATCAGGCGGGAGAGGTTCTGCAGCCGCTCCACCAGCAGGGTGATGCCGTCCAGCGCTTGCCTGCTGTTGTCCGCGGTGTGGCTCGCCAGCTGGTGGATCTCCTGTATCCCCTGATCCAGGGTGAGGGTGACATCCGCCTGCTGGCTGACCGCCTGGGCGATCTCGTCGCTGGTGTGGGTCACCCGGGTCAGCATCTGGTTGATCTGATCGAGCACCCCGGCGGTGGTCCCCATGTGTTGCTGACAGAGCACCGAGGTCTGCGCCCCCTGGGCCATGCCGTCGGACAGCTGTCGGGTGCTCTGCTGCAGCGCTCCTATCATCTCGCTGATCTCGCCGGTGGAGCTGCGGGTCTTCTGGGCCAGGGCCCGGATCTCGTCGGCCACCACCGCGAAGCCGCGCCCCTGCTCGCCGGCCCGGGCCGCCTCGATGGCCGCGTTGAGGGAGAGCAGGTTGGTCTGATCCGCTATCTGCCCGATGACCTCCAGGATGCCGCTGATCTTCTGGCTGTCCTGGGTCAGGCGGGCCAGCACGTCCTGGCTGGCATCCAGCTCCTGATGCAGCCGGTTGACCGAGGCCCTTGTGGTCGCGATCGCCTGCTGGCCGCTCTCTGACACCTGTTGCACCTCGCTCACCAGCGCATTGGCCTGATGGGCGTTGTTGGCCACGTCGCGGATGGACTGGCTCATCTGGGTGACGGCCGCCGCCAGCTGCTCGCTCTGGGCCCGCTGCTGCTGCAGGTGGGTGTCTATGGTCTGGATGTGTCCCCTGTCGTCCTCCGCCGCCTGCAGGATCTGCTGGTTGGTGTCGGCGCTGCGCCCGACCACCGCCCTGAGCTCGGCCTTCTTCATGCGCAGCAGCAGCTCAAGGGCCCCCAGACTGTCCTGCCGTCTGGCGTAGAGCACCTGGCACAGTGGGGTACCCAGCTCCTCCCCTGCCTGGGCCAGCAACCGTGCCAGCCGCCGTTGCTGATGCCAGCCATGCCCCATCTGGCCCAGGAGGCAGAGCAGGGTGAGCCCGCCCCAGAGGGGTTGTCCCGTCGTCAGTGAAAGCCCCAGACCGGTCAGGGCCGCCGCGCACAGCAGCAGGGTGAGCTGCCCCGGCTCCAACCTGAACCGGCTTAACCAGGGCAGCGCCTGGCCGCTTCGGATCCGGGCATAGAGCTGCTCTGCCCAGGCGATGTCGTGATCGCTCGGCCGGGTGCGGACCGACTGGTATTCGATGATCTGCTGGCGTTCGTTGAGGATGGGGGTGACATAGGCATTGACCCAGTAGAACTGGCCGTTCTTGGCACGGTTCTTCACCAGCCCCATCCAGCTCTTGCCCTGTTGCAGGCGGCGCCACATGTCGGCGAAGGCCGCCTTGGGCATGTCGGGGTGGCGGACCAGGTTGTGAGGCTCCCCCTCCATCTCGGCGGCGCTGTAACCGGCCACGTCGCAGAAATGCTGGTTGGCGTAGGTGATGTGGCTGGCGGGGTCCGTGGTCGAAATCAAGGAGATGTGGTCGGGGAAACGGATCTCCCCTTCTTGCCGGGTTGTGGTCATGTGCGCATCCTGAATGAGCCAAGTAACTGATAAATTTGTTTTTTTATTGTTGTGAGTGTTACGAGGCAATTGTAGATGCGGGTGATGACACCACCTTGGCTTGGGTCAAGAAATCGGCAGGGGAAAAGACTGAAAAAAGTAGTAGACCGCGGCCTGTGAGAGGCGGGTCAGCCGCGGGGGACGAAGTCGTGGATCTCCCCGGATCTCGGTTTGAAGCGGGGATCTTCCCCCTGCTCGTCAGCTACCCAGGCCATGGCCTGGCAGAAGCTCTCCTGTTTGGCGAAGGCTTCGCGCGCCTGATCGATGGCCCGCTCGGCGTTGCGCCGCTCCATCTTGCTGGCCTTGCGATCGCTGAACTGCTTCTGCTGATCCAGCATCCACTCGAGGAAGGCCTGCTGGCACTCGGTTTCAGTGGCGGCCTTGGCGGGGAGGACGGCAAAGAGGGTGATCAGGAGCAGAGCGCGCATAGGAAGACGATTCAACGGGTTGGGGAGGAAAAGAGTCGGCATTTTATGTCGGTAAGCAGGATTGGAAAAGTCCCGTGGGGGCCGGCCTGGCCGGCCCCCCAGGCTCAGTGCTTCACGAGGTAGAGCTGGCGGCTGTAGGCCACGTCTTCCGGATTGTTGATGGGGTATCCCTTGAGCCAGGGTTTGATCAGCCGGGCGTTGGTGTACTGGTAGATGGGGGCGATGGGCGCCTCTTCCTGCAGTATGGCTTCGGCCTCGTCGAACAGGCGGGCCCGCTCTTCGGGGTGCTGGCTGGCGGCGGCCCTGGTCAGCAGGGCGTCGTAGCCGGGGTTGGCGAAGCGGGCCATGTTGCCGCTGTGGCCGGAGCCCCACAGGCCGAGGAAGGCGGACGGATCGTTGTAATCGGCCACCCAGGAGGAGCGGATCACCTCGAACTGACCGCTCTGGCGGCTGTCGAGGTAGCTCTTCCACTCCTGGTTGGTGAGCTCGACCCTGGCTCCCAGCTTCTGCTTCCACAGGTTGGCGATGGCCAGCGCCATCTTCTTGTGGATCTCCGCCGTGTTGTAGAGGAGGGTCAGCTTGAGGGGCTTGTCCGGGCCGTAGCCGGCCTCCTTGAGCAGGGCCCTGGCCTTGTCGTCGAGCGCCTGCTGGCTGCTGGTGGAGAGCAGGTTGGGTTTGGGCTCGAAGCCGGCGGTCACGTCAGGGGTGAAGTGATAGGCCGGCTTCTCGCCGGTTCCCAGCACCTTGTCGGCGATGAGGCCCCGATCGATGGTGTAGGAGAGCGCCTTGCGTACCCGCACATCGTCGAGGGGAGGGCGCCGGGTATTGAAGGCGTAGTAGTAGGTGCCGAGCTGTTCCGGGGTATAGACCTCACCCGGGATCTGCTGCATCAGCTTCTCGTACTGCTCCTTGGGGAAGGATTCGGTGATGTGCAGATCCCCGGCGAGGTAGCGGTGGGCGGCGGCGCTCTCCTGGTTGATGGGCACGAAGGTGACGCGGGTCAGCACCGTATGGGCGCGATCCCAGTAGTAGGGGTTCGGGGTCAGCTCCAGCTTCTCGTTCACCACCCGGTGACTCAGCACGAAGGCACCGTTGCCCACCAGTTTGCCGGGCTGGGTCCACTGGCTGCCGTACTGCTCCATGCTGGCACGGTGCAGCGGGGACAGGCTGGGGTGGGTCAGCAGGCTCAGGAAGTAGGGCACCGGCTGGGAGAGCCTCACTCTCAGGGTATGGTCATCCACGGCCTCGACGCCGAGCGCGTCGGGGGCCAGCTTGCCCGCGACTATCTCGTCCACCTTGTCGAAGTGGGCCAGCTGGGCGAACCAGGCGAAGGTGGCGGCCTCTTTCGGATCGACCAGCTTGCGCCAGCCGTAGACGAAGTCGGCAGCCCTGACCGGGTCGCCGTTGGACCAGCGCGCATCCGGGCGCAGGTGGAACGTGAACTCCCGGTTCTCCTTGTTCTCCCAACGTTCGGCCACGCCGGGCAGCACCTTGCCGTCCGGCCCCTGGGTCAGCAGCCCCTCGTAGAGATCCCTGAGCACCTGCAGCTCGGGCAGGCCGACCAGCTTGAGGGGGCTCAGACTGGCGGGCTCGTCCTTGAGGTGACGCACGACGGCCTGTTCGGCGGCGAGCTGGGTGCCGGCCGGGACATCGGCGGCCTGGACGCAGGCACAGCCCAGCAGGGCCAGCAAGGGGCTCCATCCTTTCATGGCGAATCCTTCAAATTGTGTGAAGCGAGGAGAAAACTCGGCGAGAATGCATCGCCGACAGACGGGAAATCATGATATCCCCTTTGCTGGTCTGACCGCTAGCATGAGTCCCATGATATCCGGTGCTGTGGTCAAGGTGCGCCCGCCTGAGCGTGGATCAGAGGAGAGAGCGATGAGAGCATGGATTTTGTTGGCCTGGGTATTGAGCCAGGGAGCCTGGGCACTGGCCCCGTGCGAGAAGGAGAGCCCGGTGGGCAGCTGGTGCGAGGTGAACATCGACCAGCTGCATCCGACTCAGGGCGGCGTGGGCCAGCTGCAGGTGGACGCCACGGCCCAGGAGCTGGCGGACAAGAGCGAGAAGCAGCTCGACAAGTTGATGAAAAAGAAAGAGATCCCCATCGTGATAGCCCCCGATGGCGGCTACTGGCTGGTGGACAGACACCATCTGACCAAGGCGCTGTGGCAACGGGGGGTGAAGGAGGCCAGGGTCAAGGTCATCGCCCGGTTGCAGGACAGGGCCAACTTCTGGAGCCAGATGCAGAACAACCACTGGGCCTGGCTCAAGGATGAACGGGGCCAGCCCCTGACCCCGGAGCAGCTGCCCCGCCACATCGGGGAGCTGCCGGACTACCCCTATCGTACCCTGGCGGGCCTGTTGCAGGACGCGGGCTACTTCAGCAAGGGGGAGCAGGTCTACTTCGTCGAGTTCGCCTGGGCCAGCTGGCTCGGCCGGCAGATGGGGTGGCAGCCGGTCAATGCCGGCACCCTGCCGGATCGCCTCGCCGAAGCCAAGCGCCTGGCCTGCGGCTCCCTGGCTGGCGACCTGCCCGGTTATCCCGGCAAACAGTGTCGCGTCAATCAGCCCAGAGCGGCGGATTGAGGGATCCTGCACAAAGGGTCTGGTTGATATTTATTCTCGATTGGCCATGATACAGGTTCCACTCGTGTCGGCAGAGGAGAGGAAGATGGCGAATCAACACTGGCAACGTTACATGCTGGAGGCAGAGAATGCCCTGGGCATGGGGGCACTTGGCACGGCCATCTGCCTCTATCAGCAGGCCCTGGGGGAGGTGTATGAACTGACGAAAGGGGATCTGGACGAGCTGGCCAGCATGCGGGTCGCCACCTGTCACCGCATGGCCGACTTCTGGCGCGCCATGGACGAGCCCGCCTATGAGCTGCGCTACCTCAAGCTCGCCTCCGAGCTGGTCACCGCCCTGGTGCCCCAGTGCCCCAACCGGGCGTGCGAATCCCTCATCAGCGAGCTGGGCTGCTGCCGCGCCGCCCTGCTCTCCTTCCTGAAGCGTCACCCCAACCCCGAGATCGCCAGGCTCATCCAGGTGCAGGACAAGGTACAGGGCTGCGAGCTGATCGGGCGGTTTCGCCTCAACTGACCGCCGGGGGGCGGGCGGCTAGCCCTTGCGCCCGAGCCTGGCGGCAATGCGGCCCTGCGCCTCTTCCCCCTGCAGGGCGAGGGAGAAGGCGCGCGCCTCCACATCGATGACGAAGTGCACCGCCTGCCTGAGCTCCTGCTTGAGCAGTGCCTTGCTCTTTTGCAGCGCCTTCGGCGGCTTGGCCGCCAGCCTCAGAGCCTGCTCCCGGGCGAAGGGGAGCAGGGCGTCCACCGCCAGCACCCGGTTGGCGAGCCCGAGGCGCAGCGCCTCGTTTGCATCCATGGGGTCGGCCAGCAACAACAGCTCGGACGCCTTCAGGTGGCCCACGGTGCGTGGCAGCAGCAGGCTGGAGGCAAACTCCGGCACCAGCCCCAGCTCGACGAAGGGCAGTTGCAACCGGGCATTCTCCCCCAGGTAGACGAGATCGCAGTGCAGCAGCAGGGTGGTGCCTATGCCCACCGCAGCCCCGCCCACGGCGGCGACCACGGGCTTGGGGAAGTCGGCCAGGGTGTGGAGGAACTGCAAGATGGGGTCGTCGGCCTCCAGGGTCTCTTTTCCCATGAAATCGGCGAGATCGTTGCCGGCGGTGAAGCAGTCCGGCTGCCCCTGCAGCAGCAGGACATGGATGTTTTCGTCCTGAGCCGCCTGACGCAGGGTGTCGGCGAGGGCCTGGTACATCTCGGTGTTGAGGGCATTGCGCTTGTCCGGCCGGTTGAGGGTCAGGATGAGCAAGCCATCCTGCCGTTCGGCCAGAATTGTGAGGGCCATGTCTGAATCCTTGTCATGGGGGGCTGCCAACGGCTCGCCACAGGGGTAAGCTCGCTTCGGTTCACCACATCATAAAAGGATTTCAACCATGTTCAAACGTGCGTTTTACTCCAGCCTGGCCCTGCTGCTGGCCGCACCGGCCCTGGCCAAGGTCGAGGCCGTCGACGGCTATGTGCGCCTGTTGCCCCCGGGCTCACCCAACACGGCGGCCTTCATGGTGCTCAAAAACGACGCGGACAAACCGGTGAAGCTGGTGACGGTGGCCTCTCCCGAGGCTGGCCGTGCCGAGCTGCACACCCACCTGCACGAGAACGGGGTGATGAAGATGCGCCAGGTGGAGAGCATCGAGATCCCGGCCCGGGGGGAAGCCGTCCTCAAACCGGGCAGCCTGCACGTCATGCTGTTCGAGGTGCGGGATCTCTCCCTGGGGACTCCGTTCCCGCTGGTCCTGACCCTGGATGATGGTCAAACCCTGACCCTGAACCTGCCGGTGAAGCCGGTGGAACCGGCAAAAGGCATGCAACACTGACATGAATGGACGCTTGTTCAGCTTTTTGCTCTAGGTATTCCTTGCCGACTGGGTAAAATGATGGCCTTTCCAGTCCATGATGGAGCCTTATGATGAAGAAGACCTTGATTGCCGGTTGTGTACTGGCCCTGTTCAGCCACGCCGCCACCGCCGCCGATGACTGGCGGCTTGCCGCTGGCGCCGATCTGTGGAACGCCAAGGGCAGCGGCCAGATCAACGGTGTCGGTGCCGACGGCGGCTATGACGACAACTACAACTGGAGCGGCTACCTGCAGCTGGAGCACGGCATTCTGCTGCTGCCCAACGCCAAGTTCGAGATGTCCGACTTCAGCACCAGCGGCGGCCGCTTCAACAACGATCTGCTGGCCTATGACCTGAGCCTCTACTATCGCCTGTTCAACAACGACCTGTTCCAGATCGATCTGGGTCTGACCGGTCGTCGTTACGACGGCGATTTCAACACCCAGCACTACTCCTATGACAAGGACGTGCTGATGGCCTACACCGGCGCTGAAGTGCGCATCCCGGGGACCGGCTTCGCCGCCTTCGGCGACATGCGTGTGGAAGATGCGGACAACTATGACTACCGTCTGGGCGGCTCCTACAAGTTCTCTTCCGTGCCGCTCAAGATCCGCGCCGGCTGGCGTGAGGCCGAGATGGACTTCGACCGTGTCGATCAGAGCATCGATGGCTGGTTCATCGGTGGTGAATTCACCTTCTGATCCCGTTTGAGGAGCGCACATGGGCCACATCATAGTGACTGGCGCGGGGTCCGGACTCGGACGTGCGCTGACAATCGGACTGGTTGAGCGCGGTCATCGCGTCTCCATGATGGGTCGCCGCTACCAGAAGCTGCAGGAGCAGGAACAGCTCCTCGGGAACGCCGTGGTCGGCATCGCCGCCGATCTCGCGCATCACGAAGAGGTGGATGTCGCCTTCGCGGCGGCGGTGGAGTGGGGCGGCCTGCCCGATCTGGTGCTGCATTGCGCCGGGGTCGGCGAGTTCGGGCCGGTGGGCGTTTATACCGCCGAGCAGATCCGCCGTGTGGTGGAGAGCAACCTCGTCTCCACCATACTGGTGGCCCAGCAGACCGTGCGCCTCATCGGCGACAAGGGCGGTGTGCTGGCCAATGTGCTCTCCTCGGCGGCCCAGACGGGCAAGGCGAACGAGAGCCTCTATTGCGCCTCCAAATGGGGGATGCGCGGCTTTCTTGAGTCCCTGCGGGCCGAGCTCAAGGGCTCGCCCCTACGGCTTGTGAACCTCTATCCGAGCGGGATCCGCAGCGAATTCTGGGACAACTCGGATCACGTGGATCCGAGCAACTTCATGACCCCGGAGGACGCGGCGGCCTACATGCTCGACGCCCTGGAGGCGAGGAGCAGCTGCCATGTGACCGATCTCTTCATCGGTCGCAACTAGCCACAGCCCGGCTGTCGCCGCCTTGCGGCAGAAAACAAAAAGCGCGCCAGATGGCGCGCTTTTTTTATATCGGGGGGAGGGCGGAATTAACGACCCAGCTTGGCCTTGAGCAGGGCCACGATCTCGCCGATGGCCACTTCCTGCTTCTCGCCGGAGCGGCGGCACTTGTACTCCACCACGCCGTTGTCGAGACCACGGTCACCGATGACGATGGCGTGGGGCACACCGATCAGCTCCATGTCGGCGAACATCACGCCCGGACGCTCCTTGCGATCGTCAAACAGCACGTCCACGCCGGCGGCTTTCAGCTCGGCGTAGAACTGCTGTGCCTGCTCGGCCACGCGCTCGGACTTGTGCATGTTCATCGGCACGATAGCCACTTCGAACGGGGCGATGGCGTCCGGCCAGATGATGCCGTACTGGTCGTTGTTCTGCTCGATGGCCGCGGCCACCAGACGGGAAACACCGATACCGTAGCAACCCATCTCCATGGTGACGGACTTGCCACCCTCGTTCAGCACGCTCGCCTTCATGGCTTCGGAGTACTTGGTGCCCAGCTGGAAGATATGGCCCACTTCGATGCCGCGCTTGAGCAGCAGGGTGCCCTGGCCGCAGGGGCTCGGGTCGCCTTCCACCACGTTGCGCAGGTCGGAAACTTCGTAAGAGGCGATGTCGCGATCCCAGTTCGCACCGGTCAGGTGGAAGCCGGTCTCGTTGGCGCCGCAGACGAAGTCCGCCAGGTGGGCGGCGCTGCGATCGGCGATGATGCGACCGGTAAAGCCGACCGGGCCGATGGAGCCGGCGTCGCAACCGGCGGCAGCCTTGATCTGCTCGTCATTGGCGAAGGTCAGCGGGTTGGCGACCCCCGGCAGCTTCTCGGCCTTGATTTCGTTCAGCTCGTGATCGCCACGCAGCACCAGGGCGATGACCGCCTGTTTGCCGTGCTCATCTTCCTCTGCCAGTACCAGCAGGGTCTTGGCGATGGCGGTCGGCGCCACGGCCAGGAAGGTGGCCACTTCATCGATGGTGTGGACGGCCGGGGTGGCTACCTTGGCCATCGCCTGGGTCGCAGTCGGACGCTCGCCGGCCGGGGCCAGGGCTTCGGCCATCTCAATGTTGGCGGCGTAGTCGGAGCTGTCGGAGAAGGCGATCAAGTCTTCACCGCTCTCGGCCAGCACCTGGAATTCGTGGGAACCGGTGCCCCCGATGGAGCCGGTATCGGCCTGCACCGGGCGGAAGTTCAGGCCCATGCGGGTGAAGGCGGCGCAGTAGGCAGCGTGCATCTTCTCGTAGGTCTCGACCAGGGAGTCCTTGTCGATGTGGAAGGAGTAGGCATCCTTCATCAGGAACTCGCGGCCGCGCATCACGCCGAAACGGGGGCGTACTTCGTCACGGAACTTGGTCTGGATCTGGTAGAGGTTGAGCGGCAGCTGCTTGTAGCTGTTCACCTCGTAACGGACCAGGGCGGTGATCACCTCTTCGTGGGTCGGGCCCAGCACGAAGGGGCGGTTGTGACGGTCGGTCAGGCGGCACAGCTCGGGACCGTAGTCGTCCCAGCGGCCGGACTCCTGCCACAGCTCGGCCGGTTGCACCACCGGCATGGAGACCTCGATGGCACCCGCATTGTTCATCTCTTCGCGAACAATGTTCTCGATCTTCTTCAGTACCCGCAGACCGGTCGGCAGCCAGGCGTACATGCCGGAGGCGAGTTTACGGATCATGCCGGCGCGCAGCATCAGCTGGTGGCTGATGACCTCTGCGTCGGAGGGAGTTTCCTTGAGAGTGGAAAGCAGATATTGGCTGGTGCGCATCGCGGTAGACCTTCGCTAGTTCGGGCGGCTTGGCCCTGGAAAATTTTCAAGTGCGGAATTTTAACAGGCCGAGCCCCCTGGCCCAAGGGCTAAATTTGCGCCGCGGGAGAAGCGGGGGGCCCGCCTGCGCTAGACCCGGAATTGCGACAACAGTCGCTGCTGCTGTTGGCTGGCCTGATGGAGGGAGGAGGCCAGTTGCAGGCACTCCTGGGCCTCCTGCTCGCCGGTCTGGGCCTGCAGGCTGATGTCCGAGACCTTGTCTGTGGTGTGGCCCAGGGTCCGGGAGAGCTGGCAGGTGGCGTCCGCCACCTGCTGCACCATGTCGGCGAGCTGGTCGATGGCCTCTTCTACCTTGAACAGGATCTGCCTGGTGTTGTCAGAATCCGCCATGCCCGACACCACGGTTGCCAGGTTGCGCTGCATCATCAGATAGGCCTGCTCGGTCTGCTGCTGGATGCTGTTGATCACGCCGGTTATCTCGGCGCTGGAGGTGGCGGTACGATTGGCCAGGGTGCGTACCTCGTCGGCGACCACGGCAAAACCGCGCCCCATCTCACCGGCCCGTGCCGCTTCGATGGCGGCGTTGAGGGCCAGCAGGTTGGTCTGCTCCGAAATGCTGCTGATGCTGGAGATGATCTGGCCAATCTGGCTCGCCTGCTCCTTGAGGGCGTTGATGGCGCCGGCGCACTCGCCCACTTCCACCACTACCCGTTGCATGCCGGCACTGGTGGAGGTCACATAGTGGCTGCTCTTCGTGGTCAGTTGCCGCACCTCGTTGGCATGTTGTGCGGCCAGGCTGCAGTTGTCCGAGATGGTGGTGGCGACCTGCACCATGCGCTCGCTGTCGAGGTGCAGCGCCTGGGCATGCTCGGCGGTCTGGCGGCTGCTCTGGCTGATGGCCTGGACCCGGTTGACCGAGGTGTGCACGTGCTGCTTGATATGCTGGTTGTTGTCCATGGTGGCACTGATCATCCTTTGTAGCTTCTCGATGAAGCGATCCACGCTGCCTGCCAGCGAGCCCAGTTCATCGTCTCGCTGGAGGTGAAGGCGGGCATTGAGGTCTCCGTCCCCTGCGGCGATGTCCCGCATGCGCTGGTCGAGCTGCAACAGCGGACGAACAATGGAGCGGACCAGCCAGAAACCGCAGCAGGTGACGATCAGCAGGCTCAGCAGCAGGCCCCCCAGGATCAGGTCCCTGGTGTAGCCGATGATGGCATTGAGCTGGCCAACCTGATCCTCGACGGTGGCGTCCCCTTTGGCCTCGATCTCGACCAGTGCCAGCCTGAGCTGGTCGGCACTGCGCTCGTAACGGGTCAACTGCGCCTGGTATGCGGCCAGGGCGGAGATCCACTCGCGGATCAGGCGGGCATTGTCGGTCTGCAGGGCGCGGTATTGAGCGGATAGCGGCTGGCCGGCGAACTCTCCGTCACCGGGCACATCGAAGAGGCCGGTTGCCAGCATGCCGTCAACCGCCTCCTGATAAAAGCGGGTGGCCTGTGCCAGTTCTGCCTGGATGGCGGGGGTGGGGCCTTCGCTCTGCATCTTTTCCAGCGCATAGAGCTGACGCAAGAAGCCGATGTTGGCTTCCATGCCGCCATCGGCCGCCTGCCAGCGGGTCGCGAGGCCGCCGTTCCAGCTGATGGCCTGATCCGGTGACAGGGTGAGGCTCTCGACGGCCCCGTCGCCTATCACCTCCAGCTGGGTCGAGAGGCGCGACATGCGCTCCGAGCTGGCGCGCATCGCCTCATCTATCCCGGTGAAGGCGTGGTAAAGATCCAGCAGTTGTGCCTGCTGTTGTTGATAGGCCTGTTCATGCTGGCTCAGCGCGCTGACTGCCGCAGCATCGATGAGCCTGCTTTCCTCCACCCGGTGCAAGGCGTCGGTGGCGGCCCCTCTTGCCCGTTGCAGCTCGTGCTCGTCGAGGGGCGTGCCCGTGAGCATTTTCTGGATATAGAGGGACTGGTTGCCGAGCTCGATGGAGCCCTCCATGGCGCCGTCGGCAGTTTGCCAGGCGGCACCCAGGACGTAGGAGAGCAGGTTGGCCAGCCGTTGGCTGCCATACCAGCCAATCGCCCCCATCCCCAGGGTGCAACCCAGCAGGATGGTGAGTCCGAGATTCGATACGGTGACGATTTTCATGATGCAAGACCCTGGTTGGTTCCGAACAAGACCAATTCAGTGTTTGTTCAATGGCCCAAATGCGCCATTCCCGATGGAAAATAAAGTGGCAGGCTGCCTCCTGTCCCGGGATGGTGCCGGCCGTGCAGGGAGAGCAAGCCATCCTCGTGAACTCCGTGGGCCTATGCTGGATACTTATCCAGTTATTCTTTATGCTATGACCCAATTTGCGAGAGTCTGCGTGGCGAGGAAGAGAACATGATCGGTCGCTTGAGAGGCGTCATCATCGAGAAGCAACCCCCAGAGGTCCTGATCGAGGTGGGGGGCCTGGGGTACGAGGTGCACATGCCCATGAGCTGCTTCTATGATTTGCCCGAACTCGGGAAGGAAGCGGTGATCCACACCCACTTCGTGGTGCGTGAGGATGCCCAGTTGCTGTACGGCTTCAATCACAAGCAGGAGCGGGCGTTGTTTCGCGAGCTGATCAAGACCAACGGGGTCGGCCCCAAGCTGGCGCTGGCGATCCTCTCCGGCATGACGGCCACCCAGTTCGTGATGAGTGTCGAGCGCGAGGAGATAAGCTCCCTGGTCAAGTTGCCCGGGGTGGGCAAGAAGACGGCCGAGCGCCTGGTCGTGGAGATGAAAGACCGCCTCAAGGGCTGGGTCAGCCACGATCTCTTCTCCCCGGCCGAGATCTCCCTGCCTGCCAAGGAGAGCGCGCTGCGCGCCCCCGACGCGAGCGAAGAGGCAGCCAGCGCCCTGGTGGCGCTGGGCTACAAGCCACAGCAGGCCAGCCAGATCGTCAGCAAGGTGGCGGTCGATGGCATGTCGGTGGAGGATATCATTCGTGAATCCCTGCGTAGCCTGGTGTGAGGTAACCCATGATTGAAGCGGATCGCCTCATCTCGGCGGGCGCCGCCCGTGAGGACGAGATCATCGACAGGGCCATCCGGCCCCGGAAGCTGGCGGATTACACCGGGCAGGATCACGTCTGCGACCAGATGGAGATCTTCATCGAGGCGGCCCGACAGCGCGGGGAAGCGCTCGACCACCTGCTGATCTTCGGGCCACCCGGGCTCGGCAAGACCACGCTGGCGAACATCGTCGCCAACGAGATGGGGGTCAACATCAAGACCACCTCGGGCCCGGTGCTGGAGAAGGCCGGCGATCTCGCTGCCCTGCTCACCAACCTGGAGCCGAACGATGTGCTCTTCATCGACGAGATCCACCGCCTGAGCCCGGTGGTGGAAGAGGTGCTCTACCCGGCGATGGAGGATTACCAGCTCGACATCATGATAGGGGAGGGCCCCGCCGCCCGTTCCATCAAGCTCGACCTGCCCCCCTTCACCCTGATTGGGGCCACCACCCGGGCCGGTTCCCTCACCAGCCCGCTGCGGGATCGTTTTGGCATCGTCCAGCGCCTGGAGTTCTACAACGTCAAGGACCTCACCGACATCGTCTCCCGCAGTGCCCGCTGCCTCGGTCTGGATATGTCGAGCGACGGTGCGCTGGAGGTGGCGCGCCGCTCCCGGGGGACACCGCGAATTGCTAACCGTTTGTTAAGACGGGTGCGGGATTTCGCCCAGGTGAAATCCGACGGCCGAATTGATGGACCCATTGCGGCCCGTGCCATGGACATGCTGGACGTGGATAATGAAGGCTTCGACTTCATGGACCGCAAGCTATTGTTGGCCGTCATCGACAAGTTTATGGGGGGGCCGGTGGGCCTCGACAACCTGGCCGCCGCCATTGGCGAGGAGAAGGACACCATAGAGGACGTGCTGGAGCCTTATCTGATCCAGCAGGGCTATCTGCAACGTACACCCAGAGGGCGGATCGCAACCCAGCGTGCCTATGCTCACTTTGGTCTGGAACGACCGGCAGAGCCGTAATGGCAGTGAGATGAACAAAAACCGCCCTCGAGGCGGTTTTTTGTTATGCGGGCAAAAAAAAGCCCACGGCGGATGCGGTGGGCAAAGACAATTCAGGATGGATGTTCACAGACAGTGAGTGCGTCTGCAGACCGGTCGGGAAAAAACAAAGGAGCCGTCGCGAGGCCTCAGAGTCGGTTCATTTGATAGAGTTGAACGAAAGAAAGCTTGTAGTAACGGATGGTCTTGGCAACAAACTTTTTCATCATTAATCCCAACAAACAGGTTCGAAATGTTCATCGAATACGTACCGGGAACCCGGAATGACCGGCCTGTATCCAGAGGTATGCCCTCACTGCGAGGCGCATTGTAGGAGCTCTTTCGGAGTGGGACAAACAAGAAAATCTATGGGCTTTGGATTAGATAAAGTAATGATTTGTTGGGCGAGGGCAAGTCGCATAAACATGTGTTTTTGCTGGTTTTAAATTGGTTTTATGCGGCGTGCTGTCAATTTTTAAATAGTGGAATAATGAGGGTGTTGTTTATGACAGTTTTTATTTGTTTAACAGAATTGAAACTATTTGTATGTGTCATAAAATTGATTTAAATCAATTGTTTATGTCTTGGTGTTTTTTGTGATGAAGCTCCCATAATTATTGAAAATGGACCGGAAAGTTGCCCCGAAAAAGCATGTATTGGCGGTGGTTTTACATTGATTTCAATCAAATAAAGGTGATATAAAACAGCGATCATTATAGGCGGGAATAGAACCATAGTTATTGTTTACCAGATGTTAAACATTAGCTTTTTTTGTTCTTGTATATTGCCTTGTTGTTAATGTGGTGGCAGTCGAATCCGGTCAGTCCGCCGAGGGGTGGCCGACCATTCGGGGACTTCCAATGGAAGCTTTGTCCTTAAAACTTAAAATAGCCGTGCCAATAATCGGTGAGGAAACATCATGATTGCTGAGCATGTGGTAGACCTATCGCGGTTCCAATTTGCTGCGACGGCCCTTTATCACTTCCTGTTTGTACCCTTGACGCTGGGGATGGCCTTCCTCCTGGCGATCATGGAGTCTGTCTATGTGATGACCAACAACACAGTGTACCGGGACATGACCAAGTTCTGGGGCAAGTTGTTCGGTATCAACTTTGCCCTCGGGGTCACCACCGGCCTCACCATGGAGTTTCAGTTCGGTACCAACTGGGCCTACTACTCCCACTATGTCGGCGACATCTTCGGGGCCCCGCTGGCCATCGAAGGCTTGATGGCCTTCTTCCTGGAATCCACCTTCGTCGGTATGTTCTTCTTCGGTTGGGATCGCCTCAGCAAGCGCCAGCACCTGGCGGCCACCTGGCTGATGGCCCTCGGTACCAACCTTTCCGCCCTCTGGATCCTGGTCGCCAACGGCTGGATGCAGAACCCGGTGGGGGCCGAGTTCAACTTCGAATCCATGCGCATGGAGATGGTGAGCTTCGCCGATCTGGTGTTCAACCCGGTTGCCCAGGTGAAGTTCGTCCACACCGTGGCGGCAGGCTATACCACGGGCGCCATGTTCGTGCTGGGTATCTCCTCCTACTACCTGCTGAAGAATCGTGATGTGGCCTTCGCCCGTCGCTCCTTCGCCATCGCGGCCGCGTTCGGCATGGCCTCCATCCTCTCCGTGCTGGTGCTGGGTGACGAGTCCGGTTACGAGACTGGGGAAGTGCAGAAGGTGAAACTGGCGGCCATCGAGGCCGAATGGAACACCGAGCCGGCTCCGGCCTCCTTCACTCTGTTCGGCATCCCGAACCAGGAGGAGATGCGCACCGACTACGCCATCAAGATCCCCTATGCCCTCGGCATCATCGCCACCCGTTCCCTGGACGGTCAGGTAACCGGTCTCAAGGATCTCAAGAGCGAGCACGAGCTGCGCGTGCGCAACGGCATGACCGCCTACGACCTGCTGACCAAGCTGCAATCCGGTGACAAGTCCGACGATACCCGTGCCCGCTTCGACGAAGTGAAGCAGGATCTGGGCTACGGTCTGCTGCTCAAGCGTTACACCCCGAACGTGACCGACGCCACCGACGAGCAGATCAAGGCCGCCGTAGATGACTCCATCCCGCAGGTACTGCCGCTGTTCTTCGCCTTCCGTATCATGGTCGCCTGCGGCATCCTGATGCTGGTGCTGATCGGTCTGGCCTTCTATGACAGCACCCGCCACAAGATCGGCGAGCGCAAGTGGCTGCTCAAGGCTCTGCTGTACGGCATTCCGCTGCCCTGGATCGCCATCGAGGCGGGCTGGTTTGTCGCTGAATATGGTCGTCAACCCTGGACCATCGCCGAGATGCTGCCGACTTATGTCTCCGCATCCAACATTCCTGCGTCCGAGATCTGGTTCTCTCTGATCGGGATCTTCCTGTTCTATACCGTACTGCTGATCATCGAGATGTACCTGATGTTCAAGTATGCGCGCCTGGGCCCAAGCAGCCTGAAGACGGGCAAGTACCACTTCGAACAGAGCAAGGCATAAGGAGAGTGACCCATGTTTGATTACGAAATGTTGCGTCTGGTCTGGTGGGTGCTGGTCGGCGTGCTGCTGATCGGGTTTGCCATCACCGACGGTTTCGATATGGGGGTGGGCGCCCTGCTCCCCTTCGTCGGCAAGAAGGATGTGGAGCGTCGGGTGATGCTCAACACCATGGGGCCCCACTGGGAAGGCAACCAGGTCTGGCTGGTAACCGCCGGCGGCGCCCTGTTCGCGGCCTGGCCCATGGTCTATGCGGCGGCCTTCTCCGGCTTCTACATCGCCATGATCCTGACCCTGATGGCGCTGTTCTTCCGTCCGGTCGGCTTCAAGTACCGCTCCCTGCAGGAAGACGCCAAGTGGCGCTCCAACTGGGACTGGGCTTTGTTTGCCGGTAGCGCCATTCCTCCCGTCATCTTCGGCGTGGCGTTTGGCAACTTGCTGCAGGGTGTACCGTTCAGCTTCAACCAGTTCCTGATGATGACCTATCACGGCAACTTCTTCGGCCTGCTCAATCCGTTCGGCCTGCTGGCCGGTCTGGTGAGTCTGTTCATGATCATCACCCAGGGCGCGACCTGGCTGATGATGAAGACCGAGGGTGAAGTGCTGGCCCGTTCCCGCACCGCCGCCATGATCTTCTCTCTGCTGACCCTGGTGCTGTTCGCCCTGGCCGGCGTCTGGGTGAGCGGCATGGATGGCTATGTGATCGTGGGCTCCGTCGCCACCGACGCGGTCACCAACCCGCTTCATAAAGAAGTCGTGGTGCAGTCCGGTGCCTGGATGCAGAACTACAACCTCCATCCCTGGATGATCGCCGCTCCCGTGCTGGGTCTGGTGATGTGCCTGCTGACCTCGGTAGCGGCCAAGCTGGACAAGGGCTGGGTGGCGTTCCTGTTCTCCTCCCTGGCGATTGCCGGCATCATCCTGACCGCGGGCTTCTCCATGTTCCCGTTCGTGATGCCCTCGAGCCTGGAGCCGTCCCAGAGCCTGACCATGTGGGATTCCACCGCCTCCTTCAACACCCTCAAGGTGATGACGGTAGTCGCAGTCGTCTTCGTACCGACCGTGCTGGCTTACACCATCTGGACCTACATCAAGATGTTTGGCCGGGTGAGTAACAAGCACATCGAAGACAACCAACAATCGCTCTACTAAGAAGGGGCCCTGAGTATGTGGTATTTCACCTGGATCCTGGGGCTGCTGCTGGCCTGTGCATTTGGCATCATCAATGCGCTCTGGCTTGAGCATACCGAGAACCTGGATCGTCAGATAGATGAAGACAAGTGACAGGCTCGCCCGGCTGGCCGCTCCCCTGGAGCGCCAGCCATGGCAGGGTCTGATGCTGTTGGCGGCGACCCTGTTGGCCGTCGCCATTTTGCAGGCACCGAACCTGGTCGCGGCGAACACCAGTGACCACGGTCTCTGGCTCGCGCCCTGGTTGATGTGGGCGGTCTGCTGCGGGGTAATGCATGGCCTGGGGTTCCATCCGCGCAGCCTCATCGGCCGCGTGCTGTTCTTCCCCTGGCTCGCCCTGCCGAGCCTGTTGTACGGGCTCTGGCTGACCAGCAGCTATTACCTGCCATGAATGCAGAGGGGGAGGCCAGCGTTTCGCTGCCTCCCCCTGTTTTTCGTCCCCTCGGGGGCGGTGCTCTGATCCCGGCTTCAGCCCGTCTGGTACGTTCGGCGGACTCTGTTCGGGAACGGGTTATTTCCTGCCATAAAAAACGGGGGGAGATGGGATTTCCCTGTCTCCCCCTGCTTCTTTCCTATTCAGCCCTGCGCTATGATAGCCCCCCATCTGACTGTCGAATGGATCACAGATTTTTATGGGGGAAGTCTCTGAGTTTCCGGTACGTGTCTACTACGAAGACACGGACGCCGGAGGCATCGTCTACAACGCCAACTATCTCAAGTTTATGGAACGGGCCCGCACCGAGTTCTTGCGCGCCGGCGGTATCGAACAAGATGTCCTGCTGCAGGAGGGGATCGCCTTCGTGGTGAGTCGCACCGAGATCGACTTTCGCGCCGCAGCCCGCTTCAACGAACTGCTGACCGTAATGACGCAAGTGACTGAAGTGAAACGCGCCTCCATGCGTTTTTCACAGCAGATCCTGGCGGCTGATGGACGGCTGATCACCCAGGCCATGGTACAGATAGCCTGTGTCAGCCATCCGCAAATGAAACCTGTTGCTATACCTGAAAAAATCAAGGGAGTGCTGTTAAGTGCACGCTGAAATTTCGTTTATTGGCCTGTTCTGGCAAGCCAGTCTGCTGGTGAAACTGGTCATGATGACCCTGATGGGCATGTCGGTCGTCTCCTGGGCGCTGATCATCCAGCGTTCCAAGGTCATCAAGGCGGCGAATCTCTCCTCGGAACAGTTTGAAGACAGATTCTGGTCCGGTGTCGACCTCAACCGTCTCTACCAGGAGTCCTCCTCCCGTCGTGACGACATCGAAGGCATGGAAGACATCTTTTATTCCGGCTTCAAGGAGTATGCCCGCCTGCTCAAGGCCGGTGCCCGTGGCCAGGATGCGGTGATGGACGGCACCTATCGTGCCATGCGCGTCTCCCTGTCCCGCGCGGTGGACGATCTGGAGTCCAACCTGCCGGTACTGGCGACCATCGGCTCCATCAGCCCCTACATCGGCCTGTTCGGTACCGTCTGGGGGATCATGAACGCCTTTATCGCCCTGGGTCAGGTGCAGCAGGCGACCCTGCAGATGGTGGCCCCCGGCATCGCGGAGGCGCTGATCGCCACCGCCATGGGTCTGTTCGCCGCCATCCCGGCCGTCATCTTCTACAACCGCTTCACCAACAAGGTCGAACGGCTGGAAAACGCCTACGCCAACTTCATGGACGAGTTCACCACCATACTGAACCGCCAAATCGCACAGCAGGGTGAGAAGTAATGCAAACCTATCAGCGGCTCAAGCGCAAGAAGGTCGCCGAAATCAACGTGGTGCCCTATATCGACGTCATGCTGGTGCTGCTCATCATCTTCATGGCGGTGACGCCGGTGATCACGCAAGGGGTCAAGGTAGATCTGCCCCAGGCGGAGTCCGAGCAGTTGCCGGAGGATGCCAAGCCTCCCTTCATCGTCAGCGTGAACACCGAGGGGGAGTACGTCATCAAGGCCGGTGAGGCGGATGATGAGCCGGTGCCGAGCGGGACGCCCGAGGCGATGCAGCAATACATCACCGAGAAAGCCATGGGTTATCTGGCCATCAACCAGAACGCCCCCGTGGTGGTGGCCGGTGACAAGTCCGTACGCTACGAAGAGGTGATCCTGTTGATGGTGGCCCTCAAGAATGCTGGCGTGCCTCAGGTTGGTCTGATGACGGATCCGGTGAACTGACGGAGATGGATGTGAAGCGTGGTATTTCCGGTTATCTCGTCGCGTCGCTACTGCTGCATCTTATCATCGGGATCATCCTGCTGGTCGGCATCGACTTCAGCAAGCCCAAACGCCCCGAGTCCAAGGGGCAGATCGTCAATGCGGTCATGATGGACAGCGAAATGCTGGAACAGCAGATGCAGCAAATCCAGCAGCAGAAGCAGGCGCAGCCCAAGGCTGTTCAGCAGCAGAAGGAGAAGGACAAGGAAGACGCCGATCAGGCCCGGCGTGAGCTGGCCCAGGAGCAGGAGCGTCTGCGCATCGCCGAGACCAAGCGCAAGGAAGCCGAAGAGGCGACCCGCAAGGCCGAGACCGAAAAACAGAAGAAGGTCGCTGAACAGAAGCAGGCGGAAGAGAAGGCCCAGAAGGCCGAGGAAGCCCGCAAGCTCGAAGAGCAGAAGACCAAGAAGGCCGAAGCCGATCGCAAGGCGGCGGAAGAGGCCAAGGCGCTGGCGCTGAAGAAAAAGAAAGAGCTGGAGAAGAAGCAGGCCGAAGAGAAGGCCAAGGCGGAAGAAGCCAAGGCCAAGAAGGCGGAAGCCGAGAAGAAGGCCAAGGCCGAAGCGGAGAAAAAAGCGAAGGCGGAAGCCGAGAAGAAAGCCAAGGCCGAGGCCGAGAAGAAGGCCAAGGAAGAGGCGGCCAAGAAGGCAAAAGCTGACGCAGAGAAGAAAGCGAAGGCCGAGGCCGAGAAGAAGGCCAAGATAGAGGCGGAGCGCAAGCGCAAGGCGGCCGAGGAGGCCAAGTTGCAAAAAGAGATGGAAGCCATGATGGAGCAGCAATTGGCGGCGGAAGCCAATGCGCGCAGTCAGGCTGCATCTGCTGCCGCCAAGGGTGAGGTCGACAAGTATGCGGCACTCATCAAGGCGACCGTCGAGCGTTACATGATTTTGGATCCCACCATGCGGGGCAAAACCTGTACCATTGGTGTCAAGTTGGCCAGTAGTGGTTTCGTCATCTCGGTGGACAACGGTCAGGGTGACCCGGCAGTTTGTCGTTCCGGCAAGGCGGCGGTCCTCAAGGCCAACCAGTTGCCGGTGCCGAAGGATCCGGCGGCGTTCGAGATGTTGAAGGAGTTTAACCTCAAGTTAGAACCGAACATCTAAGCATGATAAAACGGGGTCATTGACCGTGGTTGGCAGCATCTGCTGATAAAGGAATTTCACCTCTCATTTTTTTGGAACAGAGTATCTAAGCCATGATAAGAAAAGTGTTTTTTGCTTTGGTTGGCTGCCTTCTGCTAGGCCAGAGCGCTCAGGCGGCCTTGGACATCGTCATCACCGGCGGTATCGACAGTGCACGCCCCATCGCCATCGCCCCCTTCAAGTGGGAGGGCAATGGTCAGCTGCCGCAGGACATCGCCGAGGTGGTCTCCAATGACCTGATGCGCAGTGGCAAGTTCAAGCCCCTGTCCCGCAGCCAGATGCCGCAGACCCCGAGCACCAGCGGTGAGATCAACTTCGCTCCCTGGGCCTCTCAGGGCGTCGAGGCGGTGGTGGTCGGCTCCATCGCCGCCGTGGGTGACGGCACCTACAAGATCAACTTCGAGCTGGTCGACGTGCTGAAGGGCCAGCTGGCCAAGACCCAGGGCGGCGAGAGCAATGGCTACATCCTGGACAGTCGCATGGCGACCATCCCCGGTGCCCAGATGCGCCAGTTTGCCCACCGCATCTCCGACATCGTCTATGAGCGTCTGACCGGTGAGCGCGGTGCCTTCCTGACCCGCCTGGCCTATATCTCCGTCCAGCAGGGGACCCAGTTCCCGTACCAGCTGCGTATTTCGGACTACGATGGCTACAACGAGAAGACCCTGCTGCGCTCCCGCGAGCCGCTGATGTCCCCGGCCTGGTCGCCGGATGGCAGCAAGCTGGCCTACGTGAGCTTCGAGAACCAGAAGTCCGAAATCTACGTGCAGGACATCTACTCCCAGCAGCGCAGCCTGATCACCAGCTTCCGCGGCATCAACGGAGCCCCGGAGTGGTCTCCGGATGGTCGCCGTTTGGCTATCGTACTGTCCAAAGATGGGCAGCCTGATCTCTATGTCGTTGATGTTGCTAGCAAGCAACTCACTCGAGTCACAAATAACCGCACCATCGACACCGAACCCTCCTGGATGCCGGACGGTCAAACTTTGCTGTTCACCTCTGAACGTGGTGGCAAACCTCAGATTTATAGCGTAAATTTGGCGACTGGCGTCACTCGCCGGATGACCTGGGAAGGGGATTCCAACCAGGGGGCATCCATCACGCCGGACGGCAAGTCCATGGTGATGGTGACCCGGGTTCAGGGACAATATCGCATCGCTCGCCAGGATATGGAAAATGGAGCCATGTTGGTACTGACTCAGAGTGCTCTGGATGAATCGCCAAGTGTGGCTCCCAATGGCAGCATGATCATTTATGCCACCATCTATCAGGGTCGTAAGAGTCTTGCATTGGTGTCGACCGACGGTCGCTTCAAGGCAGTGCTTCCGACCAGTAGCGGTGAAATTCGTGCACCAGCTTGGTCGCCCTTCTTGAATTGATAAAAAAATCGCTTGTTTTTTGTTTTGTTATAAAGGTTTAAGGAAATAGCATGCAACTCAATAAACTGCTCAAGGGTCTGGCCATCGCACTGCCACTGTTCACCCTGGCTGCCTGTAGCTCCTCTTCCGACTCCGACGCCGCTGGTGCCGAGTCCGGCATGACTGACGGCATGGGCGGTGTACAAACCGGCGGCGCCAACGGCATGTTGTCCCCGGAAGAGCAGATGCGTCAGAAGTTCGAAGCGCTGCAACGCGACAACGTGATCTTCTTCCCGTACGATGGTTACGACATTCAGGGTCAGTACGCCGACCTGCTGGATGCCCATGCCAGCTACCTGCGTGAGCGTCCGAGCGTCAAGGTACTGATCGAAGGCCACGCGGATGAGCGCGGCACTCCGGAATACAACATCGCACTGGGCGAGCGTCGTGCCAAGGCTGTTGCCAAGTATCTGCAAACCCTGGGTGTGCAGGCCGAGCAGCTCTCCATCGTCAGCTATGGCGAAGAGAAGCCGCTGGATCTGTCCCACACCGAGGAAGCCTTTGCCAAAAACCGCCGCGCGGTCCTGGTTTACTAAGGTTTGAACCGAATGACATTCGTGTATAAGCAAGCGGCCATTTCGATGGCCGTTTTATTTGCAGCCAGTGCCCATGCTGCCGCACCGGTCAGCGATCTGAGCGGCGACTCTGGCAGTGCCGTCGTGCTGAGCGGCAACAACGGCGCCATCGTGCCGACAGGCAGTCTGGAAGACAGGGTGGCGCTGCTGGAGCGTACGCTCAACGCCCGTCTGCGCCTGCAGGCCGAGTTGCAACAACAGGTGGATTCCCTGCAAGGGGAGGTCTCCGAGCTGCGTGGTCAGCTGGAACAGCAGACCTACCAGATGGAGCAGTCGCAAGAGCGTCAGCGTCAGCTCTATCAGGAGCTCGACAAGGTGGCCAACAGCCAGCCTGCCGCTGCCCCGGCCGCACCTGCCGCCGCCGCTGCGCCCCCTGCCGCTGCCGCCAACTACTCGACCAACCAGGACGAGAACCAGGCCTATGATGCAGCCGTGAACCTGGTGCTCAAGGAGAAGAACTACGACAAGGCTATTCCTGCCTTCGAAGGGTTCATCAAGCAATTCCCGAGTTCCAGCTATGTCCCCAATGCCCATTACTGGCTCGGCCAGCTGATGTTCAACAAGGGTGACAGGACTGGTGCGGCGAGTCAGTTCTCCACCGTGGCGAACAAGTACAGCAAGTCGCCCAAGCGGGCCGATGCCCTGCTGAAGCTCGGCATGCTGGCACAGCTTGACGGCAAGAAGGCGGAGGCAAAGGCGTTTTACGAGCAGGTGATCAAGGGCTACCCCAACACCTCGCCGGCCCAGTTGGCCAAGCAGAGCCTCGGCAAGCTGTAACATTGCTGCATGTCACTGTTTTCGTAACAGTCTTGTAAATACAGTCTCGCTTTGTATGCGCAGTGAACAAACAGATTTAATTTAAGATTTTTCTATTGCGCCAGGATGATAAATCCGTAATATAGGCCGCCGTCAGAGCCGCTGCAGCAGTGCAATCGGTCTTGGTCGTGGTGAGGGTCGTTAGCTCAGTCGGTAGAGCAGTTGACTTTTAATCAATTGGTCGCTGGTTCGAATCCAGCACGACCCACCATTTTCTCCATCACGTGGAGACAGAATTCCCAGGTCGTTTAGCTCAGCTGGGAGAGCACCTCCCTTACAAGGAGGGGGTCACTGGTTCGAGCCCAGTAACGACCACCATATTTTAACGTTGCCTGCTTGGGCGGGTGGCGACAGGTTCAGGATGTGGGTCGTTAGCTCAGTCGGTAGAGCAGTTGACTCTTAATCAATTGGTCGTAGGTTCGAACCCTACACGACCCACCACTCTTGACCATACAGAATCCCAGGTCGTTTAGCTCAGCTGGGAGAGCACCTCCCTTACAAGGAGGGGGTCACTGGTTCGAGCCCAGTAACGACCACCATGTTTAAAAAATGATTTAGATGGGTCG
>NZ_CDDD01000026.1 GCF_000820165.1 Aeromonas taiwanensis
GTGCGGGGGCAGGGGGCCCAGCAGCGCCATGGGGTTGGGGTGGCGCAGCTGGACGTCGAGGGCCCGGCGCTGGTGCTCGGTGAGCAGCTCGTCAAAGCCGAGGCCGATGTCGATACGATGCAGATCCAGCTGCTCCATCAGGGTGCCGTGGGTCATCACGCTGAGGTGCAGGCTGACATTGGGGAAGGCGTCGTTGAACCNNGGCTCAGCTCCTGGCGCAGGGCGTCCTGCTCCTGCAGCATCCGTTCGGCGTGGCGCAGCACCACTTCCCCCGCCTGGGTGAGTGCCACGAACTGGCTGTTGCGCACCACCAGCTCGGTGCCGAGGGACTTCTCCAGGGCGGTGATGCTGGCCGACAGGGTCGGTTGGGTGATGAAGCAGGCCTTGGCCGCCTTGGCGAAGTGACGGTGCTGGGCCAGCTCGTGGAAATAGTGCAGCTGCTTGATGTTCATGTTGGGAGGGCCGGAAGGGGCGGTGGCTGACAAAGTTAATCAATCGACATGGGGATGGCAATAGAACTTCTCTATGGGTGGATAGATTTGTTTCATTGGTTTTGACCCGCCGGCTTATCTAAACTTGAGGCCCGAATACACGTTATAAGCGTCTCGCATGATCCCTATCAATTCACGGTTGCCCAGGCTGGATGAGCTGGTGGAAGAGGTGGCCGTGTCTGTCAACATCAACGGCATCAACCACGCCGTCATGATGGCCACCCCGGACGATCTCGACGATTTTGCCATCGGCTTCCTGTTCGGGGAGGGCATCATCGGGGGCAACCACGATGTGCACGACATCCAGAGCACCCCGTCCGAGCACGGCATCGTGCTCGACATCACCATCGCCAACCGCTGTCTGGCGGCCCTGGGGCAGCGCAAGCGCCGCCTGGCCGGGGCGAGCGGCTGCGGCATCTGCGGGGTGGAGGCCATGGAGCATGCGCTGCCGGCACTCACCCCCTTGCCAGTGGCCGCGCCCTTCGACACCGGCCGTCTGCGGGACTTGCGCGAGCGCATCGCCCCCTGGCAGTGCAAGGCCCGCCAGAGCGGGGCCCTTCATGCCGCCCTGGCCCTGGACGAGCGGGGTGAGATCCTGGCCTGCCGGGAGGACATCGGGCGGCACAACGCCCTGGACAAGCTCATCGGCATGCAGCTGCGCCAGCCCGTGCGGGCGGCCACCCTGGCCATCACCAGCCGCTGTGGCAGCGAACTCATTCACAAGGCGGTGCAATTTGGCGCCGCTCACCTCATCAGCCTTGCCTCTCCCAGCCAGCTCGCGGTGCGGCTGGCGTTGAAATACAACCTGACCCTCATTCATGTGCCCCGATCCGATGCCCCGGTCTGCTATGCCAGCCCCCGCGCCCAGGATCAGTTCGGAGACTCCCATGTCCAGTCATATTGAGAAACCGGCCAAGGCCGGCGGCTTTTCCTCCCTGCAGTCCACCTTCAAGCAGGTGCTGCGCAGCCAGAAGACCCGGCAGAACATCAAGAACCTGCTGCGGGTCAACCAGACCGACGGCTTCGACTGCCCGGGCTGCGCCTGGGGTGACAACAAGCAGGGGGCCTTCCAGTTCTGCGAGAACGGCGCCAAGGCGGTGGCCTGGGAGTCCACCGGCAAGACGGTGGGGGCCGACTTCTTCGCCGAGCATTCGGTGCGCCGCCTCGCCACCCAGAGCGACTACTGGCTCGAATACCAGGGGCGACTGACCGAGCCCCTGCGCTACAACCCGGCCACCGATCACTACGAGCCGGTGAGCTGGGATCAGGCGTTTGCCATCATCGCCGACAAGCTCAACAGCCTGGCCAGCCCCGACGAGGTGGAGTTCTACACCTCGGGACGCGCGAGCAACGAGGCCTCCTACCTCTATCAGCTGTTCGGCCGCCTCTTTGGCACCAACAACTTCCCGGACTGCTCCAACATGTGTCACGAGGCGAGCGGCGTGGGGCTCATCCAGTCCGTCGGAGTGGGCAAGGGCACAGTGGTGCTCGATGACTTCGACGCCGCCAAGGCCATCTTCGTGTTCGGCCAGAACCCGGGCACCAATCACCCGCGCATGATGAACGCCCTGCGCAAGGCGGCGCGCCAGGGATGCCAGATCGTCACCTTCAACAACTTGAAAGAGGTGGCCCTCGAGCGCTTCGCGAGCCCCCAGAGCCCGGCGGAGCTGCTGACCCCGGCGGCCACCACCATCAGCCACCAGTACCTCACGCCCAAGCTCGGCGGCGACATGGCGGCCATTCGCGGCATGGCGAAGTACATCCTGGAAGAGGAGGGGGGGCGCATCGATCTCGCCTTTATCGAGCAGCACACCGTGCACTTTGAGCGCTACCTTGAGCAGGTGCGCGCCACCGAGTGGGCACAGATAGAGGCGCAGTCAGGACTCGGTCGCGAGGAGATCACCCGGGCGGCGCAGATCTTCGCGCGCAGCGAGAGCGTGATCAGCTGCTGGGCCATGGGGATAACCCAGCACAAGCACTCGGTCGACACCATTCGCGAGATCGTCAACCTGCACCTGATGTGCGGCCAGATTGGCAAGCCGGGGGCCGGGCTCTGTCCGGTGCGCGGTCACAGCAACGTGCAGGGCAACCGCACCATGGGGATCAACGAGAAACCCAACGCCGCCTTCCTCGACCGCCTGGAGCGACGCTTCCCGGTGGGGTTCAAGCGCACGCCGGGGCACAACGTCTACGAGGCGCTCAAGGCCCTGCACGGCGGCAGGAGCAAGGTGCTGGTGTGCCTTGGGGGCAACCTGGCGGCCGCGGCGCCGGATACCGAGTTCACCTATGAGGCGATGCGAAGGAGCGAGCTCAACGTGCAGATCAGCACCAAGCTCAACCGCAGCCACCTCATGGTGTCAAAAGATGCCCTTATCCTCCCCTGTCTGGGCCGCACCGAGCTCGACCTGCAGCGCACCGGCGTCCAGAAGATCACGGTGGAGGACACCTTCAGCATGGTGCACGCCTCCACCGGCATGAACGAGCCCGTCTCGCCGCTCTGTCTCTCGGAGATCGACATCGTCGCACGCATGGCCGAGGCGACGCTCGGCAGCGAGCAGGTGAACTGGCTGGCCCTGCGGGATGACTACGGGTTGCTGCGGGATCTCATCGAGGAGACCATCGCGGGCTTTGGCGACTTCAACCGCCGCATCGAGGAGCCCTGCGGCTTCCACCTGGAGAACAGCGCCGCCCTGCTGCGCTGGAACACCGCGAGCGGCCGCGCCGAATTCAGGGCGAGCCGGTTGCCGGCCTCCATCCTGCCCGAATGCACCAGCCACGCGGAGCAGATGGTGGGCGAGCCCGTGCTGCTGCTGCAGAGCCTGCGCTCCCACGATCAGTACAACACCACCATCTATGGCATGGACGATCGCTATCGCGGCATCAAGGGGCGGCGCAACGTGGTCTTCATGAACGAGGAGGATGCCCGCATGCTGGGGCTTGCCGAGGAGCAGCGGGTGGACATGGCGGCCATCTGCAACGACGGGCGCGAGCGGGTGGTGCAGGGCTTTAGCGTCATCTTCTACGAGATCCCCCGGGGCAACATCGCGGCCTACTACCCGGAGACCAACCCCCTGGTGGCCATCGAGAGCATAGGGGAGGGGTCTTTCACCCCTACCTCCAAGTCGGTGCCCGTGCTGGTGACCCCCAGCAAGGCGCAGGTCGAGAGCCTAGCCGTCACGTTGTGATCCCGCAGATTGATGCACATCCAACCCCTGCCATGGCAGGGGTTTTTTATGGCGAGCCCAGAAGCGTCCTGCGCTCAGGACCGACGGGGCGGATCAGTCTGAGGCCACCACCACGCAGTTTCTGCCTCCGTGCTTGGCGTCGTAGAGCGCCTTGTCCGCCTGCTTGAGCACGGCGGCGAGATCCCCCGATTGCGCCCCCCAGTGGGCGACCCCGAGGGAGAGGGTGATGTGGCCTGCCGTCTCCATCTCATGGCTGGCCACCCGGGTGCGCAGCCGCTCGGCGATGGCTGCGGCCTGGCTCAGGGAGACCCCGGGCAGCAGCAGCAGGAACTCCTCGCCGCCGCTGCGGCACAGGGCGGCCCCGGCGCGCTGCTCCTGGCGCATCAGATCCGCCAGGGCGATGATGACGGCATCCCCGACGTCGTGGCCGAAGCGGTCGTTGATGCTCTTGAAGTGGTCGATATCGAGGGCGATCACGGCCAGGGGCTGGTGCTCGTCCTGGTAGCCATCCAGCATCTGCTGCATCGCCCGGCGGTTGAAGAGGCCGGTCATGGGGTCGGTGTGGCTGGCGGTGTGCAGCTTGTCGATCTTGGTGTTGAGTAGCCCCAGCCCCTTGAGGATGGCGTGCTTGAGCTGGGCGGCCTCGAAGTACCAGGCGCGGATACCGGAGATATTGGTGGCGGCCTCCTGCTGATCCATCAGCCTGGCCCGGTTGGCCAGCTGGCGCAGCGGCCTGGCGATGATGGTGGCAGAGAGCCAGATGAAGAAGAGGATGAAGAGGGTCACCGGAACCATCCCCTTCAGGATGTCGATCATCTGCTGATCGAGCCCCGCCAGGGTGGCGCTGCGGGGACGCTGTGCCACCACGCCCCAGCCGGCACCCGTCACCGGAGCGAAGCCCGAGAGCATCTCGTTCCCGTCGGAGTTTCGCACGGCCAATGCCCCTTGCTCGCCCTGCAACACCTCGTCCACCACCCGGTTGGCCCCCACCTTCTGGCCGATGCGCTCGGGATCCGGGTGGTAGATGAGCGTGCGCTGGCGATCCACCACATAGAGATAGGAGCCATCCTGGTAGTAGTGCTGGCCCAGCAGGTGGGAGAGCACGCTGGCGGACTCCAGGTAGATGGTGCCGGCGACATAGCCCAGGTAGCGTCCATCCGCCGCAAAGACGGGGTAGGAGAGGCTGATGAGGTAGTTGCCGGAGAGGGAGACGAGGGGGTCGGAGATGACCGGCTTCTGGTTCTTCAGGGTGCGGCGGGCATTGGGGGAAGTGAGCTTGGCCCCCTTCACATTCAGGGTTTCGGGGGAGACGGCGATGATGGTGGACTCGGTGTTGACCACGGCCACCGAGTTGAAGGTGTTGGTGCGCCTGCGAAGCTGGGTCACCTCCTGCTCGAGTCCGGCGATGTCATCGGCCTGCAGCAGGGGGGCGAGCTGGCTGGCGCTGTAGGCGAGCTGTCCCTGGGCGGCGCTCAGCATGGCATCGGCGGAGGCGGCCAGCTTGGCGGCATAGACCCGGTTCGCTTCCAGGGTGTTGTCGATCAGCAGTTGCCGCTGAGCCTGGTGGATGGCGTAGAAACTGTTGCCGAAGGTGGCCAGCACGCCGATGACGGCAAGGGAGAGGATGAGGCGATGAAGATCAAACCTCAGCAACCAGTGAGAGTGCATGAACGAAACGGATCCTTGTCGTGGGTGCCTGGCAGGGTGGCACGATTCTAAGGGTGGGGGCCACGCAACGCCACCCTTAATGTGGCACTCAGGTGGCACTCTGCAGTGCGTTTTCGTCACCGGCTGTCGCCAGGCTCTGGTCCCCGAGCTCGGCCACCGTCTGCCAGAAGGGGGCGATGAGGGGGTTGTCATTGCCCGGCGGGCGAATGATCCCGATGATCCAGCTCGCCTCGGGCTCCCTCAGGGGCAGGGTGATCACATCGGGGTGCTCTATGGTGGTGGAGGAGGGGACCAGGGTCCAGGCGATGCCGGCCGCTGCGGTGGCAATGCCGGCGGCGAAGTCGTTCACGTACTGGATATCCTGAAAACGCAACCCGCTCTGGGCCAGGTAGTGCACGAACTGATCGTGAAAGGAGGGTGCCTTGTCCCGGCGCAGGATGGCCAGCGGCTTGTCCAGCAGATCCGACAGTCCCTTCACCCCCTGATAGGCGGCAGGCAGCACGGCGACGAAATGGGCGCGCACCACAGGCAGACAGTGCCAGCCCTTGGGGGCGGGCAGGCGGCAGAAGCCGAGATCCAGCCTGCCCTCGGCCAGCGCCAGCAACTGGTGATGGGTGGAGAGATCGTTGAGCTCGATGGCGACCCCGGGGCGGCTGGCCCGAAACAGGGCGATGGCGGCGGGGACCAGCAGCTTGGTGGCGACGCCAAAGCCGATGCGCAGGGTACCGCCATTGCCCGCCAGCACGTCGCGGGCGCTGCGGGCGAGCTGCTCGCTCTGGGCCACCAGGGTACAGGCCTCCCCGTAGAGGGCGCGTCCCAGGGCGGTGAAGCGGGTGCTGCCGGCATTGCGCTCGAACAGCTCACCGCCAAGCGCCGCCTCCAGGCGGCGGATCTGCTTGCTCAGGGCCGACTGGGTGACGTGCTGGCGTGCCGCCGCCTGGCCAAAGTGCATCACCTCCCCCAGGGTGACGAAGGCCTTCAGATCCCGTAGCTCCATGGCGTCTCCATTGATTCCTGTTTGGAATCTTGAGTGGTCATATTTGTCATTGGACGGAATTTTAGAAGTGTTGGATGCTGATGCCAATTCATTTCGACCCCAAGGGGGGTCGGGTTATCCGGGATGGTTGGTTCCATCCGCGCAGAAGGAGCAACACCAGATGCATCACCACAAGTTCAACGATTTCCCGAAAGATTTCCTCTGGGGGGCCGCCTCCGCCGCCTATCAGGTTGAAGGGGCCTGGGACGAAGGCGGCAAGGGCCCCTCGGTGTGGGACAGTTTCACCAAGCTGCCGGGCAAGACCTTCCAGGGCAGCAACGGGGACGTGGCGGTAGATCACTACCACCGTGTGGAAGAGGACGTGGCCCTGATGGCCGAGATGGGGCTCAAGGCCTACCGCTTCTCGGTGAGCTGGCCGCGCATCTACCCGACCGGCCGGGGCGAAGTGAACGAGGCGGGACTTGCCTTCTACGAGCGGCTCATCGACGCCCTGCTGGCCCACGGCATCGAGCCCGTGCTGACCCTCTACCACTGGGATCTGCCCCAAGCCCTGCAGGACGAGTACGGCGGCTGGGAAGACAGGCGCATCATCGACGACTTCGAGCGCTACTGCGTGACCCTCTACCAGCGCTTCGGCGCCAAGGTGAAGTACTGGGTCTCCCTGAACGAGCAGAACTACAACCTGACCAACGCCTACCAGCTCGGCACCCATCCGCCCGCAGTGCAGGACAGGAAGCGTTTCTTTGCCGCCAACCACATTGCGTTTCTGGCCAATGCCCGGGTCATCAAGGCGTTCCGTGAGCATGTGCCAAACGGCCTCATCGGGCCGAGCTTTGCCTACTCCCCCGCCTACCCGGCCTCCTGCGCCCCGGGCGACATGCTGGCGTTCGAGAATGCCGAGGAGTTCACCAACTACTGGTGGCTGGATGCCTACTGCTTCGGCCGCTACCCCCAGGCGGCGCTCGCCTACCTGAAGGAGAGCGGCGAGGCCCCCGAGATCCTGCCGGGAGATCTGGCGCTCTTGCGGGAGGGGACGCCGGACTACATCGGGGTCAACTACTACTACACCCTGACCTACACCGACAACCCCCTCGGCGGTCAGACCATGCAGCGCATCAACACCACGGGGCAGAAGGGCACCACGCCATCGAGCGGCGTGCCGGGACTCTACCGGACCACCCCGAACCCGCATCTCGAGACCAGCAACTGGGACTGGGCCATCGACCCCACCGGGATGCGCATCGCCCTGCGTCGCCTCTCGTCCCGCTATGCCTTGCCGCTGATGATCACCGAGAACGGCCTCGGCGAGTTCGACAAGCTGGAGGCTGGCGACAAGGTGCAGGATCCCTATCGCATCGACTATCTGCGCAGCCACGTCAAGGCGTGCCAGGAGGCGATGCAGGACGGGGTCGAGCTCCTGGGCTACTGCGCCTGGTCCTTCACCGACATCCTGAGCTGGCTCAACGGTTACCAGAAGCGCTACGGCTTCGTCTATGTGGACAGGGACGAGCAGGGCGGGTCCCTGCGCCGAGTCAGGAAGGAGAGCTTCCACTGGTACCGCCAGGTGATCGCCTCCGACGGCAAGGCGCTGTGACTCACGGCGGGAGGGCTGAGCGCCGCCAGTGATCCGCTCCCGGGTTCAAGCCCGCCCTGAATGCCACAAGGCCCCCTCATCCGAGGGGGCCTTGTGTGTTATGGGGAGTCAGGGGATCAGATGAACATGCCCCCGGAGGCCTCGATGCGCTGGGCGGTGATCCAACGGCTGTCGTCGGAGAGCAGGGCGGCGATGGCGCCCCCGATGTCGTCGGGCTGGCCGACCCGGCCGAGGGCCGTCTGGCTCGCGAGGAAGGCGTTCACCTGCTTGTCATCGCGCACCACGCCGCCGCCAAAATCGGTCTCGATGGCGCCGGGGGCGAGCACGTTGACGGCGATGCCCCGGGGGCCCAGCTCCTTGGCCAGGTAGTGGGTCAGCACCTCCACGCCCCCCTTCATGGTGGCGTAGGCGGCGTAGCCCGGCATGGCGAAGCGGGTGAGGCCGGTGGAGAGGTTGAGGATGCGGCCACCGTCCTGGATGAGCGGCAGCAGCGCCTGGGTCAGGAAGAAGGTGCCCTTGAGGTGGATGTTGAGCAGGGTGTCGAACTGCTGCTCCGTGGTCTGCTCGAAGCTGGCGTGAATGCCGATGCCGGCGTTGTTGACCAGGAAGTTGAAGCGGGTGCGCTGCCACTCCCGGGCGAGCAGCCGGGTCACTTCTTCGGCGAAGGCGGCAAAGGTGGCGCTCTCGCCCACGTCCAGGGCCAGGGCATGGGCCTTTACGCCGAGGGCACGGGCACTGGCCACCACCGCCTCGGCCTCCTCGGCCTGGCTGCGGTAGGTGATGATGAGGTCGACGCCTTTGGCCGCGAGGGCCAGGGCGCCGTGTTTGCCAAGGCCGCGGCTGGCCCCTGTGATGAGGGCGATGGGTCTGGTCATGGTGTGACTCCTGTCAGGGCAAGGGCTCGGTATGAGCCGACGGGATCACTGTATTGTTCCTTTCAAAGCGGATAAATAGCGTAATAATGAAAGGACTGTTCCATCTAAAGAGACAATCATGGATCAACTGGATGCGATGAGGGCGTTCGTGCGGGTCGCCGAGCTGGAGAGCTTTACCCGCTGCGCCGAGCAGACGGGCATCCCCAAGGCGACTCTCTCCGCGGCCATCCGCCGGCTGGAGGAGCGCATGGGCACCCGGCTCTTGCTGCGCACCACCCGGCGGGTGCAACTGACCACGGACGGCCAGCTCTGTTACGCCAGATGCCGGGAGCTGTTGGCGGACATGGAGGAGTTTGACGGCCTGTTTCGCCAGGGGGGCCAGATCTCAGGCCAGCTGAGGGTCGACATGCCGAGCCGGATGGCCCGACACCTGGTCATCCCGGCGCTGCCCGCGTTTCTGGCGCAGCACCCCGGCTTGCAGCTGATGCTGAGCAGCACAGACCGGCGGGTGGATCTGGTGCGCGAGGGGTTTGACTGCGTGGTGCGGGTCGGGGCGCTCGAGTCCTCCAGCCTGGTGGCGCGGCCGCTCGGCCACTATCGCCAGATCAACTGCGCCAGCGCCGCCTATCTGGCCCGCCACGGGGTGCCGCAGTGCCTCGCCGATCTGGCTCATCACCGACTGGTGCACTATGGCTCCGGTTTTGGTGCCGGTCAGGGGCGCGGGGAGCCCGGGTTCGAGTACCGGGACGAAGACGGCAGCCGGGCCCTGCTGCCGATGACGGGGGCCCTGATGGTCAACGACAGCGAGACCTACCTGGCGGCCGCGCTGGCGGGGCTTGGCATCATCCAGATGCCGAGGGTGGGGGTGGAGGGGCTGCTGGCGAGCGGGGAGCTGGTGAGCATACTGCCCGGCTGGCAGCCGCCATCGCTCCCCATCCACGCCCTCTATGCCCATCGCCGCCAGCTGGCGCCGCGAGTGCAGCTCTTCATCCACTGGCTGGGGGAGTTGATCGGTCGCACCCTGGCAGAGGGATCAGAGGCGGCTGCGTCTTGAGCGAAACTCGCGGGGGGAGAGGGCGAACGCCGTCCGAAAGAACCGGGTGAAGCTGCTCTGGCTGGCAAAGCCGAGTCTGTCCCCCACCTCCTGTAGTGGCAGGGCATGATCCTGCAGCAGGCGGCACGCCTCCTCCCGGCGCACCTGCTCGAGCAGGGCCGAGAAGTGGCAGCCCTCCTCCCGCAGATGACGGTTGAGGGTCCAGCGGGTGAGCCGCAGGCTCTCGCAGACAGTGGCGAGCAGGGGCGGCGCGTCCAGACCCTCTTGCCAGAGTCGCTGGCGGATGAGCCCGAGCACGCGATCCCGGTAGCGGGGGCTGGGGCGCAGCTGGATCATCTGGCGGTCGAGCTCCTCCAGCAGCAGGGGCTGCAGGGGGACATTGCAGTTGCCATGGGCGAGATCGAGCAGGGCCGAGGGGAAGCGCAGCTCGAACCCCTGACCCCGCAGCAGGCGATCCCCCAGCCAGGCCGACAGTTGGCGCCACAGGTCGGGTCTGATCAGGGCGGGCAGGACCAGCTGACCCTCGCCCGGGTGGTAGAACTGCAGCAGGGCATAGAGATGGCCCAGATTCGCCAGGCTGCTCAGTGCCACCACGTCCGGGTGATCGGATTCCGAGTGGTAGCTGAGCCTGGCCTCGCCCCCTTCCTCCCGCAGCGCGATCCGGTCGCTCTCGCCGATGAGGGGACGGTAGGTCAGGAAGAAGTGCAGGGCCTGCCGCAGGCTGGCGCCATTGCAGCAGAGGCTCCCGAGCGGCAGGAAGTGGGTGAAGAGGCCGGTGAGGGTGGGGGGCGTGCCCCACTGGTGGCTGCTCATATGGGGGGCCGCCTGGGCCAGCAGCCGGAAGTGGCGCTGGCTATCGATCCGCCCCTGGGGGAGCAGCAGCTCTTCGCGCGCGATGCCGGCACCCAGCAGGAGATGGTCCGGATCCCGCCCCTTGGCCTGCCAGTGGGTGAGGCAGAGCTGGGCTATCCGGTTGGAGACTGTTTTCACGGCAAAAATCCTTGTCGGCAGTGGCCCTCCATCATCCCCCTGCGGCGGCAAATTGCCGTGAGCCAGCGCCGGCTTCATGTTTCGAAATTGTAACCAAGAGTAACCCTGTAACCCTTTTCACACTTTTCGCATCTGCTCCCAACCGGCAATTTCCTGCACCCTGCGGGCAAGTGAGGGCAGCCGCTTTTGCATAGAGTGGCCTGACCTACACACACAAGGAAGGTCACAATAATGAAACACCATCCGCTCGCCCTGACTCGTCTGGCCCTGAGCATAGGGGCCCTGCTGCTGGCAGGGTGCAACGACAACGACTCCACCCCCAAGCCGACACAACCCACCCTGGGCCATCGCACCGCCGCCCTGATCGAGCAGGACGGCCTGCAGTTCAAGGATCTCGATGGCAACGGCACCCTGACCCCCTACGAGGACTGGCGCCTCGGCGCCGCCGAGCGGGCCCGGGATCTGGTGGGCAGGCTCACCCTGGCCCAGAAGGCGGGGCTGATGATGCACGGTACCCTGGTGCTGGACGCAGAGGGGCGGGTCAACCTCGACGCCATGGACAAGATGCTGCGCACCGATGGTGTGAATACCTTCATCACCCGCATGGCCGGGGATCCCGCGGCCATCGCCGAGGACAACAACACCCTGCAGGCCCTCCTGGAAGGGGTGGGGCTCGGCATCCCCATGACGGTCAGCACGGATCCCCGCAACCACTTCACCCATGATCCCAAGGCTACCAGCGTTGGTGCAGGTGCCTTCTCCCAGTGGCCGGAGACCCTGGGGCTCGCCGCCATCGGCGACGCCGCTCTGGTGCAGCGCTTCGGCGACATCGCCCGCCAGGAGTATCGTGCCGTGGGTATTCACGAGGCTCTCTCGCCCCAGGCGGATCTCGCGACCGAGCCGCGCTGGGGCCGCATCAACGGTACCTTCGGCGAGGACAACCAGCTCGCCAAGTCCCTGGTCAAGGCCTACATCGAGGGCTTCCAGCAGGGGAGCGAGGGCATTGGCAAGGAGAGCGTCATCACCGTGGTCAAGCACTTCGCCGGGGCCGGCCCCCAGAAGGATGGGCTGGATGCGCACAATCCCTGGGGCAAGGAGCAGGTCTATCCCGGTGGCCAGTTCGCCTATCACCTGGTGCCCTTCGAGGGGGCTTTCGAGGCCAAGGTGGCCGCCGTGATGCCCTATTACGCCCTGCCAGAGGGGCTGACCTACGAGGGACAGACCATCGAGGAGGTGGGGTTTGGCTTCAACCGCCAGATCCTCACCGACCTGCTGCGGGGTCACTTCGGCTTCTCCGGGGTGGTGCTCAGTGACTGGGGTATCGTCAACGACTGTCCCACCCGTTGTGAGGAAGGGCTCAGTCAGGCGGAGGTGGATGCCGGCGTGAGCCCCTGGACCGTGCCCTTTGGCATGTCCTGGGGCGTGGAGAAGCTCTCCAAGGCCGAGCGCTATGCCAAGGCCATCGACGCCGGGGTGAACCAGTTTGGCGGGGTGGAGGATCCCGCGCCGCTGCTGGCGGCCGTGCAGGCCGGTCTGGTGACGGAGGCGGCGGTCACGTCATCGGCTGAACGCATTCTCGAGCAGAAATTCGAGCTGGGTCTCTTTGAAAACCCCTATGTGGACGTGCAGGCGGCGGTCACCCTGGTGGGCAACGACGCCTTCCAGCAGGAGGCCCAGGCGGCACAATCCGCCGCCCATGTGCTGCTCAAGAACGAGGGGGCATTACTGCCGCAGAAGGCAGATGGCAAGCGGGTCTACCTGTATAACGTCAATGCCGAAGTGGCCAGGGCCAACGGCTACACCGTCGTGACGAGCCTGGCCGAGGCCGATCTCGCCATCGCGCGGGTCAACACCCCGAACGAGCAGGATCCCCGCTTCCCCTTCGGCATGGTTCATTTCGGCCAGCTCGGCTTCGCCAGCCAGGCTGAGGTGGTGCAGGAGACGGCCCACGAGGGCGTCTATCAGGGGGCGGACGACCTGGCCGCCATCCAGGCCATCGAGCAGGCCGGCGTACCCCTGGTGCTCTCCATCTATCTGGACAGGCCCGCCATCCTGACCGAGGTGGCACCGGCGGCCAAGGTGCTGCTGGCCAACTTCGGCGCCCTGGATCAGGCCCTGTTCGATGTCATGAGCGGCACGCAGAAGGCGCGCGGCAAGCTGCCCTTCGAGCTGCCCTCCAGCTGGCAGGCGGTGCTGAACCAGTCACCGGATGTGGCGAAGGACTCCCTGAACCCCCTCTATCCCTATGGTGCCGGTCTGGCCTATTGAGCAGAGCACATCTGACTATCTCCAAGGCGCCCGAGGGCGCCTTTTTCATGGCATGCGGCGGGGTGCCAATGGCGGGCCGTCCCCCGGCCTTTGCCATATTGGCCATGATAACGTTCTCAAGGCGTCCTCTACTGTTAATCTTGTTTATATTTGGTTATTGTTCGCCCACTCAACAGTGCTTCTTAATAACAAACATTTCAGATCACACATAGTTGTTATACTCTGACCGGGAGCGCTGGGGGGACTCCCGAACGCTTGGTTGCTGCGGAACAGGGCGAAGTGAAACAGTAATAAAAAAGCAGTGTGAGGTAGACATGCATCATAACGACAGAATATTTGATCCTCATTTTTTGTCTAAAGTTGGCCCTGGCAAAAAGATCACTGTTCCGGTTTCCTTTATTCAGGATCTGACTCAGGCTGCATCCCTTCAAGATGTGTTGAATGTGATGGCCAATTGGATTTTCCATATTTTCTCGGCCGAGAGAGCCAGCATCACCATCAAGGAGAGCGAGACCTCATTGCGGCTCTATGCCGTGATGGGCAACAACGCCATTCCCATGGAATCCCTGGTCACGGTGGAGGGCACCATGGTGGGAAGGGTATTCTCTTCCGGCATGCTGGCGATCTGTGATGACTTGACGGCATCCAGCGATCAGGACTGTGTCATCCTGTCCCGGCACGGCATGGGGTGCTGCATGGATGCCCCCATGATCCAGGGAACCAGATGCATCGGTACCCTGAATGTCGCGCACCATGAGAAGGCCCATTACACCGTCGAGGACGCGATCATATTGCAGTGCCTGGCAAACTGGCTGGCCCTCAATATCCAGCTGCACCTTCAGGTGACGGAGATGGAGCATCAGGCATCCACCGATTACCTCACGGATACTGCCAATCGTCGCGCCTTCATGAACGAGGGGGAGCGCAGGTTGATATTGTCCCGATTGACGGATATACCGCTCGCCGTCGGGATACTGGATCTGGATCACTTCAAGAGTCTGAACGACAAATATGGTCACGATGCGGGGGATCATGCCCTCAAAGAGGTCGCCAGTGTCGTCAAAAGAAATATGCGGTCAGAGGATATGTTTGCCCGTATTGGCGGGGAAGAATTTGCCATTATCGTCACGGGCAGTCACCCCGATAATAATCTGGCCATCTTCGACAATATTCGTGCTGTCATCGAATCCCAGGTCATCGAGTACGGCGGAGAAATCATCAAACTGACGGCCAGTATCGGCTTTTCTTCCCTGTCTCATCAGGACTCGGATCTCAGCGCCATTCTCAAGCGTGCCGACAGCGCACTCTATGCCGCGAAGCGAAATGGCCGCAACAGGGTGGAGTGCCATCTCTAGCCAGGCCTGACGCCCGGGAACACAGTCCCGGGCGCTCCATCCCGGGCGTGCGAGATCGCCACATCGATTGTCATCAGGGCGCCTGCGGGCGCCTTTTCTATGGCGGCCATCGACAATCCCGGTTTGGCGCAGGGGAGTGGCTTGGGCATAATGGCGCCCCAATACGGATGCCCTGGCCTTGCGATATGCGAGGAGGGCACAAGGCAACAGCGCAGAGGAGATGAGATGAAATTTATCGGAGCCCACGTCAGTGCGGCCGGCGGGGTGGAGAACACCATCGCCCGTGCCCAGGCTATCGGGGCCAACGCCTTCGCCCTGTTTACCAAGAACCAGCGCCAGTGGCAGGCGGCACCGTTGTCAGAGGCCAGCATTCGCGCCTTCAAGCTGGCCTGCGAGAAGGGAGGCTTTCGCCCCGAGCAGATCCTGCCCCACGACAGCTACCTCATCAACCTGGGTCACCCGGATCCCGACGCTCTGGCCAAGTCCCGGGATGCCTTCCTGGACGAGATGAAGCGCTGCGAGCAGCTCGGGCTCTGCTACCTCAACTTTCACCCCGGCAGCCACCTGAAGCAGATCCCCGAGGCCGCGAGCCTCAAGCTGGTGAGCGAGTCCATCAACTGGGCGCTGGAGCGCAGCGAAGGGGTGACGGCGGTGATCGAGAACACCGCCGGCCAGGGCACCAACCTCGGCTGGTCGTTCGAGCACCTGGCCACCCTGATCGAGGGGGTGGAGGACAAGAGCCGGGTCGGCGTCTGCTTCGACACCTGCCACGCCTTCGCCGCCGGCTATGATCTGCGCACCCCGGCATCCTGCGCCGCCGTGTTCGAGGACTTCGACCGCATCGTGGGCTTTGACTACCTGAAGGGGATGCATATCAACGGCGCCAAGTGTACCTTCGGTAGCCGGGTCGATCGCCACCACAGCCTGCGGGAGGGCAATCTTGGAGAGGCGGTGTTCCACCACATCATGAACGACGACCGTTTCAACGGTATCCCGCTGATCCTCGAAACCATAGACGAAACTATCTGGGGAGAGGAGATAAGCTGGCTGCGCAGTCTGCAGGGCGCCCAGGCCATTGCCTGACGTCTTGTTGCGGTAGCCAGGCCGGGGTCGACGTCCATCCACAGAGGAGTAAGGAGGCAAGATGCAGGAAGAGGGAAGGGCGCCGCTGCGTTGGGGAATTGCCGGAGCGGGGGCCATCGCCCGGCGTTTTTGCCGCGACGTCAACTTGCACGCCAGGAGCGCTGAGGTGGTGGCGATCGCCGCCCGGGATCAGCAGCGGGCCGACGAGTTCGCCCATGAACTGGGGCTGCCCCTTGCCTATGGCAGCTATCAGGCACTGGCCGAGAGCCACGAGGTGGAGGCCGTCTATGTGGCGGTGATCCACCCCGAGCATGCCCCCCTGATCAGGCAGATGCTGCTGGCGGGCAAGCACGTGCTGGTGGAGAAGCCGGCGGTGACCCGGGTGGTGGAGTGGGATGCCCTGGTGGCACTTGCCCATGAACGCGGCCTCTTGCTGCTGGAAGCCATGAAGGTGATGTGCTTCCCCGCCATGCGCGCCCTGCTGCAACGCCTGCCGCTGCTGCCGGCGCCCCGCCGTCTTTGCGCGGCCTTCGGTTCGGCCCAGCCACCGGTCGGCAAGTTGTTCGATACGGCACTGGATGGTGGCGCCGCCTGGGATGTGGGGGTCTATCCGCTCTGGCTCTATGCCGCCTTCTGCGAGCGGCTTGGGCTGACCTGTGGCATCCCCGAGGTCACCCTGGTGCGGGCCCCGGGAGAGGTGGACTTGACGGCCCGCTTCACCTTCGACACCCCCTTCCAGGCGGAGCTTGGCGCCTCCATCACCGAGGATCTCGACCGAGATGCCTGGCTGGAGGGGGAAGGCTGGTCCCTGCTCATCGAGGGCAAGTGGTGGAATCCCCAGCACATTCGCTGGCAGGGGGAGAAGGCGCCGGCCGCCTGGCCGGCAGACATCTACCTGCCGGTGGAGGGGGGCGGCATGCAGCATGAGGCGGATCACTTCGCCGACTGCCTGCGCCACCGGCTGCTGGACTCCCCCTGGCTGCCCCACGCCCTGACGCGGCGGGTGCTGGGCTGGGTCGAGGCCGGGCTCAAGGAGAAGGGGTGAAGTCAGGCACCTGGCCGGCATTACAACGCAAAAAGAGAGGGCGCACCGGCGCCCTCTCTTTTTTGTCTCTGCCATCGGGGATCAGGGGAGGGACTGGGCGCGGCAGAAGGCGAGGAAGCGGCGCAGGGCCGCAGAGTGAAACTTCTGTCTGTGCCAGGCGAGGGAGAGCTGGCGGGGGAAGCGGCGGTTCGGGGTGAGGGCCACCAGACGGCCTTGCTGCAGCCGATCGGAAACTGCGAGGCGGGAGACGAAGGAGATGCCGAGCCCCTTCTCCACCGCCAGCATCACCGCCTCCAGGGTGTTGAGCTCGATCCCCGCTCGCCAGCGCGGCAGCCGGGGCTGGATCTGTTGCTCGAACTGTTCGCGGCTGCCTGACTGGTGCTCGCGCAGCACCCAGGTCTCGTCGGCGAGGCGCTGAAGTGGCAGATCAGCCTGGTCGGCCAGGGGATGGTGGGGCGGGGCGATGATCAGCATCTCGTCTTCGAGCCAGGGCTCGCTCACCAGCTCCGGGTGGTGGTTTTCCCCCTCGATGAGCGCCAGATCCAGCTCGAAATGGGCCAGGGCGTGGCACAGCACGTGGGTGTTGGCGATGGTGACCCTGGGGGGGACGCCCTGATCCCCGGCGCCCCCTGCCAGCAGGCTGGGCAGCAGGTAGTTGCCTATGGTCTGGCTGGCCCCCAGGCGCAACTGGCCGCTGGGTTCGGCATCCGGGCTGAACAGCAGCTCAATCTCCTGCATCCGGGCCAGCATCTCCTCGGCGGCCGGTTGCAGCAGCCGCCCCTCGCTGTTGAGCTGGAGCCTGGGGTGCACCCGATCGAACAGCGGGGTACCGAGCTGGCGCTCCAGCTCCTGCAACGCCTGGGAGACGGCCCCCTTGCTGAGACAGAGCTCGTTGGCCGCTTGCCCCAGGTTGCCGTGGCGGGCGATGGTGGCGAACACCTTGAGTTGCTGGAGAGTGAGCTTCATGTTGTTTGGTTTTCCTAAACGTGTAATTCAATTCATTTAGATATCGTAAACGACAAGCCCTCTTTATCCTATGGTCATCGTCACCAAACAAGAGGGTATCCGAGATGATCGCACGCACCCGTCGTTCTCTGGGCCAGGCCCCGACCCCCATGGCCGGGCTGGCACTCGGGATCGCCAGCCTTGGCTGGGCCTGGGAAAATGCCGGCCAGTTCGATGGCCGCCTGCAGTTGCTGGGGGCCGCCATCGCCACCGTCCTGCTGCTGATCCTTACCTTCAAGTTCCTGCTGCACCCGCGCCTGCTGTGGCAGGATCTCGCCCACCCCGTGGTCGGCAGCGTGGTGCCCACCTATGCCATGGGCACCATGGTGGTTTCCAAGGCGGTCGGTCTGCTGGCTCCGACCCTGGGCCAGGGGCTCTGGCTGTTCGCCGTGATCATCCACCTGGCATTTCTCGCCACCTTCGTCTGGCACAGGGCCAGGGCGTTTGAAATTCACCACATGGTGCCGAGCTGGTTCGTGCCGCCGGTGGGGATCATCGTCGCCGACGTCGCCTACCCGGGTGGCCCCTTCGCCGCCCTGGCACAGGGCCTGCTCTGGTTTGGCATGGCCTGCTACGGCCTGATGCTGCCGCTGATGCTCTATCGCCTCATCTTCAGCCACGAAGTGCCGGACGCCGCCAAGCCGACCATTGCCATCCTGGCGGCCCCTGCCAGCCTCTCTCTGGCCGGTTACCTGACCGTGAGTCCGGATCCGTCGCTGCTGCTGGTGGCCGTGCTGCTCGGGATTGCGGTGCTGATGACCGGCATCATCTACCTGGCCTTCATCAAGTTGCTGCGCCTGCCTTTTTCACCGGGTTATGCCGCCTTCACCTTCCCGCTGGTGATCGGCGCCACCGCCCTGTTCAAGGTGAGTCAGCTGCTGTCGCAGTGGCCAGAGGCTGCCGACTACGCCTGGCAGCTCCATCAGCTGGCCTATCTGGAACTGGGAGTGGCGACCCTGGTGGTGGGTTACGTGTCGCTGCGCTACCTGATGTTCTTCCTGCCCCAGGGTCAGACCGGTGTGCTGGAGGTGCCCGCACGCCGCTGATGCCACGCCCTTGCCTCTGTTACGGACCCCGCCTTGCGGGGTTCGTCGCATGCCACACACAGGGGCGGGGAGGGGAAGACAGATGGGGTAAATGAGCCGGCTGTCAATCCGTGATCCCGCTTAAATACTTGTCCATACAGGTGACATTCAGTTGGCGTTAACTGGTAATACCTGTCAGGATGGCCGCAATTATCCCACCTCTATCTATTGCCCAATTTTCATGTCCTCATCTGATCCCGTTTTTGACGCCCGTTTCCAGACCCGCCTGTTGCATCCCCGTTACTGGCTGAGCTGGCTCGCCCTCGGCGCCATCGGTGTGCTCGCCTTCGTGCCTCCGCGCTGGCGGGATCGTCTGGCCGATGCCCTGGCCCCCCTGGTGTGCGCCATCTCGAAGAAGCAGATCTACATCGCCAGGACCAACCTCGCCATCTGCTTCAAGGACAAGAGCGAGGCCGAGCGGGAGGCGATTCTGATGACCTCCATCCGGGTCGGCCTCAAGAGCCTGCTGGGCTTTGGCGAATTCACCTGGCGCAGTCCCGCCCACGTGATGGGGCGGATCCAGGTCAGTGGCTGGGAACATATCGAGGCGGAGCAGGCCGCCGGTCGGCCGGTGATCCTGGTGGTGCCCCACAGCTGGCCCATCGACGCGGCAGGCTACTACTTCGCCCAGCGGGGCCTGCCCATGTGCACCATGATGAAGAGCGCCCGCAACCCGGTGTTCGACTGGCACATCAATGGCGCACGGGCCCGGCACGGCTGCCGCGTCTACGAGCGCAGCGCCGGCATCAAGCCGGTGATCAAGGCCGTGAAGTCGGGCCTGAGCTTCTTCTATCTGCCGGATCAGGATCACGGCCGCGAGGCGAGCCTGTTCGCCCCCTTCTTCAACCACCCCAAAGCGACGTTGCCGGCCCTGCCACGGCTGGTGAAGCTGACCGGCGCCCGGGCGCTGCCGGTGCTGGCCTGCTACGACGAGGCGGCGCACGGCTACCGGCTGGAGATAGAGGCCCCCTACGCCGATTACCCGAGCGAGGATCTGCTGGCGGACACCTGCCGCATGAACGACAGCGTGGAGCGCCAGCTGCGCCGACACCCCGGCCAGTACATGTGGTTCCTCAAGATCTTCGACACCCGGGAGGACCAGGTGGGGGAGGATGGCCTCTACGAAGAGGGGATCCGGCGCATTCGCCGGGGCCTGGCTCCTCACCCCTGAGCGCCCTTCAAAGGTGGTCCCATGCGGGCCACTTTTTGTTTCTAACTAGTCTGATCAGTGACTTGGCGTCAGGGCCCGACGCAGGGCAGGGTAGAAAAAAATGTCAGGATCACTAAAATAACGGTCTGTTTCGATGATTCGATGGCGACCATGTCCGCACAAGACCCGGTGTTTGACACCTCCTTTCATCTTCGCCTGCTGCACCCCCGTCTGTGGGGCAGCTGGCTGGCGATAGCCCTGCTCTCCCTGCTGGCCTGGATCCCGGCTAGAGTCCGGGACAAACTGGCCAACGCCCTGGCGCCCACCCTGCTGCGGTTCTCCAGAAAGCAGGCCTACATTGCCGATACCAACCTCAGGATCTGTTTTCCCGAGCTCGATGAGGCGGGTCGTCAGGCCCTGCTGCTGAAATCGATCCGGGTCGGTCTCAAGACCTTCATGGGGTTTGGCGAGCTGACCTGGCGAAGCCCCGCCTTCCTCAAGGGGCGCATCAAGGTGCGCGGCTGGGAACATGTGGAGGCCGAGCGCGCAGCCGGTCGTCCCATGATCTTCGTGGTGCCCCACACCTGGGCGGTGGACATGATAGGCCGCTTCATCACCGACGAGGGGGTGCCCCTGTGCACCATGATGAAGAGCCCCAAGGATCTGGTGTTCGACTGGTACATCAACCGCGAGCGCAGCAAGGGGGGCAGGGTGTACGAGCGCAGCGTCGGCATCAAGCCCGCCATCAAGGCCCTGCGCGGTGGCGACAGCTTCTTCTACTTGCCGGATCAGGATCATGGCCGCGAGGCGAGCGTCTTCGTGCCCTTCTTCGGCCACCCCAAGGCGACCCTGCCGGCCCTGCCCAAGCTGGTGAAGCTGACCGGTGCCCGGGCCGTGCCGATCCTCGCCTGCTATGACGAGGACGAGGGCTGCTACCGGATGGAGATTGAACCGCCGTTCGATCCCTATCCCACGGCGGACCTGGAGGCGGACGTCAACCTCATGAACCGCATGGTGGAGCTGCAACTGACCCGCTTCCCCGAGCAGTACATGTGGTTTCTCAAGATCTTCGAGACCCAGGAGGATAACCTGGGGAAAGATGGTCTCTACGAGGAGGGGATCCGCCGCATCCGCCAGGGGTTGCCCCCCGAGCCTTGATCGACACGGCCCGTCTGCGGGCCGTTTTTATTGACCTGATGGCGCTGGCACCGCATGCTCCGGTTGCAGAGATGACCATGGCGGTCAGGGGACAAACAGAGGCAACTATGCCGTGAAGAGGGTGACAGGGCGTTAATGAAAATTCCGAATCGAATCCAGCCTCTGGTTGATGACGGCCTGGTGGACGAGGTCATCAGCCGGTTGATGAGCGGCAAGGAGGCCGACGTCTACGTGGTACGCTGCGGGGACGAGATCCGCTGCGCCAAGGTCTACAAGGAGGCCTCCAAGCGCAGCTTCAAGCAGGCGGTGGTCTACCAGGAGGGACGCCGGGTGCGCAACAGTCGCAACGCCCGGGCTATGGAGAAGGGCTCCAAGTACGGTCGCCAGCAGCACGAGGAGGTGTGGCAGAACACCGAGGTGGATGCCCTGTTCAAGCTGGCCGCCGCCGGCGTGCGGGTGCCCAGACCCCATGTCTGTCTGGATGGCGTGCTGCTGATGGAGCTGGTGACCGATGCAGACGGCAACGTGGCTCCCCGTCTCAACGACGTGGCGCTCACCCGGGAGCAGGCGCTCATCGACCATGGCAAGGTGATCCGCTACGTGGTGCGCATGCTCTGCGCCGGCCTCATCCACGGTGACCTCTCGGAGTTCAACGTGCTGGTGGACGCACAGGGCCCGGTCATCATTGACCTGCCCCAGGTGGTGGATGCCGCCGCCAACAACCAGGCGAAGGCCATGCTGGAGCGGGACGTCAACAACATGCGCAACTATTACGGCATGTATGCGCCCGAGCTGCTCAAGACCCGCTACGCCAGGGAGATGTGGGCCCTGTTCGAAGATGGCAAGCTGGGCCCCGAGACCGAGCTCACCGGCCTGTTCGAGGAGAGCCGGGAGGCCGTCGATCTGGACGGGGTGCTGCACGAGATAGAGAGCGCCCAGGCCGAGGCCATGGCTCGGCGGGCCAGGCAGCAGGCGGAGCAGGAGGAAGGGTTCTGATGCGAGTCTGAGGCGTCCCTTGCCTCAGGCCTTCCGTATGAGAGGGCCGGCCATCTTGGCGCCGCAAGGGTATTGAGCACAGAACCAGAAGAGGGGCCGTCAGGGCCCCTCTTCTGGTTGGCGCTGTGCCCGGCCCGGTTAACGAGGTGGATCAGCAAACTTGCCGACAAGGGCGCCGTGCCACCACGAACACCAGGGTGCACAAGGCCATCGGCACCATGAAATCCAGAATGCTCCCGAGATCCCAGACCCTGGGATCGAATCCGCCCCACCAGGGCATGTTGATCCGTCGCCCCTCTCCCAGCAGGGCTATCCAGCGGTATTCTGCCTGCGTCTGCTCCCGTGCGATAAACCAGATGCACCCCACGAGGCCGCCGTATCCCCAGTGCCCAAGACGGTATCCGATCAGCGCCTGGATAGAGAGCGCCGCGCCGGCGTGATAGAGGGGAGAGAAATCCATAGACAGTCCTGGGTGGTCATCAAAAGAGCCCGTAGTCTGCCCTGTTTGACCCGCTTGTGCCAATGGTGCAGCAGAGCCTGCTGGCTGCCCTCAGTCGAGAGAGGCCGTGGCGGCCAGTCGGCCTCGCTCAGGTTTGTCGCCCGGTGAGAGGAATGTCGTGGGCTGGATGCCGGGAAGCGGCGCATCACCAGGCCCCACGGCACGAGCGAGGGCTGAGGGGCACCTCCATTGAGTCAAAAGAGCGCCATGGGCGCTCTTTTGCTTTTCAGCGGCGGGGACTAGATCCCGGCCAGGGGCGGCGCCTGGAGGCGGAGGCCGGCATAGCCCTGCACCTCGCCAAAGCGCGGATCGCCGCGCTCCCAGTCGGCGGCGGCGGTGCGAATGGCCTCACGGTCGAAGCTCACGAAGTTCCACCAGATCTGCAGCGGCTGGGTCAGGGGCTCGCCTCCGATGAGCAGCAGGCGGGCACCCGGGCTGAGCTCGACCGCCACCTCCCGGTTGCCCGGCGGCAGATAGAGCAGCTGTTCCGGCTCGAGCGCGTCCCCTGCGATGCTCGCTTGCCCTTGCAGCGGGAAGAGACCGTGCTCGAAGGCGGGGTTCAGGGTCAGGGTGAGCCGTCCCCCAGCGGGGGCGTGCAGATCCAGTCCCAGGATGGGGGAGAAGTGCAGGGTGGGCGCGCTATATCCCCCGTGCTCGCCGATGAGCAGGGTCAGGGTGATCTCCCCCTCCTGCCAGCGGGGGAGCCTGGGGTAGTGGTCGAAGCGGGGGCTGGTATGCTGATCCTCCTCCGGCAGCGCTATCCAGAGCTGGGCGGCATGCAGATCGGGCTGGTTCGGGAGGGACTCCTCGGTATGGGCGATGCCGCGCCCGGCAGTCATCAGGTTGACCTGGCCGGGGCGGATCACCTGTTCGCTGCCAAGGCTGTCCCGGTGCAGGATCTCCCCCTCCAGCATCCAGGTGAAGGTCTGCAGGGCGATATGGGGGTGGGGGCCCACGTCGAGCCCCGGGGCGCCGGGTGCGAAGCGGGTCGGTCCGATATGGTCGAGAAAGCACCAGGGCCCTATGGTGCGCCGCTCCTTGACCGGGATGGCCCGGGCAACCGGGATGCCGCCCACGTCGGTGAGGCGGGAGGAAATGCGTTGCCACTCATGTGTCATGGGGTGCTCCTTGTGTGGGGAAAGGAAGAAGATAGCCGCTCTGGCGGTCCATCGCCGCAACGCTTCTGATTGGCGACGGTGCAGCACAGGCGGCGATGAGCTGACCACAAGGCTACTATGCACCAATCCCGCGCCGGATGGCAGGCGAAGGCCTCCTGGCCGGGCAATTGCGGCAAGGCACTGTATGAACGTACAATAGTCCCATTCCAGCCTTGAGCCCGACAGCCTGCATGACCGAGATCCAGCCCCCCTCCGTGACTCCACCCGCCGATGGCTTCATCCTGACCCGTCATGGCCGGGACGTACACGGCCGCACCGAAATCGTGATGTGGCTCTGGAGCGAGCAGGGGCCGGTGCGGCTGGTGGTGCCTGGGCAGGAGCCGGTCTTCTTCCTGCCGGAGCGCCATCTGGAGGAGGCGGCCGAGCTCTTCAAGGGGGCCGGAGTGAGGGGGCGTTTTCGCCGCCTGCCCATGCACACCTTCGAGGGCTGCAAGGTGGTGGGCTGCTACTTTGCCACCCTGAGCGCCTTCCACCGCGCCATCGAGCTGCTGCTCATCCGTGGTCTGGAGCACTTCGAGGCGGACATCCGGCTGCCGGAGCGTTTCCTGATGGAGCGCTTCATCACTGCCGGGGTGCGCTTTGGCGGCAAGGCGAGGCGCAAGGGAGGCAGGCAGGGTTACTGGGAGGTGAGCGAGGCGCGCTGCGCCCCCCAAACCGTGACACCGACCCTCTCCTGGGTATCCCTGGACGTGGAGTGCGCCATGGACGGGGCCCTCTTCTCGGTGGGGCTCTACAGCCCCGAGGATGCGCGGGTCATCATGATTGGTGCCCCGGAGGCGGACAGCGACAGCTGGGGCACCCGGGTCGAGTGGGTGGCGGATGAGAACGCCCTGCTGGGGGCTCTGGAGAGCTGGTTCCAGCGGCACGATCCCGATCTCGTCATCGGCTGGAACGTGGTCAACTTCGACTTTCGCCTGCTGCTGCGCCGTGCCGAGCTCTACAAACGGCGGCTGCGGCTCGGGCGGGGGCGCGAGCTCTGCTTCTGGCGATCCTCCCGTGGCGATCCCCAGACTGGCAACGTCATCATCCCCGGGCGCATGGTGCTGGACGGCATCGACACCCTGAAAAGCGCCACCTGGCAGTTCCCGAGCTACAGCCTGGATGCGGTGGCGAGCGAACTGCTCGGGCGTGGCAAGGATATCGAGGACGTGGCGAACCGGGGGGAGAAGATCACCGAGCTGTTCCACTCCGACAAGGAGGCGCTGGCTCGCTACAACCTGGAAGACTGCAAGCTGGTGTGGGAGATCTTCGATTTCTGCCACCTCATCCCCTTTGCCATCGAGCGGGCCTCCCTCACCGGCCTCGAGCTCGACCGGGTAGGGGGCTCGGTGGCGGCCTTCACCAACCTCTATCTGCCACGGCTCCATCGCGGCGGCTACGTGGCCCCCAACCTGCCTGCCGACGGGGGTCTCGCGAGCCCGGGTGGCTATGTGATGGACTCCAAGCCGGGGCTTTATCGCCACGTGCTGGTGCTCGACTTCAAGAGTCTGTATCCCAGCATCATCCGCACCTTCTGCATCGATCCCATGGGGCTGGTGGAGGGGTTGCAGGATCCCGCGCACGCCATTCCGGGGTTTCGCGGCGCCCTGTTCTCCCGCACCCGCCACTTCCTGCCGGATCTCATCGCGACCCTCTGGGCGGCGCGGGACAGGGCCAAGGCCGCCGGCAACAAGGCGCTCTCCCAGGCCATCAAGATCATCATGAACTCCTTCTATGGGGTGCTGGGCTCGGGGGGCTGCCGCTTCTACGATCCGCGCCTCGCCTCCTCCATCACCTTGCGCGGTCACGGCATCATGCAGCAGACCCGGGAGTGGATAGAGGGGGAGGGGTATGAGGTGATCTATGGCGACACCGATTCCACCTTCGTGCACCTGGCGGGAGATACCAGCCCAGAGCAGGCGGACGAGATTGGCCAGCATCTCGCGAGGATGATCAACGACAACTGGGCGGCATTGATCAGGCGGGAGTTCGACTTGCCGAGCCATCTCGAGATCCAGTACGAGACCCACTATCGCCGCTTCCTGATGCCCACCATTCGCGGGCTGGAGAAGGGGAGCAAGAAGCGCTACGCCGGCCTGGTTGGAAAACAGGAAGAGGGACGAGGGGAGGAAGAACATCTGGTGTTCAAGGGGCTGGAATCGGTGCGCACCGACTGGACGCCCCTTGCCAAGGCGTTCCAGACCCGGCTCTACGAGATGGTGTTTCACGACCAGGATCCCAGCGGCTATGTGCGCACCATGGTGGACGAGACCCGGGCCGGCCGGCACGACGATCTGCTGGTCTATCGCAAGCGGCTGCGCCAGAAGCTCGAGGAGTACCAGAAGAACGTGCCGCCCCATGTGCGGGCGGCGCGCCTGGCCGACGAGGAGAACCTGCGCCGCGGCCAACCCCAGCGCTACCAGCACAGGGGCACCATCGCCTACCTGGTTACCCTGAACGGACCGGAACCGCTGGAATACAGGCGCAGCGCCATCGACTACGAGCACTACATCGACAAGCAGTTAAAGCCGATTGCGGATGCCATCCTGCCCTTTATCGGCGAGTCGTTCGAGCGGATCTGCGGTCAGCAGCTGGATCTCTTCTGACGGCCGGGGGGAAACAGGCTGGCCAGTGGCCGGCCACCTTTGCCGCCATGGTGCCTCTTGATGAAATACGGGACTCGCCGTGGGGAAGGGGGCAATGCAAAAAGCCCGCTCAAAGAGCGGGCTTTTCATAAAATGGTGCGTCCTAGTGGATTCGAACCACCGACCCCCACCATGTCAAGGTGATGCTCTAACCAGCTGAGCTAAGGACGCAGGGTGCGCAAGGCGACTTTGTGCTTCGTTGCAATGAAGTGGTGGGTTTAATTGGATTCGAACCAACGACCCCTACCATGTCAAGGTAGTGCTCTAACCAACTGAGCTATAAACCCACATCAAATTCACATCTGCAATTTATTCAAACTGTTATGGTGCGTCCTAGTGGATTCGAACCACCGACCCCCACCATGTCAAGGTGATGCTCTAACCAGCTGAGCTAAGGACGCATAACAGGGTTTCGTGATGGTGCGTCCTAGTGGATTCGAACCACCGACCCCCACCATGTCAAGGTGGTGCTCTAACCAGCTGAGCTAAGGACGCATCACGAAAAGTGGTGGGTTTAATTGGATTCGAACCAACGACCCCTACCATGTCAAGGTAGTGCTCTAACCAACTGAGCTATAAACCCACTTCATAAACCGGATTAAAACCCGTTTTATCCCGCCAGCATTGCTGGCGTGGTCGGCATACTACCCATGGCCCCCAGGGCTGTCAACAAGGGACACGCACAAAGGAGACTGTTTGCCCAGTTCTTGCGCAGCCTGTTGATTTTACAGGCGAGCTTGCCACCGGGCAGGGTCACTTTCCCCGCTATTGCGCCCGGCAAAGGGCGGTGCAGGCCGCGGGGCTCGCGAAGCGGCCATAGATGACGCGAAGCCGCGCTCCCAGCATCAGGGCGGCACTGGTCAACCCGACGATGAAGCCGACCCAGAAGCCCTGGGGCCCCATGCGCGGCACCACCCAGTCGGTCAGTCCCAGGATCATGCCGGTGGGCAGTCCCATGCCCCAGTAGGCGACGATGGTGACGTAGAAGATGGCCTGGGTGTCCTTGTAGCCGCGAAGGGCCGCCGCCGCGACCACCTGCACCGAATCGGAGATCTGGTAGATGGCGGCGAAGAAGAGCAGGGTGGCGGCCAGGCCGATTACCTGCATGTCGTCGGTGTAGATCCCCGCGATGGGCTCGCGCAGCAGCACGGTGAGGGCGGCGGTGGCAGCGGCCACCCCCATACCCAGCATCAGGCCGGTGCGGGCGGCGACCCTGGCCTGATCCGGCTGGCCTTCCCCTATGTTGTGACCGACCCGGATGGTCACGCCGACACCAATGGACAGCGGCAGCATAAAGACCAGGCTGGAGAAGTTGAGTGCTATCTGGTGGCTCGCCACCGTCTCCGCGCCAAAGGGCGCCAGCATCAGGGCGACCACGGTAAACAGGGTCACCTCGCAGAAGATGGCCATGGCGATGGGAAACCCTAAGCGGAACAGGCGCCAGATCCGGCTGCCGTTGGGGCGCGCAAGGTGGGCGAAGAGGTTGATCTTCTGGAAGTGGGACGAGAACTTCACATAGAGGATCATCGCCAGCAGCATGGCCCAGAGCACGATGGCGGTGGCCACGCCGCAGCCGACCCCGCCGAGTTTCGGCATGCCGAAGTGGCCGTGGATGAAGATGTAGTTCGCGGGGATGTTGACCGCGAGGCCGACGAAGCCGATCACCATGGTCGGCATGGTGTGGGAGAGTCCCTCGCTGAAGTTGCGCAGCACCTGGAACAGCACGAAGGCGGGCAGCCCCCACAGGATGGCGTGCAGGTAGCCGGCGGTCTTCTCTGCCATCACGGGGTCCACGTCCATGAACTGCAGCGCCAGGGGGCTGAAGTAGAGCGCCACCATGGCGATGGGGGTCACCATCAGCGCCAGCCAGAAGCCCTGGTGCACGGCGGGGCGCACCTCGTCTTGTTTGCGGGCGCCGTTGAGCTGGGAGACGATGGGAGTGAGGGCCATGATGATGCCCTGCACCAGCAGGATGACCGGCAGCCAGAAGCTGGAAGCCACCGACACGGCGGCCAGATCCACGGCGCTCACCTGTCCCGCCATCACGGTATCGACGAAGTTCATGGCGATCTGGGCCACCTGGGCTACCAGTATGGGGCTGGCTAGACGAATAAGCTGCCTCGCCTCGGACCAATAACGTTGCACTGACACCTCCGAGTGGATCAGATAAAAGAGAAAGAGCGGGTAAGAGAGATGGGCTTTTGCCTCCTCGTCCTGAGGAGACAAAATGTGGGGGTGTCATTCTAGCCTGAAAAACCGCCAACGGGGAAGGTCGGCGGCACAGTTTGACCCGGTGATCAGGCGTCCTCGTGATCGCTGATCAGCAGGTTGGCCGCGGCATAGGCGGCCTGTTCGCGTAGATCCGCCGGTACCCGCTCGTCGGAGGCCACGGCGTTGAGCGCCCGGATGGTGGCGGCGATGGCATGGGGCACATAGCCCTGCTCGCCGGAGCCAATCTGGTTGTAGGCGATGCGAATGGCTTCACAGCATTGATATACCTGCATTTTTATTTCCTCGTTAAGCCTGGATTGAATGGGGTCACTATAGCGAGCGCGCTCGTCCTTGTCAGCCGGCAGCCTTGTCTTGCACGGTGGCGAGGGGTAACCTGCCGACAAATTTGTCACAGCGTGGAGAGACACATGTTCACCGGCATAGTACAGGGGACCGCCGAACTGGTGGCCATCGAGGCGAAACCCAACTTTCGCACCCATGTGATCCGCATGCCGAGTCCGGCCTGGGGCGAGGGGCTGGCGCTCGGGGCCTCCGTGGCCCACAACGGCTGTTGCCTCACCGTCACCCGGGTGGAGGGGGATCTGGTCAGCTTCGATCTGATGCAGGAGACACTGCGCCTCACCAACCTCGGGGAGCTGGTGGTCGGGGACAAGGTCAATGTAGAGCGGGCTGCCCGCTTTGGTGACGAGATCGGTGGTCACGCCATGTCCGGCCACATCATGGGCACGGCGCAGGTGACCTCGGTCATCGACACCCCCAACAACCGCCAGGTGTGGTATCGCCTCGCACCCGAGCTCATGAAATACGTGCTGACCAAGGGGTATATCGGCATCGACGGCATCAGCCTGACCGTGGGTGAGGTGCGTGGCAGCGAGTTCTGCGTCAACCTGATCCCCGAAACCCTGGCCCGCACCAACCTCGGCTGGGTCAAGGCCGGCTGGCAGACCAACATCGAGATCGATCCCCAGACCCAGGCCATCGTCGACACGGTGGAGCGGGTGCTGGCGGCACGCCAATAAGCGCCGGACACGGCCGCCGAGGCTGTTGTTGCGCACAGGAGAGCGGGACCCATCGGGTCCCGCTTTGTCTTTCTCCATCCCGCGATAGGGTGACTCAAAACATCTGCTCGTCGTCGGCATCCACGAAGAGTTGCAGGCAGTCACGGGCTTCGTCCCTGTGCAGCCGCAGGTGGATGGGGTTGCAGCAGGCCATGCAATCCTCGTAGAACTCCTGATCCCCCTGGCTGGCATCCAGCTCGACCCGGGTGTGATGGCCGCAGTGGGGGCAGACGATGCGCTTGCTGGTGTACTCGATCATGGTGACCTCCTCGGGCCCTTGGGCCGCCTTTCTCCCCTGATTCTAGTTGGGTCGCGTGGCCTTGACCGCGAGCAAGCGCACGTTTATGACCCTGATCAAGGGAGAGGCGAGGTCACCCACGGATGAGGTCGACGGCTCAGGCACCAGGGTACCGTTTTGGGGCTCACCCGACCCAGCTTGCCAGCATCTCGGCGTCCAGCTCGGCAAGGGAGCGCAGCTCGTGGTTGGCGATGGCCAGGCGGGGATCGTCGACCAGCGCCGGGTCTGGCACGATCAGCGCCGTCATGGAGGCGGCCTTGGCGGCCAGCAGCCCGGTGAAGCTGTCCTCGATGGCGAGACAGTGCACCGGGTCCACCCCCAGCTTCTCGGCGGCGTGGATGTAGACATCCGGGTGGGGCTTGCCAAAGCGCTCCACCTCGGCGGAGTGCACCGCCATGAAGCGATCCTGGATGCCCAGCTTGCCGAGGACGGCGTCCACCATGGCGAAGGGGGAGGAGGTGGCAAGCCCGATCTTGAGGCCCTGCGCCTCGATAAGGTCGAGGGCCTCCAGTACGCCGGCCTTGGGCTCGCCTTCCGCCAGAATGAGGGTGATCACCTGATCCAGGATGCGCTGTACCACCTCGTCCTGGCTGGGACCACTCCAGGGGCGCAGTCGATACCAGTGGGCCACCAGCTGATCGATGCGCACCCCTATGGTGGAGTTGCAGTCCTCTTCCGTGTGGGGGTGACCCAACTCGGAGAACACGGCCATCTGGGCCCGTTGCCAAAAGGGTTCCGAGTCGATCAGAACGCCATCCATATCGAAGATCACGGCAGCTAACATCTTGTACTCCTGACAGAGGTGAAGGGGGGATTATACGGCAGGCGCCTCAATGGAAAAGGGGCAGTCGCCTGCCCCTTGCGCCAGATCATGCCGGCAAGCGTTTGTGTTGTGCGCCGATGCAACGGGATCAGAAGAGGACCTCGACCCGGGCGGCAACCGCCTTGGCCTGTTCCACCGCTTCAGTGCAATCCTGGCCGCGGGCCAGGGCTACCCCGAGGCGACGGCGACCGGCGATCTCCGGTTTGCCGAACAGGCGCAACTGGGCACCCGGCACCAGAGCCAGCGCCTCACCGACACCCTGATAGCGGATGTCCTGGCTGTGGCCATCCCGCAGTACCACGGCGGAGGCGCTTGGCCCGAACGTGGTGATGGTGCCGATGGGCAACCCCAGGATGGCGCGCACGTGCAGGGCGAACTCGGAGAGATCCTGGGAGATCAGGGTCACCATGCCGGTGTCGTGGGGGCGGGGGGAGACTTCGCTGAACCACACCTCGTCACCCCTGATGAAGAGCTCGACCCCGAACAGACCGTAGCCGCCAAGGGCTTCGACCACCTTGGCCGCCACCTCCTTGGCGCGAGCCAGGGCCAGCTCGCTCATGGCCTGGGGCTGCCAGGATTCGCGGTAGTCGCCATCCTCCTGACGATGGCCGATGGGATCGCAGAAGTGGATGCCGTCCACGGCGCGCACCGTGAGCAGGGTGATCTCGTACTCGAAGGGCACGAAGCCTTCGACGATCACCTTGCCGCGACCGGCGCGGCCCCCCTCCTGGGCATAGGTCCAGCTCTCGTCCAGTTTGGCGAGATCGCGCAGCAGGCTCTGGCCCTTGCCGGACGAGCTCATCACAGGCTTCACCACACAGGGCAGGCCGATAGCCTCGACGGCGGCGACAAACTCCTCCTTGCTCTGGGCGAAGCGGTAGGTGGAGGTGGGCAGCCCCAGGGTTTCGGCGGCGAGGCGGCGGATCCCCTCCCGGTTCATGGTGAGCTGGGTGGCGCGGGCGTTCGGCACCACCCTGACCCCTTCCTGCTCCAGGGCAGCCAGGGTATCGGTGGCAATAGCTTCAATCTCGGGGATGATGAGGTCGGGTTGGATCTCGGCCACCAGGGCGCGCAGGGCGGCGCCGTCCAGCATGTCCAGCACGCGGGCCTGGTGCGCCACCTGCATGGCGGGGGCGCCTGCGTAGCGGTCGGCGGCGATCACCTCGATGCCGAGCCGTTGCAGTTCGATGGCGACTTCCTTGCCGAGTTCGCCGGAGCCCAGCAGCAGGGCGCGGGTGGCGCCGGGGCGGGTAGCGGTTCCAAACATGTTATCTCTCCTGAGGTCGAGGATCAGCGGGGCTGATCCGGGTGAGCAAAAAAAAGAGGCACGCATGGCGTACCTCAGGAAACGGGTTTGGTGGCGCGCTGCTCCAGATGGGTCAGCAGCGTGATGGCACCGATGATGATGGCGGCACCCAGCCACAATCGGCCGGGAGGCGCCCAGCCGAACACCAGCCAGCCGGCCAGCACGTTCATGGGCAGCTTGGCAAAGTCGAAGGGCTGCACGAAGGAGGCCTCCGCCACGCTGTAAGCGCGGGCGATGGACATCTGGGCCAGGGCCGATAGCACGCCGGAAGCGGCTACCAGCAGCCACTGCGCCTGGGTCGGCCACTGCCACTCCGGCAGCGCCAGCATGGCGTTGAACGGGGTGCTGAAGATGAGCAGGTAGACGACGATGGTATGGGACGATTCGCTCGCCGCCTGATAGCGCACCAGCAGGGAGTAGCCGGCCCAGAACAGGGCGGCGGCCACCGGCAACAAGGAGGCCCAGCTGAAGTCGTCGGTCCAGGGCGCCAGGATCAGCATAGCGCCGACAAACCCAGCCAGGGTCGCGAGAATGCGGGCCCGGCTCACCTGCTCCTTGAGTAGCAGGGCCGACCCCAGGGTGGCAAACAGCGGCGAGGTCATCAAGAGCGCGATCCCCTGCCAGATGGGGACGGGCACTGCCAGTGCCCAGAGCCAGAACTGGATGCCGACAACGGCCAGGGCGACCCGCAGCAGGTGCAGCCGCAGCTGGTTCGTCATCAGGGACTGGCGCAGGCCGTGGCGTACGAGCCAGGGCAGCAGGCAGATCAGGGCAATCAGGTACTGGTGGAAGGCGACCTGGGTCGAGGGGAGGCCGAGACTGAAGCTGACATACTGGCTCAGGCTGTTGACGGCGGCAAAGCAGAGGCCTGCCACCATCATCCAGACGGCGCCGGCAAAGGGGGAGTGCCTGCGGGAGGAGGTCATGGGATCCGGGTCACTTAAAAAAAGTGCGGCGGATCATAACGGCAATCGTTTGCCCTGCCAAGGGCGGAGCGCTCGGTGAGTATCATCGTTGGCCTTGGGATGCCTGAACATCAAAAATTTTGAACAACTTGAGCATCTATTTTCGCTATCAGGCTTGAATCTCAATCTTTATAGTGACCTCCATCGACAGCCTGGCTGTTCAATTGACAATCAAATGGAGTATCACCATGGCCAATATCCTCGTACTCAAGTCCAGCATCCTGGGCCAGTATTCCCAATCCAACGCCCTGATCGACGGCTATCTGGCCGATCGCCAGGGTGACACCATCAAGGTGCGCGATCTGGCGACCCTGAACCTGCCGGTACTGGACGGCGAGCTGGCCATGGGCCTGCGCGGCGGCGAGAACCTCAACGAGCGTCAGCTGGCCGTGCTGGCCCAGTCCGACGAGCTGGTTGCCGAGCTCAAGGCGAGCGACCTGGTGATCATCGCGGCCCCCATGTACAACTTCAACATCCCGACCCAGCTGAAGAACTGGATTGACCTGGTGGCCCGTGCCGGCGTGACCTTCCGTTACACCGAGACCGGCCCGGTGGGCCTGGTGGAGCATACCCGCGCCCTGGTGGTCAGCCCCCGTGGCGGCATGCACGTAGGCAACGCCACCGATCTGGTGACCCCCTACATGCGCACCGTGCTGGGCTTCATCGGCATCAAGGACGTGGACTTCATCTACGCCGAAGGCATGGGCATGGGTCCGGAGGCGCAAGCCAAGGGGATCGAGCAGGCCAAGGAGCAGCTGGAAAGCCTGGCTTACTGATGCCTTGACGGGGGAAACCCCGGTCAGCCTGAAACAACAACGCAGCCCTCGGGCTGCGTTGTTTTTTTGTCTGGATACTGAACGGGCTGATCACCAGAGGGCGAATCGTCAGTCCTGCAGGAAGTGGCGGCAACCGCTGCCGATCACCAGGCAGACCGCCACCAGGGAGCCCAGCAGCAGGGTCGTCAGCCACTGTTCGGCGCTGTCTGGCAATTGAGGGGAGAAGAGGCTGATCATCAGCAGGATGCTGAGGGTGATCAGGCTGGTCGAACGGGTCAGGCGCATCATGGGTCATCCTTGGCTGCTGGCGTGAACGGAAGGCTAACCGCGGTCTGTGACAGCAAGATGTATCCATACGCCTTACCGTGGGTTCGTTGACCGGGTAGCAATCACCATAGCATTTTTTGCCGCCGTGGCCAGCCTCATGGGTCGGGTTGTGATCCGGATCCCTATCTGAACTGCCTCTGATCAGGCTGGTAGTGGAAATCCCCGCTGGCGAGGCGGGCGATCAGGGCCTCCTTGTCGAGATCCTGGGCCCGGCAGAGATCGTCCAGATCCGTGTAGTGATCGCGCAGCTTCATGTTGACCAGGCTCAGCAGCATGTTGACGTCCATGGTGGCAAAGTTGTTCAGGTTCATGGCTGTTGCTCGCTATCCAGCAGGTGGAGTTGTTCGATGGCGTCGCTGACGCTTTGCAGGTGCACGCGGATGTTCTGGCGCGCCTCGGCCGGCAGGTAGTCGGTGAGGGTGTGTTGCCAGCTGCCCGCTTCGGTCTTGAGCTGCTGGAACAGGGTGAGCCCGGCCGGAGTGAAGGAGACCAGGCTGATGCGCTTGTCTTGCACGCTGTTCTCGGTGAACAGGATGCCTTTTTCCACCAGACGATGGATCTCGCGGGAGATCCGCACCTTGTCCATGCCGCTCGCCTCCACCAGCTCTTTCTGGCTGATGGGGTAGTGGGGGCCAAGCACCATCATCAGGCGCCATTGCGGCACGGTGAGTTGGTACCGCTGCTGATAAAACTGTTCAAAGGTATCGCGCACCATCTCAGCGGCGTGGACCAGCTGGTAAGGAGGGTAGTGCGCGAGCAGCTCTATGATTTTCGACATATGACATCCTGCTGTGGCGGCTGCATCGGGTGCAGTTTCTCTTGATACTTTGAACTTGATGATACGTAAGACAGGCACATTTGTCCGACCAGGCACCAGAAAAATGTGCGGTTGCGCACGTGTTGCATCATGGAAAAGAAAAATCGGGGTCTCAACTGGCCTGCTTGCCGACGGCGTGACGCAACCAGATCAGGGCATGATGGGTCAACCAGGCTTCGCGACTCTGCAAGGCATAGAGTGCGGCTTCGTCGCGGCTGCCCCCCTGCCAGTGGCGAGGCTCCTGCTTGGGCAATTTGCGCTGGCCCAGCAGGGCGGCGGGCACATGGGGGTTGGCGGCAAGGGCGACGGCCAGATGGGGGCGTGCGGCCTCTTCTCCCTCGCAGACGAAACTCATCAGCGCCCGGTTGTAGAGCAGCCAGCAGGAGGCTTCATCGAAGCGAATCAGGAGCTGTTGCAGGGCGTCCCACTCCCCCTGCCAGGCATAGAGGCTGGAGAGGGCATGGCGGCAACCCGGCTCGTCCGCGAGGCAGAGCGCGAGCAGGGCAAGGTACTCCTCCCTGGCCTGTGTCAGCTGTCCCAGGCGCAGCAGGCAGTCGGCCCGACCCGCTCTGGCCGCGATAAGGGGCCGCACTTCAGGGGCGCGCCAGCCGTAGCCGGCGTGGGCTTGCCAGAACGCCTCGTCGAACAGGGGGGTGGCATCGGCCACGATGCGCTCAAACCAGGGGAGACGGGCGAGGGGATCGCGGCAACTGGCTGCCTGCTCGAACCATTGCTGCCACTGGCGGGTCTGGTCGTTCTCGGGAAGCGCCGCCTCCTCGGGTTGGGCCTCGTAGTGATCCTGGCTCAGCAAGAGGTTCAGGGCCGTTTTCATCTGCTGGCGCTGGCGCTTGCAAAAATCGAGGAAGGGCAGCTCGCTGGCTGCGGCCTGGTGCAGCATCTGGGCCATGGGTCTGTCGCGAAACAGGCAGAGCTCCGCCACCAGGCTGAAGCGATGGCGGGTCGCCGGGTCGTTGAGATCCGTCGGGGTGGGCCAGCAGGCGACCCCCTGGCTGAAACCGTAGCTCCACTGGCCGAGGGGATGGCTCTGCTCGAACACCTGCTCCGGGGTCTCGCTGGAGAGGCGACACTGGCTCGGCAGCGCGAGCCGGGCGTCGTCAGCCTGGGCCTCCAGCTCGGCGATCAGGTGGTGCAGCGCCTCGGCACTCTTCTCGTCCAGCTCGGCGTCATGGGGCAGCAGGCCGGCCAATGGGGCCTGCCAGTCGGGGGCCGTCGGCCCCGTCAGACGGGCGCAGAGAAAGCCGTGCAGGGCCGGGTAACTCATGTCCTGCCCGCTGTGGGTCTGGATCCACTGATTGAGATGACGGGTACGAGTGGCTGGGTTCATCGACGCTTCCTCCGGATTTGACGGCCGCGAAGTCTACCTAAAAGTGGGGGTATTTGCAGCAAAGATGCGATTGAATGATGCTAATATCGCCAATCTGGTCGCCGGAGCGCGCGAAAATAGTCCACGCGGCGGGGCGCGGGGCTAGGTCCCGCCACCGCTCTGGGGTAACATGCGCGCCAGCATGAGAAACAAGCCCCGTCCTCTCCCATGGGATGGCGGCGAGGCACCTCTATTGACGGGCCGTGAGTGCAGGCCCACCCGGATATTGAAAGAAGAGATCACCATGTTACAGATTGGCAAGATGAACACCCTCACCGTCGTTGAGATCGAGGATCGCGGCGCCTGGCTGGCGGCTGGCGAAGAATACGGCGAGCTGCTGCTGCCCAAGCGCCAGCTGCCGGAAGGCGTCGTCGAAGGGGGCGAGGTGGCCGTCTTCCTCTATCTGGACGCCGATTGCGAGCCGGTGATCACCACCGACAAGCCCTTCGCCATGGTGGGTGACATCGTCGGCCTCAAGGTGGTCAACGCCAACAAGATCGGGGCCTTCCTCGACTGGGGCATGAAAAAGGATCTGTTCGTGCCAAGCCGCGAGCAGAACAAGCCGATGCAGGTGGGGCACACCTACCTGGTGTACCTGATGCTGGACAACGAAGGGCGCATGGTGGGCACCAGCCGCCTCGAGCGCTTCCTGCGCATCGATCCCCCCTTCAAGGCCGGGGACGAGGTGACGGCGTTGCCGGGCGAGCACACCCCTCTTGGCATCAAGGCCGTGGTCAACGGCCAGTACGCCGGCATGCTGTTCAGGAACGAGGTGTTTGGCCGCGTGATGACGGGGCGGCCGCTGACCGCCTGGGTCAAACAGGTACGCGAAGACGGCAAGCTGGATCTGGCCCTGCAAAAGCCGGGACTGGCCCGGATGGACGACGCGGGCGAGCGTATCCTGGTGCGCCTGCAAAAGCAGGGTGGGAGCCTGGCGGTGGGGGACAAGAGCGATCCCGAGCTCATCTACAAGATGTTCAACATGAGCAAGGGCACCTTCAAGAAGGCGATCGGCGGGCTCTACAAGCAGGGCAAGATCGTCATCGAGGAGCACAGCATCCGTCTCGTGGCAGAGCACACCGGGGAAGGCGAATAAGGTGCCGAGTCCCTGCATCGGCGATTGTCGGGCCAAGGACGGGCTCTGCCTCGGCTGCGGCCGCACCCTGACCGAGATCGGCCAGTGGTCTGCCATGGACAGCGAAGCCCAGCTCGCACGCATGGCCGAGCTCGATGGCTCGAAGAGCACCCATGTCTGCCCGGGGTGTGGCGAGCCGGCGTTCTGCGCCGTGTCGGCGGGGGAACCCATCGAGCGCTGCTGGTGCAGCCAGCTGCCTGCCCTGCCCATGAGCGAGGCGAGCGCCTGCTGGTGCCGGCGTTGTCTGGCCAAGGCAATCGCCGCCCGTCTCTGACGGGCTGGAACGACGGACACGAAAAAGGCGCCTGGGGCGCTTTTTTATGCCTGTTGCTGACGGTGCCAGCGCACGTGCACCTCGTGCTCGCTCTGATCCCGGGGCAACAGGAAGGTGGCGTAGATCACCTCGAACTCCTCCTGATGATCCAGCAGGCCGATCCAGACCTCGGCCCAACGTGCCATGTCGACCGGCACTCCGAGTTCGGTCGACCAGTCGGCATTGGGCAGGGTGGCCTCGACGGCCCCGCGTTGCTCGAACTCGAGGGTGATGTCGACGATTTGTTCGGGGGCCAGCATGTCGGCGGCCTGCTCCAGAAACTGATCATAGGCCCACTCGACCAGCTGATCCGGGCTACGTTGTTCCATGAAATCACTCCAGATACGTCCAGGTTCGCCACTTTAACAAGTATTGGGAGTGGCAGCCAGCCTGGGTCGGCACGGCGCACTGTCAAATGACGGGCTCAGGGGGTAAGGTTAACAGAGCCGCCGGCATGGGCGGCATGGCGAGGCGTGCGGGCAGTATGAAACGACGACAGCACAGGCGACGGATCACGCGGCGGCGGGAGACCTGGTGGTGGCACTATCTGCCGCTGCATCGGCAGACCGTCGGCGGGCATCTGGGCCCGCTGCCCGAGTCCGCCGACGTGCCTAGCCTGCCTCGTGGACCCGGGTCAGGGTGATCTGGCCAAGCTGGCTCATCTGGCGGCGGATCCAGGCAGAGCGCTGCTGCACATAGGGCGAGGGGGGCTTGACCCGGTAGCGCCAGGGGTTGGGCAGGGCGGCCGCCAGCAGGGAGGCCTCATAGCGGGTCAGACGGGCTGCCGGCTTGCCGAAGTAGTGCCGGGCGGCGGCCTCGGCCCCATAGATGCCGGGCCCGAACTCCACGATGTTCAGGTACACCTCGAGGATGCGGGACTTGTCCCAGCCCAGCTCCATCAGCAGGGTGAACCAGGCCTCGATCCCCTTGCGCAGGAAGCTGCGATCGCTCCACATGAAGAGGTTCTTGGCCGTCTGCTGGCTGAGGGTGCTGGCACCGCGCACCCGCTCACTGCGCTGATTGTGCCTGAGCGCCGAGCTGATGGCGTCCATGTCGAAGCCGTGGTGCTCGGCAAAGCGCTGATCCTCGGCGGCGATGACCGCCAGCTGCAGCTCGCGGGAGATCTGCTCGAGCGGTACCCAGTCGTGCTTCACCTCCGCCACCTTGGCGGGGGGAAACAGCGCCCGCTCCAGGCGCCAGGTCCATATGGGCGGATCGATGAAGCGCAGCGCCACCACGGAGAAAATGGTGCTGAGGAAGGCGGCCAGCAGCAGCTTGCCGAGCCAGCTCAGCAGACGACGCACCCGGGACGGCGGCACCTCGTCAGACTCCGGCTCCCAATCATAGTGGCGCGGATCATCGGGATCCGGAATTATTGGGGCAGCCATTCGATGTGGCAGAACTTCTCGTCGACACGGCGGGAGAGCAGCATGCGGGCGAACAGGTGCTCGTACTCTTCCTGCTCGTTGCCAAGGCCGACCCAGACCTCGATATACTCGGCATCGCTGACGTCAAAGCCGACGTCTGCCGCCCAGTCATCGGCGGGATCGGTTTCCGCCAGCAGGCCGCGGTCGTTGAACTCCTGATTGAAGCGGGCAATCTCCTGCTCCGGCAGGTTGTCGGAGGCCAGCTCCATGAAGAGTTCGAGGGCGGTGTCGAGCAGTTCCTCGACACTGTGCATTTCGTCGTTCAAAGACATAAGACCTGTGTTCCAGATAAAGGGGAGGGGCGCCGTCGGCAGACCCCGTGGTGCGCGGTATTCTAGCTGGCCGTGCCGCCCTTGGCGAGATGCCCTGGCACCAATAAAAAACCGGACCCTGGGACAGGATCCGGTCTTCATTGGGGGAAGGGGTCACGCATGGGGCGTCAGCTCATCCCTTCTTGTCGTCGGCGAAGGTGATGTTGAGCTCCAGTACCGACAGCTCGTCACTCTTCTTGTCGAGCTGGACCGTGATCTTGTCAGGGTCTATCTCCACATACTTGCGGATCACGTCGAGGATATCCTGCTTGAGCTGGGGCAGGTAATCCGGCCCCCCTCTGGATGAACGCTCGTGGGCGACGATGATCTGCAACCGCTCTTTGGCCAGTTGTGCGGTGCTCTGTTTCTTGTTGGAACGGAAATAATCCAATAATGACATGCTTAACTCCCGAACAGTCGGCTAAAGAAGCCCTTCTTCTCTTCTTCCAGAAAACGAAAATCCTTGGTGTCGCCCAGCAGACGCGCGACGGCGTCCTCGTAGGCCTGACCGGCATCGGACTCCTTGTCCAGGATGACCGGTTCCCCCGAGTTGGAGGCGCGCAGCACGGCCTGGGACTCCGGGATCACACCGAGCAGCTTGATGGCCAGGATCTCCTGCACGTCCTGCACGCTCAGCATGTCGCCGCGGTTGACGCGGGTTGGGCAGTAGCGGGTCAGCAGCAGGTGCTCCTTGATGGGGTCTTCTCCGCGCTCGGCACGGCGTGACTTGGAGGCCAGGATCCCGAGGATGCGGTCGGAGTCGCGTACGGAAGAGACTTCCGGGTTGGTGGTGACGATGGCCTCGTCGGCAAAGTAGAGCGCCATCAGGGCGCCAGACTCGATGCCGGCGGGGGAGTCGCAGACGATGTAGTCAAACTGCATCTCCGCCAGCTGATCCAGGATCTTCTCTACCCCTTCGCGAGTCAGGGCATCCTTGTCCCGGGTCTGGGAGGCGGGCAGGATGAACAGATTCTCGCAGCGCTTGTCCTTGATGAGGGCCTGGTTGAGGTTTGCTTCCCCGTTGATGACGTTGACGAAGTCATACACCACGCGGCGCTCGCAGCCCATGATGAGATCCAGATTTCTCAGGCCAATGTCAAAATCGATGACCACTGTCTTGTGGCCACGCTGGGCTAAACCGGTACTCAGGGCCGCGCTGGTTGTGGTCTTGCCAACGCCACCTTTGCCCGATGTAACGACTATGATTCGCGCCATTCTCGCTTCCTTGTAACTCTATTTGATTCGGTCTATACGAAGTTGTTCGTTGTCCAGCCGGATATGGACTGGCTCTTGGATAAGGCCTGCCGGCAATGCATCGCTGAGCTGGAAGGTGCCCGCGATGGAGAGCAGCTCGGCCTGCAATTGCTGGCAATAAATGCGGGCCCTGGGATTGCCCTTGGCCCCAGCGATGGCCCGGCCACGCAGGGCGCCATACACATGGATGCTGTCGTCGGCGATGACCTCGGCGCCCGGGCTCACCGAGCCCAGTACCACCAGGGAGGTGCCGGCGGCATAGATCTGCTGGCCGGAGCGCACCGGACCGACGTGGACCTTGCTGGCTTCCAGGGGGGCTGGAACGGGGGCGATCGGTGCTGCCACCACGGGTTCGGGGGCCGGTGCGGGCGTCACGGGTTCGGGATCGGCCTTGCGGCTCCTGCCCGATACCATGACGGCGAGCCCGGCCGCCTTGGCCGCCGTCTTCATTGCCTCGTCCCGTGTCCCCGTGATGCCGACCAGCACGAAGTCTTCCGACTCGACCAGCTCCCTGAGCTGCTGGAAATCGGGGATCTCGGTGAGGCGTTCCACATTGAGGACGAGGGGGGCACAATTAAAAAACTGGGGGGCCTGCGCGACCTTGGCCTCCAGCAGTTGTCTGATCCGGGCCAGATTGCCATCGCTGAGATGCAACACAGAAATAGTGAAGGTAGTCCCTTTCAATTCGTTATCGCGTTCAACCATGAATCTTCCCCGAACCGAGACGGCAATACGTTATTGTTATTCAATTCCCGATGTTATAGTTTGCCACCACCAGAGGCAATAAACCCGTCGGATTATATCAAGTTCCATGTTGTGTGCAGTCTATAAAAGTCGCAAAAAAGCCGAGACCTATCTCTTTATTGAAAGAAGAGAGGATTTTTCCCGCGTCCCCGAGGTGCTGATGAGTACCTTTGGGCGCCCCGAGCTGGTGCTGATGACCAAGCTGGATCCGGCCAAGCCCCTGGGGCTGGCCTCGACCGAGCGGGTGATGGCCGCCCTGAAGAGCCAGGGCTTCTATCTGCAGGTGCCGCCCCCGCCGGAGAACCTGCTGGAGCAGCACAAGGCGCAGTTGAAGGGCGCCCGCTGATGCCGGGCCGGTCGGCTCTGCTGTTGTTGGGAGTCCTGCTGGGGTCCCCCGTGCTGGCCGGCGTCGATTTCGACCACTATGTGGCGAGCCTCAGAGAAGAGGCTTTGGCGGCAGGCATCCCGTCTGCGACGGTGACGGCCGCCTTTGCTGATGTCCGGTTGGTGGAAGCGGCAATCAGGCACGACAAAAATCAGCCGGAATTCAAATTGACGCTGGACACATATATTCCACGCGCCGTTCCGGAATGGAAAGTCAAGCAGGCCAAAGCCTTATATCACCAGCATTTGCCGTTGCTCACAAAAATAGGGCGGGAATATGGGGTGCAGCCCCGTTTTATTGTCGCCTTGTGGGGAATAGAAACCAATTTCGGCAAAATCACCGGTCATTATCCCCTGATCTCTTCCCTGGCCACCCTGGCCTGGGAAGGACGGCGGGAAGCCTTCTTCAAGGATCAACTGTTCAATGCCCTTCGCATCCTGGCGCAGGGGCATGTGAGCCCTGCCGCCTTCCAGGGATCCTGGGCAGGGGCCATGGGGCAGGTCCAGTTCATGCCCTCGTCATTTCTCGCATACGCGGTGGATCAGGACGGGGACGGCAGGAAGGATCTCTGGGGCAATCTCGCGGATGTGTTTGGTTCGGCAGCCAATTATCTGCACAAGAATGGCTGGCGCGAGGATCAGACCTGGGGGCGGCGGGTGAGGGTACCGGACTCCCTTGACCCGGCGCTGATCGGGCTGGCTGTGCGCAAGTCGCTGCACGACTGGCAGGCCCTCGGGGTACGCCAGCAGGATGGCTCCCGGCTTCCCGAGGCCGACATGCAGGCCTCCCTTATCCGGCCGGACGATATTCACGGGCGCAGCTATCTCGCCTATGACAATTACCGGGTGCTGCGCCACTGGAATCGTTCCCCCTATTTCGTGGTGGCCGTCGGCACCCTGGCTGATCGCATCGTGGAATAGCCGCCTCTCGTAACCTCATCTGACTCATGCCTCCCGGCCACCCGCATCGGGCTGCAGCTCCTGTGTGTTTCTCCTTGTCTCTTTATTTCATGCAGGCTGAATCTGAGCTTTCCCGACAGGCCCGTGAAATAAAGATCAAAAAAAAAGCGGGAACATATCCCGCTTTTTTCATGTCAGTGCGATCCGGAGTTAGTCGCAGGCAACCTGCATCACCTTGATGGCCAGGCCACCGCGGGAGGTCTCGCGGTACTTGGAGTCCATGTCCTTGCCGGTGATGTACATGGTCTCGATCACCTTGTCCAGGGAGACGCGCGGCTTGGAGGTACGGCGCAGGGCCATGCGGGAGGCGTTGACCGCCTTCATGGCGGCGATGGCGTTGCGCTCGATGCAGGGCACCTGTACCTGGCCGGCGACCGGGTCGCAGGTCAGACCCAGGTTGTGCTCCATGCCGATCTCGGCGGCTTCGCAGACGTGCTCCGGGCTGCCGCCCATCAGTTCGGTCAGGCCGGCGGCGGCCATGGAGCAGGAGACACCCACTTCACCCTGGCAACCCACTTCGGCGCCGGAGATGGAGGCGTTCATCTTGTAGAGCATGCCGACGGCGGCAGCGGCCAGGTAGAAGCGGGTATATTCGTCGCGGCCCACCGGCTGGATGAACTTGTCGTAGTAAGCCAGCACGGCCGGGATGATACCGGCGGCACCGTTGGTCGGCGCGGTGACGACGCGGCCACCGGCGGCGTTCTCTTCACTGACCGCCAGGGCGAACATGTTGACCCAGTCCACGATGTTCATGGGATCGTTGGAGAGGTTCTCGTTGGTGGTCAGCTGGCGATAGAGGGGCGCGGCACGGCGCGGCACGCGCAGCGGACCGGAGAGTACGCCCTCGGTGCGGCAGCCGCGCTCGATCCCTTCACGCATGGTGGTCCAGATCTTGCCGAGCTTCTTGTAGATCTCTTCCGGGGTGTTGAAGCACTTCTCGTTCTCCATCATCAGGGCGGAGATGGAGAGGCCGCTCTGGCCGCAGTGGGCGAGCAGCTCGGCCGCGCTCTTGAACGGGAAGCTGACAGCCATGTCGCCGCTGTCGCCCTTGCCGAAGTTCTCTTCGTCAACGATGAAGCCACCGCCGATGGAGTAGTAGGTCTTGCTGTAGATGGCGTCGTCTTCGATGAAGGCGGTCAGCTTCATGCCATTCTCGTGCAGGGGCAGGGCCTCGTCATGGAAGACCATGGCGCCTTTCGGGAAGCTGACGGTATGGCAGTGCAGGCCGATGGGCAGGCGGCCGGTCTGCTCGACACGGGAGATGAATTCGGGGATGGCGTCGATATCGACATTTTCCGGCAGGTTGCCCGCCAGACCCATGATGATGGCGGTGTCGGTGTGGTGACCCTTGCCGGTCCAGGAGAGAGAGCCGTATACATCGACCTGGATCCGGGTGATGTCACGGATCTTGCCGCCAGCACGCAGTTCATCCACGAACTGTTTGGCTGCCTTCATGGGGCCGACAGTGTGGGAAGAGGAGGGGCCAACACCGATTTTGAAGATATCAAAAACGCTGATCATGTAACAATTACCTCAGGGTAGAAGGGGGCGCCATGCCCGCTTGCAGAAAGGGGATCCATGGGACTGTCTGTCATCACAAAGGCCAAGGAACCGAATAACCACAGTGTAACGGCTCAATACCTAAAAAAAGTTGAAACAGATCTATTTTTGTTGAATTCGTGGCGCGAGTATAAAATTTATTTTGATGGTTATCCATTTTGTTAAGCGCTGGGCAAACGTTTTGCCAAAAAATACCCGGCGAGGCCGGGTATGAGAGCGCCATATGTGGCTCGTTTACGTCACATTAACATTCGGTGATGTTGACGGCGAGGCCGCCACGGGCCGTCTCCTTGTACTTGGTCTTCATGTCGTTACCGGTCTCCCACATGGTCCTGATCACCTTGTCCAGCGACACCTTGTGCTCGCCGGTGCCCCGCAGGGCGAGGCGGGCGGCATTGATCGCCTTGACCGCCCCCATGGCGTTGCGCTCGATGCAGGGCACCTGCACCAGGCCGCCGATGGGATCGCAGGTCAGCCCCAGGTTGTGCTCCATGCCGATCTCGGCGGCATTCTCGACGATGGCGGGGCTGGCCCCCAGCAGCTCGGCCAGGGCGCCAGCCGCCATGGAGCAGGCAACGCCCACCTCGCCCTGACAGCCCACCTCGGCCCCCGAGAGGGAGGCATTCTTCTTGTAGAGGATGCCGATGGCGGCGGCGGTGAGGAAGTACTGCATCAGCAGCTCGTCATCCACCTTGCGCACGAAGCGATCGTAATAGTGCAGCACCGCGGGGATGATGCCGGCGGCGCCATTGGTGGGGGCCGTCACGACCCGGCCACCGGCGGCGTTCTCCTCGTTGACGGCCAGGGCAAACAGGTCGACCCACTCCATCACCATGAGAGGATCCTTGTTGAAGCTGGTCTCGCCACAGAGCTGACGGTAGAGGGCGGGGGCGCGCCGCTTCACCTTGAGGCCGCCGGGCAGCACCCCCTCGCTCTTGCAGCCGCGCTCGACACAGCCCTGCATCGCCTGCCAGATCTTGCGCAGGCCCGCCTTGATCTCCGCCTCGCTGCGAAACACCTTCTCGTTGGCCAGCATCAGCCCCGAAATGGAGAGGCCGCTCTCCTGACACTGTTCAAGCAGCTCGGCGCCGCTCTCGAACGGGTAGGGGATGGGGTGGGCGGCATCGAAGCGGGCTGCCTCTTCCCGGGCGTTGGCGAAGTGGCTCTCCTCGATGATGAAACCGCCCCCGATGGAGTAGTAGGTCTGCTCGAAGATCAGGGTGTCACCCTCGAAGGCACGCAGGGTCATGCCGTTGGAGTGGGCGGGCAGGGTCTTGCGCCGGTTGAAGATGATGGCGCCGATGCGGGGGAAGGCGCTGGGCTGTTCGCCCCCGAGGTGCAGGTTCTGGCTCTTTTCCACCTGTTCGAGGAAGGCGGGGATGGCCTCGATGTCCACGGATTCGGGTTCAAACCCGGCCAGCCCCAGGATGATGGCCTTGCCGGTGCCGTGTCCCTTGCCGGTCTGGCCCAGGGATCCGTAGCACTCGACCACGACGCGGTCGGTGCGGGTCAGGAGTGCGTGCTGCTTGAGGGTGTGGACGAAGGCGCAGGCAGCCCGCATCGGTCCCACGGTATGGGAGGAGGAGGGACCTATCCCGATGGAAAACAGGTCGAAGACACTGATCATGACGTACTCCAGTTATGGATTTCGTCTAAACATTGTAAATTTTTTGTAGTCGATGAAAAGAGGATAAGTAGTGGCGTGTGATGACGGTGGGGAAATG
>NZ_CDDD01000027.1 GCF_000820165.1 Aeromonas taiwanensis
GCCTTCTTGGGATCGACCTCTGCGGCGGGCTCGGCCACGCTCGGGGCTGTCTCTGCGCTGCTTTCGGCCTCGCTCACCGCACCGTCACCGGTGGCCTGGGCAGCCTTCTTGGCCTTGGCGCGGGCGATGGCAGCGGCGATGGCCGCCTTCTTGGGGTCGACCTCGGCGGCGGGCTCTGCCTCGGTTACGCTCGGGGCTGGCGCGGTGCGGCTTTCAGTCTCGCTCACCGCGCCGTCACCGGCGGCCTGGGCAGCCTTCTTGGCCTTGGCGCGAGCGAGGGCGGCGGCGATGGCCGCCTTCTTGGGATCGGCTTCGGCAGCGGGCTCGGTGAGCGGGGCCGGTGCTGCGTTGCCATCAGGCTCGCTCACCGCGCCGTCACCGGTGGCCTGGGCGGCTTTCTTGGCCTTGGCACGAGCGAGGGCGGCGGCGATGGCCGCCTTCTTGGGATCGACCTCGGCGGCGGGCTCGGCACTGGGGGCGGCAGCCTCATCGGCCGCCTTGGCGGCACGACGTGCCAGCGCCTCCTGCTTGCGTGCCTCGCGCGCCGCCGCCATGGCGGCGTTGTCCACCGGCGTCTCGGTGGCGGTAGCCTCCTGCTTGGCCTTGAGGCGGGCGAGGGCGGCGGCGACGGGATCTTCTCCCCCGGCCGCCGTCATGGCCTGACGGCGCTGGGCCGCGGCCTCGGCATGGCGCGCCTCGCGCGCCGCCTTGTCCCGCTCGAAGCGGGCCTGTTTGGCCTCGAAGCGCTGTTTGGCACGCTCGGCCTTCTCGGCCTCGGCACGGGCCTCGCGAATGTCGTCCTTGGCGATCTTGTAGTACTGCACCAGGGGGATCTCGCTCGGGCAGACCCAGGCACAGGCCCCACACTCGATGCAGTCGAACAGGTTGAGCTTCTCGGCCTTGTCGTATTCCTTGACCCGGCTGTACCAGTAGAGCTCTTGGGGCAGCAGGGTGGCCGGGCAGGCGTCGGCGCAGGCGCTGCAGCGGATGCAGGCCTGTTCCGGGCCGGGGGGCGGCAGCTCGGCGCGGGTGGGGGAGAGCAGGCAGTTGGTGGCCTTGACCACGGGCACCATGGCGTGGGGCAGGGTGAAGCCCATCATGGGCCCCCCCATGATGACTCGCTGATCCGCTTCCGGTTGCAGTTCGAAGCGCTGCAGGAGCCAGCGTACCGGTGTGCCGAGGCGTACCCAGGCATTGCCCGGTTTCTTGAAGGCGTCGCCGGTGAGGGTGACGATGCGCTCGATGAGCGGCTCGCCGTCGATGATGGCACGTTTGATGGCGAACACGGTGGCGACGTTGAGCACCATGATGCCCATGTCCACCGCGCGGCCGCCCTTGGCGACCTGGCGTCCGGTGAGCAGCTCTATGGTCTGCTTGGCACCGCCCGAGGGGTACTTGGTCGGCACCGACTTGACCAGCACATCGGCGTCGGTGGCGTGCCGGGTCAGGGCCGAGATGGCCGCGGGCTTGTTGTCTTCCACCCCGATCAGGGTGAGCTTCGGCTTGAGCAGGTGCTTGAGCACCCGGATGCCGTCCATGATCTCGTCGGCATACTCCTGCATCAGCCTGTCGTCGGTGGTGATGTAGGGCTCGCACTCCAGGCCGTTGACGATCAGGATCTCGGTGAGCTGGCCGCGGCCGTCGAGCTTGCTGTGGGTCGGGAAGACGGCGCCGCCGAGACCGGCGATCCCCGCCTGCTGGATGCGCTCCAGCAGCTCGCCCCGCTCCAGATTCCAGTAGTCCGGTTGGGGTTTGCGCTCGCCCCAGGCATCTTCGCCGTCCGGGGTGAGGATGATGCAGAGATCATCAAGACCGGAGGGGTGCGCCACCGTGTGCTGCTCGATGGCGGTGATGGTGCCGGAGGTGGAGGCGTGCACCGGCACGATGCGCCCCTTGTCAAAACGGGTGAGCGGCTGGCCTTTTTGTACCTTGTCTCCCACCTGTACCAGCAGTTCGCCGGCGGGACCCGCGTGCTGGCGCACCGGGATGATGAGCTGGGGAGGCAGGCCTGCGTCCACTACAGGGGTCAGGCTTGACTGGTGCTTGTTCTCGGGGGGATGAATGCCGCCGTGGAAATCCCAGAGGGTGCCGGCTTTGATGCGTTCGAGCAGATGCTGCATGGTTACTCCGCTGTTTATTCCACTATCTTGACCGGAATGGCGACCTTGGCCAGATCCCATTTCCAGTTGTCGACCGTGGTCGGCACCGGGATCATTTCAATACAGTCGGTCGGGCAGGGATCGACGCAGAGATCGCACCCCGTGCACTCGGCCGCGATGACGGTGTGCATCGCCTTGGTGGCGCCGAGGATGGCATCGACCGGGCAGGCCTGGATGCACTTGGTGCAACCGATGCACATGTCCTCGTGGATGAAGGCCACCTTCTTGACGGGGGTAGCCGCTTGCTCACCGCCGTCCAGGGGCTGGGGCTCGACCCCCATCAGATCCGCTATCTTGCGCATGGTGGCATCGCCACCGGGCACGCACTTGTTGATCTTGTCACCGTTGGCCACCGCCTCCGCATAGGGCTTGCAGCCCGGGTAGCCGCACTGGCCGCACTGGGTCTGGGGCAGCAGGGCGTCGAGCTGATCGACGACGGGATCGGCCTGCACATGAAACTTGACGGCGGCAAAGCCGAGAATGATGCCGAAGGCCAGGGCCAGCAGGGCCAGCACCAGAATGGCAAAGAGTATGTGAGTCATAGCGCTATATCTTGATGAGGCCGGTAAAGCCCATGAAGGCCAGCGACATCAGGCCGGCGGTGACCATGGCGATGGAGACGCCGCGGAAGGGGGCCGGCACGTCGGCAGCCACCAGGCGCTCACGCATGGCGGCAAACAGGATCAGCACCAGGGAGAAGCCGCAGGCCGCCCCGAAACCGTAGATGATGCTCTGGATGAAGTTGTGGCGCTCGTTGATGCTGAGCAGCGCCACGCCGAGCACGGCGCAGTTGGTGGTGATGAGCGGCAGGAAGATGCCGAGCAGGCGATAGAGGGTCGGGCTGCTCTTGCGGATGACCATCTCGGTAAACTGCACCACCACGGCGATCACCAGGATGAAACCCAGGGTGCGCAGGTAGGCGATCTCCAGCGGGATCAGGATGTAGTGCTCCATCAGGTAGGAGCAGGCACTGGCAAGGGTCATCACGAAGGTGGTGGCCAGTCCCATGCCGATGGCGGTTTCCAGCTTGCCAGAGACGCCCATGAAGGGGCAAAGGCCGAGAAACTTCACCAGCACGAAGTTGTTGATCAGCACTGTGCCGATCAGTAAAAGCAGGTACTCAGTCATTGACGATGGGTTATCCGGTGTGAAGGCGGCCACATTATCTGATGTTAGGTGCCTTTAGACAACCGCAAGGCCGTATGGTTATTATTCGAATGCCCAATTCATGGAGGCATTGTGCGCCCTTTACCCATCCTGACGCTGACCCTGGCCATGCTGCTCTGGTCCAGCTCCTTTATCGCTCTCAAACATGTGCTGGAAGTCTGGTCCTTCGGCCAGGTGCTCTTCATGCGCATGCTGGTGGCCTCGGGCTGCTGGCTGCTCTGCTACCGCCAGCTCGGCCGGGTCCAGTACCAGAAGGGGGACTGGCGCTGGCTGGCTCTGATGGGCGCGCTGGAGCCCTGCCTCTACTTCCTGCTGGAGGTCAATGCCCTGCGCTACACCAGCGCTGGTCAGGCCGGCATGGTCTGTGCCCTCCTGCCCCTGATGGTGGCCCTGGTGGCCTTCGTGCTGCTCAAAGAGCGGGTGAGCCGCCGCCAGCTCTTGGGATTTGCCATCGCCATCTTCGGCATCGCCCTGCTGGGGCTGGGGGAGGGGGCTGACGAGTTTGCCCCCAACGCCCTGCTCGGCAACAGCCTGGAGATGGGGGCCATGCTCTGCGCCGCCACCTATTCCGTGGTGTTCAAGAAGCTCTCCAGCCGCTACGGCGTGATGACGCTGACGGCGCTGCAGGCCTTCGTCGGCACCCTCTTCTTCGCCCCCTTCGCCTTCAGTGCACCCTGGCCCGCGAACTGGGCCTGGCAGGACATGGCGGTCATCGTCTTCCTCGGCGCCTTCGTGACGCTCGGGGCCTACCTGCTCTACAACTGGTCGGTGACCCAGGTGAAGGTGACCCTGGCGGCGGCCTATGTGAACCTCATTCCCGTCTTTACCCTGTTGCTCGCCTATCTGTTGCTGGGGGAAACCCTGACGCCGCTGCAATGGCTCGCCTGCGCCGCCGTGCTGGCCGGCATCGCCGTGGGTCAGCTGCCGTCCGGCAGGAAGCGGGCGGAGGCGGTCGCCACCGGGGGATGAGTCGTCGCCACTGGGCTACAGTCTGGACAGGGACCCCTGACGAGAAAGGAGCCAATGATGAGCGACATGCACTTGCTGGACGAAGCGCAGAGGCTGCTGAGCCACCGCCCCTTTACCCTGGCCGATGCCCAGGCGCTGGAGGCGCTGGAAGAGGAGGCCGTGGGGGAGGAGGGGCTCTGCATCGCCGAGCTGTGGGAGGCAGCCCTCGGCCAGGCCGACGAGGAGGCCAGACACTATCTCCTCGGGAATGGCTGAGCCGGTTTGCGGTTCTACGGATAGCACGCATAGCAATGACAACGGGGGGCCTGGCCCCCCGTTGTCATTGGCGGCTTTCGCTCAGATGGAGAGGCTCTTGACGGTGTCCGAGACCGAGTTGGCGTCCTCGATGATCTCCTTGATGACGTTGGCGATGATGTTGGCCTGATCCTGCCCGGCCACCGCCTTGTCGGAGACGACGGAGACGGTCTGGGTGATCTTGGAGGTGATCTCCGAGTTGTGCTTGATGACGGAGACGATCTCGTTGGTGGAGCTGGAGGTCCGCGCCGCCAGCTGCCTCACCTCGTCTGCCACCACCGCAAAGCCGCGGCCCTGCTCGCCGGCCCGGGCCGCCTCGATGGCGGCGTTGAGGGCCAGCAGGTTGGTCTGATCAGCGATGCCGCTGATGGTGGAGATGATGGACTCGATGCTTCGGGATTGCTGGTTGAGCTGCTCTATCTGCTTGCTGACCGTATTGACCGAGAGGTTGATGTGGGAGGAGGTTTCCAGCACCCGGTCGATCACCTCCCGCCCCTTGGCGGCACTCGCGACTGTCTCGCTGGCAATGGCGCAGGCCTTGTGGGCCGCCTCCCGGGTGGAGATGGATTTTTCCACCCGCTCCGTGATGTCGCTGGCCAGCTTGATGATTTTGACCACCTTGCCCTCGTGGTTGAAGATGGGGTTGTAGGTGGCCTCCAGCCAGATCTTCTCCCCGCGGTGACCCAGGCGCATGAAGAGCCCGGACTTGATGTCCCCCGAGCCGAGATCGTGCCAGAAGTTGGGATTTTTCTGGTAGAACTCGGGGTCGCAGAAGAGGCGATGATGCTTGCCGACCACCTCGTCCAGCCGGTAGCCGAAGCAGTTGAGGAAGTTCTGGTTGGCGGTGATGACGGTGCCATCGGGGTGGAAGTCGATGACCGCCAGTGACTTGTCGAGGGCCGCGAGCAGAGCCTGGGTGCGCTCCAGGGTGGATTGCTGCTGGGTGACATCCGAGGCGACCTTGGCGATCCGCTCCACCTTGCCGTCGATGACGATGGGGAAATAGGTGGCTTCCAGCCAGATGGCCTTGCCCGATTTTGACTGGCGAATGAAGCGGCCATTGCGGGAGACGCCCCCCCGCAGATCCTGCCACAGCCCTTCGTATTCGCGGGTCTTGACGTCTTCCGGGAAACAGAGCGTGCTGTGGTGCCTGCCGATCACCTCTTCACGGGTGAATCCCACAATGTCCAGGAAGAGGTCGTTGACGAAGGTGACCATGCCCGCCGGGGTGAACTGGATGAAGGGCACCCGGGACTGGATGGCCTGCTCGAACGCTCCCAGTTCCACCATCCTCGCCGCTTGCTCGCTGACTTCTTTGCTTGCTTTTTGATTCCAGAACATAACGGAGCTCCTCCATGAGATCCTTGGGTATGTGACGACGGTCATTTGAGCTCATTAACAATAGCGGCAATTTTTGACAAAGCTGAACGGCCCGGCCATGAAACTTCGTTGTTTTTGCTGCTGAATTCCAGATTAATTAACCAATGCCCCCGATTTTCATCAAAACCTCATTCGAGTGGTTATCAAATGGATCTTTTTGTGGCGCAGTCCATCTCATGCTGGCTGACACTTGGCCAGGCTGCATCAGGAGATGAATTTCCGCTGAGAAAGCACCATACGGGCCAGTCTACCGTGGCGCTGCCGATAATACGGTGTCTTATGGGTCTTTGTAGGCGAGGGGCGCCTGACAGACAGAGTGGCAGCGAGGAGAAGGGCTGCCGCTCGTCTGTGTTCTGTGTGTTCAGCCGGATTTCCTCGGATGGGCCCTGCGGTGGGCGGGAGAGCGGTGTCTGTGGCGGGGCTCGGGGCCCAGGTTGTTTTCCTCACCTACTTCTGAAGCTGGCCCGCCCGCCGCTCTTCCTCTTTCCTGGCGGCCTCCTGCTCGCGCTGCTTCAGGCTGTTGGCCAGGCTCTCCTCAATGTCCCGGGTCTGCTTGATGGCCTTTTCCACCTCTTCGGGCGGGGGAGTATAGATGTGGAGCGGCAGGGGCTTGGCGTCGCTGCTGCAGGGGATGTCGCTGAAGGTGATGCGGCCATTGCGGGAACATTGATAGACGTCGGCCCGGGCAACGGGGGGGACGGTGATCACCAGGCAGACGAGAGAGATGACCAGGGTGCGTGACATAGACTCCTCCTTGAATCCTCCCTTTGCACACTAGTACATGGCGTCGGGTCAGACAATGGCGCCGTCCCTCGCAAGGCGAGCGGTCACGTCAGCGGCGTTCCGGCTAATCCGCACGGGGTCATCCCTTGTGCAGGGGGTAGCCAGTTGTCGTGCAAAACGGCGGATCTCGGCCTATTTTCCCCGCCGTTCAACACATCAGAGCACCATAGCGGGCCACAATGAGGTATCTTATGCCCCGATTTCATCCATTTAACGGATCCGAGACCCCATATGATCATCAAACCCAAGGTTCGCGGTTTTATCTGCACCACCACTCATCCGGTCGGTTGTGAAGCCAATGTTCGTCGCCAGATAGCTTATACAAAGGCCAAGGGCGCCATCGAGAATGGCCCCAAGAAGGTGCTGGTGATCGGCGCTTCCACCGGTTATGGCCTGGCCTCCCGCATTGCCGCCGCCTTCGGTAGCGGTGCCGCCACCATCGGCGTCTTCTTCGAAAAAGCGGGCAGCGAGACCAAGACGGCCACCGCCGGCTGGTACAACTCCGCTGCCTTCGACAAGGCCGCCAAAGAGGCGGGTCTCTACGCCAAGAGCGTCAACGGCGATGCCTTCTCCCACGAGTGCCGCGCCAAGGTGATCGAGCTTATCAAGCAGGATCTGGGGCAGATCGACCTGGTGGTCTACTCCCTGGCCTCCCCGGTGCGCAAGCTGCCGGATACCGGCGAAGTGGTGCGCTCCGCCCTGAAACCCATCGGCGAGGTCTACACCTCCACCGCCATCGATACCAACAAGGATCAGATCATCACCGCCACCGTCGAGCCGGCGAACGAGGAAGAGATCCAGAGCACCATCACCGTCATGGGCGGTCAGGACTGGGAGCTGTGGATGGCGGCCCTGCGCGATGCGGGCGTGCTGGCTGACGGCGCCAAGTCCGTGGCCTACTCCTACATCGGTACCGATCTGACCTGGCCCATCTACTGGCATGGCACCCTGGGCCGCGCCAAGGAAGATCTGGACCGCGCCGCCACCGCCATCCGTGGCGATCTGGCTGCCAAGGGCGGTACCGCCCACGTGGCTGTGCTCAAATCCGTGGTGACCCAGGCTTCCAGCGCCATTCCGGTGATGCCGCTCTACATCTCCATGGCGTTCAAGATCATGAAGGAGAAGGGCATTCACGAGGGCTGCATGGAGCAGGTGGATCGCATGATGCGCACCCGTCTGTACGGCGCGGATCTGGCGCTGGACGAGCAGGCCCGCATCCGCATGGATGACTGGGAACTGCGTGATGACGTGCAGCAGACCTGCCGCGATCTGTGGCCCTCCATCACCACCGAGAACCTCAGTGAACTGACCGACTACACCGGCTACAAGCAGGAGTTCCTGCGCCTGTTCGGTTTCGGTCTGGACGAGGTGGACTACGATGCGGACGTGAACCCGGACGTGCAGTTCGACGTGGTCGAGCTGTAAGCCGGTTGTCAGTGCAGACAGGGCCCCGCGGGGCCCTGTTTTTTTGGCAAGCATTTCTCTGATGACAGAATTTTATTATCCGCGATCACCTTATTTCCATATCAAACCCGCTAGGCTTGCGCAGTCTGGATAACATGACGGCACTGCCGAGGTACGGAAGCTATGACCACTCCACACGACGCGCCCAAGAAGCGCCAACTCCCCACGGTTTACACCCTGCTCTTTCTCATCATCGCCCTGATGGCGGCCCTCACCTGGGTGCTGCCGGCGGGCAAATACAACTATGTGACCGCCAAGACCCAGCAGCCGGTGGCGGCCGCTGCCGTAGCCGACTATAGCGGCGACGAGCGGCTGTTGCCGGTGCCCGGCAGCTACACCGAGCTGCCTTCCCAGCCCCAGGGGGTGTTCGAGGTGCTCAAGGCGCCGATTCAGGGCTTTCACAAGGCGGCGGATGTGGCGCTCTTCGTGCTCATCATCGGCGGTTTTCTGGCGGTGACCATGCAGAGCGGGGCGCTCGATGCCGGGGTGGGGGCCATAGTTCGCACCTTTGCCGGGCGCGAGCGGCTGCTCATCCCCGTGCTGATCGCCCTGTTTGCCCTTGGGGGCTCTACCTTCGGCATGGCGGAGGAGACGGTGGCCTTCTGGGCGCTCATCGTGCCGGTGATGATGGCGGCAGGCTTCGATCGCATGGTGGCGGCGGGCATCATCCTGCTTGGCTCCGGGGTCGGGGTGCTCGCCTCCACCGTCAACCCGTTCGCCACCGGCATCGCCTCCGGCTTTGCCGGCATCCCCATCGGCGAGGGGATTGGTCTTAGGGTCGTGCAGTGGTTGCTGCTGGTGATCTTCGCCTCCTGGTACGTGATGCGTTACGCCAAGCGGGTGCAGCAGGACAGCGCCCGCTCCGTGCTGGCGGACATCGTCTATGACGACGAGTTCTCACAGATGAAGAGCAGCAACCACGCCTTCAGCGGCAGGCAGAAGCTCACCATGCTGGTCTTCTTCGGCACCTTCCTGCTGATGATCTATGCGGTGGTGCCCTGGTCGGATCTGGGCATCGATCTGCTGCCCACCCTGGGCTGGTGGTTCGACGAGCTCTCCACCCTCTTCTTCAGCGCCTCCATCCTGATCGCGCTCATCAACCGGATGCCCGAGTCCAACTATGTGGCAACCTTCCTGAACGGGGCTCGGGATCTTATCGGGGTGGCCCTGGTAGTGGCGGTGGCGCGTGGCATCTATGTGGTGATGGAGCACGGCGTCATCATCGACACCATCTTGCACTGGGCCGAGGGGCTGGTGAGCGGGCTGTCGTCATCGGTGTTCATCCTGATGGCCTATCTGGTGCACATCATCCTGAGCTTCTTCATCCCCTCCACCTCGGGGCTCGCGACCGTCTCCATGCCGCTGATGGGGCCGCTGGCGGACTTCTCCGGCATCTCCCGGGATCTGGTGATCACCGCCTACCAGTCCGCCTCCGGCTGGATCAACCTGTTCGCTCCCACCGCTGCCCACCTGGTGGCGGGACTGGCGCTCGCCAGGATCCCCTACGACCGCTTCGTGCGCTGGGTGCTGCCCTTCATCATCGGGGTAGGGCTCATCACCATGGGGGTGCTGGTGGCCGGGGCCCTGCTGCACGGCTGATGGGACGTCACACGACCGATAGAAAAAAGGCTCCCGAAGGAGCCTTTTTCATGTTCAGAGCTTACTGCTTGTAGCCCTTGAGGAAGCGGGCGAGGCGGCCGATGGCCTCTTCGAGCTCCTCCTCACGGGGCAGGAAGACCAGGCGGAAGTGATCCGGCGCGGGCCAGTTGAAGCCGGTGCCCTGCACCAGCAGCAGTTTCTCCTGCTGCAGCAGATCGAACACCATCTTCTGGTCGTCGCGAATGTCGTACACCTTGGGGTCCAGGCGCGGGAACATGTAGAGCGCCCCCTTGGGCTTGACGCAGGAGACCCCCGGAATGTCGTTGAGCAGCTCCCACGCCTTGTCCCGCTGGCGACGCAGGCGACCACCCGGCAGGATCAGCTCGTTGATGCTCTGATAACCGCCAAGGGCGGTCTGGATGGCATGCTGCATGGGCACGTTGGCACAGAGCCGCATGGAAGCCAGCATCTCCAGCCCCTCGATATAGCCCTTGGCACGCCCCTTGGGTCCGGTGATGACCATCCAGCCCTGGCGGAAGCCGCAGGCGCGGTAGGCCTTGGAGAGGCCATTGAAGGTCACTACCATGACGTCGTCGCACAGGGTGCAGACGCTGGTGTGGGCGATGTCGTCGTAGAGGATCTTGTCGTAGATCTCGTCGGCGAAGATGATGAGGTTGTGCTGGCGGGCGATCTCGATCACCTCCAGCAGGAACTCGCTGCCGTAGACGGCGCCGGTCGGGTTGTTGGGGTTGATCAGCACCAGGCCGCGGGTGCGCGGGGTGATGCGGGCACGGATGTCGTCGAGATCCGGATACCAGTCGGCCCCTTCGTCGCAGCGGTAGTGCACAGCATGGCCACCGGAGAGGGTGACGGCGGCGGTCCAGAGCGGGTAGTCGGGGGAGGGGACCAGCATCTCGTCGCCGTTGTTGAGCAGCGCCTGCATCGCCATCACGATGAGCTCGCTCGCGCCGTTGCCGATGTAGATGTCGTCGATGTCGACCTTGCGCATCCCTTTCTGCTGGTAGTACTGCATCACCGCCTTGCGGGCCGAGAAGAGCCCCTTGGAGTCGCAGTAGCCCTGGCTCTGGGGCATGTTGAGGATCACATCCTTGATGATCTCCTCCGGTGCTTCGAAGCCAAACGGTGCCGGATTGCCGATGTTGAGCTTGATGATGCGGTGCCCTTCGTCCTCGAGACGGCGGGCTTCTTTATGCACCGGGCCGCGGATGTCATAGCAGACATCGTCGAGCTTGTGCGACTTGTCGATGGTGAACATGTGAGCGTGATTCCTTCCCCGTGGGGCGCGTTGGCAGAAAAGCTGTTTTTAGTATCAAATTTCTCTGCCCCTATTCTTCACAGAATTGAATGCTAGAACAATCTAATTTATGGAATAAATCCCTGATATTTACCCCTAAAACAGGGTTGCCAACTTGTTAAATTCAGCAGGATCGTTTGCCCGTTTCCAAGAGACCAGTGAAAGATGAGGGGAGGGCGCACAAAGCCACGGGAGTGTATTGAAATATCCCGCCCATCTGGCACGATTGGCTGGGGTAAAAATCCGCTTTCACCCCGCCTGTCCGGCAGGTCGGGCTCCTTTCTCTTTCATCATTGAGGCTCTGTCATGCATGCACCCGCCACCGGTCGTTATCGTCATTTCAAGGGGGGTTACTACCAGGTGCTTGCCCTGGCCCTGCACACCGAGACCGGGGAGCAGCTGGTCGTCTACCAATCGGAGCAGGACGGCCAGGTCTATGCCCGCCCCGTGGCCATGTTCATGGAGTGGATTGAGCACCAGGGGGAGGTGGTGAGCCGTTTCACGCCGGTGGCATAAGGCAGGCGTGCGGCATGAAAAAAGGCGCCCTGGGGCGCCTTTTGCAAAGGGGTTGGGCTTACAGACCCAGATTGGCTCGGGCATAGGCCTCGAAGTCGGTGCAGCCGCCGATGTGCTGCTCGTCCAGGAAGATCTGCGGCACCGTGGTCACGGGCTTGCCGGCTTTGGCAGCCAGATCGTCCTTGGTCAGCCCGGCGACGTTGATATCCACGTAGCGGAACTCGAAGTCATCGCGCTCCTCGGTCAGCTGCTCGGCAATCTGCTGGGCACGCACGCAATAGGGGCAACCCGGACGACCAAAAATCTCTACAAACATCTTTTCTCTCCGTTATACAAGCCGTTACACAAGCCGTTGACGCAGGCCATTGAGGCGAGGCTGGGCACAGCATAGCCTCGGCGCCGGGCCAGTCAAAGCTGAAAATTGCGATGCCCCTGTTCACCCTGTTCGATGGCACCCGGATCACCGGGCCCGGGGCATGAAGGCAGTCTTGCTGGCAAGACTGCTTACTGTTCGGCGATCTGGATGGGCTGCTGCTGGTAGATGCTCTCCAGCACGCCCTTCTCGAAGACGGTCCAGGGCAGGGAGGCAGCCTTGCAGGCAAGGCTGCCCAGACTCTTTACTGCGCGGTGATCTGGATGGGCTGCTGCTGGTAGATGCTCTCCAGCACGCCCTTCTCGAAGACGGTCCAGGGCCAGGGCGCCTTGCTGGCGCGGTAGCGATCGTGGGTCGCCGGATCCTGGGACAGGCCGCGCTGGAACATCACGAATGCCTTGCGCTGGCCGCCGGCGGTGTCGATGAAGCCGGCGAGGTTCGAGGTGCCCGTGATGGTCCCCGTCTTGGCGTGCACCTTGTTCTTCATCATGGGGGCGGTCACGCTGCGGCGCCAGGCCAGGGTACCGTCCACCTGGGAGCTCGGCAGCAGCTTGATGAAATCGAGCTCGGCGTCGTTCTTCTGGATGAAGGTCAGCACCGACAGCATCTGGCGGGCGCTGATGAGGTTGTGGGCGGAGAGGCCGGAGCCGTCGGCCAGGGTGGCGTTACCAAGGTCAATGCCGTGCTTGGTCAGGATGGCGCGCACCGCCATGGTGCCACTGCGATAGCTCCCCGGCTTGTTGTAGTAGTGGCGACCCACGGTTTTGAGGAAGGTGTCGGCGTAGAGGTTGTCGGACTTCTTCAACATCTTGGCGAGCATCACCGGCAGGGAGACGGAGTAGTGGGTGGCCAGGGTCTGGGCTCCTACCGGGGCCTTGTGGGTGACGCGCAGCAGGCCGTCGTGGCGGATCCCGGCACGGTTCATGGCCCAGCGGATGTTGTCCCAACCCCAGGCCTCCACGTCGTGAATGGCGAAGCGCAGCCCTTGTGGCTCCTTGTTCGGGGTGATGCAGCCCTTGAGCTCGTAGAAGTTGCCCTTGGCCATGTCTACTTCCAGGGCGCAGAACTGGCGCGCCATGTCGCCATAGCTCATCACCTCGACGTTGTCGGCACCGATGCCGATGGGGACGCCGGTGGCGACATTGCCCACCGCGGGCTTGCCGATCTGGGTAGCGGTGACGGTGCCGTAGGCGCAGTTCTTGTCGATGATGACGGAAGAGACCGGGGCGGCGAAGCAGAGGGTCTGATCCCCCCAGGACCAGCCGTTGCCGCGCTCATAGCCGTTGTAGGCACCGGTGTTGACGTAGACGTTGCCCTTGATCTGGTTGACGCCGAGCTGCTTGAACAGGGCGACCAGATCCATCCGCGACAGGGTGGGGTCGCCGACGAAGTTGATCCAGATGTCACCGTTGATGGCATCCCCCTGCTTGGCGCCGGGTTGGGCCTGGAGGTCGGTGGCGAAGCGGAAGTCGGCGCCAAGCTCCAGGCGGGCGGCGAGCGCGGTCAGCACCTTCATGGTGGAGGCGGGCGCTATCATGTCATCCGCATTGCGGGAAAACTCGATGCCGTTGTTGCCCTGCACGATGACGGCATACTGGCCCCCCTTGGGCGGGGTCAGCGGGGTGGCCTGGGCCACCAGGGAAAAGAGAGCACAAAAACCAATCAACAGCCGCTGCATAGGATCCTCTAACTGAACGAAAGGGCGGCAATGCAATACCGCCCTGCTAATCAAACCGGGTGACTGCCTGATGTGGCCGGACGTGTGGTCAGGCCGGGGCGTTGGCAGTCCGGTAACGCCCCTCGTAATCGAATATTTTTTCCTTCACCTGCCAGAAACGGCCCGACTTGCGGGCGATGACGAAATCCGGGTGGCGGAACTGGCCGCTGGCGGCCAGCACGCTCGCCAGGGTGGCAAATTCGGGCTCCAGCCCCGGGGCGGGCCAATGATGACGCACAAAGACCTGTTGAAACAAGCGCCGTGCGCCCGCCGAGTGGAAACCGAAGTACTCCGTCAGGGTGAGTCCGTCCTCGTCGTGATAAGTCACCTCCAGCCGCTCCCCCTGCTTGCCGCGCCCAGCCGTCAGGGTGAGACCGGCGCAGCGGATGACCATGCAGTCCTTGAGATTGAGCGCCTCCTTGAGCTTGTCGTCAGGATCCACCAGGAGGTGATCGCAGGACTGGCAGCGACGGGCGGCGATGTCGTTTTCGCTGCCGCAGGCGGGACATATTTTGGCGCGAAAGCGATAGTCGCACTCCTCGCGATGGCCCTCGTCATCCTCGAACAACCCCTGACAGCGGCGGCCGTAGTGTTCAATCACCTTGCCGTCTTCGTCCGTCTTGCCCCAGAAGGTGTTGGCAAAGCCGCAGGCGGGGCAGGGCACCTGGACCGGCTCGGTGCCGGCGTGGGGTCTGGGTTCCCCCACCTCGGGGGCAAACAGGTTGAAGTTGTTGCCGGCATAGTCCAGTACCAGGCAATCGGTCTTGCCAGGCGACAGGCGCAGGCCGCGTCCGACGATCTGCTGGTAGAGCGACACCGATTCTGTGGGTCTGAGCATCACGATCAGATCGACGTGGGGGGCGTCAAAGCCGGTGGTGAGCACCGCCACGTTGACCAGGAATTTGAGCTCGCGGGCCTTGAAGGCGCTGATGAGGGCGTCGCGCTCCGACCTCGGGGTTTCACCGGTGATCAGCGCCGCTTTTTCTCCTTGCGCGCCGAGCAGACCGTGAATTTCCCGGGCGTGCTCGACGGTGGCGGCGAAGATCATCACCCCCAGGCGTTCGGCGGCGTACTCCAGCACCTGATTGATGATGTGGGGGGTGACCCGCTCCTGGCGCCTGAGTTCGCCGTTGAGGTCCGCCTCGCTGAACAGGCCGTTCTCGCGCGGCACCAGTCGGCTGAAGTCGTAGTGGACGACGGGGGCATCGACGAGACGGGGCGGGGTCAGGTAGCCGTTTTTCACCATGAAGCGCAGGGGCAGCTCGAACACGCAGTCACCGAACAGCCGCTCCCCGTGGCTCTTCACCATGCCGTGGTAGTGACGCCGGTAAATCCAGCCCAGCCCCAGCCGGTAGGGAGTGGCGGTGAGACCCAGGATCTTGAGGGCCGGATTGGCGGCCTTGAGATGGTCGATCACCTGATGGTACTGGCTGTCATCATCGAGCGACACCCGATGGCACTCGTCGATGATAAGCAGGGAAAAGGCCCCGTCGAAGGCATCCAGATTGCGGGCTACCGACTGCACCGAGCCGAACACCACCTGGGCGCTGGCCTCCTTGCGGGACAGTCCGGCGGCGAAGATGTCGGCCTTGAGCCCCCAGGCCTCGTACTTGGCGTGGTTCTGCTCCACCAGCTCCTTGACGTGGGCCAGCACCAGCACCCGGCCGCGGGCTTTTCGCGCCAGCTCGGCGATCACCAGGCTCTTGCCGGCCCCGGTGGGCAGCACGATGACGGCGGGATCCGGATGTTTGCGAAAGTGGCTGATGACGGCGTTGACGGCGTCGGTTTGATAGGGTCTTAGAACGAACATGGGGAGACTGGCTGCTGCAAGATGGCGCCATTATAGGGATTCGGTTTTTAAATGTCTGGCTTTAAAACAGAGGGCCGGCAAGCGCGGCCCTCGAAACAGGAGGTGGTAACGAAGCTTAGTGGAAGGGGAACAGGTAGTTGAGCCAGCTGCCCATGCGCATCAGGATCTTTCGCATGATGGCCACGTGATGGAAATGCTCGGTGTAGATGGCGGCCTGGCCGCTGGAGCCCGCGATCACCTGATACTTGGCCCACTCTGGGTCGGTGATCTCCAGGATGATCGGCAAACGGCCGGGCACCTGGGCCGTAGTCTGATCGATAAGGCCCGCCTGAGCCTGGACGTTGCCCGCGGCCATGGCGGGGATCACTTTCTTCACCCTGGCCTTGAAGATCCGGCCGGGGATGCCGTCCAGTACCACCTCGGCCTCATCCCCATCCTTGAGCCGCTGCATGCTGTTCTGCCAGAACCAGCCGACGTAGGAGTTGGCGTCTTCGTGGATGAAGGTCATCACGGGGCGGAACATGAAGGGGGCGGCAATCATGCCCGGGCGCAGCGCCAGCTGCACCACATGGCCATCGCTCGGGGCGTAGACTACGGTCTGCTCCAGATCGTACTTGGCGATGTTGAGCTGGGCTTTCAGGTCATCCAGCGTGGCCTTCTGCTGGTCGATCTGGGCGACGATGTCGTCCACGTTGGCCTGGGTCACGTCCAGATCACGCTGCTTGCCGATACCCCGTCGCATCAGTTCCTGGGCGCGATCCCGGTCCAGGCTGGCAGAGCGCAGCCGGGCATCGAGGGACTTGAGGTAGTCCTGGTTGGAGGAAAGCCGTGCCGTCAGGCTGGCGACCTTCTCCTGGAAGGGCTCGGCATCGATGCGAAACAGTACGTCCCCCTGTTTGACCAGCTGGTTGGGGGTGACCGGCACCTCGGTGACGCGTCCCTTCACCAGGGGTACGACGGGGGTGGAGACGTAGTAGTTGCGGGCCAGCTCCGAGTAGGGGTGGTTGTAGTTCATCAGCATGATGAGGGTGCCGATGAGGACGATCCCCCCCAGCACGGCCGTCGGGACGCTCCACTTGTTGAGCGGGATCTTGAAGATCTTGAAAACGCCTATGCAGAGGGCTGCATAGGTGAGGATCAGTAGCAGGTCCATGGGGAGTTACCTATTTATCGGTCTGTTCGAGCGTGTTCATGCGGGCCTGCAGTACGGCCAGTTCTTTCTTGAGTGCGGTGATCTCGTCTTCGTCGTTTTGCAGCCGCTGGTTGAACCCCCAGCCGCGATCGGGGCGGTAGACCGTGGCCCAGATCCAGAGGAAGGGCCAGAGCACATGCAGGGTGAACAGGCTGACCCAGCCTGCCACGTGAATGGCGTCCTGGTGGGGGTGATTGCGGTGCTTGGCTATTTCATACGGAATATCGTGAATGACGATAACGCCATAGAAGATGACCAAGACGACAAACACCAATATTCCCAGGGCAATGTAGTCAAGTACCATCGGTTTCTCCCATCTCAAATTGCGAGGCCATATCCGGACACTCGCCTTCACAGTATCCAGCTCATGATGACAGTATATTGCCGTAGCGCAAGGACCCAAGCTTGGTGTTGAACTTGTGGTACAGGCCTGGTTAATCGCTTGACTATTTATCACACACCAGACATTTACTTCTATAAAATCAAACAGGAACGGGACTATATGGTCTCGCAGGGAAAATTGGGGGCAGGATGGAGAGGGGATGCAAAATGAGCCGCTGGTTGGCGCTGTTGCTGTTGTTCAATGTGTTGTCGGTGAGTCAGTCATGGGCCGCCGAGCCCAGGATGGAGCCGACCGAACAGGAGAAGGCCAGAACCCTGGTATTGCTCCACGAGCCCATCGTCATGTTGCAGGCGAAATTTGGCCGTCTGGACGGGGCGGCCCGGGTCCGTCTGGTCAAGGAGCGGCTCATGCAGATGAAGGCCTCCGATCTGGAGGAGCCGGTGACCCTGGTGAGCGCCAGGCGCTTTGGCCAGGATACGCGCGAGTTTCTGGTCAACGGCAAGCGGATCCTGGTGCTGGTGGAAGGGGATCTGGAAACCCTCGACGAACTGAGCCTGGATCAGGCGAGCGAGCTGGTGCGGGCACGGCTGGACAAGGTGCGCCTCAAGTACCTTGAACTGCATTCGACCCCCTATCTGCTCAAGGCAGGTGGCATGGCGCTGCTGGCCAGCCTGCTCTTCTTCGGTCTGACCTGGTTGCTGCAGCGGGGCCACAGACGGGTCAGACGCTGGCTCGCCAACCGTCTCCTGCAGCAGAAGGGGCTTATTCCACACCAGTGGCGCCAGGTGGCGGGAAACGTGGAGGCCCGATTGATAGGCCTCGTCACCCTGCTGGTGATCTTCATGCTCACCTATGGCTGGTTGACCTATGTGCTCGCCCTCTTCCCCCAGACCCGGGCCTGGAGCGAGCGCCTGGGGGACTCCCTGTTCGAACTGTGCGGCGACATGCTGGAGGGGATGATAGCGGCCATGCCGGGGCTGGTGACCGTGCTGCTCATCGTGCTCATCACCCGTTTCTTCATCCGGATGCTGGCCATCCTGTTCGATCGCATCGAACACGGCCAACTGCGGGTGCAGGGACTGCACGCGGAGACCATAGGAGCGACCCGGCGCCTGCTCTCCGTGGGGATCTGGCTGTTTGCCCTGACCGTGGCCTACCCCTACCTGCCCGGCGCCGACTCCGACGCCTTCAAGGGGATCAGCGTCTTCTTCGGTCTGATGGTGACCCTGGGGTCGGCGGGCATCATGAACCACGCCATGAGCGGCCTGGTGCTCATCTATTCCCGTGCGCTGCGACCCGGCGATCTGGTGCAGATCGGCGAGGTCGAGGGGATGGTGAGCGAGCTCAACGCCCTTTCCACCAAGCTGGTGACGCGCCAGGATCACGAGGTCACGCTGCCCAATGCGGTGGTGGTGGGGGGCAAGGTGGTCAACCTGACGCGGCTGGCCGGCGAGAAGGGGGTGGCACTCCTGACCAAGGTGACCATAGGTTACGATGCCCCCTGGCGCCAGGTACATGCCATGCTGGAGCTGGCGGCGCGGCGCTGCACCATGCTCAATCAGGCGGAGGCGCCCCTGGTGAGGCAGCTGAACCTGCAGGACTGGTATGTGGAGTACGAGCTGCAGGTGCGCATGAAGGCGGACCTGCTGCCCGCCGTGGTCCGGACGGAGCTGCATGGCCACATCCAGGATGTCTTCAACGAGTTCGGGGTGCAGATCATGTCCCCCAACTTCATTGCCCAGCCGGAGCAGGCGGTGCTGGTGGCAAGGGAGCACTGGTATCAGGCACCCGCCGAGGCCCCCGACGCCCCGGGGACACCCGCCAGGAAGTGACCCCAAAAGAAAGAGGCCCGGCAGCAATGCCGGGCCTCTTGTCATGGAGAGAGGGTCAATCTTCAGCTCTCCTTGGCTTCCCTCAGTTGCGAGGGTCTGAATTTCACCAGGAAGGCCAGGGTGATGAGGGCGGTGCCCACCAGGCCGATGATGGTGGAGACACCCATCTCCAGACCAAAGCCGATGGGGGCGTTGGCCAGGTAGGTGATCACCACGGCCGTCATGAAGATGGCGGGAATGGTGCACACCCAGTGCAGCTTGCCTTCCTTGATGAGGTAGGCGGCGGCGGCCCACAGCATGATGACGGCGGTGGTCTGGTTGGCCCAGCCGAAGTAGCGCCAGATCACCCCGAACTCGGCCTTGGAGATGATGAAACCAAGGATGAACATGGGGATGGCGATCAGCAGGCGCTTGGCCATGGGTTTCTGGGTCAGGTTCAGGAAGTCCGCCACGATGAGGCGGGCACTGCGAAACGCCGTGTCACCGGAGGTGATGGGCAGGATCACCACGCCCAGGATGGCCAGGATGCCGCCAACGGTGCCGAGCAGGCTGGTGGAGACTTCGTGTACCACGGCAGAGGGACCGCCGCTTGCCAGGGTGGCGTTGAGCGCTTCTGTGCTGTCGTAGAAGGAGAGACCCAGGGTACACCAGATGAGGGCGATGATGCCTTCACCTATCATGGCGCCGTAGAAGATGAAGCGGCCGGAGCTTTCGTTTTGCATGCAGCGCGCCATCAGTGGGGACTGGGTGGCGTGGAAGCCGGAGACCGCGCCACAGGCGATGGTGATGAACAGGAGCGGCCAGAGCGGCAGGTCGGTCGGGTGCAGGTTGGAGAAGTCCATCCCGGTGTTGTAGAAGCCCTTGCCGGAGACGATGAGGCCGATGATGAGGCCGACCGACATGAACACCAGCAGGGCGCCGAAGATGGGGTAGAAGCGGCCGATGATCTTGTCGATGGGGACTATGGTCGCGAGGATGTAGTAGGCGAAGATGGCCGCAATCCAGTAGACCAGATCGGTGGAGGTGAGGTTGGCGAGCAGGCCAGCCGGGCTCAGCACGAAGACGACGCCCACCAGCATCAAGAGCACCACGGCGAACAGGTTCATGAAGTGCTTGGCGGCGGTACCCAGGTGCTCACCGACCACGGTCGGCACGGAGGCGCCCTTGGCGCGCACCGACAGCATACCGGAGAAGTAGTCGTGAACCGCGCCGGCGAAGATGCAGCCGAACACGATCCAGAGCATGGCGACCGGGCCGTAGAGGGCACCAAGGATGGGGCCGAAGATGGGGCCGACGCCGGCGATGTTGAGCAGTTGAACCAGATAGACTTTCTTGTCCGACATGGGGACATAGTCCACCCCGTCCGCCATGGTGATGGCGGGGGTCTTCAGCTCGGGTTTCGGGCCAAATATCCGTTCGATGAATTTGCCGTATACGAAGTAGCCGGCTATCAGCAAGCCGACACAGAGGAAGAACCAGATCATTGTTACGCTCCTGCCTTGTTATTTTTTGGTGTGCGCGGCCAGTGTAGGTGGGTCTTTCTGTTAACGGCAGGTAAACGGGCTGAGCGGCGACATGGCGACCCGAGCGGTCGCCCGTTGTGATCTCGCGCACATCCCGGGGCTTATTCCAGCCCCAGCTCCTCCTTGAGCTCCTTGAGGTAGCGGCGGCTGACCGGCACCCGGGCCCCGCTCGGGGTCACTATCTCCGCCAGCTGGTTCTCCAGCAGCTGGATCTCGAAGATGGCGGCCGGCGCCACCAGATACTGGCGGTGGCAGCGCAGCAGCGGCGTCTTCTCCTCCAGGGACTTGAGGGTGAGCTGGGTGTGAAACAGCTCGCCCTGGCAGGCCACATGGACGCCGCCAAGATCCGAGAAGGCGTACTCCACCTGCGAGGTGGGCAGCAGCCGCACCCGGTTGTGCAGGTATCCGGGAATATGGCGGATGGTCGGGGCCAGGTTCCCGACCGGTTGCGGCGTGAGGTCCTGCCTGAGTCGCCCAAGCGTCTTGGCGAGGCGCGCCGGCTCCACCGGTTTTAGCAGGTAGTCGAAGGCGTTCTCCTCGAAGGCCTGGATGGCGTAATCGTCGAACGCGGTAACAAAGACGATGCGGGGCAGGGGGTCCAGCATGGCGACCAGCTCCATGCCGCTGAGCTTGGGCATCTGGATGTCGAGAAACACCACGTCGGGTTTGAGTCGCTGGATCATGGGCAGTGCCTCGATGGCATTGGTGGCCATGTCCAGGATCTCGATGTCGGGCTCGCCGCCGAGCAGCTCGGCCATCTCCTCGCGGGCATAGGGTTCATCATCGACGATCAGGATGCGGATCATCTCGTCTCCTTGGAAGGGAAGGGTGGCTGTCTGGGGAGGGTGAGGCAGACCCGGGTCCACTGTTCTGGCTCCCACTGCACATCGATGCCAAAGCGCTCGCCAAAGGCGCTCTTGAGGCGCTTGTCCACCAGGCTCATGCCGAGGCCATCGCTCCGGGAAGCGGGATCCCAGGCGCCGGCGTTGTCCTCGACACAGAGGGTGACCCGGTCCGGCCCCTCCTCGGCAAAGAGGCGGATCCGCCCCTGGCCCAGCAGGGAACAGATGCCGTGCTTGATGGCATTCTCGATGAGGGGTTGCAGGGTGAAGCTCGGCAGTTGCAGGTCGGCCAGGTGGGGCGGGATCTCGTTGATGACGGCCAGCCGTTCGCCAAAGCGGGCCTGCTCAATCTCCAGGTAGGAGAGGCAGTGCTCCTGCTCCTCCCGCAGGGTGGCCATGCCGTGCTGGCGCTTGAGATTGTTGCGAAAGAAGCGGGAGAGATGCAGCAGCAGCTCTCGCGCCCTGCCCGGGTCGCGGCGGGTGATGGCGCTGATGGTATTGAGGGTGTTGAACAGGAAGTGGGGGTTGATCTGCGCCTGCACCAGCTTGAGCTCGGACTGCACCAGCAGGCGCTGCTGCTGCTCCAGCCGACCGCTCAGCAGCTGCTGGGAGAGCAGGTTGGCGATCCCTTCTCCCAGGGTGTGGTTGATCTTGAGAAACAGCCGCTTCTTGGGTTCATACAGCTTGATGGTGCCGATCACCCCCTGATCCCCCTGCAGGGGGATCACCAGCACCGAGCCCAGCTCGCACTGGGGGGAGAGGCTGCAGCGATAGGGCTGGCTGTTGCCGTCGGCAAAGAGCACCTTGTTCTGGGCGATGGCCTGCAGGGTGATGGCGGAGGTGATGGGGGTACCCGGCTTGTGGTGATCCTCCCCGGTGCCGATGAAGGCGAGGATCTTGTCGGTATCCGTGATGGCGACCGCGCCGACCCCGGTCTCCTCCTGCACTATCTGGGCGATGCGGGTGCTGGCCTCGGGGGTGAACCCCTGGCTCATGATGCCGACGGTACGGTTGGCGATGGTGAGGGCCTTGGCGGAGAAGACCCGGGAGAACTTCTCGTACATCCGCTGCTGGTCGCGGATCATGCTGATGAAGAGGGCCGCACCGCAGGAGTTGGCCAGGATCATGGGGGTGGCGATGGTGCGCACCAGGAGCAGGGACTTGTCGAACGGGGTGGCGACCAGCAGGATGATCACCATCTGCATGATCTCGGCCACGAAGGTCGTGAAGAAGGCGACTCTGGGCTCGAAGAGGTCATTCACCCTGCCCGCCCGCATCAGCCGCCAGTGCACCAGACCCCCCAGGAGCCCCTCGCAGGTGGTGGAGATGGCGCAGGCGAGATCGGTGAATCCCCCCAAGGTATAACGGTGTATCCCCCCGGTCAGTCCCACCAGAAATCCCACCAGCGGGCCTCCCAGCAGGCCCCCCAGCACGGCGCCGACGGCACGGGTGTTGGCGATGGCCTCGTCGATGTCGAGGCCCACGTAGGTGCCGAGGATGCAGAAGCTGGAGAAGATGACGTATATCAGCACCTTGTGGGGCAGTCTGACGGAGTAGTTGGCCAGGGGGCGCAGCAGGGGGCTCTTGGAAAAGAGGTAGGCGATGACCAGGCTGACGCTCATCTGCTGGAGCAGGGAGAGGACTAACTGCATAAAAAACCTTCCTCAACAATCATGCTTGGTCTGTACGCCGCCCTGGCACACTGTGAGCCAGATCTCGTCTTGACACGGGCCGGTGCCGGGTGGCGGGGGCAGTTTGCCAGAATTGAAAAATAAAACCATATAAAATCAGTATGTTAAATTGATATTTGTATAACCTGCCTGCGCTTGATATTGCTGAAGAGAGCATGAAGGTATCCGCAGGATACCCCACACGGAGGTGGCATGCTCCGCCCGACCCCTTGGTTGGGCGTTTTTTATTCAGCTTCAATGGCAGACGATTTTGAGGGGGATGGAGCAATTATTCAGGTTTGTCCAATGAGTTATCCCCAGCTTCTGGGGATAACTCAGAAGGCGAAATAGTAACAGACCCGCCGGCCCAGGCTGAAAAACGGCCGTTGTCCCTCATCCAGCTCTTCCGGCCTGAGGGTGGCCACTATGCTTCTCGCATCCTCCCGCAAGTCGATCATGGCCACCCCTTCCGGGCGCTGCCCCTTGATATAGGGCTGCACCTTGGGTTTGAGGGGCATGGTGGGTTCGGTCGACAGCACCAGGGCCACGGAGTCGTCGTCGAGGCGCACCAGGGAGCCGGGGGGATAGACCCCCAGCACCTTTATCAGCAACCTGACCAGATCCTGATCGAACTTCTTCTGGGACAGCTTGAAGAGCTGGCCGATGACCTGGCTCGGCCCCATTGGGTTGATGCCGTTGCGGGGGTGGAGCGATTCGTCGTAGTGATCCACCAGGCCGATGAGGCGGACGAGGGGAGGGATCTTGTCGCCACCGATGCCAAGAGGGAAGCCGCTGCCGTCGAGGCGCTCGTGGTGCAGGTGGGCCACCTCGCGGATCCTGGGTTCGAAGGCCTGCAGCTGATTGAGCATCTCAAGCCCGTACTGGGGGTGCATGTTGAGAAAATTCTGCTCCGCCTTGTTGAGATCCCCCCGTTTCTGGGTGATCTGGCTCGGGATCCTGAGTTCGCCGATGTCGTGCAGCAGGCCGGCCAGTCCCGCCTCCTCGATGTCGATCGGGGTCATGCCGAGTTCCCGGGCCATCAGCATGGCGATGAAGGCCACGCTCAGGCTGTGTTGCAGCAGGCTATCCGTGTGCTGGCTGCGGATGAGGTGCAACCCGAGCGGCCCCTGATGGCTGGCAAGACGGCTGGCGGTGCTGCGCACTAGCTGGGCGGTATTGGCGAGCCCCTCGTCAGGCTTGAGGTTGAGGGCGCCGAGCGCATCGCGCAAATCCGAGAGGGACTGGCCGAAGGCCTTGTCGGCGGTGCGCAGGGAGCGTCTGAACGCCTTCTCGTCGAAGGTGGGCTCCGTGGAGTGCAAGGGGGTGTCCTGCGTCATCTCCCGCTCGGGGGAGGGGGCCGGGTCGGCGCGCAACAGGGGTTCGACGGGCAGATCGCTCTTGTCGGGATCCACCATCAGCAGGGTGAGTTCGAGGTGTCGGATGATATCGAGCTGGTGCTGGTCGCGGATCTTGAAGGCATTGAACATAAAAGGGTGACTCGTCCATCCCGTGGGGAGATGGATGTAGTGGCCGACTCTCAACTGCTCGATGGAGGCCTGGATCAGCGCCATGGATTAGCTCTTCTGTCGAATTTGCCTATCAATAAGCTAGCAAAATTAAACAGATAGACAAATAAAAAAGCCCGCGCATCTGCGCGGGCTTTCATCATCCAGGGGACTTATCAGGCCTTGGATTTTTTCTTGGTGTCTACCTTGGCTTCGACTTTGGCTTCTACCTTGGTGGCCACCTGGGCTTCCTCGATGAAGGGACGGCCGTAGTAGGTGTCCATCAGGATGGCTTTCAGCTCGGTGATCAGCGGGTAGCGCGGGTTGGCGCCGGTGCACTGGTCATCGAAGGCTTCCAGGGCCAGCTGGTCAACCTTGGCCAGGAAGTCCGCCTCGTTCACGCCAGCTTCACGGATGGAGGCCGGAATGCCCAGGGTTGCCTTCAGCTCGTCCAGCCAGGCCAGCAGCTTCTCGATCTTGGCCGCGGTGCGGTCACCGGCAGCGGTCAGACCCAGATGGTCAGCCACTTCGGCGTAGCGACGACGAGCCTGCGGACGGTCGTACTGGGAGAACGCGGTCTGCTTGGTCGGGTTGTCGTTCGCGTTGTAGCGGATGACGTTGCTGATCAGCAGGGCGTTGGCCAGGCCGTGGGGGATGTGGAACTCCGCACCCAGTTTGTGGGCCATGGAGTGGCACACGCCCAGGAAGGCGTTGGCAAACGCGATACCGGCGATGGTGGCGGCGTTGTGCACCTTCTCGCGGGCAACCGGGTCGTTGGCGCCGTTGATGTAGCTGGAGGGCAGGTAGTCCTTCAGCAGTTTCAGGGCTTGCAGCGCCTGGCCATCGGAGTACTCGTTCGCCAGCACGGAGACATAGGCTTCCATGGCGTGGGTCACGGCGTCGATACCACCGAAGGCGCACAGGGATTTCGGCATGCCCATGACCAGGTTGGCGTCCACGATGGCCATGTTCGGGGTCAGCTCGTAGTCGGCCAGCGGGTACTTCATGCCGGTGGCGTCATCGGTCACGACCGCAAACGGGGTCACTTCAGAACCGGTACCGGACGTGGTGGTGATGCAGACCAGTTCGGCCTTCACGCCCATTTTCGGGAACTTGTAGATACGCTTGCGGATGTCCATGAAGCGCATTGCCAGATCTTCGAACGCGGTGTCCGGATGCTCGTACATCACCCACATGATCTTGGCGGCGTCCATCGGAGAACCACCGCCTAGGGCGACGATCACGTCCGGCTTGAAGGAGTTGGCCATTTCGGCGCCCTTGCGTACCACGGACAGGGTGGGGTCGGCTTCCACTTCGTAGAAGATCTCCACTTCCATGTTCAGCTTCTTGAGCAGACGGACCACTTCATCGGCGTAGCCGTTGTTGAACAGGAAGCGGTCGGTCACTACCAGCGCACGCTTCTTGCCTTCCAGATCGCCCAGGGCGATAGGCAGGGAACCACGACGGAAGTAGATGGATTTCGGAAGTTTGTGCCACAGCATATTTTCTGCCCGTTTTGCGACTGTCTTCTTGTTGATCAAGTGCTTGGGACCGACGTTTTCGGAGATGGAGTTACCACTCCAGGAGCCGCAACCCAGGGTCAGGGACGGGGCCAGCGCGAAGTTGTACAGGTCACCGATACCACCCTGGGTGGAGGGGGTGTTGATGAGGATACGGGCAGTCTTCATCTTGTCGCCGAAGTACTTGATGCGGTCGGCGTTGCGATCCTGGTCGGTATACAGACCGGAGGTGTGGCCGATACCACCGATGTTGACCATGTCACAGGCCATCTCGACGGCTTCTTCGAAGTTCTTGGCACGGAACATACCCAGCGTCGGGGAGAGCTTCTCGTGAGCAAACTCGTCTTCTGCGCAGAGCTCCAGGCCTTCACCGATGAGGATCTTGGTGGTCGCGGGAACGGTGACACCGGCCATGGCGGCGATCTTGGTGGCAGGCTGGCCCACGATGTCGGCGTTCAGGGCGCCGTTGATCAGCAGCACTTTACGCACCTTGTCGGCCTCTTCCTTGGAGAGGATATAGCCGGCGTGGGTCGCGAAACGCTCCTTGACCTGGTTATAAATGGAGTCAACCACGATGACCGCCTGCTCGGAGGCACAAACCACGCCGTTGTCGAAGGTCTTGGACATCAGGATGGAGGCGACGGCACGCTTCACGTCGGCAGTCTCGTCGATGACGATGGGCACGTTGCCCGCACCCACGCCAATGGCGGGTTTGCCGGAGGAGTAGGCGGCCTTCACCATGCCCGGGCCGCCGGTGGCCAGGATCAGGTTGATGTCGTCGTGACGCATCAGGGCGTTGGAGAGTTCGACGGAGGGTTGGTCAATCCAGCCGATGATGTCTTTCGGGGCACCGGCGGCAATGGCTGCATCCAGTACCAGCTTGGCAGCGGTATTGGTGGAGTTCTTGGCACGGGGGTGCGGGGAGAAGATGATGGCGTTACGGGTCTTCAGGGAGATAAGAGCCTTGAAGATCGCGGTGGAAGTCGGGTTGGTGGTCGGTACGATACCGCAGATGATGCCTACCGGTTCGGCGATGGTGATGGTGCCCATCTCGTCGTCCTGGCTCAGGATGCCGCAGGTCTTTTCGTCTTTGTAGGCGTTATAGATGTATTCGGAGGCGAAGTGGTTCTTGATAACCTTGTCTTCGATGATACCCATACCGGATTCGGCCACGGCCATCTGGGCCAGGGGGATACGGGCGTTGCTGGCGGCGAGGGCGGCGGCACGGAAAACCTTGTCTACCTGCTCTTGCGAGAAGCTGGCGAATTGACGCTGCGCTTCTTTGACGCGGGCAACCAGTGCATCCAGTTCAGCCAAATTGGTTACTGCCATGTTTATCTCCTGATGATTTGAAAACTGTTTAGTAAGACCTTGGCAATGCCCGGCAATTATAGCCGCCCTGTCAAGGAGAGAATCACCACAACGGGGTATTTACATGTCTTAGTAAACTGTTTTCTGACTCGATTATAGGGCCGGGATGTGTCAGAAAAAATTGATCTGGATCATATGTAACAAAAGAACAAAAGAAATTTTGTTTCAGCCACCCGGCAGGCCGAATGTTGCTAACCTGTTGCCTGAAACCCGGCGCGGGTCGCCGGCGATGCAAGGGGTATGGCACCTGAATTCAGCGTTGTTTCCCCCAGGGGCACCGAGGGGAGGCGATCCGGCAGGGGAGGGGCTTGGCAGTGGCTTTCTCCAGCCAGTTGGCGAGGGTTTCATTTTTGTTGAGCCAGTGGCTTGTTGCTTTTATCCAGTCACGGCGCTGGCGCGGCAGAATTCGGGGTGGGAGCGATGGCTCGTTGCCGACGATGGCAGAGAAGAAGGGGATACGTGCAGCCCGAATGAGTGGGCACGACAGGTGTTGCTCGTCGTTGTGCGTTCAGGGAAAAGCGTCATTACGCCACCAACAGGGTGGTTTGTTGATGGTGAATATTGAAATGAGATGGTCTTGCAGAATTAAATGTCGATGCGTTCGATCATATTGTTAACCATCACTGACTCGGCTTAACAACTCGATATGTTGAATTTTGTCGATACATTAGAGGAACTAACTGAAAAGCCCCGAAAAGGGTGAGATTATTTGATTGGTGAAGGGAAAAATCATGGTGTAAATTTACGCGCAATTGGATGGGGATGACCCCTGTGGCCCGGTTTGGTTCTGGATGGCGCCTATGGCAGCAATAGACTTCTCTTTATACCTGAAATTTTTCGTCGGCCTGTTTGCGATCATCAACCCGCTGGGGTTGTTGCCGGTCTTCGTGAGCCTGACCGGTCACATGCAGCCGGATGAGCGCAGGAAGACCAATACCACCGCCCATATTGCCGTGATGATCATCCTGATTGTTTCCATGTGCATGGGGCAGCTGATCCTCGATAGCTTCGGCATCTCGCTGGCGTCGTTTCGTATCGCCGGGGGCTCGCTGATCACCCTGATCGCCTGGTCCATGCTGCAGGGCAAGCTGGGGGAGGTGAAGCACAACAAGCAGGAGAAGGGTGAACTGGCTGCGCGCGAATCCATCGCCGTGGTGCCCCTGGCACTGCCCCTGATGGCCGGACCCGGCGCCATCTCTTCCTCCATCGTCTATGCCAGCCAGAAGACCCTGCCCCAGATGGCCGGCATGTTCCTGGTGGTGGTGGCCTTTGCCTGCTGCTCCTGGCTCATCTTCCGCGCCGCCCCCCTGCTGTTCAAGCTGATGGGCAACACCGGCATCAACGTGGTCACCCGTATCATGGGCCTCATCATGATGTCGCTCGGCATCGAGATCATCGTCGCGGGCATCAAGGGGGTCTTCCCCGGTCTGGTGTGAGCCAGCTCTATGTTTTGTCGTAGCCGGTCCTCGTGACCGGCTTTTTATTGTTTCTTTTTTGTTGGTCATTTCCTAGAATCGACCGTCCCTGTATAGAAACTGACCTGATCGCCATATTTAATTGCTGAATAAATGGTTTGAAGTTGTTTTTTTGACCATGAAAGTACCCTGGTGCTGATGATATCTATTGCATTATCAGATTTGTCAGGGAATTATGCGGGCAGCGAGGTTTTTATCTCGTGGATAACAAATGCATGGAATGTTCTTGTTGGAGTATGGAAATGACTCATAGAAAAACAATTATTAATACCCTTTTATTGACCGCACTCTTTGGTGGCGCCACTCTGGCTCACGCCGCCGATGTCCCCGCCGGCACCAAGCTCGCCTCCGAGCAGACCCTGGTGAAAGGCAATGGTTCCGAACCCGCAACCCTGGATCCGCACAAGACCGAAGGTACGGTAGAATCCAACATCCTGCGCGACCTGTTCGAAGGTCTCGTCACCTCCGGCCCCAAGGGTGAGACCCTGCCCGGCGTCGCCGAGTCCTGGGAAACCAAGGACAACAAACACTACGTGTTCCACCTGCGCAAGGATGCCAAGTGGTCCAACGGGGATCCCGTCACCGCTCACGATTTCGAATTTGCCTTCAAGCGCGCGGTGGATCCCAAAACGGCTTCTCCGTACTCCTGGTACATGGAGATCCCGACCATCGTCAACGCCACCGACATCATCGCGGGCAAGAAGCCGTCCGACACCCTGGGTGTGAAGGCGGTGGACGATTACACCTTCGAGGTGCAGCTGGAGAAGGCGGTGCCTTACTTCGTCAGCATGCTCTCCCACACCACCACTTACCCGGTACCGAAGAAGGTGATCGAGAAGTTCGGTGACAAGTGGACCCAACCCGGCAACATGGTTTCCAACGGCGCCTATGTGCTGAAGGACTGGGTGGTCAACGAGCGCGTCGACGTCGAGCGCAACCCCAACTACTGGAACAACGCCAAGACCGTCATCAACAAGGTGACCTACCTGCCGATCCAGTCCACCAACGCCGAGCTGAACCGCTACCTGGCCGGTGAAGTGGATCTGACCTACAACATGCCCATCGAGCGCTTCAAGCAGATGAAGAAAGAGCTGCCCAAGGAAGTGCAGGTGAGCGGCTATGTGGGTACCTACTACTACCAGTACAACTTCAAGCACAAGCCGTTTGATGACGTGCGCGTGCGTACCGCGCTCTCCTATGCCATCGACCGCAACGTGATCGCCGACAAGGTGATGGGCAAGGGCGAGACCCCGGGTTATACCCTGGTGCCCGACTTCGTGGACGGCTTCAAGCCGGTAGCCCCGGCCTGGTCCAAGCTGAGCCAGGCCGAGCGTGATGCCAAGGCGAAAGAGCTGCTGACCGAAGCCGGTTATGGCCCGGGCAAGCCGCTCAAGTTCGAGCTGCTCTACAACACCGACGACAACCACAAGAAGGTGGCCGTGGCCGTCGCCTCCATGTGGAAGAAGCTGGGTGTGGAAGTGAGCCTGGTGAATCAGGAGTGGAAGACCTACCTGGAGACCAAGAAGCAGGGTAACTTCGACGTGGGTCGTGCCGGCTGGATCGCCGACTACAACGAAGCCTCCTCCATGCTGGATCTGATGCAGACCACTCACGGCAACAACGACGGCAAGTACTCCAACACGGCGTTCGACAAGCTGATGAGCGAGTCCCGCAACCAGGTGGATGCCGAGGCGCGCAACAACCTCTATGTCCAGGCCGAAGAGATCCTGGCCAAGGACATGCCGATCGCCCCCATCTATCAGTACGTGACCTCCCGCATGGTCAAGCCCTACGTGGGTGGCTACCCGGCCAACCCGCTGGACAACATCTACAGCAAAGACATGTACATCATTGCTCACTGAGTAAAGAAACAAGTCGCATAACAAGCAGGGCCCGCCGGACGGCGGGCCTTTATTACAACCGCGACCCTTTGGAAGCAGTACAGGACAGGAAATGTCTATGTTGAAATTCATCCTTAAACGTCTACTGGAAGCGATCCCGACTCTGCTGGTCTTGATCACCGTCTCCTTCTTCATGATGCGTTTCGCCCCGGGGAACCCCTTCACCAGCGAACGCGCCCTGCCGCCGGAAGTCCTGGCCAACATCGAGGCCAAATATGGCCTGGACAAGCCCATCGGCATGCAATACCTCACCTATCTGGGCAACCTGGTCCAGGGGGATCTGGGGCCCTCCTTCAAATACAAGGACTTCACCGTCAATGATCTGGTGAGCCAGGCCCTGCCTGTCTCCGCCAAGATAGGCTCGGTCGCCTTCCTGCTGGCGGTGACCCTGGGGGTCACCTTCGGCACCATTGCAGCCTTGAAACAGAACACCCTCATCGACTATCTGCTGATGTCGTCGGCCATGGCCGGGGTGGTGATACCCGGCTTCGTATTGGCACCCTTGCTGGTGCTCTTCTTCAGCATCTACCTCGGCTGGTTCCCGGCGGGGGGCTGGCAGGGGGGCGGGGCCCAGTTCATGGTGCTGCCGGTGTTCGGCATGATGATGTACTACATCTCGGCCATCTCCCGCATCATGCGGGGCAGCATGATCGAGACCATGAACTCCAACTTCATCCGTACCGCCCGTGCCAAGGGGCTGCCGCTGCGCCACATCATCCTGAAACACGCGCTGCGCCCGGCCATGCTGCCGGTGGTCTCCTACCTGGGGCCGGCGTTCGTCGGCATCATCACCGGCTCCGTGGTCATCGAGACCATCTTCGGCCTGCCGGGGATTGGTCAGCTGTTCGTCAACGGTGCGCTGAACCGTGATTACTCCATGGTGCTCGGCCTGACCATTCTGGTCGGGGCCCTCACCATCACCTTTAACGCCGTGGTCGATATTCTCTATGCCGTCATCGACCCCAAGATCCGTTATTAAGCCGGGAGTACATCATGGTAGTCACAACTGAAAAGCGCGAAGCCGTCGAGGCGTTCGCCCAGAAAGTGGAAGTGGTGGAAGGACGCTCCCTGTGGAAGGACGCCCGCCGCCGTTTCCTGCGCAACAAGGCGGCGCTCACCAGCCTCATCATCCTGACCATCATCGGTCTGGCGGTGATCGTGGGGCCGCACCTGTCCCAGTACACCTTCGACGATCCGGACTGGGGTGCCATGCAGAGCGCCCCCGACATGGAGACCGGTCACTGGTTCGGCACCGACAGCCTGGGGCGTGACTTGTTCGTGCGCACCCTGCTCGGCGGTCGCATCTCCCTCATGGTCGGCATCATGGGGGCCCTGGTGGCTGTCATCATTGGCACTCTGTATGGCGCAGCCTCCGGTTTCATCGGCGGTCGGGTCGACAGCCTGATGATGCGGGTGCTGGAGATCCTCAACGCCTTCCCCTTCATGTTCTTCGTGATCATGCTGGTGACCTTCTTCGGTCGCAATCTGGCCCTCATCTTCCTCGCCATCGGCGCGGTGAGCTGGCTCGACATGGCGCGGATCGTCCGCGGCCAGACCCTGAGCCTCAAGAGCAAGGAGTTCATCGAAGCGGCCCACGTCTGCGGCGTCTCCAAGTGGAAGATCATCACCCGCCACATAGTGCCGAACGTGCTGGGGATAGTGGCGGTCTACGCCACCCTGCTGGTGCCTGGCATGATCATGTTCGAATCCTTCCTGAGCTTCCTGGGGCTGGGTGTGCAAGAGCCCATGACCAGCTGGGGCGCCCTGCTGGATGAAGGCTCCAAGTCGATGGAAGTGGCCATCTGGCAACTCCTGTTCCCCGCCGGTTTCATGGTGGTGACCCTGTTCTGCTTCAACTTCCTCGGGGATGGTCTGCGTGATGCCCTCGATCCCAAGGATCGGTAAGACGCAAGCAATGCCGTAGGACCCGTCCGCTGGACGCATAGCGCCAGCGGGATGGGCAGGCCTGCCTCACGACAGATCGATAAGGAGTGTTTATATGAAATTACTGGATGTGAAAGATCTGCGGGTCGAGTTCAAGACCCCGGACGGCAACGTGGTGGCCGTGAACGACCTCAACTTCTCCCTCTCCGCCGGCGAAACCCTCGGGATCGTCGGGGAGTCCGGCTCCGGCAAGTCCCAGACCGCCTTTGCCATCATGGGGCTGCTCGCCAAGAACGGCGTCATCACGGGGTCGGCCAAGTTCCAGGGTGAAGAGATCCTGAACCTGCCGGAGTCCAAGCTCAACCGTATCCGCTCCGAGAAGATCGCCATGATCTTCCAGGATCCCATGACGTCGCTCAACCCCTACATGAAGGTGAAGGATCAGCTGATGGAAGTGCTGATGCTGCACAAGGGGATGACCAAGGCCGCCGCCTTCGAGGAGTCGGTACGCATGCTGGACGCGGTGAAGATCCCCGAGTCGCGCAAGCGGATGAACATGTATCCCCACGAGTTCTCCGGCGGCATGCGCCAGCGGGTGATGATCGCCATGGCGCTCCTGTGCCGCCCGCAGCTGCTCATCGCCGACGAGCCGACCACGGCGCTGGACGTGACGGTGCAGGCCCAGATCATGACCCTGATGAACGAACTCAAGCGCGAGTTCAACACCGCCATCATCATGATCACCCACGACTTGGGCGTGGTGGCCGGCATCTGCGACAAGGTGCTGGTGATGTACGCCGGCCGTACCATGGAGTACGGCAAGGTGAACGACATCTTCTATCGGCCGAGCCACCCTTACACCGAGGGTCTGCTGCGCGCCATTCCCCGTCTCGACACCGAAGGGGAAGTGCTGCCCACCATCCCGGGCAATCCGCCCAACCTGCTGCGTCTGCCTACCGGTTGCCCCTTCCAGGAGCGCTGCCACCGGGTACACGAGATTTGCGGCCAGCAGTCCCCCATCCTCACCCCGTTCAATGACGGGCGGGAGCGGGCCTGCCACTGGGTGTCGGATGCCATCATCAAGGGAGTGAACTAAATGGGTACTGACAAGAAACTGCTGCTGGAAGTGTCCGACCTCAAGGTTCACTTCCAAATCAAGAGTGACAAGGCCTGGCCCTGGGCCAAGCCCTCCGCCCTGAAGGCGGTGGACGGGGTGACCCTGCGCCTCTACGAAGGGGAAACCCTGGGCGTGGTGGGGGAGTCCGGCTGTGGCAAGTCCACCTTCGCCCGCGCCCTCATCGGCCTGGTGCCGGCCACCGACGGCAAGGTGGTGTGGCTCGGGCAGGATCTGACCAAGCTCGAGCAGGGGGCGCTGCGGGAGAAGCGCAAGGAGATCCAGATGATCTTCCAGGACCCGCTGGCGTCGCTCAACCCGCGCATGACCATAGGCGACATCATCGCCGAGCCCCTCATCACCTTCTACCCGGCTCTGGGCAAGGAGGAGGTGAAGGAGAAGGTGCGCACCATGATGACCAAGGTGGGCCTGTTGCCGAACCTGGTGAACCGCTACCCCCACGAGTTCTCCGGCGGTCAGTGTCAGCGCATCGGCATCGCCCGGGCGCTCATCCTGGAACCCAAGATGATCATCTGCGACGAGCCGGTCTCGGCGCTGGATGTGTCCATCCAGGCCCAGGTGGTGAACCTGCTGAAATCTCTGCAAAAGGAGATGGGGCTCTCCCTCATCTTCATCGCCCACGACCTCTCCGTGGTGAAGCACATCTCGGATCGGGTGCTGGTGATGTACCTGGGCAACGCGGTGGAGCTCGGCACCGGCAAGGAGATCTTCGCGAACCCCTTGCACCCCTATACCAAGGCGCTGATGTCGGCGGTGCCCATCCCGGATCCGGACGTGGAGCGCAGCAAGACCATCCAGATCCTGGAAGGGGATCTGCCGTCCCCCATGAACCCGCCGTCCGGTTGCGTGTTCCGTACCCGTTGCCCGGTGGCCGGCCCCGAATGTGCCAAGACCCGGCCCATGCTGGAGGGGAACTTCGATCACGCGGTCTCCTGCCTCAAGGTGGATCCGCTCTGAAGAGAGCCTGAGAACGAGGGCGCCCGTGTGGCGCCCTTTATTATTTTTACTCGGGGAGAAGATGCCTCTTGGCGTTACCTTTCGGGGCTGTTACTATCCGCCGCAACAAGGGGAGTAACTTCTCGCCGGTTTGTCGTCATTACGGTGCACACCTTTTCCTGCAGTGCACCCGGCAGCCGGGCAGTCGATGCAAATCGGCTGTAAGTGAGACCTTGCCGAGAGGCAAGGTGTATCTGCTCCAGACGCAAACCCACCGCCTCCCGGCCGTGGGTTTTGTCGTTTTGGGAGAAAGGAAAATGGGTGAATGGTGGATGTGGGCCGGTTTCTTCAGCATAGTGCTGGTCCTGTTGTGGATTGATATCCGCTTTGTCGGCGGCGGCAAGGCGCACAAGGTGTCGCTGAAAGAGGCGGGTGTCTGGTCCCTCATCTGGGTCAGTGTGGCGCTCCTGTTCAACCTGGCCATCTGGCTCTGGCTGGATCACAGCGCCGGGCGCGAAATAGCCAACGAGAAGGGACTGGAGTTCCTCACCGGCTACCTCATCGAGAAGGCGCTGGCGGTGGACAACGTCTTCGTCTGGCTGATGCTGTTCGGTTACTTTGCCATTCCCGCCGAGCTGCAGCGCCGGGTGCTGCTCTACGGGGTACTGGGTGCCATCGTCATGCGTGCCGGCATGGTGTTCGCGGGCAGCTGGCTCATCGAGCAGTTCCACTGGATCCTCTACCTGTTCGGTGCCTTCCTGCTGCTGACCGGTGCCAAGATGCTGTGGGCGGCCGACAAGGAGCCGGATCTCGAGAACAACGCCCTGCTCGGCTGGATGCGTCGCCGCTTCAAGGTGACCGAGACCCTGGAGGGGGAGAACTTCTTCGTCTGGCGTGACGGTGTGCGCTACGCGACCCCGCTGCTGCTCATTCTGGTGCTGGTGGAGGTGAGCGATCTCATCTTCGCGGTGGACAGCATCCCGGCCATCTTCGCGGTGACCACGGATCCCTTCATCGTGCTGACCTCCAACATCTTCGCCATCATGGGGCTGCGCGCCATGTACTTCCTGCTGGCCGGTGTCGCCGAGCGCTTCGCCCTGCTCAAATACGGCCTGGCGCTGATCCTGATGTTCATCGGGGTCAAGATGTTGCTGCTGGATGTGTTCAAGATCCCGACCGGCATCGCACTCGGAGTAGTAGCATTGATCCTGCTGGCCTCCATGGGGCTGAGCCTCTGGGTGACCCGCAAGAAAGAGGGCGTGAAAGCGGCGTGATTGCCAACCTACTGAAAAGGGCTCCCCAGGGAGCCCTTTTTCATATCAGCGATTTGCTTAGCGCTTGATCTTCTTGGGGTTGGTGTAACCCCAGACGGTGTACATGTCCGCCAGCAGGGCGCCGTTGTACTCCTCCAGATCAGACTGCTTCACCTCGGCATCCCCCTGGCGGCCGAACAGGACCACCTCGTCACCGGGTTTGATCCCCTTGATGTCGGTCACGTCCACCATGGTGGTGTTCATGGAGGTCTTGCCCACGACAGGAGCCTTCTGGCCATGGATCAGCACATAGGCCTTGTTGCTCATGGCGCGGCGGTAGCCGTCGGAGTAACCCATCGGCAGGTTGGCGAGCAGGGAGTCGCGCTTGAGGGTGAAGGTACGGTCATAACCGACGGTGTTGCCCGCCGGGTAGTGGTTGACGGAGGCGACCTGGGTCTTGAACGCCATCACCTTCTTGTACTCGGTGTAGGAGGGGATGGTGTCGCCATAGATGATGCCGCCCGGGCGTACCATGTCAAAGTAGGCTTCCGGCACTTCCAGGGTGGCGAAGGAGTTGGCGGCGTGGATGGTGAGCTTGCTGCGATCCAGCTTGCCGGCGTCGATCAGCCACTGGTAGTCCAGCTTGAACTGGGCCAGCCCCATCTTGACGTCCTCTTTCTCCTCCACCGGGAAGTGGGTCATGATGCCGACCGGGGTGATACCCTTGAGCTTGATCATGGCCAGGGCGTCTTCCTTGGCATCGGCCTGGCGCAGGTCGATGCCGTTGCGGCTCATGCCGGCGGAGTTCAGACCGATGTGCACCGGAATATTGGTGTTGTGGCGCTGGGCGATGTCGGCGATCCCCTGGGCACTGGCCAGGCTGCCGACCAGCTCTTCCATCTTGTAGGGCAGGGCCTGCTCAACTTCATCCGGGGTGGCGGCGCGCACCCGCATCAGGCGACCCTCGAAGCCCTTCTCGCGGGCCACGCGGGCCTCTTCGTTGCTGGCGATGCCGATGCAGGGGATGCCTGCCTTGACCACGGAGGGCACCAGCAGATCGATGCCGTGACCGTAGGCGTCGGCCTTCATGATGGCGCAGATCTGCGGGCCCTTGTCACCCAGGCGATTTTTCAGGGTCTGGATGTTGTGCTCGAAGGCGCCGAGATCCACTTCCAGCCAGGCGTTGGTGGCGGTCTGCTCCTGACCGTTGCGGTGGTCGCTCGCGAGCGGCAGATAGGGGGCGGCAACCGCCTGGCCGGCCAGCAGACCGAAGATCAGGGTCGCGAGCAGCGTTTTCTTGTGCATGGGATGTTACCTTCTTATTGTCTCAGTTGAGGTGCGTCCTGTGTGGACGCGTGTGTCTGCATCTTGGGAATTTATTCGTATGTGGATGATATTTATCCATTTTTTCCAAGATGTCAGCGCTGGGAGTGTAACTTAACGGCGCCATTCGTGGCACGGGGAACGGGAAGAAAATATGCGTTTAGCGGTGCGGATCCCACCTTTGCTGTTGTTTGTGGTCATCGTGCTCGCCATGTGGCTGGGGCGGGGGGAGGCGAGGGGGATGCCGCTCCTGCTCGTGCCTGCCGCAGTGCTGTGGGTGGC
>NZ_CDDD01000028.1 GCF_000820165.1 Aeromonas taiwanensis
CCGGAGGTGGTGGTGCCGGCAGGCAGGCCAGGAGCCATGATCGGCGGTCAGCACGTGGTGCTCCATGGCGGGCATGCGCTCGCTCAGGGCCTCCAGCATCGCCTCGGTCGCCACCTTGGAGCCCCCGCGAAACGGGATGGGATCCACCAGCACCAGCTTTGTCGTCGCGCTTGACCGCGTCCCCATGCCTGCCATTGCGGCGGCCGGCTCATGACGTTGATTCATGATTGCACTCCTTCGTCCGATGGGATGGTGAGGCTCCGGCTCCCGGCCAGCGCACCTTCCCCCGCAAGACCCACCCTGGCCAGCAGACGCTGCCCGAGCCAGCGCACCATGCGGCCATAGGGGGCGCGCGCAGGGCTGTCCCAGCGCCCCGCCAGCGTCGCCGACCAGAGCGCGCTCACCTTCTCCACATAGCGTTTGACCGTGAACAGCTGGCTGGCACGCAGCTGCCCCGCCAGCCCCAATCGGCTGCGCAGGGCCGGAGCGCTCAATCGCTGCCAGTGGGCCGCCATCTGCCGCCAGTTGCCGGGGTCTGCCAGGAGGCCCGTGATCCCGTGCTCCACCACCTCGGGGATGCCCCCCACCCGATAGGCGCTGACCGGCAGCCCCAGCATGCCCGCCTCGGCTAGGGTCAGGCCGAACACCTCCTCGCGGGCGCCGGAAACCAGCAGATCCACCCCGCCTCGCAGGATGGCGGCGCTGTCAGGCCGCTCGCCGAGAAAGTGCACCCGCTCGGCCACCCCCAGCTCAGCGGCCAATGCCGTGAGCGCGGCCTGTTCGGGGCCGCTGCCGACAACCAGCAGCTGTGCCTTGCCCCCCTGAGCGCAGAGCTCGGCCAGGGAGCGGATCAGCAGGTCCACCCCCTTGCGTTTGATCAGCGACCCTATGGTGGCCAGGATCAGCTCCCCCGACGGCAGCCCGGGCAGGCTGCTGACGGGCCAGGGCTCACCCCGATTGAGCCGCATCTCATCCACCCCGTTGGCGATGTGGACCAGCCGGGTGTGCTCGCAGCCATCCTCCCGCCAGGGGGCCAGCACCGGCTGGCTTACCCCGATCAGCACGTTGGCCTGATGCACCCGCAGACTGAACCTGTCTCTGGGCTGATAACGGGCGTGCAGATGGCACACCAGGGGCACCTTCATCTTGCGGCACACCCCGGCCAGCCACTGGCAGGGGGCGGCGCTGTTGGCGTGCACCAGGGTGATGCCGTGCTCGCTTATCAGTGCCTGCGCCCGCTGGCACAGGGCCCGGTGGGCGGCCAGATCGAAGCGGGGGGCCTGCCAGCCCAGCAGCAGAGAGAAGGGCTCGACCACCGCCTTCACCCCGAGCAGGGCGGCCTCCTCTGCCAGCTGCTGGCTGTTGCACCAGAGCAGGGGGGCAAAGCGGCTGCGATCCAGGTGGGCCAGCAGATCCAGCAGGCAGCGCTCGCTGCCACGGATCCAGTTCTCGCCGTAGTGCACCAGCAAAATGGGGGTTGCGCTCATGACTCTGCTCCCTTTTCCTGTTTATCCCGCTCCGCCCCGGCCATGGCCATTTCCGCTTCCCTGGCCTGCCGGACATATTTGATGGCTGCCACCGCCAGCGACAGCTCCAGATAGATGGGCCAGGTAAAGCCCTGGGTCAGGAAGGACCCCGAGATGACGAACCCCACCATGCTCGCCATCACCCCCTGCATGGCTGTGACTACTGCAGGAGGCATGCCATCCAGGCGGCAGTGCCACGCCCGGTAGAGGGTCACCGCCACCATGCCGACAAACAGGGTCAGCCCCACGAAGCCGGTCTCCGCCAGTACCCCGAACCAGGTGGAGTGCACCGCGTGGTTGAGGCCGTCCCAGTGGGGGCTGTAGAAGAAGTAGTTGTAGTAGAAGTTGGAGAGCCCCACCCCGATGAGCGGATGGGCCAGCGCCATGCCCCAGGCGGCCTGCCAGGCGTAGAGGCGGCCCATGGCCGAGGCATCCACCCCGCTCTCCGCCGCCCCGCCGGAGGCCCTGTCGCTTATCCCGGCGGCGGCGAACAGCACCAGGAGCGCCAGGGTGCCGCACAGGATCAGCAGGGTTTTCGACTGCACCCGCTGCCAGGCAAAGAGGCCGCTCACCGCACAGATCCCGAGCAGGCCGCCGCGACTCTGGGTGGCGATGATGGCGGCGGCCACCAGCACGAACCCCACCGCCCCCAGGATGCGCCCTCCCAGGCCGTTGCCCCGGTTGAGCAGCAGGCTCAGGGAGAAGCCGGCAGGAAACAGCAGCACCAGCGCCAGATCGTTGGGATCCCCCAGCACAGAGCCGAGCTCGCGCCCTATGGTGACCCGGGTCCCCTCCACCAGCCCGATGCCGCTGCTCTTGTTGTAGAGCGCCACCAGGGCCACCATGCAGCCGGCCACCACGAAGACCCGCACCGCCAGGGCGAAGTCCTCCGGCCTGCGTACCAGCCAGGCGGTGGCCAGCGTCATCAGGTAGATCTTGCTGTAGCTGCCGGTCCAGGTGGCGATCGCCTCCCCCCGGTTGCTGGCAAACAGCACCCCGATGGAGACCATCACGAAGAAGGCGGTCAACCAGCTGAGGGGCTGGCTCCAGTAGGGCTTGATGCGGCCGGTGAGCAGGGTGTGCCAGATCAGGGCGCCGATCGCCGCCAGCGAGAAGAGCAGCGGGATCTTGAGGGGATAGAGCTGGGGAAACACCTCGTGCAGCCGGAAAAACGAGAAGGTGACGAACCCCAGCACCATCAGAAACGGCCAGCGCAGGGCAAACCAGATGGCGGGAATGGCCAGCCCCAGCACCGGCAGCAGCAGCGGGTGCGGCAGCCGCCACCAGAGTCCGGCCACCACCAGGGTGGCGGCCAGCCCCCAGAGGGCGTGGCTCAGGCGGCCCATTGCCCTGCCCACCACTGGCCGAGCCACATCATGGCAAGGGAGCCGGCACTGCTCGCCCACAGCATGGAGAGACGGTAAGGCAGCGGCAGCAACCGCTGGCTCACCAGATAGAAGGCGAGCGCCCGTACCAGGTAGACCAGCAGCAGGGTCCAGATCACCCCGGCCACCCCGAAGTGCGGAATGGCGAGCAAAAAGCCAAGGACGCCGAGCAGACTGCATCCCAGATTGATAATCATCTGGGCCTTGCTCTCCTCGCCGCTGAAGCAGCCGACGTTGAGCAGATCAGAGACGTTGCGCACCGCCATCCCCAGCACCAGCAGCGGGATATAGGCGATGGCCCCGTGGTAACTCTCGGGGGTGAGCCAGCGAATGAGCAGGGGCGCTGTGAGCCCCACCACCCCGGCGGTGGCAAACCCCAGCACGGAGCCGAGCACGCTGTAGTGGGCGTTGAGGCGCAGGCCATCCGGCTCCCTGAGCAGCATGAAGCGGCGCGGATACCACCAGAGGGCGAAGGGTTGCAGCAAAAGTCCCACCGCCAGTGCCAGCTTGCCCGCCACCGCGTAGTAGGCCAGCAGGGCCTCGCCGACGTGTTCGGCCAGCAGCCAGCGATCCAGCCCGCTCAGGGCAAAGCCCGCCAGCCCGCTCACCACCAGCGGCAGGCCGTAGCGCAGCAGGGGGAGGTAGTATTGCCAGTCAAAGCGGATGCCGCCATCGCGCCACTGCCAGAGGCTCAGCAGCAGCGCCAGCCCGACACAGGTGAGGGTGCCGGAGGCGAGCACCCCGCTCACGCCCCAGCCGAGCCAGAGCCACCAGGCGGTCAGCAGGGACTGGATCACCGCCTTGCCGGCGGTGGCCACAAAGAAGAGACGGGCCTGATTGCGCATCCGCAGCCAGGCCAGCGGCACCCCGATCACCCCCTCGAACGGCAGGGCGCAGAGCACCCAGCGCACATCGGCAAGGCGGGTTTCGGTTGGCAGCAGCCGCTGCACCAGGGGTGCCAGCCACCAGAGCAGCACCAGGCTCGCCAGCGCGATGATCCAGACCAGGCCGAACACCCGCGCCACCACCTGCTTGCGCTCGTCCTCATCTGCCGCCATCCCGGCGAAGCGATAGAGGGCATCCACCAGCCCGAACCCCAGGATGAGGGAGCCCAGGTTGATGATGGTCAGCAAGACCTCCAGCTGGCCATACTCCCGGGGTGCCAGCAGGTGGGTCAGCACCGGCAGCATCAGCAGGGAGATCCCCTTCATCAGCAAGAGGCCGGCGGCGTAATAGAGCATGGCTATCTGGTTCACTCCGAGTCTCATAGGGCCTCCCAGCCACCGGGCAACGGATCGTGCTTACTCTGTTACCCGTCAATGCAAGGGGCACGCCAGCCAGGGGAGACACCGGGCACGGCGTTCGGCCGCCCCGCGCTTTGCACCTGCGGCGCTTGCACGGCAAGAATCAAGGTTCAGAATGAGACTCTTTTTTGCGTTTTGCAGCACCGTCGGCGCAATTTGCACCGCGCACCGCCGCAAGACGCCCCTGCGGGTGGCCGGCGCATGCAGAGAGCCGGTTGGCCCGATCCCTGCTAGATCCCGGCTAGTCGCCGACAGTGACGCTCGGCCATCACGACAGCAGAGCCAGAGGAGAGGACGCCATGAACAGCATCAGCCTGTATCGGATGAAAGCCTGGGCCAAGCAGGGGGAGTCAGCCCAGGCTTTCATCCGATA
>NZ_CDDD01000029.1 GCF_000820165.1 Aeromonas taiwanensis
GGGCTGGGATCCAGCAACCGGGCCAGCGACTCGAACAGCATCACCCCCGCCACCCCCACCAGCAGCAGGGCGCTGCTGAAGCCCCCCAGCACCTCTATCTTCCAGGTTCCGAAGCTGAACCTGTGGTCGCGGGCGAAGTGACGGGCGGCGCGATAGGCCAGCACCGAGAGGCCGAGCGCCAGCGCATGGGAGCTCATGTGCCAGCCGTCGGCCAGCAACGCCATGGAGTTGTAGAACCAGCCGCCGCCGATCTCCGCCACCATCATGACGACGGTGAGCAGCACGGCCCAGCGGGTCTTCTGTTCTGCCAGCGGATTGCCTTCGTGCACGACGGGCTGGTGGCAATGGGACGAGACGGGGGATGACATGGATTTCTCCTGAAGCAGATGATGCAATATACTATACCCCAGTATAGTTTTATTGCGCGAGAGGATCCGTGATGTCACACACCATCCACGACAAGAAGAAGCTGCTGGCCCGGGTCAGACGCATCAAGGGACAGACCGGCGCCCTGGAGAGCGCCCTGGAGCAGGGGAGCGAGTGCGCCGCCATCCTGCAGCAGATCGCCGCTATCCGCGGGGCCGTCAACGGCCTGATGCTGGAGGTGCTGGAGGGGCACATGCGCGAACACCTGGGCGCGCCGGAGGCGACCCCGGCCGAGCGGCTGGAG
>NZ_CDDD01000030.1 GCF_000820165.1 Aeromonas taiwanensis
GGAGATGTTTATAAGATAGATCTCCTGATTCATCCAGACCCCCTTGCTACGGGTGCCCGCTTCATACCAGCCCTGCTTCAGGGTCAGGGCCGCCAGTAGCACCGGCAGCAGGATCACCAGAGCAAAGAGCACGGGAACGCGCCATCTACGCCATGGATTCATGGTGACATCCTCCTCGTTAGCACCAGACCGCCCACCAGCACCACCAGCGCCAATCCGAGCCATTGCACCGCATAAGCCCGGTGCTTCTCTGGGGGCATGACATTCGGCTGGTAGTGATAGAAGAAGGGAGTCCGCTGCTGGTAGAACACGGCGTCTGCGAGAGGCGCTCCCATGACCTCGCCCAGGGCCTCCGACCTGATGGACTGCAACCGGTTTGGATAGGGGCCGGACTCGATATTCTGACCCAGCAGGAGGCCGCCGGGGGCCGTACGCAACACGCCATCGAGCGCCAGGGTGGCCGGGATAACGGGCCTTGGCAGCTGAGCACGGCTCGCGGGGGCGGACACCCAGCCCAGGTTCACCAGCAATAAAATGGAGGCGTTGGGGGCTCGCACCGGAATGAGCACGTCATAGCCGATCTCCCCCCCGGCAGCCTGGTTGTCCAGCAACCAGATATAGGGAGATACCCACTCGACTTCACCCTGCAATGCCAGACCGTCCACTGACGCCGGGTCGCTCCAGTCGAGCTGGGCCAGCGTTTGTGGCGGTGCCTGTTGTGCCGCCGCCATCCGCTCCAGCCAAGACGCCTTCTCCACCCCGCGCTGCCACTGCCAGAGCGCCAGCTTGCACAAACCGGCGGTCACAACCAGAGTAAACAAGAGTACGAGCCAGCGTCTGTGGTGCCAGGGGCGTTGTTTGTTCCACGTTGCCAAGTCACGCATATCACGGAGGATCCCAACATGTTGATCAAGGTGGTGCTGGTACTCATGCTGCTGCTCATCATCGGACAGCTGTTTCACGCCCTCTGGCTGATGATGAGCGCAGGTCACACGCAAAAGATGTCGACCCCTCTGGGGCGCCGCGTCTTCCTCTCCCTGTTGGTGATCGTCCTTCTGCTGCTCGCCGTCATGATGGGCTGGCTGGAGCCCAATCAGCGCCCCTACTGAGGGCGACTTCAGAGCAGATAGACGAAGACGAACAGACAGAGCCAGACCACGTCGACGAAGTGCCAGTACCAGGCCGCAGCCTGGAAGGCGAAATGGCGCTGTGGGGTGAAATGATCCCTCAGCATGATGCGCAGCCAGATGATGGTCAGGAACAGGGTGCCCAGCATGACGTGCAGACCGTGGAACCCGGTCAGAATGAAGAAGGTATTACCATAGATGCCGGAGTCAAGCCGCAGTCCCAGCTCCCGGTACGCATGAAGGTATTCATAGCCCTGCAGCCACAGGAATGTCAGCCCCAGTACCACTGTCATCAGCAGCATCCCCTTGAGACGGGTCCGTCTCCCCGCTTCCAGCCCCGTATGCGCAAGCAGCAGGGTGACGGAGGAGCCGAGCAGGATCACAGTGTTGACAAGGGGGATGCCATGCCAGGGCATGGCCTGGGTGGTGGTGCCTCCCGGGGTCTTGAGCAGGGGCCAATGGGCAGTGAAATCCGGCCAGAGCAACTGGCCTGTCATCACCTTGCTACCTGCTCCGTCCAACCAGGGCATGGCGAGCTGACGGGCATAGAACAGCACGCCGAAGAAGGCCAGAAAGAACATCACCTCGGAGAAGATGAACCAGACCATGCCCTGCCTGAAGGATCTGTCCATCTGGGCGCTGTAGAGCCCGGTCATGGACTCGTGGATGATATGGCGGAACCAGCCGAACAGCATGAACGCCAGCAGGGCCACCCCGGCCATCATCAGATAGCGACCGATACCGGCCTGGCCACTCGCGCTCTCATTGACCAGATGTCCCGCCCCCAGAGCCAGGAGAAACAGGGCGATGGCACCTATGATGGGCCAACGGCTCTGCTCAGGTATGTAATAATTCTGGTTCACCTTGGCCATGGCTATTTCCTCTGGGCGAGTGCCGGGGTCGGCTTGGGCTGGGTTATGTCATAGAGCGAGTAGGAGAGCGTGATGGTGTTGATGTCGTCAGGCAGGGCCGGATCGATATAGAACTTGAGCGGCATCAGCTTGCTCTCTCCTGCCTGCAACTCCTGGCGGTTGAAGCAGAAACACTCCACCTTCTTCAGGTAGGCTGCCGCGGGGCCGGGGGAGACGGACGGCACCGCCTGGCCCACCATGGTGCGCTCGGTGGGGTTGAATACCCGGTAATTGACCTGCTTCACGTCCCCCGGTCGCACCGACAGTCGCACCGTTTCGCCGCTGAACTCCCAGGGCATCCGGCTATCCGCATGGGCAAGAAATTCGACCTGTATGCTCCGCGTACTGTCGGGCACCGCCCGTTCCATCGTGGCTGGCTGAGCGTCGGTCTTGCCATTGAGACCCGTCATCCGGCAGAAGACGTCATAGAGTGGGACCAGCGCAAAGGCAAAGCCAAACATGGCGAGCACGACCAGGGCCAGCTTTCTGAGCAGAGGGCCGTGATTAACCTGTGCCATGGTGCCTCCTTACTTCTCTTCCGGCCGGATGTCGGGCGGTGTCTTGAAGCTGTGGTAAGGCGGTGGTGAGGAGAGCGTCCACTCCAGCCCCTGCGCCCCCTCCCATACCTGATCACTCACCTGCCTCCCCCCCCGGATGCACTTGATCACTCCCCAGACAAACAGAAGTTGTGACAACCCGAAGGCAAAGCCGCCGAGACTGATCAGCATGTTGAAATCGGCAAATTGCAGGGCGTAATCCGGAATACGGCGAGGCATGCCCGCCAGGCCGACGAAGTGCATGGGGAAGAACAGCACATTGACCGAGACGAGCGAGCACCAGAAGTGCCACTGGCCGAGCCGCTCGTCATACATGTGCCCCGTCCATTTTGGCAGCCAGTAATACGCGGCGGCCAGGATCGAGAAGACAGCACCTGTGACCAGCACGTAATGGAAATGGGCCACCACGAAGTAGGTGTCGTGATACTGGAAGTCCGCCGGCGTCATGGCCAGCATCAGCCCGGAGAAGCCGCCTATGGTGAACAGGGTGATGAAGGCGATGGCGAACAGCATGGGGGTCTCGAACGTCAGGGAACCGCGCCACATGGTGGCAACCCAGTTAAACACCTTCACTCCGGTCGGCACCGCGATCAGCATGGTGGTGTACATGAAGAACAGCTCGGCCACGACCGGCAATCCTGTTGTGAACATGTGGTGTGCCCAGACCATGAAGGAGAGCAAGGCGATGCTGCTGGTGGCATAAACCATGGAGCGATAACCGAACAGCTGCTTGCGGGAGAAGGTCGGGATAATGCTGGAGACGATGCCGAAGGCCGGCAAGATCATGATGTAGACTTCCGGGTGCCCGAAGAACCAGAAGATATGCTGGAACATGACGGGATCCCCGCCTCCAGCAGCATCGAAAAAGCTGGTGCCAAAGTATTTGTCCGTCAGCACCATGGTCACCGCCGCCGCCAGCACCGGCATGACGGCGATGAGCAGGAAGGCCGTGATGAGCCAGGTCCAGACAAAGAGCGGCATCTGCATCCAGCCCATGCCGGGGGCCCGCAAGTTGAAGATGGTGACGATGACGTTGATGGCCCCCATGATGGAGGAAATCCCCATGATGTGGATCGCAAACACAAACAACGCCGTGCTGTTGCCGCTGTACTTGGTCGAAAGAGGCGCGTAGAAGGTCCAGCCCGAGCTGGGCCCCCCCCCTTCCATGAAGAGGCTCGACAGCAGGATCAGAAATGCAAACGGCAGTATCCAGAAACTCCAGTTGTTCATCCGGGGCAATGCCATGTCGGGGGCACCGATCATCATGGGGATCAGCCAGTTGGCCAGGCCGGTGAAGGCGGGCATGACGGCACCAAAGACCATGATGAGGCCGTGCACCGTGGTCATCTGGTTGAAGAAGAGGGGCTCAACCAGCTGCAAGCCCGGGTGAAACAGCTCGGCCCGGATCACCATGGCCATGGCGCCGCCGGTAAAAAACATGGTCAGGGCGAAGAGCAGATAGAGGGTACCGATGTCTTTATGGTTGGTCGTGTACAGCCAGCGCTTCAGACCCGATGCCGGTTGGTGGACATGCTCGCTGTGCAGGGTATCTGTGATTCCATCGCTCATGCCGGCACCTCATTTGTCCTTGTTGAGTTCGACTGGGTTCAGAAGGGACTGCACCTCGGCAGCCTGAATGAGATCGCCGGTCTTGTTCTCCCAGGCATTGCGTTCATAGGTGATGACAGCGGCAAGCTCCTGCGCCGTCAATTGCTTGCCGAAGGGTTGCATCGCCGTGCCGCTCTTGCCGTGGAGGACGATGTCCAGATGCTGGGCCCGATTCTCCGCCAGCGTGGTCACCTTGCTGCCCTTGAGCGCCGGGAAGATGCCGGGCAGTCCGGTTCCGGCGGGTTGGTGGCAGGCAGCACAATGCCCCAGATAGATCTTCTCTCCCAGCTCCATGGCCTGTGGCAGCGTCATGCTCTCCGCGACCTGTGCCTGTTGCTGTTCCTTGGCTGCCGCCTGATCTGCCGCCACCTTCGCAATCCAGTCATCGAACTCCCCGGCAGGCTTGGCCACCACCACGATGGGCATGAAGCCGTGATCCTTGCCGCACAGCTCGGCGCACTGACCTCTATAGGTGCCGGCCTTGTCGATCCGGGTCCAGGCTTCATTGATGAATCCGGGGTTGGCGTCTTTCTTCACGGCGAAGGCGGGCACCCACCAGGAGTGGATGACGTCGTCCGAGGTCATCAGGAACCTGATCTTCTTGCCTACGGGCAATACCAGAGGCTGATCTACCTCTAGCAAATAGTTGTCACTTTTGGGCTCGCCGCCCGAGATCTGTTTCTTGCTGGTCGCCAGCAGGGAGTAGAACGCCACCGGATGCTCAAGATATTTGTAATGCCACTTCCATTGCGATCCCGTGACGAGCACGGTCAGGTCGGCCTTGGAGGTGTCTTCCATCTTCAGCAAGGTGGAGGTCGCCGGGGCCGCCATCGCGATCAGGATCAGCACGGGGATCGCCGTCCAGAGCAGCTCGACGCGGGTACTCTCGTGGAATTGAGCGGCTTTGGCACCGCGAGACTTTCGATGGCACACGATGGACCAAAGCATGATGCCGAAGACGAGCAGGCCGATGGCGCAACAGATGTAGAAGATCGTCATGTGCAGGTCATAGACCTGTTGACTGATGGCGGTCACCCCGCGCGTCATGTTGAAGGAGATGTCGTTGGCGAAGGCGCTGCTGCTGACAAGCCACATCATCCAGGCGCCATGGTTAACTGCATTTTTTCCCACATTGCACTCCCTGTGCACGTTAGAAAAGATGGACGGCATTAACTACCAATAAGGCTAACCATTTGAAATAAATAAACTTATTAAACTGCCATTTACATTCAAGTATTAGTCGATATTCGGAAAAAACCAAAATGCCGGCACGCGAGGCAGTACTCATCCGAGCAGTATGGGCAGGCAGTCCGAACGAGATGGCCTGCCGACTGGGTCTCCCTTTTGATTCGTATCCGTCCGGCGTAGGCCTCAGTCCCAAGACAGATAGCAAGGCAAGAGGCCCGATATGAACAAGGGGCCATCAGGCCCCTCGTGCATATCTCGGCGATGCGCCAGTCCGGCGGTCAGCCCCCGGGTACCCTCGGTGCCAGCAACCTGGCCAGCAGGGCGCGCAGGGCCTTGATCAGGGCAGGCTTGCCAGCCAGACCCTGTGCTGCGGCGAGTTCGGCCCAGGGCGCATATTGCCAGATGGTGGCAATCAACAGCCGACGCTCGCCGGGGCTCAGGTCATCCAGCAACGCCATCTTGCTCCCCAGCCAGCGTTGCAGCGTGGCCTGGCACAACTCGAACGGTTTGTGGTGATGGGCGAAGCAGTCGAGCTCCTGATGCTCGAAGGCATCCAGCTCGGGCGCCCCGACAACCTGCTCCCCTCTCAGGCACAGCCAGACAAGCTCGGCATCCAGCTGCCTGAGCTCTCCCGCGAGCAGGGTCGGCAGCTGGCTCACGAAGCGCTGGCGCCATTGAACCAGCTCCGCATGGCGTTCAGCTTGCAGCGGCTTCAGCAGCAAGGCCGCATGACTGCCGCTCGCGGCGTCCCGCTGCAGGCCGATGCGCAGCACCCTCAGCCCACCCTTGAGCCAGAATGGCAGCAGTTCGGGGCTGGCGGAGAAGGCGGATCCCAGATAGTCGACCCCCAATGTGCGATAGTGCGTCTCCAGCCTGTCCAGCAGCAAGGAACCCAGCCCCAGGCGATGCAGACCGGGGTGAATGGCGATGCGCATCACTCTGGCATAGGTGCGCTCCCCTGCCGTGATGAACCCGGCGTGGGCCAGCAGCGACTGGGGTAGCAGATGGCCGCGAGGACGCCGCCGTCCCGCCCAGATGTCCTGGGCCAATTCAGGGAAGATATTGCCCTCCCGCGCCACCAGCGCCACACCGAGCAGCGCATCACCCTGCTCCAGCAGGTGGATGTCGAGATCCGGCCCCTCCAGCAAGTACCTGAGATCGCTGGGGCTGGTCTGGTAATGGGCCAGCACGAGCAGGCCGAATACCCGGTTGAGCAGGGCCTCATCACCAGCCAGTGCGGCCTGCTCCAGCCGTCGCCAGCTGGCGGTCGTCGGCGGTTGCGGTGCCACTGTGTCGGCGTGGAGGCCGAGCAGCCGGAAGGTCAGGGGCTCCAGCGGATCGTGCCTGCTCCAGCGAATGGGCTCCGCCAGGTGCAGCTCCTGCCAGTCCGGGGTTTCCCGATCCAGCACCTGCTTGAAGCGCAGGTGAAAACCACGTCCCGTTCCCTCATAACCATGTTCCGTGGTGGCGAAGACGATGCGGCTGTGGCGGGCCAGCATAGCCTCCAGAAGCGGTGTCGGTATGGCGGCCGCCTCGTCCACCAGCAGCAGATCCGCCTGCACCTCTCCCCGGGCCACCCGGTCTGGCGAGACATAGGTCAACCCCGCCAGCCTCTCTGGCATGTTGCCCAGCGCCGCTTCGGCATGGGCGAAGAGGGTGGCGACAGTCGCCTGCGAGGGGGCCGTCACCGCTATCGTCAAGGCGGGATCCCGGCTCAGCAGATCTGCGCTGGCCAGCCCCAGCAAGGCGCTCTTGCCGCGTCCGCGATCGGCACTCAACACCAGGGGGCGCCGGCGATGGCCGTAAAGCACCTTGTGGATAGCGGGCAACCCGAGGGCCTGATCCGCGCTCAATGGCCGGCTCACATCCAGGGGATGCCAGGGCTCGCCCTTGTATACGGGATCCAAGGAGAGCGCAGGATCCCCCGCCAGCAGCCGCACCAGGCGGGCGATGAACCCGTGCCCTGCCCGAGCGGCGTCCTCGGGCTGGGCAACCAGCCTCAACCTGTCCGGATCCGGATACGCCGGCCACGCCTCTCTGGGCGGCGTCAGCAGCAGCAACAGCCCCCCCGCCCGCAGCGTGCCCGACAAGGCACCGAATGCATCGGGGTGAAAGCCGCTGAAAGCGTTGAAGATCAGGGTGTCGCACTCCTGGCCGAGCCGCTGCAGTGCCTTGGCGGCGGGCAAGGGCCCGTGACGTTCTGGCCCATTGCCCAGCCAGAACACGGCCTCCCCCAACAGGGGTTCGGCACGGGCGATGCAGTCCGCCTCCTCCCCTTCCAGCCAGATCAGACGCCGTTCACCGGCGCGGGCAAGGGATTGGCGCAAGGTGGCCAGTTCGACAGGACTCATGGTGCCGGGTTGTGTTCCGGTTTGATCCTGGGTTCAAACATGCGATCCCCCATCTGATCGATGAAGGTGTGGGCCTTCTGCACCATGAAGCGCTCGGCATCGGCGGGGCTTACGAAGAGATCGGAGCGAATGAAGCGATGGGTCTGCACGACCCCGTCCACCTCCCTGGTGATGCGACCCGCCAGCCGGAACTGCCCCCCCTCTGCCATGGGCTCGGGATAGATGAGATAACCGGCATATTCGGTCGGCGTGACCTCGGTGTGCTGGGCAGGTTGTCCCTTGAACAAGGCATTGAGTAGTTTCTTGAGCATGTTCGCCTCCTCTCTGATGGTGGCATTCTCCCCAAGGGGGGAATCGGTAGCAAGCGCGGGATCTTATTACGATTCGTTCTTTGCACTACGAACCATTCTCATTTAGATTTCTCTCATTCCAGCATGAGGTCCATATTATGTACGTGTGTTTGTGCCGCGGCATCACAGATAACCAGATCCGCAAGGCGGTACAGGCAGGCAAGACCGAGTTCCGGCAACTGAAGCAATCGCTGGAAGTCGGGGCCCAATGTGGCAAGTGCGTGCGCATGACGATGGAGATCATCGCCGCAGAGCTGGACAAGATGGAGTCGGAGCAGGCGCCACTCTACTACGAAGTGGCCTGATACCTCGCCTGTAGACCCTCGCCACCCCAAGCGAATGCTCCTCGTGTCAGGAGTGCCGATTCGCCATCCCCTGATTGTCATCTTTCTGGACTAAGCTCTAGTGATCCTTGCCCTAGGCTCGAACACGAGGAGTAATGTCGATGAAAGGAGATCCCAAAATCATTGCCCACCTCAACAAGGTGCTGGCCAATGAACTGGTAGCCATCAACCAATACTTCCTGCATGCCCGCATCTACGATGACTGGGGCCTCAAGGGGCTCGGGCACAAGGAGTATCATGAGTCTATCGATGAGATGAAACATGCCGACGAGCTGGTCAAGCGGGTGCTGTTTCTGGAAGGACTGCCCAACTTGCAGGATCTGGGCAAGCTGCGCATCGGTGAGACGGTGGAGGAGATGCTGCGCTGTGACCTGTCACTGGAGATGGACGCCATCCCTGACCTGAAGGTAGCCATCACCTACGCAGAGTCGGTGCAGGACTACGTCAGCCGCGACCTGTTCCAGGATATCCTGGAGGATGAAGAAGAACACGTGGACTGGCTGGAAACCCAGCTCGACCTCATCGAGCGCATCGGTCTGGAAAATTACCAGCAATCCCAGCTCCACTCGGAACCATCCTGAATCCCCGACGAGAAACGACCCGCCCAGGCGGGTTTTTTTCTGCACCGCACCTCATGCACACCGCACATAGCCCTTGTCGTGAGCCCTCACAGATCGAGACCATATTCCCGTATCCCGTGACCCGCCTCCTTCCCTCTGCCGAGACGCACCTTGCGCCACATTGAACCGTCACCGCGATCACAGTTACGATGCATGGCGCAGCGACGCGGGTCGCTTTCGATTAGGATACCGCCCCAATCCCATCACTTTGCTACGGATGAACTCCATGGAACTGATTGCACGCGAGATGGCGCCCCACAAGCGGGTCGCCCTGGTGGCTCACGACAACATGAAGGCCCCGCTGTTGAACTGGGTGCTGCGCCGCAAGGAGGAGCTCAAGCTCCACCATCTCTATGCGACCGGCACCACGGGCACCCTGCTCGGCAAGAAGGCGCAGCTGCCCATCACCTGTCTCTTCTCCGGCCCCATGGGGGGGGATCAGCAGCTCGGCGCCCTCATCGCCGAAGGGAAGATAGACGTGATGATCTTCTTCTGGGATCCCCTCAATCCCGCCGCTCACGATCCTGACGTCAAGGCGCTGCTGCGCCTCGCCGCAGTCTGGAACATCCCGGTCGCCACCAACGAGGCGACGGCGGATTTCATCATGGACAGCCCGCACATGCAGCAGGCCTTCAGCGTGCAGGTGCCCGACTACGCCGGCTATCTCAAGGCCAGAACCGAGTAACCCACGCCAGACAGCAAAGAGCCGGAACAAGTGTCCGGCTCTTTTCAGTTATGGGGATGGGGAAAGGTCAGCGCTGAAGGCTCTTCTGCGCGAACTTGGGTCTGGCGTTCATGATCTGCTCCACCTGCTCGTCGCTCATCTTGCCGCGCGACAACCCCAGCACCTTGTAGGTGAGCAGGGGGCGGGCCGGCAGGGCGATCATCAGGGCGCGGATCTGGTTCTCGTCCTCTTTTTCCCGCACCGGCTTGCCATAGGCATAGGTCAGCACGCCGGCATCCATCAGGTTTTTGACGGCAGGTTCGGTGATCGGCAGGTTTATGACGCTTTTACGCTGCAGCACGAACTCGCGCAGCACCGCCTTTTCGTTGAAATCGAGGAAGCCGATCATCTGGGCCAGCTGGTCCTTCTGGCGGCGGGACTGCCACTCGTCACAGGCCCACTCCCAGGCGATCAGGAAGCCCTGGCTGCAGAAATAGGAGATGGCGATCAGCATGCCGACCCCGAGCCAGGCGGCGTGGGCCGTGGCCCACTGGCTCACGGCCCCCTTCATCAGGCCGGCTGGGAACAGCAGAATGATGCTGCAGCAGAGCAGCAGCCAGACCATCAGCCAGTTGAGGCGGTTCAGCTGATAAAAATGTTGGATCCACCGTTTCATCGTTCACCCTTCCCAAGTCAATGTGGACAGTAGCCAACTCATAGCAATCCCTGTGCCAGAGCGCAGACCCCGGGGGAAAGATCAGGATCCCGGCGGGCCGGCGTTACATCCCCTTACAACTTGGTCCCCGCGATCTCCCGGTTTTGCCTTGTGGGGCGGCCGCCGGCTTGGTACAACGCCCCCACTGTCATAGGGGAGTAGCAACCCGCCCGCGATCCGGGCAGGGCTCATGTCAACACGCTTGGATCCACAGGTCCATGGCATGGGCGGCGATGACATCCATCGCTCTGCAAGACCTTTGGCCTCGACATGTACGCCAGCCAGGCGAGCCATGTCGAGTCCATCGGTTATCCTGCTCGCCTGGCGGCTACTCATATGCTGATCACCCTGCTGTTATTTCTGCTTTCTGCCATCACCATCTACCGGGCCTGCGAATACTTCGTCAACGGCATCGAATGGGTTGGCCATCACTTCCGACTCTCCCAGAGCGCCACCGGCTCCCTGCTGGCGGCCCTCGGCACGGCCCTGCCGGAATGCATCGTCACCCTGACCGCCCTGCTGATGGGGCAGGCCCCCGCCCAGCAGCAGATCGGGATAGGGGCGGCCCTCGGCGGCCCCCTGGTGCTGGCCACCCTGGGCTATGGCGCCGTCGGCCTGCTCCTGCTGCTGTGCATGAGCCCGGCCCACAGGATCATGGACAGGGAGGTGCTGCACGACACCGCCCGTGACCAGGCTTGGTTCATCGGCATCTTCCTGCTGGCGGTGCTGCTCGGCACCCTGGCTTTCACCGGCAAAGCCTGGCTGGCCTCCCTGTTCGTGCTGGTGTACCTCGCCTACGTGAGGCGCGAGCTGAGGCAGACCGACCTCCACGAGGTCGAGCCGCCCGAACCGCTCAGGCTGGATCCGCACGCCAGGATCCCGACGCTCGGCAAGGTACTGCTGCAGACCCTGACGGCCCTGATGGCGATGGCGCTGGCGGCCCAGCTGTTCGTCCATCAACTGGAGAGTCTGGGGGAGCTGGCTGGCCTCTCCCCCGTGCTGGCAGCCCTGCTGCTGAGCCCGGTGGCCACCGAGATGCCGGAGCTGATGAACGTGCTGCTCTGGGTACGGCAGGGTAAGTACCGGCTGGCGCTGGCCAATTTATCCGGCGCCATGATGATCCAAGGCACCATCCCCAAGGCATTCTGCCTGCTGTTCACCCCCTGGTTGCTGGACGACGTCATGATGGCCTCGTCCCTGGTGACGCTGCTGGCGGTGGTGATCCTGTGGTGGGGCTTTCGGCGGGAATGGATGACGGCGGGCAGGCTCGCCCTGGCGGGACTCTTCTATCTGGGCTTCTGCGGCTGGCTGATCGCAAGCTGACGAGCGCCATGAACAAGGGCGGGTATCTCCCGCCCCCTTCATGGCCGGCACCCCGCGTCAGCCAACGCGGGACGGGCTGCTTAGAACTGCTGGAACCAGCGCTGGATCTGGGCCGGATCCTTGCTCTGGGTCAGAGCGAGCATCAGCAGGATACGCGCCTTCTGCGGGTTCAGGGTCTCGGCCGCCACGAAGCCGTACTTGGCGTCGTCGATCTCCGCATCCAGCGTGGTGGCGCCGGTCGGCACTCGGGCGGAGCGCACCACGCGAATACCGTCCTTGCTCGCCTGGGCCAGGGTGTCGAACAGGGTGTGGTAGAGGTTGCCGTTACCCACCCCGGCGCTGACGATGCCGTCAAACTTGGCATCCACCAGGGCCTTGGCCGGCAGATCCGAGGCGTTGGCGTAGCTGTAGACGATGCCGACCCGGGGCAGCTTGTCGAGCTTGCTCACGTCGAACGGCGTCTGGCTGGTGTGCAGCCGGGCCGGGCTGCGCTGGTAGTCTATCTTGCCATTGTGGATGTAGCCGAGCGGGCCGAAGTTCGGGGCGGCGAAGGTCTGCACGCCGGTGGTGTTGGTCTTGGTGACGTCGCGGGCATCCAGCACGGTATCGTTCATCGCCACCATGACGCCACGCCCCTTGGAGGCGGGATCGGAGGCGGTGACCACGGCGTTGTAGAGGTTCATGGGGCCATCGGCGCTCATGGCGGTGGAGGGGCGCATGGCGCCGACCAGCACCACCGGCTTGTCGCTCTTCACGGTAAGGTTCAGGAAGTAGGCGGTCTCTTCCATGGTGTCGGTGCCGTGGGTGATGACGATGCCGTCCACGTCGTCCTTGGCCAGCAGCTCGTTGACCCGCTTGGCGAGCTTGAGCCACACCTCGTCGTTCATGTCCTGGGAGCCGATCTTGACCACCTGTTCCCCCTGCACCTCGGCCACGTTCTTCATCTCGGGGACGGCCGCGATCAACGTCTCGATGGCCACCTTGCCAGCCTCGTAGTTGGACTGGGTAGCGGACTGCCCGGCTCCGGCGATGGTGCCGCCGGTGGCCAGTATGTGCACGCTCGGCAGCGCCATGGCCATGGGGGAGAGTGTCAGTCCGAGTACGGCGGCAAGCAGGGTCTTGCGGAGAGGGAGGGTCATGCTGCAATCCTTCTTATGGGTTGATTGCAGCATTTTTATTCTTTTTAAACGGGATTTAAGTGATCACTCTCACCAATAAAAAGAAGTAAACAGAATATTGGTCTGTTTTTTACCACTTAGGTGATAACTCACTCCGCGGTGAACCCCCGGGCTTCGATCAGGGCGATCAGCTCTTCCTTGCTCAGCTCGCTCTCGATGACGGCCTTGCTGCTGGCGAAGTCGACGCTGGCTTCACTGACGGCTGGCTGGGCCAGCAGCGCTTTTTGCAGGCTGGCGGCGCAGCCACCACAGGACATGCCGGAAACGGTCAGTTGAATGGTCATGGGATACCTCCTCTGTTGATGTGCAATCAGCCTAAAGCTGCCGCCCGCGGCAAGGTCAAGCCCCTGTGCTGGGCAAAGATCCCGGCATGGTCATGATGATGCTGACGTCCATCACCTCACCCCATCAGCCCCAGATAGTTCATCAGGGCAGCCCCCAGGCTGGTGGTGACGAGCGAGCCCAGGGTGGTGGTGGCGATGATGTTGGCTGCGAGGGCACTGTCACCGCCCATGGCGCGGGTCATCACATAGCTGGCGGCGGCGGTGGGGGTGGAGCTGATGAGGAACAGGATGCCGAGGGCCTGCGGGCTGAACCCGAGTGCCCAGGCGCCCAGTACCAGCAACACGGGGATGCAGCACAGCCGGTTGACCGTGGCCCAGCCGGTCAGCATGGCGCCGCCGCGCAGGGCCTTGAGGTTGAGGCTGGCGCCGGTGCACAGCAGGGCCAGCGGCAGGGTCATGTTGGCGAAGTAGTTGCCCGTGGTGATCACCAGCTGGGGCAGCTCGATACCAAGCAGACCGAAGGGCAGCGCCGCCAGGATGGCAATGATGAGGGGGTTTTTGACGATCCCCTTGAGTATGGGTTTGAGCCCCTTTCCGCCCCCCAAGCTACGGGTCAGGGTGATCACCGCGAGGATGTTGTAGAGCACGGTGACCGAGCCCACCAGCAGGGCGGCGGCCCCGATCCCCTCGGGGCCGTAGGCGTTCTGCACATAGGCCAGCCCCATGATCCCCATGTTGCCGCGAAAGCTGCCCTGCACGAAGATGCCCCGCAGTTTCTGCTCACGGATGAAGCGGGCTGCCAGTATCTCCAGCACCAGAAAACCGGCCAGGGTGCCGAGCAGGCCGTAAACGATGAGCCAGGGGCTCGGCATGGTGGAGAAGTCGGTGCGCACCATGCTGAGGAACAGCAGGGCTGGCAGGGTAACCTGGAACACCAGGCGGGAAGCGGACTCCACGAAGCTGTCAGGCAGCAGCCCCAGCCGCTTGAGCCAGATGCCGAGCAGCAGCACCAGACAGATGGGGCCCGTGATGGAGAGGGAGAAGTGCAGACTTGCCAACAGATCCATGATGCGCGTCCTGTGCAACGACGACGAAGAAAGTCGCCAGGGAAAAGGGCATTCTAACGCCATGGGCTTGTATTCACAGGACTTAATAACAACAATGTCGGCATCCCGGTTGTCACCCTCCCCCTGTCACGGATCCCTCATGGAAAAGAAACTGACCATCCTCGATATCGCTCGCCTCAGCGGGGTCGGCAAGTCGACCGTCTCCCGGGTGCTCAATCAGGATCCCAAGGTCAATGCCCAGACGAGGGCCAGGGTCGAGGCGGTGATCGCCGAGCACGGCTTCGTGCCAAGCAAATCGGCCAGGGCCATGCGCAGCCAGAGCCAGCAGGTGGTCGGCATCGTCGTGTCGCGTCTGGACTCCAGCTCCGAGAACCAGGCGGTGCGAGGCATGCTGGAGACCCTCTACCAGCGTGGCTACGACGCCGTGCTGATGGAGAGCAAATTCTCCCCCGCCAAGGTGAGCGAGCACCTGGCTGTGCTGGAGCGGCGCGGGGTGGACGGCATCATCCTGTTCGCCTTCAACGATCTGGACTATGCCGCCATGGCGCCGCTCAGGGAGAAGCTGGTGCTGATGGCTCGCGAGTGGCCCGGCTTCTCGTCGGTCTGCTTCGACGACGACGGGGCGGTGCGGGCCGTGCTCGAGCACCTCGGGCGCCGTGGCCTCGTGGACGTCGCCTACCTCGGGGTTGAGCGCAGCGATCTCACCACAGGGTTGCGCCGTCACCAGGCCTACCTCGACTACTGCCATGAGCAGGGGCGCACGCCCCGCAGCGCCCTCGGGGATCTCGGCCTGCAGAGCGGCTACCGGCTGGCGGCCGAGCTGCTCACCCCCACCACCCAGGCCATGGTCTGCGCCAGCGATACCCTGGCCATCGGCGCCGCCAAGTACCTGCAAGAGCAGGGGCGTACCGACATCCTGGTCAGCGGCCTCGGCAGCAACCCCATGCTCCCCTTCCTGTTCGCCAACACCCTCAGCCTGGATTTCGGCTACAAGGACGCCGGTATCCTGGCAGCCAGACAGCTGCTCGATCAGATTGAAGAGGGGCAGCCCCCCAGAGCCACCATAGCCCCCTGCCAGCCCCTGTAGTCTATCTTTTCCTCCATTCCCGGCATTTTGCACTTTTTGTGACCAGTGCCACGAAATGGGAACGTTCCCATTGTCGTGACGAGCCACTGGCCTCATGCTGACTGGGAACGATACCAATAAGCGGGCGGTCATTGGCCAGCCGGCAAAGAAACGACCATTATTCATGGAGTCACAGAGGGAAGGCTCATGTCAAAAGTCAACACACAACATCTGGCGCAGTTGATCGAGCGGATCGGCGGCAAGGAGAACATCACCACCGTCAGCCACTGCCTGACCCGGCTCAGGTTCGTACTGGCCGATCCGGCCAAGGCGGACCCCAAGGCCATCGAGACCATACCGTCGGTGAAGGGCAGCTTCACCCAGGGTGGCCAGTTCCAGGTGGTCATCGGCAACGAGGTGGATCAGTGGTACAAGGCACTGACCCAGGAGATCGGGGTCAGCGGCGCCAGCAAGGATGCCGCCAAACAGGCGGCCCGCCAGAACATGAATCCGCTGGAGCGCGGCATCTCCCACTTGGCGGAGATCTTCGTGCCCCTGCTGCCCGCCATCATCACCGGCGGTCTGATCCTGGGCTTTCGCAACGTCATCGGCGACATCAAGATGTTCGACGACGGGACCCACACTCTGGTGGAGATCAGCCAGTTCTGGGCCCAGGTCCACGCCTTCCTCTGGCTGCTGGGGGAAGCCATCTTCCACTTCCTGCCGGTGGGCGTCTGCTGGTCTGCGGTGAGAAAGATGGGCGGATCCGAGATCCTCGGCATAGTGCTGGGCATCACCCTGGTCTCGCCCCAGCTGATGAACGCCTACGGTATCGGCCAGCAGACTCCGGAAGTCTGGGACTTCGGCCTCTTCGTCATCCAGAAGGTGGGTTATCAGGCCCAGGTCATTCCGGCCCTGCTGGCGGGAGTCTTCCTCGCCTGGGTGGAAACCAACCTCAAACGCATCATCCCGGCCTATCTCTACCTGGTGATCGTGCCCTTCGTCTCCCTGCTGCTGGCGGTGATCGTGGCCCACGCCTTCATCGGCCCGTTCGGCCGCTGGATTGGTGACGGCGTCGGCTTCGCCGCCAAGGCCGCCATGACGGGTTCGTTTGCCCCCATCGGTGCGGCCCTGTTCGGCTTCCTCTATGCGCCCCTGGTCATCACCGGCATCCACCACACCACCAACGCGGTGGACCTGCAGCTGATGCAGAGCATGGGCGGCACCCCCATCTGGCCGCTGATCGCCCTCTCCAACATCGCCCAGGCGTCTGCGGTCGTGGGGATCATCCTCATCAGCCGCAAGGAAAACGAGCGGGAGATCTCGGTGCCCGCCGCCATCTCCGCCTACCTCGGGGTAACCGAGCCGGCCATGTACGGCATCAACCTCAAGTACAAGTTCCCCATGCTGTGTGCCATGGTGGGCTCGAGCCTGGCGGCCCTCATCTGCGGGTTTGCAGGTGTGATGGCCAACGGCATCGGGGTGGGCGGCCTGCCCGGCATCCTCTCCATCCAGCCGCAGTACTGGGGCATCTACGCCATCGCCATGCTGGTGGCCATCGTGGTGCCAGTCCTGCTGACCCTGCTTGTCTACAAGCGCCAGCAGGCAGCCGGCAAGCTGGATCTGGCCACGGCCTGATCCACACAACATCGGCGGAGCCCAGGCTCCGCCCTTTTCATTTGGCCTGTTCAGACCAACCCCGTTTCAACTGATGAGCGACCCAACCATGAAACAGACACCCTGGTGGCAAAGCGCCGTGATTTACCAGATCTACCCCAAGAGCTTTCAGGACAGCGGTGCTCGCGGCACCGGTGATCTCAAGGGGATCATGGCCCGCCTCGACTACCTCAAGACCCTCGGCGTCGACGCCCTCTGGCTGACCCCGGTCTACGTCTCCCCTCAGGTGGACAACGGTTACGACATCGCCGACTACCTGAATATTGATCCCGCCTACGGCACCATGGCCGATTTTGAAGCGCTCTTGGCCGCCGCCCACGCGCGCGACATCCGCATCGTGATGGACATCGTCGTCAACCACACCTCCACCGAGCACGCCTGGTTCAAGTCGGCGCTGGGGAACAAAAACAGCCCCTACCGCGACTACTACATCTGGAAGGACCCGGTGGAGGGGGGCGTGCCCAACAACTGGCAATCCAAGTTTGGCGGCAGCGCCTGGGAGCTGGACAGCGCCACCGGCCAGTACTACCTGCATCTCTTTGCCCGCGAGCAGGCGGATCTCAACTGGGAAAACCCGGCGGTGCGCGCCGAGGTGAAACAGATCATCCACTTCTGGGCCAAGAAGGGAGTGGACGGTTTCCGCCTCGACGTCATCAACCTCATCTCCAAGGATCAGCGCTTCCCCAGCGACGACAGTGGCGATGGCCGCCGCTTCTACACCGACGGGCCGCGCATCCACGAATTTTTGCAGGACGTGAGTCGTGACGTGTTCGCCCCGGTCGGCGCCATGACGGTGGGGGAGATGTCCTCTACCAGCCTGGAGCACTGCCAGCGCTACGGCGCGCTGGATGGTTCCGAGCTCTCCATGGTGTTCAACTTCCACCACCTCAAGGTGGATTACCCCAATGGCGACAAGTGGACCAAGGCGCCGTTCGATTTCCTCGAGCTCAAGCGCATCTTCAACCACTGGCAGAGCGGCATGCACGGCAAGGGGTGGTCGGCCCTGTTCTGGTGCAACCACGATCAGCCGCGCATCGTCTCCCGCTTCGGCGACGATGGCGAACATCGCGTGATAGCGGCCAAGATGCTGGCCAGCACCCTGCACGGTCTGCAGGGTACTCCCTACATCTATCAGGGGGAGGAGATCGGCATGACCAACCCCGGCTATCAGTGCATCGATGACTATCAGGACGTGGAGAGCCGCAACATCTTCGCCATCAAGCAGGCCGAAGGGATGAGTGAGGCCGAGATCCTCGCCATTCTCGGCGCCAAGTCCCGGGACAACTCCCGCACGCCCATGCAGTGGAGCGCGGCGGACAATGCCGGCTTCACCAGCGGGACGCCCTGGCTCAAGCCAGCCGCCAACTACCCCGCGATCAATGCCGAGGCGGCGCTGGCCGACCAGAACTCAGTGTTCTGGCACTACCGGGACCTGATCCGGCTGCGCAAGGCCCACCCCATCTTCACCCAGGGGGATTATCAGGAGCTGCTGGCGGGGCACCCGCAGATCTGGGCCTATGCCCGCCACGCCGACGGCCAGACCCTGCTGGTAGTGAGCAACTTCTACGGTGAGCCGGTGAACTTCGCCCTGCCCGCCGAGCTGGCCAATGGCGAGGGCCGCCTGCTGCTTGGTAACTACCCTGACGGTCTGGCACAGCCGGGATCCTGCACACTGCGCCCTTATGAATCCCTGATCTGGCTGATGGAGCAATGATGACTGACGCAACGACAGCGACACGACCAGCCGTGCGCGGCCCCGAGTGGCAGAAGATGGTGGCGGGGGAGCCCTATGATGCGGGGGACCCCGAGCTGAAGGCGGCGCGGGAGCGCTGCCGCCACCTCTACCACAGTTTCAACACCCAGTGGCAGGAGAAGCCGGCGCAGGATGCCCTGCTCCATGAACTGCTCGGCGGGCGCGGCGCCCAGTGCGCCATCAACCCGCCATTCTATTGCGACTATGGCGCCAACATCTTCGTGGGGGAGAATTTCTACGCTAATGTGGGCTGTACCATCCTCGACGTGTGCGAGGTGCACATCGGTGACAACGTGCTGCTGGCGCCCGGGGTGCAGATCTACACCGCCGCCCACCCGGTGGCGGTGGCGCCGCGCATCAGGGGGGTGGAGTTCGGGGCGCCGGTGCGCATCGGCAACAACGTCTGGATCGGCGGCAGCGTCGTCATCTGCCCCGGCGTCACCATAGGGGACAACAGCGTGATCGGGGCGGGATCCGTGGTCACCCGGGATATTCCGCCCGGGGTGGTCGCCGTCGGCAATCCCTGCCGCGTCTTGCGCCCCATGACGGCGGAGGAGCTGGCGGCAGGCTGACTCTCAGGGCAGGCATCACGCCTGCCCTCTTTCCAAGCGCCATGCCCCCTGACTAAACGAATCCGCCTCTGTCCCTTCTCACACCGGCAACAGGGCACCACAGCGTTTATGCTGCCCCATGACCACCAGGGTCTTGAAGCTGCGCACCTGCTCCCTGGCGTGCAGCACGCGCCGGGTGAACTGCTCGTAACTCTGCATGTCCCGGGCGGCCAACTGCAGCACGAAGTCCTGCTCGCCCGTGACGTACCAGAGGTCCATCACCTCGGGCTCCCGTTTCAGGCAGGCGATCATCTCGTCGACGATCCGGCCGTGATCCCGCTCCAGGGTCACCAGCACCAGCATGGTGATGGGCCAGCCCATGGTCGCCGGCGCCACCAGCGCCACCTCCCGCTCGATCAGCCCCGCCTCGCGCAGGGTGCGAAGGCGGCGGTAGCAGGCCGGCGCGGAGAGGCCGACCCTGTGGGCCAGCTCGGGAATGGGCAGACGGGCATCCTGCTGTAACTCGGCGAGGATGAGCAGGTCGAACTTGTCGGTCATGGGGCTCAGGAGATAAAGATTATCGCGTAGGGGCAGTATTAGACCGAAATTACGGCGGGCTCCAGATATATTTTCTTACCTCCCCCTTACCCAGGTTTGTACCCATGTCGCCGAATCCCCCCGCCCTCTCCTCCCTGCTGGCTGTGCTGCTCGCCATGCTGTCGATCACCCTCGGCGCCTCCCTGGCCAAGACGCTGTTTCCCCTGCTCGGGGCCGCAGGTACCACCCTGTTCCGGCTGGGGTGTGCCGCCCTTCTCCTGTCGCTGGTGTTTCGCATCTGGCGCGCCCCCTTCGACCGGCGCACCCTGCTTGGCGCCCTCCCCTACGGCCTCTCGCTGGGAGCCATGAACCTGCTCTTCTATCTGGCCATCGAGCGCATCCCCCTCGGCGTGGCGCTGGCCATCGAGTTCACCGGCCCGCTGACGGTGGCGCTGCTCTCCTCCCGCCACCGGGAAGACTTCCTCTGGCTCGGGCTGGCCATCGTCGGCTTGCTGCTGCTCTTGCCCCTGCAGGCCGCCGAGCAGGCCATCGATCCGCTGGGGGCCGCACTGGCCCTGGGCGCCGGCGTGTTCTGGGGGCTCTACATGCTGACCGGCAAGCGGGCCGGGGCCCTGCTGGGGGTTCAGGCGCCGGCCCTTGGCATGTGGGTCGGCACCCTGCTGGTGCTCCCCTTCGGCCTCGCCGGGGCGAGCGAGGCCTCCTTCACCCTGCCCGTGATCCTGGCCATCGCGGGGGTGGGGTTGCTCTCGAGCGCCCTCCCCTATTCGCTGGAGATGTTTGCCCTGCGTCGGTTGCCGCTCAAGAGCTACGGCATTCTCACCAGCGGCGAACCCGCCATGGGGGCCCTGATGGGATTGATGCTGCTGGGAGAGCGGCTGCCCCCCGCCCAGTGGCTCGGGATCGCCGCCATCATCGCCGCCTCCATGGGCACCACCTGGCATGCGGGACGAAGACGGCCCGGCCCGGCCTGACCCAAAAAAACGGGGCCGGTGATGACCGGCCCCGGGGGAGACGCGCGAGCGTCAGGATGAATAGCCGTAGCAGCGCTTGAGCTCGCCGAAGTCATAGAAGAAGCTGCCAGCCTGGACTGGAATACACCCGGCCTTGAAGGCGAGCTCCTTCTCGTTGTAGAGCATCTTCACCAGCACCCGGCCGGCCTCGTTGCGGTAGACATCCCACTGGATGTTGGCCGCATAGGGGGAGACCCAGCCGCCGCGCCACTCGTTGTTCTCCTGGCTCATCAGCACGCCGGGCTGGGCGCTCTGGCGGCTCCCTTCCAGCTGCATCAGGGCCGCCAGCGGGATCAGGGTCTCCGCATGGGCGAAGCGCAGCTTGGCGACGTGCTCGCCGGCCCCCTCCACCACCTGGGTCTGCACCTCGTTGAACAGGCCGTCCAGCAGGGGCTGGGCCACGGCGTAGGTGGCGCTCTGGCTGGCAAGGCTCGGCCCCTTCTCGTAGAAGTCCTCGGCATCGGAGAGGTAGGAGAACCAGGCCGACTCCTCCGGGGTGATGAACTGCTCCAGATCCCAGGGCGCCCCTTGCGCCTGCGCCTCGCGCACCATGCCCGGACCTATGATGAAGAGGTTGTAGAGCATGAGGGCGGCGTCCACCTCGTCGTGCACATAGGTCTTGCCGCCGTCTTCCGGGTTCACCGCCACATACTCGACGCCACCGGCCAGCTCGTCGACAAAGGCCTTGCTGTAGAGGCGCTCGAGCATCTCGCGGGCCATCACCCGGGTCCTGGGCAGGGCCTTGAGCGCCTCGAGAGCCTCGGTCAGCTCGGGGGCGGGAGCCACTCCGTTGTCTTCGTCCCCGATGAAGGCCTGATAGTCCTGGAAGGTGGGCAGGTACTGGGCGTATTGCCCTTCCGGCTCCGTCTTGTGGAAGTAGAGCTCGAACTTGTTGCGCAGCCCCTTGTCGATCTCGGAAGGGTTCTCCTGGCTCACGTAGCAGTCGGCGCTGTCGGCCACCAGCGAGACCCGCTTGGCCAGGCTCTGCATGAAGAAGTAGGCGCTCTCGTTGGCGCGATCCTTGCCCGAGGTCTCGACCTTGAGGCAGAGCGGGCTCGCGCCCCCGGTCAGCAGGGTGGGCAACCGCTCGGCGAGCCGGGTCGCGAGGTTGGCGTGCTCCTCCTTGCCGAGCGCACTCAGCAGGCCATAGCCCAGGGTCTGGTTGGCGTCGGTGACGGCATCCACCTTGGCGCCGAGCGTCTGGCCCAGCTCGGTCAAGGCCCCCTGCCTTGCGGCGGCCTCCCAGACCAGCTTGGTCAGCACGTCGTACTTGGGGCTCGACAGCGAGCGCGAGCCGTGACGGGCCACCAGCTCGGTGAAGACGGGGGTGAAGCCGGCGGGGGCGGCCTCATAGCTGCTCGCATCCTGGCGGGCGGCATAGACGGCCTTGGTGCTGTATTGATAGCCGCCGACGGCGGGCGACGAGGAGTCGTTTTCCGAATTGCAGCCGCTCAGCAGGGTGGCCGCCACGCAGGCGGCAAGGGTAGAGACGCGAAACATAGTCATCCTTGAACCAGTTTGAAAATGAAGCCGCACAGTACGCACTTCATATGACAATCCGGTGTCAGGCCCGGGCGCGACGCCGACATCCTGCCGCACAGGGCCGCTCGCGCCCCTCCATTCCGCCCGCCAAGAATCATTCATATTTTTTGAACTTGTAGAGCAGTTTATCTCGCTAACAATCATGAACGAGGCTGTTTAATATTCACTCATCGCTTGAGCAGGAGCGCCAAGCCGCAACATAACTGGTCATTCATGGTGATGGCACCACAGAACCGGGTGCCTGATGTCAGTGAAAGAACAACACACGATTTGAATGACCTCTTGCATGGATGCATTGATATGGGCCTGACCGGCCCTGCCAATGACATAACAACCAAGAGAGTGAATGAACATGAAAAACGTAATCAAGATGCTGGCCGTCGCAGGCCTGATGAGTGTTGGTGTTGCCCAGGCTGCCGTCCCCGCCGACTTCAACGCTGCCCCTGGCGTGTTGTTCGTGAACTGGCACGCCGGCGCCGCCATGGCCGGCAAGAGCAACCCCCAACTGGAGGTGCGTGACGAGTCCGGCGACGTGGTGGCCTCGGTCCATGCCAGCCTGATGGGTACCCAGCAGGTGCACATTCCGAGCCGCGCCCAGGGCAACCTGACCGTCAGCCTCGGGGATCAGAGCAGCGACTATCGCCTGCCATTTGGCATCGGCAGCGGCAAGGCGCGTTGATCACGACAATCCATTTCTCCCTGCCAGACACGACAAGGGCGCCATGATGGCGCCCTTGTCGTCCTTGTCGATCGGCTGGACCCCTACTGGGTGAACACGGGACCGAAGCCGGATCCCCAAAGAATGGCCGTGGCAGCCAGCACGCAGACCAGCAGCACCAGACCGACCGTCACCACGGAGCTGGCATAGATGAATCCCTGCTCCTTGGAGATGTGCATCAGGATGGGCACCCCCACGTAGAGCAGATAGACGGAGTAGGTCAGCCCGACGAGGCCGATGATCATGACGAACCAGAGGTGCGGGAAGAAGGCGGACAAGCCGACCATGAAGAGCGGCGTGGAGGTGTAGGCCGCGAGCTCGAGCGAGGTCGTGTAGCTGGGATCCGAACCGAAGGTGTGCCCCATCCAGTGCACCAGGTAGGAGAGCGCGAGGACGCCGATGATGAGTGTGACGTACATGGCGATCGACAGCATGAGTGCGCTGTTGGCGGTCAGGGTGATGGGATCACCGACGCCTATGCTCCAGCCGATGTGTACGGCGGAGTAGTAGGCGCAGATGGGAGGGATCAGGGCCACAATCAGGATATGGGACAGACTGTTTCTGAAACTGTCGTGTCGCTCGTCTATGGTATGCCATTCGGTGTGAGGATGGGCATACAATCCCCATAAGTGATTCAATATCATAGCGTTATTCCTTCTCTGCTGTGATGGTGTGCTGATCGATACCGTGCTCGCTCCCCTGTCTGTTTTTTTGTCATGCCGCGCGCGGTGCGCCATCATTCGCCACGGCGAGCGATGACTTTAAATAAAGTCGCTCCAGTGCCGCTGCGTCAAGGAAGGCAGCCCCGCCGGTGGGCAGGGCTGATGGAGGCTGGCTGTCGGGAGACGGTGGCCTGTCGCCCGCTTCGTCGTCAGTACTGCTTGGTTTTCGAGGCAAAACCCGCGAGGAAGAGGCCGGTCAGGAACATGCCGCAGAACGCCTCTATGGCCGACAACAGCTGGAGGGGGGAGGAGGTCTGGGAGATGTCGCCGTATCCCAGGGTCACGAAGGTCACGATGCTGAAATAGAGGGAACGCCCCAGATGGCCGTGGGTGGCGGACTCCGGCGTCACGAAATAGGTCAGGGTCGCCAGCAGGATGACCCCCATCGACATCAGCAGGCTGCGGATGGGCCTCTCACCGAATCCCCAGGTGATGAAGCTGATGAACTTGCCGGCACACCTGAGGTAACACAGCAGGGAGAGCCACCCCTTGCTCAGCAGGCCGCTGCGCAGCCAGCGCTCCCTGAACAGCTCCCGCGGGCTGGCCAGGGCTTTCATCTCGTTCAGCTTCTCCTGGTAGTAGCACTCCCCGGCATCGACGGTGTCCCCCACGCTGGAGAAGAGACGCTTGGCGTTGCGATAGAGCTTGCTCGCCTCGTTGTGATCGATCCGGCCATTCTCGTTGTAGGCCACCTGCACCTTGTCCAGGTTGGTGTGCTCCATGGTGGCATCGAAGTTCTTGGCGCGGACGTTGAAGTTCTTCAGCACGGCCCGGGAGGAGTGAAAGCGGATCTCCTCGCACTCTATTGTGAAGTCCTGAAACACCCCGTCCTCCAGCGCCAGCTCCCGTTTCTTGGCCCAGGCCCTGTGGTCCCAGAGCAGGGAATCGAACAGATCCAGTCCGATGACCCCGCCATTGACCCGTACCCCCTTGGCCGAGCAGTGCCAGAGATAGACCTTGGAGTTGTTGACGGCCCCGTCGAGAGAGAGCTCGTCGAGGCAGGTGAAGTCCAGCAGGCGGCCGGAGATGATGGGGCTCTTGAGCGCCACGCCACCGATGTTGAGCAGGCTATGCCGGCCCAGCACCTGGGCCTCCCCCTTGTTGTTCTCGGAGACGGAGAGCAGGCTCTGCACCCGTTTCACCTCGTCCTTGCCATACTTGCCGGCCAGCCACATGCAGTAGGGTTCGAAGCGGCTCTCCGAGCGGATCAGGCCGCTCTTGCGCAGGGACTCCAGGGAGCCCGAGGCGGTCTCGTACAGGCGGATCTTGTCGTCGCTCATGTAGACGCACAGGCTCAGCACGCAGCGGGAGCTGATGAAACGAGCGATCCCTATCTGGAAGATCACGCTCTTCTCTATCTTCTGCTCCGCCATCCAGTCGCCGAAATGGGGCAGCGACGTCACCAGCAGATCCCAGATGAGGGGATAGTCGTTCTCCCGTCGCCATGCGTTGAATTGCTCGGGGGAAAGCTGCCACAGCTCGGTTGCGTTCATGGATTGCCTCGGTCATGGATGTGCCCCGCCAGAAAGACCCTTTCGAGAACGGCGGCTGGACGCAAGCTTACGGGAAAACGGGCGGGGCACGCCAGGGGATGCGACGATAAGTGACTGATGGGGAAGGTATAAATAAGACATAACCGCCACATGCCTGCATCGGGGTGAGGGGATTTCCCGGCGAACAGGCAAGAAAAAAGCCCAGCATTGCTGCTGGGCTTTTGATTTGGCTCCTCCGACTGGACTCGAACCAGTGACATACGGATTAACAGTCCGCCGTTCTACCGACTGAACTACGGAGGAACAATTTGGTGCCCAGAGACGGAATCGAACCGCCGACACGGGGATTTTCAATCCCCTGCTCTACCGACTGAGCTATCTGGGCAAATGGTGCCGGCTACCGGAATCGAACTGGTGACCTACTGATTACAAGTCAGTTGCTCTACCTACTGAGCTAAGCCGGCACACTTTAAACCATTGTGCATGAACAAAATTTTATTTCATGGCACCAAAATGTGGTGCCCAGAGACGGAATCGAACCGCCGACACGGGGATTTTCAATCCCCTGCTCTACCGACTGAGCTATCTGGGCGTGGGCGCTATTAAACGGATTTTAAGGCAGGTGGTCAACGGGAAATTTCACTTTTCGTCTCGTTCGTCTCTTTTTTGCGCAGCACCACCCATTTTCATCACTTCTACGGGAGACTCCCCTCCCCGGCGGCGCCAGAGGCGGGACTCCTCGCCCTTCAGCAGGCGGGTAATGTTCTCGTGGTGACGGACGAGAATGAGGCAGGAGAGCAGGGAGACAGGCAGAGTGTATTCCGGTTTGAGCAGATAGGTGAAGAGGGGCGTCAGCAGCACGGTAACGATGGAGGCCAGGGAAGAGTAGCCGCTCACCATCAGCACCAGCAGCCAGGTGGCAATCACGGCTCCCCCCATGGCAAAGCCGATGGGCAGCATGGTGCCAAGCGCCGTGGCGACCCCCTTGCCACCCCGGAAGTGGAAGAAGATGGGGTACATGTGGCCCAGGCAGGCGGCGACACCGATGAAACCGAGATAGACGGGTTTGATATCCAGATACCAGGCGAGATAGACGGGCGCCATGCCCTTGAGCACGTCGCTCAGCAGGACGATCAGCGCGGCCATCCGGCCCCCGAGGCGCAGCACATTGGTCGCCCCCGGGTTGTGGGAGCCGTGGTCGCGGGGATCCGGCAGCCCGGTGATGCGGGAAACCAGCACGGCACTGGACAGCGAGCCGCCCAGATAGGCCAGAATAATCATCAAAATCGTCAGGGCCGTCATCTTGGTCGTTTTTACCACGATATGAATGGGGTATGATGCGGGCCACATTCTCTGGTCTGGGCTTGCCCGAACGCGTGTCGCCCAAACCGGCCGCCGGCGGCAATCAGCTTGCCAGGCCTGCATCCCTGCGCTGTTTTCACAGCCCATCAAGAGTAAAGAAGAAGTACTGTCATGGACAAGGTGTTTATTCGCGGACTCGAGGTTTTGACCACCATAGGGGTTTATGAGTGGGAGAAGGGCATTCGCCAGAAGCTCTGCTTCGATCTCGAGATGGGGTTTGACAACCGCCCCGCCGCCGCAACCGACGATATCAACCTGGCGCTGGATTACGCCACCCTCTCCCGCAAGATCTGTGATCACGCCCAGAGCAAGGTCGTGGAGCTGGTCGAAACCATGGCCGAACAGGTTGCCGCCCTGGTGCTGGACGACGATCGCGTCCAGTGGGTCAAGGTGACCCTGACCAAGCCGGGCGCCGTGCCCAATGCCGCCGGCGTCGGGGTCGAGATCCTGCGCCATCGCACCCCGGCCGCGAGCGCCAGCTGATGACCACCATCTACATCAGCCTGGGATCCAACATCGAGCGGGAGCGCCACATCCGCGCCGGCCTCGATGCCCTGCACGCCGAGTTCGGGCCCCTCGCCGTCTCCCGGGTGTTCGAGAGCGAGGCGGTGGGCTTCAACGGCCGCCCCTTCTACAACCTGGTGGTCGCCGCCCGCACCAATATGCCCCTGGCCAGCGTCTGCCAGCGGCTGCGTGCCATGGAGTTCGCCAACGGCCGCGAGCCGGACGCCAAGAAGTTCGCGCCGCGCACCCTGGACCTCGACCTGCTGCTCTACGGCGACCTGGTGTGCGAGGAGCCGGTGGCGCTGCCCCGCGGCGAGATCCTCACCAACGCCTTCGTACTCTGGCCGCTGGCGGAGCTGGCCCCCGAACAGTGCCACCCCGTCGACGGCCGCCCCTTCGGCGAGCTGTGGCTGGCCTATGACAAGGCCTCCCAGCGCCTGAACCCCATCCCCTTCCACTGGGAAGCGTGCGAACTGCAGCATCACTGATCCACAAGGGCACCTCGCGGTGCCCTTGTTGCTGATGGACAGCGCTGATGACGGATAAGAAACGGTGATTGGGCCTGTGTCTGAACGAGTGGCAGCATGGCCGTCTGCACAGGAGAACCCCATGCCCCTCGACGCCATTCACGCCTTCAACTGCCAGCTGCTGACCGGGCTGCCCCATCAGCGCTACGAACACGAACCCATCCTGGATTACGCCACCGACGAGCGGGTCAAGGCCCGGCTCGGCTGGCAGGCGGAGTTCAGCAAGACCCTGTTTCTCAAGTTCAAGGATGATCGCTTCGCCCTGCTGCTGACCCACAGGGACGGGCGGCTCGACAGCAAGGCGGTCAGGGCAATTCTCGGCGCCAAGCCCTCCATCTGCAGCGCCGAGGAGATGCAGGCGCAGATCGGCTGCCTGCCGGGGGCCGTCTGCCCCTTCCTGCCCAGGGCCGATGTGCCACTGCTGGTCGACTCGCAGCTACTGGCCCACCACGCCTTCACCTGGACCCCGGGCCATCCGGAGCTGACCTTCCTGCTGGCCACCGAGCATCTGGCAGGCGTGCTCGCCCGCCTCCCCTGCCAGGTCAGCTATCTGCCCTCCCCCGCGATATGACGTGCGCCCCGATTGTCGGGGCGCGGCCATCACCCCTTGCGTTCCTCCCTGGCCAGCTGGGCGAAGATCAGGGCGGCCAGCATGGACATCAGCCCGATGCACAGATAGGTGAGGTGGAAGCCGTCGAGCCAGCGCTCGCTCTCCTGCACCGCATGACCGGCGGAGAAGAGCCCCAGCAGGCTGGCAGCGATGGCCACCCCCAGGCTCATGGAGAGCTGCATCACCACCGACAGCAGGCCGTTGCCGCTGCTGGCATGCTCGGCACTCAAATCCTGCAGCGTGAGCGTGTTCATGGCGGAGAACTGCAGGGAGTTGATGGCGCCGAACACCGCCAGCCACCCCAGCAGCACGCCGTGAGGCACCTGGTTGTCGATGAAGTAGAAGCTGGCGATCATGGCCCCGAGCGCCAGGGTGTTGCCGATCAGGATGCGGCGATAACCAATGCGCGGGATCAGCTTGTTTACCAGCGTCTTGGTCAGCATGGCGCCGAGCACTGTGGGGATCATGGTCATCCCCGCCTTGCTCGGCGAGAAGCCGAGCCCCAGCTGCAGGAAGAGCGGGGTCAGGAAGGGCATGGCACCGCTGCCGAGGCGGGCGAACAGGTTGCCCCAGATGCCGATGGCGAAGGTGTTGGTCTTGAACAGCGCCAGGCTGAACAGGGGTTGCGCGGCCGTGGCGGCATAGAGCCAGTAGCTCGCCATGGCGGCCAGCCCGAACAGGAGGGCGAACAGCGCCCAGCCGGTGGAGAGGCTGTGTTCCCCCAGCCCCTGCAGGCCGACGGAGACCAGCACCATGCCGATGCTGAACAGCACGAATCCCTGCCAGTCGAAGCGCGCGGTGATCTGCCGCAGTTCGGGCATGAAGTGCCAGCTCGCCACAAAGCCTATCACCCCCACCGGCAGGTTGATGAGAAAGACCCAGTGCCAGCTCGCCACTTCCACCAGCCACCCACCCAGAGCCGGGCCGATGAGGGGGCCGAGCAGACCGGGGATGGTGACGAAAGACATGACCCGCAGCAGCTCGTGCTTGCTGTAGACCCGTAGCACCGCCAGGCGCCCGATGGGCATCAGCAGAGCGCCCCCCACCCCCTGCAGCACCCGGGCAACGACCAGCACCGGCAGGGAGTTGGCGACTGCACAGGCGAGGGATCCCAGGGTAAACAGCAGGATCGCGGCCAGATAGACGCGGCGGGTGCCGAACCTGTCTGCCAGCCAGCCGGAGGCCGGGATGAGCAGGGCCACCGTCAGCATGTAGGCGATCACCACCGACTGCATCTGCAGCGGGCTCTCCCCCAGGGCCTCGGCCATGCTGGGCAGGGCCGTGTTGAGGATGGTGCCATCCAGCGTCTGCATGAAGAAGCCGACCGCGGTCAGCCAGGGCAGCCACTTGCGTTGGGCCGGGGTCACCATCTGTGTGCTGTCGGGCATGGCAGTCACCTCCTCGTCAGATAAGAAAAGACCCGCACGAAGACGGGTCATATCAGCATATCAGGCATCCGGCTGGCCTAGCATGGCCTTGAGCCGCTCCTCCAGACTGGGCTCAGGGGCCCTCAGGGTGTCGAGGAACAGGCGCTCTATCCCTTCCCTGTCCTGACTCTTCACGATGAACACCAGGCGGGACTGGGCCTTGCCCTCCGGCCACTCCCCCAGGGATTGCAGCGGATAGAGCTGGCCGTGCACGCCGTGGATCACCACGGGCTGGCTCTCCCCTTCCAGCTGCAGTATTCCCTTGAGGCGCAACAGAGCGTCGCCGTACTGTGCCTGCACCCCATCGATGGCCGCCAGCAGGCGCGAGGGCTTGAGGGGTTCGCCGATGCGCAGGGAGAAACTCTCGATATTGTTGTGAGCAAAAGAGCCGCCGTGCGCGACATGGGTCGGCGCGGCCGTGCCCACCTTGGCGGCAAACGGCGTCATCTTCGGCTGCATGGGTGATGCCAGCCCCTGTCTCGGGGACTCGGTACGCAGCCAGGCCAGCAGCTGGCGCACGTCGCGCCCGGCCGCCTCGTTGTAGGCGCCCAGCTTCTCCAGCACGGCGGGGGAGAGCACCCCGTTGCTGACCCGCTCGACGGGGGCTGCCGGGTTGAGGGCAGCCAGCTGGCTCTCGACCCGCGCCAGGGTCTCCTCATCCACCAGGTCCCCCTTACTCACCACCAGCAGATCTGCGAGCGCCACCTGCTTGACCGCCTCGTACTGTGCCGCCAGTTGCTGCTCGATATGACCCGCGTCCACCACGGTGACGGTGCCGTCGAAGCGGTAGCGCTGGGCGATGAAGCCCTCCTCACGCAGGGTGAACAGCACGGGGGCCGGGTCAGCCAGACCTGTGGTCTCGATAATGAGCCGTTTGAAAGGCTTAATTTTCCGCTGGATAGCCTTCATGAAAAGCCCCTGCAGCGCCTCCACCAGGGAGCCCTGCACCGAGCAGCAGATGCAGCCGGAATCGAGCAGAACCACCTGCTCGTCCACCTGCTGCACCAGGTGGTGATCCAGCCCCACGGAGCCGAACTCGTTGATGAGCACGGCGCACTCGCCGAGCTCGGGCTGCTTGACCCAGTGGTTCAGCAGCGTGGTCTTGCCGCTGCCGAGGAAGCCGGTCAGCAGGGTGACGGGGATGCGGGTGTCTTGCATATCGGTCATGTCAAATCCTTAAAACCTGGCGTGATGAGAGGGCCAACCACCCTCACTTGTTGGCAAACAGCTCGCCGAGCCAGCGGTTTTCGAAGCGGCCGTGGGGGTCGAGCTCTCCCTTGAGGGCCAGGAAGTCGTGCCAGCGCGGCAGCAGGGCCGGGAAGTCGTAGAGATCCATCGCCAGGTGCTTGCCGAAGTGCGGGGTACCGCCAAGCGGTACCAGCAGCTGTTGCAGCTCGCGCATCTGCTCCATGGAGCCGTTGACGAAGGTGCCGTCCGCCGCCAGATAGACCAGGAAACCAATCCAGCAGACCGACTTGCCATGGGCTGCGCTGAGCCAGGCCTCGGAGGGGCCGGTGCAACGCAGGATGAAGGGGTAGTGCAGCACGCCCGGGTTGGCCTCCTGCCAGGCCTGCAGGATCTCGAGGGCCTCCCCCATGCGCTCGAGGGGCACCGCCACCTCGCAGTTGATCTGGGGCGCCGGGATCCCCTTGCAGAGGATCTGGTAGACGTTGCCCACCAGATCCGAGGCGTCCTTGAAGCGGCGTACCGTCTCGAAGTGCTCCCCCGCCAGCGCCTCATCCTTGGTGTCTTTTGCCATCTTCTGCAGGGTGGCGTCGATAGTGGCGTTCATGCGGCCATCGATGTCCCCCTCCAGCTGCAGCGGCTCGCTGCCGGCGGCGCGGTAGCGGGCCACCTCCTCCTCGGAAGCGGGATCCACCAGCCAGATGTGGCTCTCCCCGGTCCAGGCAAACCACCAGCTCTTCACGAAGGCATGCTCGCGGTTGAGGCGCTCGTTATGCGCCAGCAGGAAGGGGTAGTCGGTGGTGAACTTGGTGCAGCGCATGATGCGGTTCGGCACGGTGCGCAGGGTGACGTCGAGCAGGATGCCGAGCATCCCCATCCCCATCACGAAGGCCCCGAAGCGCGGATCGGTGCGATCCACCCGGATGATCTCCCCATCGGCCAGCATCACGGTCAGCGCCTCCACCGCGTCGCACAGGGCGGACTGGTGCAGCCCCTGACCATGGGTGCCGGTGCTGAGCGCCCCGCCCAGGGTCTGGATGCCGATGACGCCGGGGGACGCGGGCAGCATGCGATCCATGGCGACAAGATCCGCATAGACGGTGTCCAGCGGCGTGCCCGCCTGATAGGTCACGGTGTCGGCGGTGTGTCCCAGGGGGCCACGCAGGTGGTGCAGGTCCACCAGCAGCGCCTGGCTGCCCTCGGCATAGACGCTGTGGATGGGCTCAAAGGAGAGGCCGGATCCGATGAGGCGCAGCTTGCGCGTCGGGTATTCGCGCAGCAGCTGTTGCAGCTCGTCGCGATGTTTCGGGCGCCACACCTGCTCCAGGGCGCCGAGGGGATTGGTTCTGGACCAGTTGAACAGCACCTCCCGACTGCCAATCGCCTTGATGCTGTGAAATGCCTGGAACTGAACCGTCATACCGCGCCTCATCTCTATCTGACGTCAAAATGAGCGACGATTCTACCGAAAAGTGGCTGGCAAGGCATGAAAAACAAGCCCCTGCACTTCGCGGGTGGATAGTGGCGCCCCGGTATGACCTCTTCAGCGCGAGGACTGGGTCAGCGCCAGCAGTAGGCCGAATCCCACCAGCAGGGCGCCAAACACCCGGTCAATCCAGTGGCGCACCGCCAGGAGTCGGGCCCGAACCGAGTCGGTGGAGAAGAAGAGCGCCACCGCGCCAAACCAGAGGCCATGGGCCAGCACGATGAAGGCGCCGTAGCCGAGCTGGACCGCCAGCGGCGTCTGGGGCTGCACCACCTGCATGAAGAGGCTGACGATGAAGATGGTGGTCTTGGGGTTGAGCACATTGGTCAGGAAACCGGTGCGCAGCGCCCCCAGGCTGGAGAGGGTTGGCTGGTCGACATCCCGCTCATCGCTCGCCGGCTTGGCGCGCAGCATCCTGATGCCGAGGAAGAGGAGGTAGGCCGCCCCCGCCAGCTTGATGAAGTTGAACAGCCAGAGCGACTGCTGGATCAGCAGGCCCACCCCGAGCAGGGTGTAGGTCACGTGGACGCAGACCCCGCCCGCGATCCCCAGCGCGGTCAGCACGCCGGTGCGGCGCGAGAGCAGCAGGCTGTTGCGCGACACCATGGCAAAATCGGGTCCGGGGCTGATGACGGCCAGGAGGGTAATGGCGACGACGGCGAGCAGTTCGGTCATGAAAATAGTCCTGATAAGATGGGATATCGGCTATTTTATTTGGCAATAAAACCAATAACGAACGATAACTTCTGACATGAACGGTGAGAATAATTCACAGAAAAGTCTGTCGCTTCCCTCCCTGACCGCCCTGCGCTGCTTCGAGGTGGCCGCCCGCACCGAACACTTTGGTCGCGCCGCCGATGAGCTGCACCTCACCCACGGCGCCATCAGCCGGGCGGTGCGCCTGCTGGAGGAGGATCTCGGCGTGCAGCTGTTCGAGCGACGCCAGCGCCGGGTCTTCCTGACCGAGGCGGGCAGCCGGCTCCATGAGGCGGTCAGGGAGGGGCTGGGCCAGATCCGGCAGACGGCGCAGGCCCTGCGCCAGCAGAGCCGCCCCCAATCGCTGGTACTCTCCTGCGAGCCCACCCTGCTGATGCGCTGGCTGATCCCGCGCTGGCCTGCATTTCAGGCTGCACACCCGGAGCTGGAGGTGCATCTGATGGCGGGCGGTGGCGCCCTCAGCTTTGACAGCGGCATTGATCTCGCCATCCGGCGCAACGACTTCCACTGGCCCGAAGATCTCCACAGCCAGCCCCTGTTCGAGGAGCGAACCGGGCCTGTCTGCCAGCCGGACAAGGTGGCACAGTTCTTCGAGCGCAAGGGGGATCAGTGGGCCCTGCGGGCGACGGCCCCGCGCCTGCACACCCGGACCCGTCCCGGCGCCTGGCAGGAGTGGCTGCGCAGAGCCGCCCCCATGCAGGCAGACGAGGGGCCGGGGCAGACGTTCGAGCACTTCTACTTCAGCCTGCAGGCGGCGGTGGCCGGCCTTGGCGTCGCCATCGGCCCTTACCGGCAGGTGTGTGACGACATAGAAGCCGGCCTGCTGGTGGCGCCGCTCGGCTTCATTGCGGACGGCACCGGCTATCACCTGCTCGCTCCCACCCGGCCCGAGCCCGGCAGCCCCCACGAGACCCTGGTGAACTGGCTGAACGGCCTGGAGCCCTGAGCCCTGCCCTAGGCTGCGCTGCCGGCAGGTGCCTCCCCAAGGGCCAGCACGCGGCAGAACTCCCGCAGGGGCATGGGGTGGGCAAACAGGTATCCCTGCTGATAGTGGACACCCTTGGCCCTGAGGTAGGCGGCCTGCTGCTCCGTCTCGACCCCTTCGGCCACCAGGGAGAGCCCCAGCCGCCTGCCGAGATCGATGACGTTGTCGACGATGTGTTCCGAGAGGGACTCGGTGCCGATGCGGCGAATGAAGGACTGGTCGATCTTGAGGTAGTCCACGTGGAATTGCTGCAGATAGACCAGGCTGGAGTGGCCCGTGCCGAAGTCGTCCAGGGCCAGTTGTACCCCCATCTCGTCCAGCGCCTTGAACAGTGCCAGGGTGTGGGGATCCGCCGCCAGCAATTCCCGCTCGGTCAGCTCCAGCACCAGAATGATGCGGCCAGGCTCGAAGCGATCGAGAAAGCGTCGGCACTCCCCGATCAAGATATCGTCGCGGCAATGGGCGGCACTGATGTTGAAGCTGATGTGACACCCGCGGGGCAGTGCAGCCTGCTCGTCTGCCAGCTGCCGGCCCACCTCCTCCATGAGGAGAGTGGTCATGGGAACGATCAGGCCGCAGGCCTCTGCCTGGGGGATGAACAGGTCCGGTCGCACCAACCCCATGTCAGGGTGCTGCCAGCGCATCAGCACTTCGGCTCCCACGATGCGTCCACTGCCACTCTCCACCAGGGGTTGCAGATAGGGAACGAACTCCCTCCCCCGCAGGGCCCGTGCCAGCTCGTTCGTCGGCGAGCGGGGCCGCCCCAGCAGCCACCAGATGAGCAGGGCGAAACCGGCGCTGAACCCGGCCAGCAGCAACAACCCGAAGCGGTGCGTCTGCAGCAGACCCTGCCAGTTCGAGGGGCTTCGATACCCCACATAGATGGAGAAGGGGTACACCGTCGAACTCATCATGACGCCGCCATGGGGAAGCGCCTCGGGGGACCGCATGAATAGATGGCCCCGCTGGTCCAGCCAGCGTTCACCGACCTTGAGCCTGATCTCGAGGGAGGGATCCTTGAGATTCAACATGAAGCTGAGATAGTCCCCGTCGATGACGCTGAGGGCGGCACGGCGCCCCTTGGCGGCACGCACCACCAGGAAGGGGTGATCCTGTCGTATGGGGCTGACGTTGCCGAGTTGCAGCATCCCCTTGACGAAGTGTTCCACCGAATAGGCCATCCGGTATGGGCCGAAGAAGGAGGTGCAATAGATGCTGCCATGGCGGGCCAGATTCACCGAACGCACGAAGGGCACCTCGGCCACCTGCTGTCGCAAGGCCGGCAGCACGGGGGCACACGACTGATCCAGCAGGGGCAATGCCCTGCGATTGGCCTCGTCGGCGTGGCCGAGCATGGTCTCCAGCAGGGTCACGGTATGGGTCGCGGCCCCCTCCGACTCCAGCTGCAGATTGCGCAGGTAATGGCTGTGGAGCCCCCAGGTGCCGAGCAGCATGGGCACGGAGAACACCAGCAGGGCGAGGAGCAGACGCAGCCAGGGATGAGCCGTATCGAGCCGCAGTGAATAAGGCATGGGGGATCCGCTAAAAATGGGACGGTCAGTCTAGCGACCCACGCTGAACCCAACCCTAACCGGATAAAAAACCGTCAACCCGGGTACAGGCCATCCGTCAACCCGGGCTTGGGATAAGGGGCTTCACCTTGGTTATCAGGCGGGACACCGGACTATGCCACGGAGCGCCTGGGCGACAGCCCCTCGCAAAACCGGGGCAGCGGCACCGGCTTGCCATAGAGATAGCCCTGCAGATAGTCGACCCCCTTGCCGCGCAGATAGTCGGCCTGTTCCCGGGTCTCGACCCCCTCCGCCACCAGGGCGAGGCCAAGGCGGCTCGCCAGATCGATCACGTTGTCGACGATGTGCCGGGAGAGGGATTCGGTGCCGATCCTGCGGATAAATGACTGATCTATCTTGAGATAATCCACATGGAACTGCTGCAGGTAGCGCAGGCTGGAGTGGCCTGTGCCAAAGTCGTCGATGGCCAACCTGACCCCCATCTGATCCAGCTGCTGGAACAGGGAGATTGTCTGGTGATCCGCCACCAGCAACTCCCGTTCGGTCAGCTCGAGCACCATCACCACCTTGCCGGGTGCAAAGTGATGGAGAAATGTGCGGCATTCGCTGAGCAGGGAGAAGTCGTGGCAGTGGGCCGCACTGATGTTGAAGCTGATGTGAAAGCCATCCGGCAGCTCCGCCTGCACCCGCCCCAGCTGGTTCGCCACGCTTCTCATCATCTGGCTGGTCATGGGCACGATAAGGCCGGACTCCTCCGCCTGGGGAATGAAGAGATCGGGGCGGATCACCCCCTCGGTGGCATGGTGCCAGCGCATCAGCACCTCTCCTCCCACCATGCTGCCGTCATCGCTGGCGACCAGCGGTTGCAGGTAGGGAACGAACTCCCTGGCGCGCAGGGCCCGTTTCAGCTCGTCATTGGGGGAGCCCGGACGCCCCAGCACCCACCACACCAGCCAGGCGAGCAGCGAGGCAGTGATCACCAGTGACAACAGTGCCCACTCACGCGCCTCCCAGAGGGACTGCCAATAGTGCGCCATGCTGTAGCCGGCATAGATGGTGAAGGGATAGCGTTCCGAAGAGAGTTCGAGACTGATACTGCGCTCCAGCCTGGGAGCATGGTCCAGATAGCGGCCAGCCTCGTCGATGCTGGCCGAACCCACCTGTAGAAACAGGACGTTGGACTTGTCTCCCAGGGAGAGCATGAAACTGAGCAGGGAGCTGTCGACGGCGCTGAGGACGGCATCCCTCCCCTGTTCGGTGCGCACCACCAGCAGGGGGTGGTTCTGCCTAACCTTGTTGCCGCGCATCAGCAGCAACTTGCGGTCGAGATAGCGGGAGCCATCGTCGGCTTCACTGACGGCCCCGAACAACGAAGAGCAAGTGATCACCCCGTCACTGACCAGGTTGACCGAGCGCAGGAAGGGCTCCACCGCCACTTTTTTTCGCAAGATCAGTAAATTGCGTTCACAGGGGGCCGCAACAAACGGCAGCACTTCCAGGTTGACCTGTTCCGCACGATCCAGCACTTCTTCCATCAAGGTAATGGCCTTGTGCGCCGCTGTTCTAGAATATTCTTGAAGATCATATAGATAATTGCTGTGAATGTTCCAGCCACCGACCAGAAGAGGGAGAAAGAACGCCAGCAGAGAGCTGCCGATGCGCAACCTGGTACGAGAAGGATCCAACCGGAAAAGAAACATAAAAAACCACGCCACAAGCAGTCAGGCCCGCCCAGGCAGGCGCTGCACCAGACCCGGAGTCGGGTTACACCGGCAACGATGACTCATCGCTACCGCTCATAACCGAATAACATAACGTAAAGCGCTTATAAAACGAACTGTTCATACTGTGACCAGATCACACTTATGCCAGTCCCCCACAGCAAGAGACCCGTATAGAAACGAATAATGCCGCGTCGGAACGCGGCATTAGGGTTTGTTACCTGAACGGCCTCAGGTGGGATCCGGTTATACCGCCTGTTGCAGGATCACCGCATCGGCCTTCTTGGTGTAGGAGGCGATCTCGTTGAAGTTGAGGTAGCGGTAGGTATCTGCGGCGGTGGCGTCCAGCGCCTTGGCGTACTGCAGGTACTCGGCCACGGTCGGGATCTTGCCGATGATGGCAGCAACCGCAGCCAGTTCGGCAGAAGCCAGATAGACGTTGGCACCCTTGCCCAGACGGTTCGGGAAGTTGCGGGTGGAGGTGGAGACCACGGAGGCCCCTTCTGCCACGCGCGCCTGGTTGCCCATGCACAGGGAGCAGCCCGGGATCTCGATGCGTGCGCCAACCCGGCCGAAGATGCCGTAGTAGCCCTCTTCGGTCAGCTGATCCTTGTCCATCTTGGTCGGCGGCGCGATCCACATGCGGGTCGGCAGCTCGCCCTGGTACTTCTCGAGCAGTTTGCCGGCGGCACGGAAGTGGCCGATGTTGGTCATGCAGGAACCGATGAACACCTCGTCGATCTGATCGCCGGCTACCGTGCTCAACAGACGGGCGTCGTCCGGATCGTTCGGCGCGCACAGGATCGGCTCCTTGATGGTGGCCAGATCGATCTCGATGATCTCGGCGTACTCGGCATCCTTGTCCGCTTCCATCAGTACCGGGTTCGCCAGCCACTCTTCCATCCCCTTGATGCGGCGGGTGATGGTGCGCACGTCGCCGTAGCCTTCGGAGAGCATCCACTTCAGCATGACGATGTTGGACTTCAGATACTCGATGATCGGCTCTTTATCCAGCTTGATGGTGCAACCGGCGGCAGAACGCTCGGCGCTGGCGTCTGCCAGCTCGAACGCCTGCTCCACCTTCAGGGTCGGCAGACCTTCGATCTCGAGGATGCGGCCGGAGAAGATGTTCTTCTTGCCCGCTTTCTCGACGGTCAGCAGCCCTTTCTGGATGGCGGCGTAGGGGATAGCATGGACCAGGTCACGCAAGGTGATGCCCGGCTGCAGCTCGCCCTTGAAGCGCACCAGCACGGATTCCGGCATGTCCAGCGGCATCACGCCGGTCGCGGCGGCGAAGGCCACGAGGCCAGAGCCCGCCGGGAAGGAGATGCCGATGGGGAAACGGGTGTGGGAGTCACCACCGGTACCCACGGTATCCGGCAGCAGCATGCGGTTCAGCCAGGAGTGGATGACACCGTCACCCGGACGCAGGGAGACACCGCCGCGGTTCATGATGAAGTCCGGCAGGGTGTGGTGGGTCTGCACGTCGATGGGCTTGGGATAGGCCGCGGTGTGGCAGAAGGACTGCATGGTCAGATCGGCGGAGAAGCCGAGGCAGGCCAGATCTTTCAGTTCGTCGCGGGTCATCGGGCCCGTGGTGTCCTGGGAGCCGACCGTGGTCATCTTGGGTTCGCAATAGGTGCCCGGGCGGATGCCCTTCACGCCGCACGCCTTGCCCACCATCTTCTGGGCCAGGGTGAAGCCCTTGCCGGTGTCGGCGACAGGCTGCGGACGACGGAACACGGTGGAGAACGGCAGACCCAGCGCTTCGCGGGCCTTGTCGGTCAGGCCACGGCCGATGATCAGCGGAATACGGCCACCGGCGCGCACTTCGTCGATCAGCACCTCGGTTTTCAGTTCGAACCGGGCCAGCACCTCGTCGGTGCCGTGGCGAGTGATCTTGCCCTCATAGGGGAAGATGTCGATCACATCGCCCATTTCCAGCTTGGAGACATCCACTTCGATAGGCAGGGCGCCGGCATCTTCCATGGTGTTGAAGAAGATGGGGGCGATCTTGCCGCCCAGACAGACGCCGCCGGCGCGCTTGTTCGGCACGAACGGAATGTCGTCGCCCATGAACCAGAGCACGGAGTTGGTGGCGGACTTGCGGGAGGAGCCGGTACCGACCACGTCACCGACGTAAGCCAGCGGGAAGCCCTGCTCTTTCAGCGCATCGATGGTCTTGATGGGGCCGATGACGCCGTCCTTGTCCGGAGTGATGCCGGGACGGGCGTTCTTCAGCATCGCCAGGGCGTGCAGCGGAATGTCGGGGCGGGACCAGGCGTCCGGTGCCGGCGACAGATCGTCGGTGTTGGTTTCGCCGGTCACCTTGAAGACGGTGACGGTGATCTTCTCGGCCAGGGCTGGGCGGGAGAGGAACCACTCGGCGTCGGCCCAGGATTGCAGCACCTGCTTGGCATGGGCATTGCCCGCCTTGGCCTTCTCTTCCACGTCGTGGAAGGAGTCGAACATCAGCAGGGTGTGGGAGAGGCCCTTGGCAGCAAGAGGGGCCAGCTGGGCATCGTCCAGCAGATCGATCAGCGGCTGGATGTTGTAGCCACCCTGCATGGTACCGAGCAGCTCGACGGCTTGCGCGGCAGTCAGGATGGGGGAATGGGCCTCGCCCTTGGCGATGGCGGTCAGGAAGCCGGCTTTTACATAGGCCGCTTCATCAACACCCGGGGGAATGCGGGAGGACAACAGTTCTTTCAGAAAGTCCTGTTCGCCGGCGGGCGGATTCTTGATCAGCTCAACCAGGGCAGCGACCTGCTCTGCGTCCAGAGGTTTGGCGACCACGCCTTCGGCGGCACGTTCTGCGACGTGTTTACGGTATGTTTCAAGCACGACTAATTCCTCTTTGGTCTTTTTTTGGGGGTTCGCCCAAGCTCGCGGCGATCGTCCTTGCGGGACACCCGTAGGGTGCCCCCCACTATATAAGTTTTAACGACTAATTAAAATCCAAAGCCTGTGCAGTTATTCATCAAACCAGCATAACCATATAAACCCATTAGGTTTTTTTAGAGTGGCAAGCCACCAACCCAAGGTGAGTTAACAAAAAGGCAGCATTTCTCCCTTATTGGAACGTAGTGCCCAATTGCAGATAGAACATGTCATGTCCCCCCTCCGCCATGCCATAGCCGAGGAAGATGGGACCGAGGAAGCTCTCCACCCCCAGATAGACGGATCCCGAGGTGTAGGAGGACTCCAGGCTGATGTCCCTCCCCTTGTCCCAGACGCCGCCCTGCTCCAGGGAGCCCCCGAGGAACAGGGGCGCCTTGATGGCCCCGAAGTCGTTGTCCGCCACCCGGTAGATGTAGCGCAGACCGCTGAACAGGCTGTAACGACCGCTCAGCTGGTAGTGCTGGAAACCGGACATGCGGAACAGCCCGCCGAGATCCTGCACGAACAGCGGTACCGACTCCTCCGATGTGGAGCCCCCGCCTTCCAGCATCAGGTTGAGGCTGTGCCGGCCCCAGGACCAGGGCTTGATCATCGCCAGGTGGTAGTTCACCCCCTCGGTCTGCTCGGACGCACCCTGGGACGGATCCAGCTCGATGCTGGAATAACCGCCCTTGATGTCCCAATAGGCCCCCTGATAGGGGAAGTAACGGCTGTCCAGGGTGTCGTGCTCGAAACGCACATAGGGGCCCCAGGCCGAGGCGTCGGCGTCGGTATTGGAGATGTTCTGGATCTCCACGTTGCCAACCTTGCCTTCCAGTCCGAGGGAGAACCGGCTCCAGGGCTGGCGGTTCCAGCCGACGGCGAGATCCAGGCTGGTGAAGCTGTACTCGGAGTCCAGATAGCTCACCCCGGACGATCGGGTCTGCTCTTCCGGGAAGAAAACGCGGCGCTGGGTCTTGTCATAGGCCAGGCTCGCCTCGCCAAACAAGGTCTGGGAAGGCTCCAGCGGCGTGTAGAAGTCGGTCTTGAGGTGCTTGGCCGTGCCGAGCGACGCCTCGGTCAGCCACTCCGCCCCCCAGTCGTTGACGTTGGTGAGGGTGTAGGACATGCCGACGTTGTAGTTGGAGCTGCTCTCGAAGTCGTCGGAGAAACCGAGCTGGAAGTTGAGATAGCCAGGCCCCCAGTTCTTCTCGCTGGCATCCACCACCAGCACGTTCTCGCCGCCCCGCTCCTCCACCTCGTAGGTAATGCGATCGAACGACTCCAGGGCGTAGAGGCGGCGGATCCCCGCCTCCAGGCTCTCGTAGGTCTGCACCTTGTCCGGGCGCACCTTCAGCATGGCCCGCACCGTCTCGTCGGAGAGGCGGGACTTGTTGATGATCTCCACCTTGTCGATGTAATAAGCTGGCTGGCCGCTACGTTCGGCACGGCGGCTCAGCTTGCCGTTGCGGTAATCGGCATAGGCGTCGGGAGAGAGGGAGAGTGCATCGAGCTGGACAGCCGCGCGGTTGGCCACCTGTTCCCCTATCTTTATCCCCTCCGGCATCAGGGCGAAGTCGGCGATGCCCATGTTGCCGAACTCAGGCGTCAGCAGAATGTCGTCAGGCCCCATCAGGGCCTTCTGTTTCTCGGTACCGACCTGAGTCATGTAGGTCGTGAGCTGGTCTATCATGGCGAGCCCGGATTTGAGGGACTCGCGGGTGCGCAGCCTGGCCCCGATGTCCACCGCGATCACCACGTCGGCCCCCATGGCCTTGGCCACGTCCACCGGCATGTTGTTGACCGTGCCGCCGTCGGACAGGATCCGCCCCTCCCAGTCCACCGGCTTGAGCGCCCCCGGGATGGACATGGAGGCCTGCATCGCCTTGGCGAGGCTGCCGTGATCCAGCACGAAGGGGGTGACCGTCTCCATGTCGGTCGCCACCGCCCGATAGGGAATGGGCAGATCGTCGAAGCTCTTCTGGGCCGGCAGGTTGGAGGTCGCGTGTCGCAGCAGGCTGGCCATGGACTGGCCCTGAAAGAAGCCGTCAGGCAGCTGGGTGGAGTCGCCGTTGACCCCGATGTCGGTGCGCAGCTGGTATTTCTCGCTCTGCTGCTTCTTGCGCAGGGAGAGCTCATCCCGACCGACCTTGTCCTGATACCCCTTGTTCCAGTCGATGGCCAGGGTGGTGCGCTCCACCTCCTCGGCACTGAGCCCCATGGCATACATGCCCGCCACGTAGGAGCCCATGCTGGTCCCGACGATGATGTCCACCGGAATGCGCTTCGCCTCCAGCACCTTGAGCACGCCGATATGAGCCGAGCCCTTGGCGCCACCCCCGCTCAGCACCAGGGCAATCCTGGGCCTCTCCACCTTGGCTGCGGGCGTGGCGGGTCTGGCATCGCCCTCCTGGGCCGCTGCCATCAGAGGCAGGGCTGCCAGCAGGAGCATTAACAGGTGAGTCCGTCCCCGATGAAAGATGCGCATATGAGTGTCCATTGATCCGGTGCGAGTCGAGTGGCCAGTCTACCGGCCGAGTGCTGCCTACTATAAGTGGATGCACTGTAACCGCAACCCGGGGTGCTGGCGAGATGTGGCAGGCGAGGTGGCTATCCCACCGGCAAAGATTCGCACCAATAAATCTCCGCCCTGATGTGAGCGCAAACGTTAATCGACAATAAACGCCTCCCCCGCTCAAGAAAGCGCCCGCTACGCCGCTAATATGAATTCAACTTCCCGGTTCACAATCCCGAGTCACCCTTATGTTCGCAAGCCTGACACTGAAACAGAAAATTCTGGCCACCGTCATCCTCGCCGTCGCCCTCTCCTGCCTGCTGGTGGGGTATTTCAGCCAGCGTTCGGCACAGCAGCTGATCGAACAGCGCATGTTCCAGCAGGAACTGCCCAACCTCACGCAGCGTATCGGCAAGGAGATCGAGAAAGATCTCACCTCGGTCGCGAACGCCGCCAGGCAGCTGGCCAACGATCGCTTCGTGCTGGACTGGGTCGAGCGCGGCATGCCCAAGGAGCAGGAGGCCATCCTCATCAACCAGCTCAAGGACATGACGAGCCAGTACGGCCTCGTCACCGCCTCCTTCGCCGATCGCCAGAGCGCGGCTTACTACAACCAGGACGGCTTCCTGCGTATCCTGAACCACGACCAGGACAACTGGTTCTACGACTACACCAAGAGCGGCCAGGATCTGATGCTCAGCATCTTTCGCGAGACCAATGGCGAGGTGAAGCTGTTCGTCAACTTCCAGCAGAAGGATGGTCGCGGCCTCGCCGGCCTCGCCAAGTCCCTCGACAGCATGGTCAGCATGCTCGCCGATTTTCGCATCGGTGAGAGCGGCTTCGTCTTCATGACCGATGGCAGTGGCAAGGTGAAACTGCACCCGGACGCGGCCCGCATCGATCGGGACAACCTGACCCAGCTGGCAGAAGGCGGCAGCACCAACCTGCTGGCCAAGCAGCCTTTTGCCGCTACCCACGCCAATGTCGACGGCCAGCCGGTGATCCTGGCCAGCAGCTATATCCCCCTGCTGGACTGGTATCTGGTAGCTCAGGTACCTGAAAACGAGATCTTTGCCGAGCTGGATCGGGCACGCCTGCATATCGTGCTGGTCAGCCTAGTCATCGCCGTCGGCATGGGGCTGCTCGGCGTGCTGCTGGCCGGCTCGGTCAGTCGCCCGCTCAACGAGCTGGCTCGCCTGTTCCGGGAACTCGGCAGCGGCGACGGCGATCTGACCCAGCGCCTCAAGGTCGATGGCCGTGACGAGCTGGCTCAGGTCGCCACCGGCTTCAACAACTTCGTCACCAAGATCCACGGCTCCATCGAGCAGGTCGCCAGCAACTCCCGTCAGCTGGCCGCCACCGCCAACGAGGTGGCCGCCAAGGCCCAGCTCACCCAGCACAACTGCACCGCCCAGCGGGATCGCACCGTCCAGGTCGCCACCGCCATCCACGAGATGGGGGCCACCGTCAGCGAGATCGCCGGCAATGCGTCCCTGGCTGCCGACGTCGCCAAGCAGGCCAACGAGCAGGCCGATGCGGGGGCCCAGGTCGTGGCCCAGGCCCGCCACGGCATCGTCGGCCTCTCCGGCGAGATCGAGCAGGTCGCCGGGGTCATCGAGTCCCTGGCCAGCCAGACCGACTCCATCGGCAGCATCCTCGACACCATCCGCAGCATCTCCGAGCAGACCAACCTGCTGGCCCTTAATGCCGCCATCGAGGCCGCCCGCGCCGGTGAGCAGGGCCGCGGCTTCGCCGTGGTGGCCGACGAGGTACGCAACCTCGCCAGCCGCTCCGCCGCCTCCACCGCCGAGATCCAGGTCATGATCAACAGCCTCCAGGAGCAGAGCGCCCGCGCCGTCAGTGCCATGGCCCAGGGCCGCAACCAGAGCCAGCTGGTGGTCACCCAGGCCGACGAGGCCAACGGGGCCCTCGATCAAATCACAGGCCACATCACCCAGATCAGCGACATGAACATCCAGGTCGCCACCGCCACCGAGGAGCAGTCCAGCGTGGTCGGGGAGATCAACCGCAATGTGGAGGACATCAACCAGCTCACCATGGAGACGGCCGACATCGCTCACCAGCTCACCGAGTCCAGCCGCAGCCTGCAACAGCTCTCCGGCGAGCTCGACAAGCTGGTCGGCAACTTCCGGCTGTGACATGAAGGGGCGCTGCAGCGCCCCTTTTTTACCGGGTCGGCAGGGAAGGCCGACCCCGGCACGACGGCAAACCGTCATGCCGGGTCGCTACACTCGCGACACAGCACCACACCAAGGAGTCATCATGCTGGCAGGCAATCTCACCATCAAAAACCAACTCATCCTGGCCGTCACCGTGCCTTGTCTCGCCCTGCTGCTGGTGGGCGCCGCCAGTCTGCGCAGCATGGGCAGCATCAAGCAGCAGGCCGACGAGTTGTACCAGAATACCGCCACCCCCATGCGGGCCATGGCGGAAGTGGCTTCCCGCATCCCGCGCATGCGCGTCGGCATCGACATGATGCTGCTGCAGGACACCTCACTGCGCGACGAGAAGGGGGTACAAACCCGGGTCAAGGAGACCCGTGAGGAAGATATTCCCGAGATGCGCCAGGCCATGGAGCAGGCCGTCAAGGCACAGGTTGATCCCGCCGCCCGGGCCGAGGCCCAGACCCTGCTCGATCAGTTCATCCAGATGGAGCGCGAGGAGCTGAGCCCCATGCTGCAGGCACTGGAGCAGGATCAGATGGAGGTGGCTCGCACCCTTTACCGGGATCGCTACAGCCAGAGCTATGGCGTCATGCGCAAGGGGGCCAATGCCCTGCTCGACGGGCTGATCCGCCAGGCCCAGCATCGCAACGAGCTGAGCGAGAGCAGCTATGACAACGGGCGTAACCAGATGATCGCCATCATCGCCGTCGCCCTCTCCATCTCCTTGCTCGTCTCCGTCCTCATCCTGATAGGGCTGCGCCGCCGGGTCTCCTTCCTGCAGTCCCACATCGGCGACGTGGCCCGCCATCTCGCCCTCGACAGCCGTGCCAGCCTCAGCGGCAAGGACGAGCTGGCCGACATTGCCCACAGTTTCAATCAGTTCGTCACCCGCATTCACGGCGCCATCGAGCAGGTCGCCACCAACTCCCGTCAGGTGGCGGCCACCGCTGGCGAGGTGGCCGCCAAAGCCCAGCTCACCCAGCACAACTGCACTGCCCAGCGGGATCGCACCGTCCAGGTCGCCACCGCCATCCACGAGATGGGGGCCACCGTCAGCGAGATTGCCGGCAATGCGTCCCTGGCTGCCGACGTCGCCAAGCAGGCCAACGAGCAGGCCGATGCAGGGGCCCAGGTCGTGGCCCAGGCGCGCCACGGCATCGTCGGTCTCTCCGGCGAGATCGAACAGGTCGCCGGCGTCATCGAGTCCCTGGCCAGCCAGACCGACTCCATCGGCAGCATCCTCGATACCATCCGCAGCATCTCCGAGCAGACCAACCTGCTGGCCCTCAATGCCGCCATCGAGGCCGCTCGTGCCGGTGAGCAGGGCCGCGGCTTCGCCGTGGTGGCCGACGAGGTGCGCAACCTTGCCAGCCGCTCCGCCGCCTCCACCGCCGAGATCCAGGTCATGATCAACAGCCTCCAGGAGCAGAGCGCCCGCGCCGTCAGTGCCATGGCCCAGGGCCGCAACCAGAGCCAGCTGGTGGTCACCCAGGCCGACGAGGCCAACGGGGCCCTCGATCAAATCACAGGCCACATCACCCAGATCAGCGACATGAACATCCAAGTCGCTACCGCCACCGAGGAGCAGTCCAGCGTGGTCGGGGAGATCAACCGCAACGTAGAGGACATCAACCAGCTCACCATGGAGACGGCCGACATCGCCCACCAGCTCACCGAGTCCAGCCGCAGCCTGCAACAGCTCTCCGGCGAGCTCGACAAGCTGGTCGGCAACTTCCGGCTGTGACCCCTTCCCCCTCATTTTCTGGACCAGGGAGCCAACGCGCTCCCTTTTTTCATGGCAACGGCAGGCCATGACGCAACGCCGCCAATTCGACTCAGGATTCCTGGCCGCAATGCTTCATAATCAGGGGAGAACCAAGGAGAACGAGAATGGGCAAACTGATGATGGTCATGGTACTGGGCGCACTGCTGTCGGCCTGCAGTAGCGGTCCGGTGCGAGTGCACGGCGCCGATGTCAGTGTGGATGACACCCGGATCAGGGTCTACGACGGCCACCACGACCGCTATTACGACGACGATTATCATGGCGGCCAGCGGGGTCACTTCTGTCCACCGGGACAGGCCAAGAAAGGGCGCTGCTAGCGCCTTTTTCATGCCCGTTCCCCGGGCGGAGCAGACCCTCTAACACATCACTGGCGAGCGCCATGATGCGCCGCCAACCACCGCCTCAACACGGCACGCACTTCCCCTCATGAAGGATGCTGGACTGGCTCATCGCGATGCCAGCGGCAAGTCGTGACGCAACACCATCAATCCGCCCCGGTATTCATGGTGAACGGCAACATAATCAGGGGAAACACAGGAGGTTGTTATGGACAAGCGGATTCTGATCGTACTGCTTGGCGCCTTGCTCAGCGGTTGCGCCAGTGGCCCGGTGCGGGTCCACGGCGCGGATTTCAGCGTGGATGACGCGCACATCCGGGTGAGCGACGGCTACTACCGTTACCATGTCGACCACTACTATCGTCATTACGACGATCACCATCACCACCACCGCGACAGGTACTATCGCGAACGGGACTACCGGGACCATTACGATGGTCATCACCACGGCGGCTATCGCTCGTTCTGCCCGCCGGGTCAGGCGAAGAAGGGACGCTGCTGACGGCAAACCCCGAAAGACAGACGACAAAAAGCCGCTCCATGGAGCGGCTTTTTCACAGGCGGGAAGAAGCTTATTTCTTCTTGGCCTTGGCGTTCGGCAGGTCGGTGATGGAGCCTTCGAACACTTCGGCAGCCAGGCCCACGGACTCGTGCAGAGTCGGGTGAGCGTGGATGGTCAGTGCGATGTCTTCGGCGTCGGCACCCATCTCGATGGCCAGACCGATTTCACCCAGCAGTTCACCGCCGTTGGTACCCACGATGGCACCACCGATGACGCGGCCGCTCTCCTTGTCGAAGATCAGCTTGGTCATGCCATCGGCGCAGTCGGACGCGATGGCGCGACCGGACGCAGCCCACGGGAAGGTGGCGACTTCGAAGTTCAGGCCCTGTTGCTTGGCTTCCTTCTCGGTCAGACCGACCCAGGCCATCTCCGGCTCGGTGTAGGCGATGGACGGGATCACTTTCGGGTCGAAGTAGTGCTTCTTGCCGGCGATGACTTCGGCCGCAACGTGGCCTTCGTGCACACCCTTGTGGGCCAGCATGGGCTGACCGACGATGTCACCGATGGCGTGGATGTGAGCCACGTTGGTACGCAGCTGCTTGTCCACCTCGATGAAACCACGCTCGTTGACGGCAACGCCCGCCTTTTCGGCGTCCAGCATCTTGCCGTTCGGCACACGACCCACGGCAACCAGCACGTTGTCGTAGCGCACCGGCTCGGCCGGGGCATGCTTGCCTTCGTAGGAGACGTACAGGCCGTCTTCACGGGCTTCAACTGCGGTGACCTTGGTCTCCAGCATGATGTTGAATTTCTTGGCAACGCGCTTGGTGTAGATCTTGACGATGTCTTTATCGGCAGCCGGTACCAGCTGGTCGGCAAATTCCACCACGTCGATCTCGGAGCCCAGGGAGGAGTACACGGTACCCATCTCCAGACCGATGATGCCGCCACCGATGACCAGCAGCTTGCCCGGTACGGTCGTCAGTTCCAGCGCATCGGTAGAGTCCCATACGCGGGGATCTTCATGGGGGATGAACGGCAGCTTCACCGGACGGGAACCCGCGGCGATGATGGCGTTGTCGAAGGTGACGGTGGTCTTGCCGTCGGCGCCTTCCACTTCCAGGGTGTTCGGGCCGGTGAACTTGCCGAAGCCGTTCACGACCTGGACTTTACGCATCTTGGCCATGCCAGCCAGACCGCCGGTCAGCTGGTTGATGACCTTCTCTTTCCACAGACGCACCTTGTCGATGTCGGTCTGCGGGGCACCGAAGACGATGCCATGCTCGGCCAGCGCCTTGGCTTCTTCAATGACTTTGGCGACGTGCAGCAGTGCCTTGGACGGGATGCAACCCACGTTCAGGCAGACGCCACCCAGGGTGGAGTAACGCTCGACGATAATGGTATCCAGACCCAAGTCAGCCGCACGGAAGGCAGCGGAATAACCGGCAGGGCCAGCACCCAGTACTACGACCTGGGTTTTGATTTCTTTACTCATCATGACCTCTTTGTCGTTCTTATATCCCCGGACAGCACAGTCTTATGCCAGACAAGGCGGCTGCAGCCGTGAAAAAAACGGGGCAAGTTTACAATCCTGTTAATGAAATGAGAAGCAAAAAGGGCGGGCTCTGGGCCCGCCCTCTCACTTACAGGACCAGTCGACGAATGTCGGACAGTACACCACTCAGGGTGGTGATGAAGCGAGCACCGTCGGCGCCGTCGATGACGCGGTGGTCGTAGCTCAGAGCCAGCGGCAGCATCAGACGCGGCACGAACTCTTTACCGTTCCACTTCGGCTTCATCTCGGACTTGGAGACGCCCAGGATGGCCACTTCCGGCGCGTTGACGATCGGGGTAAAGCTGGTACCACCGATGCCACCCAGGCTGGAAATGGTGAAGCAACCGCCCTGCATGTCGGCAGCGGTCAGCTTGCCGGCACGGGCCTTCTTGGAGATCTCGGCCAGATCGCGGGACAGCTCGTGGATGCCCTTCTTGTTGACGTCGCGAACCACCGGAACCACCAGACCGTTGGGGGTATCCACCGCCACACCGATGTGGATGTACTTCTTCATGATCAGCTTGCTGCCGTCTTCGGACAGGGCGCTGCAGAAGCGCGGATGGGCTTCCAGGGCCTTGGCGGCGGCTTTCAGGATGAACACCAACGGGGTGATCTTCACGTCCAGCTTCTGCTTCTCGGCCAGGATGTTCTGCTCTTTGCGGAACGCTTCCAGATCCGTGGTATCCGCTTCGTCGAACTGGGTGACGTGGGGGATCATGGCCCAGTTGCGATGCAGGGCAGGACCGGAGATCTTCTGGATACGGGTCAGTTCCAGCTCTTCGACCGGGCCGAACTTGCTGAAATCAACCTTCGGCCAGGCCACGACGCTCATGCCGTTGCCAGTGCCGGTGCCAGCAGCCGGAGCGGACTCGGCGCGCTTGACCGCATCCTTCACGTAAGCCTGCACGTCTTCTTTGACGATGCGACCCTTGCGACCGGAGGCTTTCACCTTGGCCAGGTTGACGCCGAACTCGCGTGCCAGACGGCGTACCGCCGGGGAGGCGTGGACGTAGGCATCGTTGGCCACGAAGTCGGAAGCGGCAGCAGCCTGGGCAACCGGCGCAGGGGCGGCGGCAACCGGAGCGGCAGCAACAGGCGCAGGGGCGGCGGCAGGAGCAGCCACGGCAGCCGGAGCGGCACCCGCCACTTCGAACACCATGATCAGGGAACCGGTAGAGACCTTGTCACCCGCCTTCACCTTGATCTCCTTGACCACACCGGCGAACGGTGCAGGCACTTCCATGGAGGCCTTGTCGCCTTCCACGGTGATCAGGGACTGGTCGGCTTCAACCTTGTCACCCACGGCCACCATGATCTCGGTGACTTCCACTTCGTCACCACCGATGTCCGGTACGTTGACGTCTTTCGCGCCGGCGGCAACCGGAGCGGCAGCCACGGGGGCGGCCGCAGGAGCCGGAGCGGCAGCAGCGGCCGGGGCAGCGCCCGCCACTTCGAATACCATCACCAGGGAACCGGTGGAGACCTTGGCACCGGCGGCAACCTTGATCTCGACCACGCGACCGGCGAACGGTGCCGGCACTTCCATGGAGGCCTTGTCACCTTCCACGGCGATGATGGACTGGTCGGCTTCAACCATGTCGCCCACGGCAACCATGATTTCAGTCACTTCGACTTCGTCACCACCGATGTCCGGTACGTTGACGTCCTGACGAGCGGCAGCGGCCGGAGCGGTGGCCGGCGCAGCAGCAACCGGGGCAGCAGCCTGGGCCGGAGCCGGTGCGGCAGCACCCTCGGCTTCGAAGACCATGATCTGGGAACCGGTGGCAACCTTGTCGCCCACCTTGATCAGGATCTCTTTGACGATACCCGCGGCCGGAGCCGGGACTTCCATGGAAGCCTTGTCACCTTCCACGGCGATCAGGGACTGGTCCAGCTCGACCTTGTCACCCACGGCCACCATGATCTCGGTGACTTCAACTTCATCGGCACCGATATCCGGCACCATAATCTGTTTGGACATTGCGCTTTATCCTCTTGCGTGTATCCGCGTGACGGGCTGACCTCGCTCACGCGTCTCTCGCGTTAACCTTTGCAAGGTCGCGCCGGATACCCGGCGCGACACTCGTTCCTCTTACGCGTACAGCGGGTTCACCTTGTCGGCATCGATGCCGTACTTGGCGATGGCCTCGGCCACAACCTGCTTGTCGATCTCGCCGCGCTTGGCCAGTTCGGTCAGGGCAGCAACTACCACGTAGAACTCGTTCACTTCGAAGTGACGACGCAGGTTGGCACGGCTGTCGGAACGGCCGTAACCGTCGGTACCCAGCACGCGGTAGTTCTCGGTCGGTACGAAGGCACGCACCTGATCGGCGAAGGACTTCATGTAGTCGGTCGCGGCGATGGTGGCTTCGGCGCCCAGTACCTGAGCGATGTAGGGAACGCGAGCCTCGGCGGTCGGGTGCAGCATGTTCCAGCGATCCGCGTCCTGACCGTCACGAGCCAGCTCGTTGAAGGAGGTCACGCTGAACACGTCGGAACCCACGCCGTACTCGCTCGCCAGGATCTGGGCGGCGGTACGCACGTGACCCAGGATGGAGCCACAACCCAGCAGCTGTACCTTGGCCTTGGTGCCGGCCACGGTTTCCAGCTTGTAGATACCCTTGCGGATGCCTTCCTCGGCGCCTTCCGGCATGGCCGGCATGGCGTAGTTCTCGTTCAGGGTAGTGATGTAGTAGAACACGTTCTCCGGGTTCTCACCGTACATGCGGCGCAGGCCGTCCTGTACGATCACCGCCACTTCGTAGGCGTAGGACGGGTCGTAGGAGATGCAGTTCGGGATGGTACCGGCCAGGATGTGGCTGTGACCATCTTCGTGCTGCAAGCCCTCTCCGTTAAGAGTGGTACGACCGGAGGTCGCGCCCAGCAGGAAGCCACGGGCTTGCTGGTCACCGGCTGCCCACGCCATGTCGCCGATCCGCTGGAAGCCGAACATGGAGTAGTAGATGTAGAACGGGATCATCGGGCAGTCGTTGGTGCTGTAAGAGGTGGCAGCAGCCAGCCAGGAGGACATGGCGCCCAGCTCGTTGATACCGTCTTGCAGAACCTGACCCTGCTTGTCTTCCTTGTAGTAGGAGACGATGTCGCGGTCTTGCGGGGTGTACTGCTGACCGTGCGGGCTGTAGATACCGATCTGGCGGAACAGGCCTTCCATACCGAAGGTACGGGCTTCGTCAGCCAGGATCGGCACGATGCGCTTGCCGATGGACTTGTCTTTCAGCATCACGTTCAGGGAACGCACGAACGCCATGGTGGTGGAGATTTCGCGCGCCTGTTCGCCCAGCAGCGGACCGAAGGCATCCAGCGCCGGGATTTCCAGCTTGGTGGTGCTCTCGCGCAGACGGGTCGGTACATAGCCCTTCAGTGCGGCACGACGGGCGTGCAGGTACTTGTGCTCTTCGGTACCTTCTTCGATCTTCAGGTACGGCAGGTTTTCCAGCTGCTCGTCGGTCACCGGCAGGTTGAAACGATCGCGCAGGTGACGCACGGAGCCCAGATCCATCTTCTTGACCTGGTGAGCGATGTTCTTGCCTTCGGCCGCTTCGCCCATGCCATAGCCCTTGATGGTCTTGGCCAGGATCACGGTCGGCTTGCCCTTGGTCTCTGCAGCCTTGGAGAAGGCGGCGAACAGTTTGCGGGGGTCGTGACCGCCACGGTTCAGGGCGAAGATCTCCTCGTCGGTCATGTCTTTGACCAGCGCGGCGGTTTCCGGGTAACGGTTGAAGAAGTGCTCGCGCACGTAGGCGCCATCGCGGGACTTCATGGTCTGGTAGTCACCGTCCACGGTCTCGTTCATCAGCTGGATCAGCTTGCCGGAAGTGTCTTTCTTCAGCAGCTCATCCCACTTGCGACCCCAGATGACCTTGGTGACGTCCCAGCCGGCGCCGGAGAACAGGCCTTCCAGCTCGTTGATGACCTTGCCGTTGCCCACAACCGGGCCGTCCAGACGCTGCAGGTTGCAGTTGACCACGAAGACCAGGTTGTCGAGCTTTTCACGCACGGCAACGGTCAGGGCACCCTTGGCTTCCGGCTCGTCCATCTCGCCGTCGCCCAGGAAGGCGTAAACGGTCTGCTCGGAGCAATCCTTGATGCCACGGTCGGTCAGGTACTTCAGGAAACGGGCCTGGTAGATGGCGGCGATCGGGCCCAGACCCATGGAAACGGTCGGGAACTGCCAGAATTCCGGCATCAGTTTCGGGTGCGGGTAGGAAGGGATACCCTTGCCATCCACTTCCTGACGGAAGTTGTCCAGCTGCTCTTCGGTCAGGCGACCTTCGGCGAAGGCACGGGCGTAGATGCCCGGGGAGATATGACCCTGGAAGTAAACCAGGTCGCCACCGTCCTTCTCGTTGCGAGCACGGAAGAAGTGGTTGTAGCAGACTTCGTAGATGGTCGCGGAAGAAGCGAAGGAAGACATGTGACCACCCAGGTCCAGGTCTTTCTTGGAGGCGCGCAGCACGATCATCATGGCGTTCCAGCGGATGATGGCGCGGATGCGACGTTCCATCTCCAGGTCGCCCGGGTAAGCCGGTTCGTCGCTGGACGGGATGGTGTTGATGTAGTCGCGAGTAGCCTTGGCAGCTACGTCCACGCCACTTGCGCGAGCCTTCTCAGCAAGCTGTTCAAGGATGAACTGAGCGCGTTGCGGACCCTCTTCACGCAGCAGGGATTCCAGAGAGGCAAGCCACTCCAGCGTTTCTATCGGGTCCACATCGTTCTTCAGGATATCAGACATGGCTGGTTCCTATGTTGTTGTGATTGCACGGCATTGCACGGCGAAGGGCGCAAGCATTCGACAATAAAGAAAGCCTTGTGGGATTAGTTTTCCTGCTGACGGATCCGACGCATGGATCGCTGGATCCGGCTGTCTTCCCTCTGCATATCCAACAAGGTGTCCTCGATAAAGGCCAGGTGCTCATGACAAGCAGCTCTGGCCCGCTCCGGAGCCCCCGACAGGATAGCCTCGATCAGGCTCGCACGATGGCGACGGATCTTGGCTACCACTCCCGGACGGCGATTCAAAATCTCGTTATTTCGTAAAATGTTCTGCTCGAGCATGGGGCCCATGGCCCGCAACAGGTGCAACAGCACCACGTTGTGGGAGGCCTCGGCCACGGCCAGATAGAACTGGGTGACGGCGGCGGATTCGGCCACCAGCGACCCCTGCTGGCCGGCTTCCTCGATGGCGGATTGCGCCAGGCGGATCCGCTCGAAGTCAGCCTCTGTACCCCGCAGTGCCGCGTAGTAGGCACAGATGCCTTCCAGCGCATGACGAAATTCCAGCAGGTCGTACTGGGCTTCGGGGTGAGTGCTGAGCAGCTCGAACAGGGGATCGGCGATCCCCTTGCTCAGGGCATTCTGTACGTAAGTGCCACCGCCCTGACGACGATACAAGAGCCCTCTTGCTTCCAGGCGCTGGATGGCTTCGCGCAGAGAAGGGCGCGATACCTGAAACTGGATGGCGAGTTCCCGCTCGGGCGGCAACTTCTGGCCCGGCTGCAGGCTGCCTTCCAGAATCATGCTTTCCAGCTCGGCGACGATGGCGTCGGCCAGCTTGGGCTGAGTTATCTTGATATAGGGCATGAGGCTACTTTGTTAAATTGGTATTACCAATTCTATGATTGGGGCGAAAATTAGCAGAGGGCATGGAAAAAGTCCACTCGAAATATGATCTGCATCAAGAAGCAACATCACCACTTTAGGGGTAAATTACCGTAATCATGATGCAGCTCATAGAAAATGGTCTGACCAATATTTGTGAGCTTGCTCACCGGCAACATTTGTTCAACAGCATGAAAAATGGCTTGCCTTGTAAGGCAAGCCATTGATTCTAAAAACACAAAATAATTTTTAGTTTTTTCACTCAAAGTGTAGCTTTTCCCGATATCGAGCCCATTCGAAGCTTCCCCCCGGATCCGTCTTGCGGCCCGGCGCGATGTCGCAGTGACCTACAATCCGCTCCGCCGTGATGGCTGGATACTGGCGTGAAATGGCTCGGGTGAGACCTGACAGCACCTCATACTGCACGTCGCTGTAGGGAAGCTCGTCGGTGCCTTCCAGCTCGATGCCGATGGAGAAGTCGTTGCACGCCTCCCTCTCCTCCCAGCGCGATACCCCCGCATGCCAGGCCCTGGCACAAAACGGCACGTACTGCACCAGCTCCCCGTCCCGCCGGATCAGGCAGTGGGCCGAGACCCGCAGCTGATGAATACCGGCAAAATAGGGGTGAGCGTCGGGATCCAGCCGGCCGAGAAACAGATCGTCTATCCAGGGGCCGCCAAACTCGCCCGGCGGCAGGCTGATGCCGTGTATCACCAGCAGAGAGACATCGTCGGGGCTGAGCCGCGCATTGTGATGGGGCGAGGGCACCTTGCGGGCCTGATCGCACCATCCTTCTCGATCGATGGAAAACTGGGTTGTGGGATTTGTCATCGTCTGCTCGACTCACAATGGGAATGGGCGCCCTGGCATGACGGCGCACTAAAGGGGAAACAAGTCTCTGAATTCACGGCTAAAGCTGTGTTAGGCTGAGCCATTCACTCGCGCGATGTGGGACATCCTATGCACCCGATGGCACGCCGTCTCTGGCTGCTGGCCTGGCTCTCGCTGCTGGGCCTGTTGACCCTCTATTTTCATGCTCGCGAGCAACCGTCCGTCACCGCTGATGGCGATCTGCTGCTCAAGGCGGATGCCAGCGGCCATTATCGTCTGGAGGGTGCCATCAACGGCCAGCCTGTGCAACTGCTGCTGGACACGGGTGCCACCCGCATAACCGTCCCGCAGCCGGTCGCGGAGCGGCTGGGGCTGACCGCCCACGGCAGCAGCCAGGTCAACACGGCGGCCGGAATGATCCGAGTCGGCAACGGTACCATTGAAACGCTGGCGATGGGCCCTTTGACCTTGTACGATCTGGCCATCTTCATCAATCCGGCGGCGGAGGGAGACGAGGTGCTGGTAGGCATGAATGCCCTCGGTCGGCTGGAGCTGGTTCAAAAGGAGCGGCAATTGCTGCTCAGACCCTTGCAGGAATAAGGCATGTTTCAACAGGACGTCAGCCGCGCCGTGCGCGCCGCACTACTCGAAGACTTGGGCGATGCCCTCACCGCACTGGATCAACCGGACGCCAGCGCCGATATCACGGCCCAGCTGATCCCGGCGGATCGCCTCTCCAGCGCGCGGGTCATCACCCGCGAGGCCGGCGTGTTCTGCGGGCAGCCCTGGGTCGACGAGGTGTTCGCCCAGCTCGGCGGCGAAGTGAAGGTGGAGTGGCTGGTGCAAGATGGCGAGCGCCTCTCCCCCAACCAGGAACTGTTCCGCCTCCATGGCCCGGCTCGCGTGCTCCTGACTGGCGAGCGCAATGCCCTGAACTTCGTGCAGACCCTCTCTGGCGTCGCCACCCTGACCGCACGGTACGTGGCCGAGCTGGAAGGAACGGATTGCCGGCTGCTCGACACCCGCAAGACTCTGCCCGGCCTGCGTACCGCCCAGAAATATGCCGTCACCTGCGGCGGCGGCAAGAACCATCGCATCGGGCTCCATGATGCCTATCTCATCAAGGAGAATCATATCCTCGCCTGCGGCGGTATAGCTCCGGCGATCGCACAAGCGCGCCACCTCAATCCGGGCAAGCCGGTGGAAGTGGAAGTGGAATCCCTGCCCGAGCTGGAACAGGCGCTGGCAGCCCAGGCAGACATCGTGATGCTGGACAACTTCGACGTTCCCATGATGAGAGAGGCCGTTCGACTCAATCAGGGGCGTGCCAAACTGGAGGTTTCCGGCAACGTCACCCTGGAGACGCTGGCGGAATATGCCGCGACCGGCGTCGACTTTATCTCGGTGGGTGCACTGACCAAACACGTGCGGGCGCTGGATCTCTCGATGCGCTTTATCGAGGATTGATCGAATCAGCCCCCCGTTGCTTGGGAAATATTACAGGACTCGAAACTTGCAAAAGGCGCCATCGGCGCCTTTTCTTTATGCAGGAACCCACGACATAAGGAGTGTGAAGATGGGCCCTCCCCGAGATTGAACAGTGCCAAGAGAAACCTTTTAACCGTTGATTTTTCTACAAGTTTCACTAAATGACACAAAAGTGGCCAACAAGAGCCCTGCCTCTGTTGCCAACCCGAAGCGCTCGGATAAGATACTGGCTGTGGATAGCATTCCACCGGTGCTTATCAGGAACCATGGACAAAAGGAAATTTGACATGAAAAGACAGTCAGGGTTTACGCTAATCGAATTGATGATCGTCGTTGCGATCGTCGCCATCCTCGCCGCCATCGCATTGCCGGCGTATCAGAATTACACCAAAAAGGCCAAGATGACAGAAGTGGCCTCAGCGACAGGCGGTTATAAAACTCAGATTGAAGTATGTGTCCAGTCGAAAGGCACTGGATGCCTTCTTACTGAAATCCAAAGTGGCGCAGCTCCTACCAAGGGTAACGTTGTCACTACAGTTACCGGAGGTGCCGCCACTGCATGGGTCATCACTTCAGCACCATCAGCAAGCGCTGCAGCTGGAACACTTTCACCTCTAACAACTAGTGATACGTACATCTTGACCAGCTCTGTGCCAACGAACAATAACGATCCATTGACATGGACCGGGAGCTGCCCAACGGCGGCTGCCGACTATTGCCCCGGTAAATAGTAAACAATGACCTCCTCCCTAAATAGCGGCCTGGCCACCAGCCTGGCCGCTTCCTCCCTCCTCAGTGAGCCGGACTCACAACGCTATCTGAGCCAAGCCAGGGCACAGCGCAAGCCCTTTGTCACCTTCCTCATTGAAAACGACATCCTCGACAGCAAGGCTCTCGCCGATTTTTGCGAGCTGGAGTATGGGGTACCTCTGCTGGATTTAGCCGCCTTCGACCTGGCCGAGATCCCGCAGAAATACCTCAATCAAAAGCTGATTGAGAAGCACCACGTCCTGCCCATCTACACCCAGGGGCACACCCTCTATATCGCCATGTCGGATCCGACCAATGTGTCGGCCCTGGAGGATTTCGGCTTCAGCTTCGGCTTGCACACCGAGGCCCTGCTGGTCGAGGAGAGCAAGCTGACCACCGCCATAGGCAAGCTGATGGAGAGCGAACAGGACACCCTTGGCATGGACCACATCGATGAGGCCGAGATCTCTGAGCTCGAGGTTTCCGATGAGAGCTCTCGCATCGACGAGGGCGTCAACACTGCCGACGATGATGCTCCCATCGTCAAGTACATCCACAAAATCATGATGGATGCCATCAAGCGCGGGGCTTCCGACCTGCATTTCGAGCCTTATGAACAGAAGTACCGCATCAGGTTCCGCATTGACGGCATACTCCACGAGATCGCCACTCCGCCGGTCAATCTGGCCAACCGCTTCGCGGCCCGCCTCAAGGTGATGGCCCGCCTCGATATCGCCGAACGGCGCCTGCCCCAGGACGGCCGGATCAAGCTCAAGATTTCGCGCAATCGTTCTATGGACATGCGGGTCAACACCCTGCCCACCATGTGGGGTGAGAAGATCGTTATCCGGCTGCTGGACTCCTCGGTCGCCCGTCTCAACCTCGATCAGCTCGGCTTTGACGAGCGTCAGAGGGGGCAATACCTTCACGCCCTCTCCAAGCCACAGGGCATGATACTGGTCACCGGTCCCACTGGATCGGGCAAGACGGTATCGCTCTATACCGGCCTCAACATCCTCAATACCAGCGAGGTCAACATCTCCACCGCCGAGGATCCGGTGGAAATCAACCTGCCCGGTGTCAACCAGGTGCAGATCAATCCCAAGGCGGGGCTCACCTTTGCCAGCGCCCTGCGCTCCTTCCTTCGCCAGGATCCCGACATCGTCATGGTAGGCGAAATACGGGACCTTGAAACCGCCGAGATCGCCATCAAGGCCGCCCAGACCGGTCACCTGGTGCTCTCTACTCTGCACACCAATTCAGCGGCCGAGACACTCACCCGCATGATGAACATGGGCGTCCCCGCCTTCAACATCGCCTCTTCGGTGACCCTCATCATGGCCCAGCGTCTCGCCCGCAAACTGTGTGACCACTGCAAGGCCCCCGAAACAGTACCGGAAGCCGAACTGCTGGAGCTCGGATTTAGCCAGCAGCAGCTCGCTGCAGGCTTGCGCCTGTTCAAGCCCGTGGGTTGCAAGGAGTGTTCGGGAGGATACAGAGGACGCGTCGGCATCTATGAGATCATGCTGATGTCGGACAACATCGCCAAGCTCATCATGCAGGGAGCCAACTCGCTGCAAATCGCGGCCATCGCGCAGAAGGAAGGGATGCGTACCCTGCGGACCTCGGGCCTGGAAAAAGCCCGCCTCGGGGTCACCAGCCTGGCCGAAATAAACCGGATCACCACCAACTGAGTAGAGTGTTCGAGGCATCTCACCGGGTGAAGCGCTGCCATCACCCCGATGATGTTTTCCAAGCCAAGATGAGCCGGACGGGCAGCAACATCCGGCCACCGTCGCCCAATTGCAGGATGCAGTGATGGCAACATTAGCTCAAAGAAAGAACGCGCCCAAAAAGATCTTCTCATTCCGCTGGCACGGCTTCAATCGCAAGGGGCAGAAGGTGTCCGGCGATTTCCAGGCCGACAGCATCAATACCGTCAAGGCCGAACTGCGCAAGCAGGGCGTCAATGTCACCAAGGTCAGCAAGCAGGGCCAGGGGCTGTTTTCGAGGGGCGGCGTCCGGATCAAGCCGATGGACATCGCCGTCATCTCCCGCCAGATCACCACCATGCTCTCTGCCGGTGTGCCCCTGGTGCAGAGCCTGCAGATCATCGCCCGCGGCCACGAGAAGTCAGCAGTGCGCGAACTAATCGGCCAGATCGCCGCCGATGTGGAGACCGGTACCCCTCTGTCGGAGGCGCTACGCCGCCATCCCCGCTACTTTGACGATCTCTACTGCGATCTCGTCGAGGCAGGGGAGCAGTCCGGCGCACTGGAGACCATCTACGACCGCATCGCCACCTATCGCGAAAAGTCTGAAGCGCTCAAATCCAAGATCAAGAAGGCCATGTTCTACCCCGCCATGGTCATTCTGGTTGCCATCGTCGTTACCTCTATATTGCTGCTGTTCGTCATTCCCCAGTTCGAAGAGATCTTCAAGAGCTTCGGTGCCGAGTTGCCCGCCTTTACCCAGTTCGTCATCGGCATCTCCCGGTTCATGCAGGCGTGGTGGTATGTCATCTTTGGCGGCCTCGCCCTGGCCGTTTTCCTCTATGTGCGAGCCTGGCGAACATCCCAGAAGGTGCGAGACAGCACCGACAGGTTCATTCTCACCATCCCCGTCGTGGGCAACATACTGCACAAGGCCGCCATGGCCCGCTTTGCCCGCACCCTCTCCACCACCTTCTCCGCCGGTATTCCCCTGGTGGAGGCACTGGTCTCGTCGGCCGGCGCCTCGGGCAACTATGTCTACCGCACAGCCATCATGGCCATTCGCAACGAGGTCATGGCTGGCATGCAGATCAACGTCGCCATGCGCACCGTGGATCTCTTTCCCGACATGGTGACCCAGATGGTCATGATCGGTGAGGAGTCTGGCGCCATTGACGACATGCTCTCCAAGGTCGCGGGCATCTTCGAGCAGGAGGTCGATGACATGGTGGACGGGCTCACCAGCCTGCTCGAACCCATCATCATGGTGGTGCTGGGGGTGCTGGTTGGCGGCATGGTCGTTGCCATGTACCTCCCCATCTTCAAGCTGGGCTCTGTGATACACTGACCTCCTTGGTGAGCGGCCAGCCGGCTGGTTTCAGCCTGGCCGCCTGCCCCCTCTTTCCCAACACTAGCGATTGATTTATGGCGCCTCTTATTGAACTGGCCCTAGGCTTGCCCTGGCTCTATCTCTCCTTGATCTTTCTCTTCTCCCTCATGGTGGGCAGTTTCCTCAACGTGGTGATCCACCGCCTGCCCATCATGATGGAGCGGGATTGGCGCGCCGAATATCACGACTATTTCGATGAGGATGAGTCCATCTCCGCCAACGAACGCTACAACCTGATGGTACCCCGCTCCGCCTGCCCTCACTGCGGCCATGCCATCACGGCCATCGAGAATATTCCACTCCTGAGCTGGCTCTGGCTCAGAGGGCGCTGCCGCGAGTGCCAGGCCCCCATTTCGGCCCGCTATCCTCTGGTCGAACTACTCACGGCCCTGCTGTCCGTCGCCGTGGCCGCCACTCTGACGCCCAGCTGGGGTGTGCTTGCTGCCCTCTTGCTCACCTGGAGTCTAGTGGCGCTCACCTTTATCGATCTGGACAAGATGCTGCTGCCAGACCAGATCACCCTGCCACTGCTGTGGAGCGGGTTGCTGTTCAACCTGCTGGGTGGTTTCGTTCCCCTAGTTGATGCGGTCATCGGAGCCATGGCGGGTTATCTGGTGCTCTGGAGCCTCTACTGGAGTTTCAAGCTGCTCACCGGCAAGGAGGGCATGGGGTATGGTGACTTCAAGCTGCTGGCGGCGCTGGGAGCCTGGCTCGGCTGGCAGGCGCTCCCCATCATACTGCTGCTCTCCTCCCTTGTGGGGGCCGTCATCGGCATCACACTGATCGCTCTGCGCAAGCACCATCAGGGCAACCCAATCCCCTTTGGCCCCTACCTTGCCATCGCGGGCTGGATAGCGCTGCTGTGGGGGGATAAGATCACCCGCTGGTATCTCGAACTCGTGCTCTAGCAAAAGGATCTCTGACTCATGTATGTGGTAGCCATCACCGGCGGCATCGGCAGCGGCAAGACCACGGTCGCCGATCGGTTCGCGGCCTTGGGGATCGACGTAGTCGATGCCGACGTCATCGCCCGCGAGGTCGTGGAGCCCGGCACCCCGGCCCTGGCCGCCATTGCCGCCCATTTTGGCCCGGATGTCGTTGCCCCCGATGGCCAGCTCGATCGCCGCCGGCTGCGAGAGCGGATCTTCACCGATTCGCAGGCCAAGGAGTGGCTCAATGCCCTGCTCCATCCCCTCATCCGCAGCGAGATGCTGCGCCAGTGTGCGGCAACCCGCTCCCCCTACTGCCTGCTGGTCGTCCCCTTGCTGGTGGAAAACAGACTCACTGCCCTCGCCGATCGGGTACTGGTGATCGATGTGGACGAAGCGACGCAAATCGAGCGTACCTGCCGCCGCGATGGCGTCAGTCGGGAACAGGCCCTGGCGATACTGGCGTCCCAGGCGAGCCGCAGCGAGCGCCTGGCGATGGCCGATGACGTACTGGACAACCAAAGTGGCACAAGCGAGACCATTACCGCGCGAATTTTAGCCCTGCACCAGACATATCTGGCATTTGCCTCTCAACAAGCCAGCCAACAGTGAGTACACTAGGCCGGTTTATGGCTGGCCAGGATTAGGCATGATTTACGATTTTCCCCTCAACGAAAAAAGCCGGACCTATCTTCGTCTGGAGTCCCTGTTTTCCCAGATCCGCGACAATCTGGAGAGTGACCAGTCCTGGGCACACATCGCCTTCTTCAAGGGGTTGTTCGATTTGCAGGAGCTGCTGGAGCGCGGCGATCTACGTGCCGATCTAATCAAGGATCTGGAGCGCCTCGGCCAGCGCCTGAGCCACTGGGCCAACCTGCCCGACGTCGATCTCGAGCAGATCCAGCGGATGCAGCAGGAGAGCACCCAGCTCTCCCGCAACCTGCTCAACTCCCCGCGTCCCGGTGCCCGCCTGAAGGAAGATCGTCTGCTCGGCTCCATCCGTCAACGTTTCTCCATCCCGGGCGGCCTGTGCGCCTTCGACGTGCCCCAGCTGCACCACTGGCTGATCACCCCGGCCGTGGCACGCCACCAGCAGATGCAGCAATGGCTCAGCGACATCACCCTGCTGATGAACGCCATCACCCTGCTGCTGCGCCTGTGGCGCGAGTCGGGCAACTTCAGCGAGCAAGTGGCCACCAACGGCTTCTTCCAGGACACCGCCGAGGGAGCCGAACTTATCCGCATACGCTTGTCCGGCACCCAGCCCTGCTATCCGACCCTGAGTGGACACAAAAACCGTTTTGCCCTGCGCTTCCTGCCGACGACGGAACAGCAGATTGGCGACGTCGCGTTCCAGCTCGCCTGTTGTTGAGGAGCGCCCCATGGTAACCAAGGTAAAGTGCCCGACCTGTCAGACCGAAATCGAGTGGGGCCCCCAGAGCCCGTTTCGCCCCTTCTGCAGCAAGCGCTGCCAGCTGATCGACCTCGGCGAATGGGCGGATGAACAGAAGCGCATCCCGGGCGAGATCAACCCGGATCTGCTGCCCGATCCGGAGCAGGGCGATCCCTGGCAGTAAACACAACATGATCAAAAAAGGGCCTAAGAGGCCCTTTTTCAATACCGTGATACCGCCTCAGGGCAGCGAGGCCTGCAGCCGCGCTACTATGGGGCCGTTGGCATCCGGGAAACGGTATTCGTGCAGCGAGGCCAGCGGCACCCAGCGGCACTCCTGCCCCTCCTTGCCAAACGGCTCGCCATGGAAGCGGGTCACTTTCCAGATATCCAGCAAAACCTGCTTGTCGGGGTAGTCGTGGTGCAGCTCCATGAAGGGGGCACAATCCTGCACCCGGATCCCGATCTCCTCCCACAGCTCCCGGTCCAGCGCGGTCAGCAAGTCTTCACCCGATTCCACCTTGCCCCCGGGAAACTCCCAGCGATCCCCCTGATGGCGATCGGCAGAGCGTTTGGCGATGAAGATATCGCCCCGTTCGTTCTCGATGACGCCGACCGCCACCCAGATCCGTTTCTTCTGTTCCATTTCGGTTACCTCGTCAGATGCAGGTCACTGCGCATTTCTCATCAATAACAAGGCGGGCACTGGGCCCGCCTTGTTATGGCATCGCGCGTTATCAGGTCAGCTGACCGTGACAGTGCTTGTATTTCTTGCCGGAGCCGCAGGGGCAGGGATCGTTGCGCCCCACCTTCTGCTCGTCCCGCACAAAGGTGACGGGGGCCGCTTCGGCCTGCTCTTCATCGGCAAGCTGGTTCTCGGCGGCGGCGTGGGTATAGGTACGGGGAGCGGCTTGTGCCTGCTGGCGCTGCTGCTCTTCCATCGCCTCCACGTCCCGCTCCTGCACCTGTACCCGGCTCAGGATGCTGACCACGTCGCGCTTGAGAGTCTCCAGCATCTGGGTGAACAGATCGAAGGATTCGCGCTTGTACTCCTGCTTGGGGTTTTTCTGGGCGTAGCCGCGCAGATGGATGCCCTGACGCAGATGATCCATGGCCGCCAGATGCTCCTTCCACAGGCCATCCAGGGTTTGCAGCATCACCGCCTTCTCGAAGTTGCGCAGCACCTCCTTGCCGACCAGCTCCTCCTTGTGGGCATAGAGCTTGGTGGCTTCATCCAGGATGCGCTCGCGCAGTTTCTCTTCATACAGCTTGTCGTCTTCCGCCAGCCACTGCTGCAGCGGCAGGTCGAGGGCGAAATCGGACTTCAGACGCGCCTCCAGACCCGGTACGTCCCACATCTCTTCCAGGGACTGGGGCGGAATGTACTCGTCGATGATGGCGCCGTAGACATCGTCACGGATGACGTGGATGGTCTCGGAGATGTCGCCGGTGTCCAGCAGCTCGTTGCGCTGCTCGTAGACCACCTTGCGCTGATCGTTGGCCACGTCATCAAACTCGAGCAGGTTTTTACGGATGTCGAAGTTGCGGCCTTCCACCTTGCGCTGGGCGTTCTCGATGGCCTTGGTCACCCACGGGTGCTCGATGGCCTCGCCTTCTTCCATGCCCAGCTTCTTCATCATACCGGTCACGCGATCGGAGGCGAAGATCCGCATCAGGGTATCTTCCATGGAGAGGTAGAAGCGGGAGGAACCCGGGTCGCCCTGACGACCGGAACGGCCGCGCAGCTGGTTGTCGATACGACGGGATTCGTGACGCTCGGTACCGATGATGTGCAGGCCGCCAGCGGCCAGCACTTCGTCGTGACGCACCTGCCAGGCCGCTTTCAGCTCGGCAATCTGCTCGCTGGTCGGGTTTTCCAGCTTTGCAATCTCTGCCTGCCAGTTACCGCCGAGCACGATGTCGGTACCACGACCGGCCATGTTGGTGGCGATGGTGACGGCACCGGTCTGGCCTGCCTGGGCGACGATCTCCGCTTCCATGGCGTGGAACTTGGCGTTCAGCACCTTGTGCGGGATGTTCTCCCTGGTCAGGATGCCGGAGAGCAGCTCAGAGTTCTCGATGGAGACGGTACCGACCAGCACCGGCTGGCCGCGCTTCACGCACTCGCGGATGTCCTGCACGATGGCGGCGTATTTCTCCTGGGCTGTCAGGTAGACGAGATCGCCCATGTCCTTGCGCACCATCGGCTTGTTGGTCGGGATGACCACGGTATCCAGACCGTAAATCTGCTGGAATTCAAAGGCTTCGGTATCGGCAGTACCCGTCATGCCCGCCAGCTTGTCATACAGACGGAAGTAGTTCTGGAAGGTGATGGAGGCCAGGGTCTGGTTCTCGTTCTGGATCTTGACCCCTTCCTTCGCCTCGACCGCCTGGTGCAGGCCGTCAGACCAGCGACGACCCGGCATGGTGCGGCCGGTGTGCTCGTCGACGATGACGATCTCGTCCTTCTGGACGATGTAGTCCACGTTGCGCTCGAACAGGGTGTGGGCACGCAGGCCGGCGTTGACGTGGTGCAGCAGGCTGATGTTGGTGGCGGAGAACAGGGAGTCCTCTTCGGCCAGCAGCCCCTCTTTCTTGAGCAGCTCTTCCACGAAGATCTGGCCGTTCTCGGTCAGCAGCGCCTGGCGGTTCTTCTCGTCCACCGTGTAGTGGCCGTCGCCGGTGTACTCTTCGGAGTCTTCCTTGTCCTGCTTCACCAGCAGGGGGATCAGCTTGTTGATCTGGGTGTACATGGCGGAGCTGTCTTCCGCCGGGCCGGAGATGATGAGTGGAGTACGGGCCTCGTCGATGAGTACCGAGTCCACCTCATCCACCAGCGCATAGTTGAGCGGACGCTGCACGCGCTGCTCCGGCGAGAACGCCATGTTGTCGCGCAGGTAGTCGAAACCGAATTCGTTGTTGGTACCGTAGGTAATGTCGGCGGCGTAGGCATCGCGCTTCTGGGATGCATCCATGCCGGGTACGTTGCAGTCGACGGTCAGGCCGAGGAAGGCGAACAGCGGGCGGTTCGCCTCGGCGTCACGCTTGGCCAGGTAGTCGTTCACCGTCACCACGTGCACGCCGCGGCCGGTCAGGGCATTCAGGTAAGCCGGCAGGGTCGCGGTCAGGGTCTTGCCTTCACCGGTCTTCATCTCGGCGATACGGTTGGAGTTCAGCACCATGCCGCCGATCAGCTGGACGTCGAAGTGACGCATGCCGAACACACGGCGAGAGGCTTCACGCACGGTGGCAAAGGCCTCCGGCAGCAACTGCTCCAGCGTTTCACCCTGCTCCAGACGCTGACGGTACTCGGCAGTCTTGGCCTGCAGCTCGCTGTCGGACAGTGCCTCGAACTGAGGCTCCATCGCATTGATCTGTTTTACAATTTTACGCAAAGCCTTGAGCGTTCTGTCGTTCCGGCTGCCGATAATCTTGGTGAGCAGTGTGCTAATCATGGGTACCAACTGTTTTGGTTATATAAGCGTTCCGTCACTGGAACCTGAAGAAAAAACCTAACCCCGTCTGGCATTCAGAAAGCGCGCGGGGTTGACCTGACGACCATCTTTCAACACTTCGTAATGCAAATGAACTCCGGTTGCACGACCGGTGCGCCCCATCAGGGCTATCTTCTGGCCTTCATCGACCAGGGTGCCCACATCCACCAGCAACTTGGAATTGTGGGCATAACGGGTCACCAGACCATTGCCATGGTCTATTTCCACCATGTTGCCAAATTCCGGATGACGGCCAGCCCAGCTGACGATCCCCTTGCCGGTCGCCAGGATGGGCGTGCCGGGCTTGCCACGGAAATCCACACCCTTGTGCATCTTGGCGCGACCGTTGAACGGATCGACCCGGCCACCGAAGCCGGAGGAGATCCAGACTCGCTCCTGCTTCACCGGTGAACCCGGGATGAAGCCAGCATCGGTGATATGGTGATTCATGATGAAGGTTTCAAGTACCGACAGCTGTTCTTCACGGCTGCTGAGCTGGCGGTTGAGGTGTTCCATGGAGTCTTGCAATTCGTTGAGGCTGACTTCCAGATCCGCATCATAGGAGGGGCCACCCATGGGAGGCAGCTCCTTGAAGTTGAACTCTTCGGGATCCAGGTCTGCCTTCTCGGTCAGGCGTTCGCCGAGGGCATTGAGGCGGCCAAGCTGCCCCTGCATGGTGCCCACCTGGGCCGCCAGCATGGCGAGCTGTTCACGGGCTTCATCGGCCCCTTGTGCGGTTTTTTGCTGTTCGGCCAGGGCCAGCGCGGTTTCCAGCGCGTCCATTTTTTGCTGCCAGCTCTGCCAGAGCCAGCCGCCACCCAGGGCCAATACAGTGAAGAGGATACCGCCGACCCAGGCCAGACGTTGTTTGGGTAAGTGCAACTTGCGGCGCTGCTTACCGTGGAGGATCAGGGTAATGCTCATAGAAATATGTCTTCTCGGTCAGGTGAGGCCAGAGGCCCGCACGGGCAATAAAACCGGGAGATAATCGGTATTAAAGGATGGAATAAACAAATGACAGGACGTCGGTGCGGAGAGATGACCGACGTCCTGTTGCACAGCTATCAGGCCAGAACCAGACCGTTGTCGTAGTAAGCGATGGGCGCTTTGTCGCCCTCACCCTCGAAGGTCACCAGTTCCCAAGCCTCCTGCTGGGCCAGCAAGGCGCGCAGCAGCTTGTTGTTCAGGGCATGGCCCGTCTTGTAGGCACGGAATTCACCGATGATGCTGCGATTGCACATGTACAGATCACCGATGGCATCCAGCATCTTGTGCTTGACGAACTCGTCCTCGTAACGCAGACCATCTTCGTTCAGCACCCGGTAGTCATCCAGGACCACAGCGTTTTCCAGGCTGCCGCCCAGCGCCAGGTTCTGGGAACGCAGGTACTCGATGTCGCGCATGAAGCCGAAGGTACGGGCACGGCTGATCTCTTTCACGAAGGAGCTGCCGGAGAAGTCGAGCACGCAACGCTGGTTGCGGCCTTCAAACACCGGATGCTGGAAGTCGATCTCGAGATCCATCTTGAAGCCGTTGCGGTAGGGGTGGAATTCCGCCCACTTGTCACCGTCTTCAACCCGCACGCTCTGCTTGATACGCACGAACTGCTTGGGTGCATTCTGTTCACGGATACCCACTTCCTGCAGCAGGTAGATGAACGGATGCGCACTGCCATCCATCACCGGGATCTCGGGTGCGTCAACCTCCACATAGAGGTTGTCGATCCCCATCCCGGCCAGGGCGGCAGAGAGGTGTTCGATGGTGGACACGCGGACACCGGCTTCGTTCACCAGAGCGGTACAAAGCACGGTATCACGCACCTGATCGGCGTTGGCTGGCAGCTCTACCACAGGATTCAGATCGGTACGCAAGTAAACGATCCCTGTGTTAACAGGCGCCGGACGGAACGTCATGGTGACTTTCCGGCCCGAATGCAGGCCCACACCGGTGGCCTGGACACTCGTTTTCAAGGTTCTTTGTCTAATCATGGGTGTATCCGCTTAACAGCTCATATTCCTGACCAGATGGTCGTTGCCGGGCCATCTTAGCACAATCCTTAAGCAACAAACAAACCAGAGCCATCAGAGGCTTAGTCTGCCTGCTTGCGCAGGAACGCAGGAATATCGAGATAATCCGGTTCGCGACGAGCTTGCGGCTCGGCGTTCACCACCTTGGCCGGGGCCTCTTCCATCACGCGAGACTGCAGGGCTTCGCTGATCAGGGGCTGACGAGCCGGACGCTCTTGTACCATGTTGTTCTTCACCAGGGTGATGTCGGGCTTGCGCTCGGCACCGATACCGGTGGCCACCACGGTCACGCGCAGTTCGTCGTGCATTTCCGGGTCGATAACGGTACCCACCACCACGGTGGCGTTCTCGGACGCGAAGGCCTTGACCGCGTTACCGACGGTTTCGAACTCTTCGATGGTCATGTCCATGCCGGCGGTGATGTTGACCAGGATGCCACGGGCACCGGCCAGATCCACATCTTCCAGCAGCGGGCTGGAGATGGCCTTCTCGGCGGCTTCTTCGGCACGGTCGTCACCAGAAGCGGAGCCGGTACCCATCATGGCGGTACCCATCTCGCGCATCACGGTACGCACGTCCGCGAAGTCGACGTTGATCAGGCCCGGGCGGGTGATCAGCTCGGCGATGCCCTGTACCGCGCCCAGCAGCACGTCGTTGGCTGCCTTGAAGGCGTCCAGCAGGGAGATGCCGCGACCCAGCACCTTCAGCAACTTGTCGTTGGGGATGGTGATCAGGGAGTCGACGTTCTTGGACAGCTCTTCGATACCGTGAGCGGCGAAGCCCATCCGCTTCTTACCTTCGAAGGAGAACGGCTTGGTCACGACGGCAACGGTCAGGATGCCCATCTCGCGGGCCACTTCGGCCACGATCGGCGCAGCACCGGTACCGGTACCACCGCCCATGCCGGCGGCGATGAACACCATGTCAGAACCGGTCAGCAGCTCACGCAGCGCTTCCCTGTCTTCCATGGCGGCGTCACGACCCACTTCCGGGTTGGCCCCGGCACCCAGACCCTTGGTGATGCCACCGCCGATCTGCAGGGTAGTGTTGGCACTGGAGTTGCGCAGCGCCTGGGCGTCGGTGTTGACGGTAATGAACTCAACACCCTCGATGTTTTGACGAACCATGTGCTCGACTGCGTTGCCGCCGCCGCCACCCACACCTATCACCTTGATGACGGCTTCGTCAGTGTGGCTATCCATAAATTCAAACATGTTGTCTCTCCGCTTTATTTGCCTGACTCAGCAAAATCTTTAGAACTCGCCACGCAACCAGTTGCTGACCCGTTTGACCAGCCCACCTACGCTTGCCTTGGCGGCATATTCCTTGCTACTGCCGGTGGATTGATTGGTACGGCCATACTGCAACAACCCGACTGCGGTCGAGTACACCGGTGCCTGTACGTAGTCACTCAATCCCCGGATATTCATGGGCTCACCCACCCGGACCTGGCTCTGGAAGATCTGCTCTGCACACTCCACAATGCCTTCGATCTGGGCCGCGCCACCGGTCAATACCACACCGGCGGCCAGCTGATGCTTGACCCCCTGTGCCTTCAATTCGCTCTGCACCCGCACCAGCTCGTCATTCACCATGGAGAGCAACTCGGTGTAACGGGGTTCAATCACTTCCGCCAGAGTCTGCCGCTGCAGGCTGCGCGCCGGGCGACCGCCGACACTGGGGACTTCGATATTGTCTTCCTTGCTGACCAGGCGGCCGAGGGCACAGCCGTAGCGCACCTTGATCGCTTCCGCATCCAGCGGCGGCGTGCCGAAGGCGTAGGCGATGTCGCTGGTCACCGTGCTGCCGGCATAGGGGATCACCTTGGTGTGACGCAGGGCGCCGCCAGTAAACAGCGACATGTCCATGGTGCCGCCACCGATGTCCACCACGCAGACACCCAGCTCCTTCTCGTCCTCGGTCAGCACGGCGTAGCTGGACGCCAGCGCGGAGAAGATCAGCTGATCCACCCGCAGGCCCACCTTCTCCACGCACTTCTCGATGTTGCGCGCCATGTCGTTGTGGCAGGTGATCAGATGCACCTTGGCCGCCATCCGCACGCCGGAGAGGCCGACCGGGTTCTTGATCCCTTCCTGATAGTCGATGGCGAACTCCTGGGGCAGCACGTGCAACACCCGCAGCTCGTCCGACAGTCGCACCGACTTGGCGGTGTGGATGACGTTGTCCACGTCTTCCTGGGTCACCTCTTCATCGGAGATGGGCACCATGCCGGTCTCGTTGCGGCAGTCGATGTGCTTGCCGGAGAGCCCCAGATAGACGGAGCTGATCTGGCAGTCGGCCATCATCTCGGCCTCTTCCACCGCGCGGCGCAGGGACTTGACCACGGAGTCGAGGTCATTGACCCCGCCCTTCTCCATCCCGCGAGAAGCGTGGCTGCCCATGCCGATGACATTGAGTTCGCCATCTGGCAATACTTCGCCAACCAGTACCGCCACCTTGGTCGTGCCGATATCCAGTCCGACAATCAAATTTCTATCTGCGGTGTTGGTCATTCACTTTCTCTTCGCTTTTCTTCCAGCCAACTGCCATCCCGGTGTCGTATCGAAGATCCACGTAAGCAACCCGCTCACGAGGCTCGATGACCGGAAAGGCATCGATAAACCGCTGCAGACGGAGCGCGATGTCCGAGCGCCCCACAAACAGCTGAATGTTGCCATCCAGGGTCAGTTCCCAGGCATGGCGGGGGGTCAGATGCACCCCCAGCAACTTGTATCCCTTTGCCGCCAACAGCGTCTCGTACTGATGGCTGGCCTCCAGCACCTTGGCCGCCTGGTCATCGGGGCCGGACAACTGCATCAGGGGTTTCTTCACCCTGTCCGGCGCACTGAATACCTCACCCTTGGTGTTGACGAAGCGGCTGTCATTCCAGCGGGCCGCCACGTCCTGTTCGGTGAGGTAGACCTTGATCTTGTTCGGCCACTTCTTGCGTACCGATACCTGGGCTACCCAGGGCAAGGCGTTCAGACGCGCCTGCAATTCGTTCACGTCCAGCTCGAAGAAGTTGCGCAGCTCGGCACCATCCAGCACGGCGGCACGCAACTCATCGGCTTTCAAATATTCGTGTTGCCCCTGCAGCAACAGCTCGCTCATGGGCAACCGACTGGCATCCGTCAGCCAATCTTTAACATCCAGCGCAGTCTGGTAGAGCCCCCACATGACCAGGATGAAAATTCCCACCCCGGCGATGAAGCCTCCCTTGGTGCGCCCTTGTGCCCTTGCCTCCACCCGATCGATCCCCGTTTAACGCGCCGTGCCGGCCACTTGCAGGCCGGTTCGCCATTATATAGGCCTCGGCTTGGCGGTCAAAATACTCATTGGGCCCTCAGGCACCGGATTTCATGCTATCCACGCTCAATTTCATCTCGCCGAGACGACGGGCAAGCGCCCCGACGTTCCCCGCCCCCTGGGTCAGCACCAGATCCCCCTCGCCAATCAGGTCGGCCAGCACAGCCGGCACGTCGTCAGGCGTTGCGACAAAGATGGGCTCCAGGGTGCCACGGGAGCGGATGGTGCGGCACAGGGCGCGGCCATCAGCCCCCGGGATCGGCTCTTCGCCGGCGGCATAGACCTCCAGCATCACCAGCACGTCCACCTTGGAGAGCACGTCGGCGAAATCTTCATAGAGATCCCGGGTCCGGCTGTAACGGTGGGGCTGGAACACCATCACCAGGCGCTTCTCGGGCCAGCCGGCACGGGCGGCGTTGATGGTCACCTTTACCTCGCTCGGGTGGTGGCCGTAGTCGTCCACCAGCATGGCCTTGCCACGACCGGTCTCGAACTCGCCGTATTGCTGGAAGCGGCGACCTACCCCTTCGAACTTGGCGAGCGCCTGGATGATGGCCTCGTCATCGATGCCATCCTCGGTCGCGACCGCGATGGCGGCGGCGGCGTTGAGGGCATTGTGAATGCCCGGCAGATTCAGGGTCACCTCCAGCTCACCCGCGCCAGCGCGACGCACCCGGAAGCGGCTGCGGTTGCTGGTCTGCACAAAATCCAGCACCTGGACATCGGCGTCATCACTCAGGCCATAGGTGATGGTCGGGCGGGCGATCTCCGGCAGCATGCCGCGGATCACGGGGTCGTCCACGCACACCACGGCCAGCCCGTAGAACGGCAGGTTGTGCAGGAAGTCGATGAAGGTGGCCTTCAGCTTGGAGAAGTCACCGCCGTAGGTGTCCATGTGATCCGCTTCGATATTGGTCACGATGGAGACCATGGGCTGCAGATGCAGGAAGGAGGCGTCGCTCTCGTCCGCCTCGGCGATCAGGTAGCGGCTGCTCCCCAGGCGCGCATTGGTGCCGGCGCTGTTGAGCAGGCCCCCGATGACGAAGGTCGGATCCCGGTCCGCTTCGGCATAGATGCTCGCCACCAGACTGGTGGTGGTGGTCTTGCCGTGGGTGCCGGCGATGGCGATGCCATGGCGGAAGCGCATCAGCTCGGCCAGCATCTCGGCGCGGCGCACCACGGGGATGCGCAGCTCGCGGGCAGCCACCAGCTCGGGGTTGTCCTGTTTGATGGCGGTGGAGACCACCACCACGCTGGCGCCGTCGACGTGCTCGGCACTGTGACCGACGAAGATGTGGGCCCCCAGGGAGGCCAGGCGCTCGGTGACCGCATTACGAGCCAGATCGGAACCAGTCACCTGATACCCTTCGTTGGCAAGCACCTCGGCAATACCGCCCATACCGGCGCCACCGATGCCGATAAAGTGGATGCGACGCACGCGGCGCATTTCAGGGATAACGGTACGCAGTTTTGCCAGTTCAACCTTGGTCATAGTTCTTTCTCAATTCGCGGCCACAAGCCACTTTCATTCGGTGACACATGTATTCGAGGAGCGGGTGCGCGGCCTTGGCCAGCTCCATCCCGTCCGTCAATCTCGTTCGGCTCACCCTGTCGCGAGCCGTTTGCATTCGTCAGCCACCCGTTCGGCCGCGTCCGTGATGGCGACGCGGCGCGCGGCCTGGGCCATGTTCAGCAGCGTCTCCCTGCGCCCGGCGAGCCAGGAGAGGCGCGAGGCCAGGGCGGCCGGCGTCAGCTCGGACTGGGGCAGAAACTCGGCCGCACCTCCGTCGACCAGGGTCAGGGCGTTGCGGGTCTGGTGATCGTCCACCGCGTGGGGCAGCGGCACGAAGATGGCAGCCACCCCGGCGGCGGCCACTTCGGACACGGTCAGGGCCCCGGCCCGGCAGACCACCAGGTCCGCCCAGGCATAGGCATCCGCCATGTCCTTGATAAATTCGCTCACCTCGGCGTCGAGGCCGTGCTGGGCATAGGCGGCGGAGACGGCCTCGCCATTGCCCTTGCCGCACTGGTGGCGCACCGCGATGGGCACGCCGGCGGCGGCGACTGCGGGCGGCACCTGTTCATTCAGCACTCGGGCCCCCAGGCTGCCGCCGACGATCAGCAGGCGCAGCGGCTCTGCACTGCTGCGAAGTTGCGGATCCGGCAGGGAGACCACCTCGGGGCGCACCGGGTTACCCACCACGGCGGTGCGGGCGCTCGGGGCGAAGGCACCCGGGAAGGCCATCAGCACGCGCTTGGCGAGGCGGGCCAGCAACTTGTTGGTCATGCCGGCCGCCGCGTTCTGCTCGTGCAGCAGCAGCGGAATACCGGCGAGCCAGGCGGCCACGCCACCCGGGCCGGAGGCAAAGCCCCCCATGCCGAGCACCACGTCGGGCTGGATGGTCTTGAGCACCTGGCGGGCCTGCAGCACGGATTTGACGATGCGATAGGGGGCTGCCAGCAGGCGCTTGATGCCGTTGCCACGCACCCCCTGGATGTCGATGAAGGAGATGGGGTAGCCGTGGGCGGGCACCAGCTCCGCCTCCATCCGGTCGGCGGTGCCGAGCCAGTGAATGGTCCAGCCCTGGGCCTTGAGGCGATCGGCAACGGCCAGACCGGGGAACACATGGCCCCCGGTACCACCCGCCATCACCAGTAACGTCTTGCTCACGAAACCTCCCGCACACGCGCCTGGGCACTGGCCTGGCGCAACTCGAAATCGATACGGATCAACATGCTCACCGCCACCATCATGATGATGAGACTGGAGCCACCATAACTGACCAGGGGCAGGGTCAGCCCCTTGGTGGGCATCATGCCGCTGGCGGCGCCGACGTTGACGAAGGTCTGGAAGCTGAACCAGATGCCGACGCCGATGGCCAGATAACCTTCATAGAGTCGCTCCGCCACCAGCGCCTGGTGACCCAGCTTGAGCGCCTTGACCGAGAGCGCGAAGATGAGGAAGAGTGCGCCAAGCACCCCCACATACCCCAGCTCTTCCCCCAGGATCGCAAACACGAAGTCGGTATGGGCTTCCGGCAGGTACTCCATCTTCTGGATGGAATTGCCGAGCCCCTCGCCGAACCAGCTGCCGCGACCAAACGCCATCAGGGACTGGGTAAGCTGATAACCACTGCCGAACGGATCGGCCCAGGGGTCGAGGAAGGAGGTCACCCGCCGCATACGGTAAGGCTCGGCGATGATCAGGGTCACCACGGCGCTCACCCCCACCAGGATGAGGCCGATGAACTGCACCAGGCGAGCACCGGCCAGGAACAGCATGCCCAGCGATGTCACGAACATCACCACCACGGAGCCCAGATCCGGCTGGGCCAGCAGCAGGATGGCCACCACGAACAGCACCGCCATGGGCTTGATGAAGCCGATGAAGCGCTCGCGCACCTCGCTCTGGCGGCGCACCAGGTAGCCCGCCAGATAGACGAACAGCGCCAGCTTGCCGAACTCGGCAGGCTGCAGGTTGAAGGGGCCGAGCGGCAGCCAGCGTACCGAGCCGTTGACGCTGCGACCGACCAGCAGCACCATCACCAGCAACACGATGGCGAGCAGCAGCATGGGGCCGTTGTACTGCTGCCAGCGTGCCATGGGCACCTGCAGCACGAACCAGGAGATGCAGAGCGCCATCACCAGGAACATCCCGTGACGCTTCACGAACATGAAGGGGTCATCCCCCAGAGCGATCCCCTCGGGGATGGAGGCGGACGCCACGATGACCAGCCCGACCCCCATGAGCGCGAGTGCCAGCACGACCAACTGTCGATCGTAGAGACCGGCGGGGCGCGCCGGTAGCAACCAGCGCTGCAGGAAGCCTGCGACCACGCGAAGGGCGTTCATAACCCCATCACCAGTTCGGTAAAGCGATCGCCGCGCGCTTCGAAGGACTTGAATTGATCCAGGCTGGCGCAGGCCGGGGCCAGCAGCACCCAGTCACCGGGCCGGGCATCCGCCGCCGCCTTGGCGACGGCGGCGTCGAGATCGGCAACCCGCTCGGTCTGTTCGCCCAGGGCCAGCAGCACCTCGGCGTCCTGACCGAAGCAGTACATGTGATCGATCTGGCTACCGAGCAGCGCCTGCACCGGGCCGAAGTCCTGCCCCTTGCCCTGGCCACCGGCCAACAACAGCAAACGCCCCTTCACCGCTTCGCGCACCCCGGCCACGGCAGCCAGGGTAGCCCCCACGTTGGTAGCCTTGGAGTCGTTGATCCAGCGCACACCGTTCACCTCCCGCACGAAACGGGCACGGTGGGGCAGGCCCTCGAAGCGGCGCAGCACCGCGAGCTGGGGCTCGCGGGGAATGCCGACCGCGTCGCACAGAGCCATGGCCGCCAGGGCGTTGGCCTGATTGTGGGCGCCGACAATCTTCATCTCGTCCACCGCCAGCAGCGGCTCGCCGTGCAGGGTCAGCCAGTGGCGGCCCCCCAGCTCGCAGCGGCCGTAACCGTTGCAGTCCAGGCCGAAGCTCTGCCACACCTGGCCCACATCGGGCAGGGTCTGGGGATCGTCCCGATTCACCAGGATGTGCTGGGAGTGCTGATGGATCTCCATCTTGGCGGCGCGGTAGTCGGCCATGCCCTGATAGCGATCCATATGATCTTCACTGAGGTTCAATACCACGGAGGCGGCGGCACGCAGACTGTGGGTGGTTTCCAGCTGGAAGCTGGAAAGCTCCAGCACGCAGAGCTCCATCGGCTGCTTGAGCAGATCCAGCGCCGGCGTGCCGATATTGCCTCCCACACCGACCTTGAGGCCGGCCTCGGCGATCATCTCGCCCACTAGCGTGGTCACCGTGCTCTTGCCGTTGGAGCCGGTGATGGCGATGACGGGCACCTGGGTCTCGCGCACGAACAATTCGATGTCGCCGACAATCTGCACGCCACGCTCGGCGGCCGCCTTCAGCTCCGGGGTCGCCAGGGCGATGCCCGGGCTCGCCACTATCATGTGCGCCTGCAGGAGCCGCTCTGCGTCCAGCCCGTGAATGAGCTCCACCTCGGGGGGCAGCTGATCCTTCCCTGGCGGGTTGGCACGGGTGTCCATCACCAGAGGCGTGACACCGCGGCCGAGGAAGTAGTCGACGCAGGAGAGTCCGGTTTTGCCGAGTCCGATGATGATGACCATGGCTTACCTCACCTTCAGGGTGGCGAGGCCGAGCAGCACCAGCATGAGAGTGATGATCCAGAAGCGCACGATGACGCGCGGCTCCGGCCAGCCCTTCTTCTCATAGTGGTGATGGATGGGCGCCATGCGGAAGATGCGCACGCCGCGCAGCTTGTAGGAACCCACCTGCAGGATCACCGAGACGGTCTCCATCACGAAGACGCCCCCCATGATCACCAGCAGGAACTCCTGGCGCACCAGCACGGCGATGGTGCCGAGCGCACCGCCCAGGGCCAGGGAGCCCACGTCCCCCATGAACACCTGGGCCGGATAGGTGTTGAACCAGAGGAAGCCCAGACCCGCCCCGACGATGGCGGTACAGACGATCACCAGCTCGGAGGTATAGGGCACATAGGGGATGTGCAGATAGTTCGCGAAGTTGACGTTGCCGGTTGCCCAGGCGATGAAGGCGAAGCCCCCCGCCACCATCACAGTCGGCATGATGGCCAAGCCATCGAGGCCATCGGTCAGGTTGACCGCGTTGGAGGTACCGACGATGACGAAGTAGGTCAGTACGATGAACATCAGGCCGAGTTGCGGCATCACGTCCTTGAGGAAGGGCACCACCAGCTGGGTCTGACCGTCGTGAGTGGCGGTGGCGTACAGGAACACGGCCACCCCCAGCGCAACAGCGGATTGCCAGAAGTATTTCCAGCGGGCGATCAGGCCGTCGGTGTTCTTGCGCACCACCTTGAGGTAGTCATCGGCGAAGCCGATGGCGCCATAGGCACCCAGCACGAACAGCACCAGCCAGACATAAGGGTTGTCGAGGCGGCACCAGAGCAGCACAGAGATGAAGATGGCGGCGATGATCATCAGGCCACCCATGGTCGGGGTGCCCTTCTTGCTCAGGTGCGATTCGGGACCGTCATTGCGGATCACCTGGCCGAATTTGAGGATCTGCAGGCGGCGGATGAGGCGCGGCCCCATCCAGAGTGCCACCACTAGGCCGGTGATGATCGACAGGATGGCGCGAAACGTCAGGTAGGAGAAGACGTTGAAGAAGGTGAAGTGCGGGGTGAGCAGTTCCGCCAGCCAGACTAGCATGTGGCCGACTCCTGACGGTCAGCGACCATCTTGACGATATCTTCCATGCGGGAGCCGCGGGCCCCCTTGACCAGAATCGAAATTTCCTGATGTGTCTCTATCATTTGCGCAAGCACTTCAAACAACGACGCCTTGTTATCGAAATGTCGGCCAGCCGCGGCATCTGCGGTGTGGCGACTCTGTTCCCCGACTGTCAGCACGGCGTCGAGGCCGCGCTCGTGAGCGTGGCGACCGACCCGGGCATGCTGCGCGGCGGACTCCTCACCCAGCTCCTTCATGTCACCGAACACCAGCACCTTGTAGCCGCCCATGGCGGTCAGGGCGTCGATGCCCGCCAGCACGGACTCCACGCTGGCGTTGTAGGTGTCGTCCACCAGGGTGAGGCCACCCCAGCGTTGCACACAGAAGCGTCCCTTGACCGGGGCCATCTGCTCCAGCCCCGCCTTGACGGAGGCGAGCGAGGCGCCGAGCGCCAGACAACCGGCCGCGGCGGCCAGGGCGTTCGCCACGTTGTGGCGCCCCGGGATGGCCAGGGTCAGGCTCACGTCGCCCTGGGGCGTCACCATCACGAATTCGGCACAACCCTGTGCATTTATCACGACGTCACGGCCATGGAACGGCTGGCTCTGGTCGTCGATGGAGAAGGCGCAGCTCAGGCCCTTCGCCTGCCACTGCGGCCAGAATTCGTTGTCGGCGTTGACGATGGCGGTACCGCCCTCGCCCAGCCCCTCGAAGATCTCGCTCTTGGCGTGGAACACCCCTTCAAGGGAGCCGAAGCCCTCCAGGTGGGCGGCCGCCACGTTGTTGATGAGGGCGGCATCGGGTTTGGCCAGAGACGTGGTCCAGGCGATCTCGCCCGGATGGTTGGCCCCCAGCTCCATCACCGCAAACTGGTGTTGCGGTTCCAGGCGCAGCAGGGTGAGCGGCACCCCCACCTCGTTGTTGAAGTTGCCGGCGGTGGCCAGCACCTCCCCTTCGTGGCGCAGGATGGCGGTCGCCATCTCCTTCACCGTGGTCTTGCCGCAGCTGCCGGTGATGGCCAGCACCTTGGGATTGATGCGCTCGCGCACCAGGCGGCCGAGGCGACCCAGCCCCTTGAGGGTGTCGGCCACCACCAGTTGCGGGATAGCCAGCGGCAGCTCGCGCTCCACCAGCAGGGCGGAGGCGCCAGCGGCGACGGCCTGGTCGCAGAAATCGTGGGCGTCGAAACGCTCGCCACGCAAGGCGACAAACAGCGCCCCTTCTCCCAGGGTACGGGTGTCGGTACTGACCGCCGTGATCTCGTGGTCGCCCCCGATCAGGCGGGCATCGAGCACCTGCGCCAGGTCGGCAAGCCTGAGGGTCATCATTTGAATGACTCCATTAATGTGTGCAAGGCGGCCGCGACGGTTTCCCGGTCGCTGTAGTGCCGCTTGTCGGTTCCAATGATCTGATAATCCTCGTGGCCTTTGCCGGCCACCAGGATGATGTCCTCTTTGCTCGCCTGACTCAGCGCCAGCCGGATCGCCTTGACCCTGTCGTGCTCTATCTGCACGGCGCCGGGATCGCGAAGCCCCGCCACCATGTCGGCCATGATCCGGGCCGGCTCCTCGGTACGGGGATTGTCGTCGGTCAGGATCACGCAGTCCGCATGCAGCTCCGCCATGGCGGCCATCATGGGACGCTTGCCGCGATCCCGATCGCCGCCGCATCCCACCAGGCACCAGAGGCGACCGTGGCAATGTACCCGCAGGGCCTGCAGTGCCTTCTCCAGCGCGTCCGGGGTATGGGCATAATCGACCACGGCCAGCGGCGCATCGCCACCACCGAAGCACTCCATGCGACCGGTGACCGGCTGCAGCTGGGGCGCTGTGGCCAGCAGGGTGTCGAAGTCGTATCCGAGCACCAGCATGACCCCCATGGCACCCAGCACATTGCTGACGTTGAAGCGGCCGAGCAAGGGGGCGGATAATACACCATTCCCCCAACTGGAGTTAATGCGCGTGTCAAAACCTTGTTGGTGGAAGTGGGGATCCTGCGCCGTCAGCTGTCGCCCAATATGGTTTTCAATCGGACCATGCACGCCGAAGGCCACCGCGGTCGGATAGGCCGCCAGCCACTCCCGCCCCAGCCGGTCATCGGCATTGATAACAGCGCACGGCTCGTCCACCAGCTTCAGCAGCTCCTCCTTGGCGGCGGCATAGGCCTCCATGGTGCCGTGATAGTCCAGGTGATCCCGGCTCAGGTTGGTGAACACGGCGGCAGAAAACGGCAGGGCGGCGACGCGGTGCTGCACCAGACCGTGGCTGGAGACCTCCATCGCCACCAGATCCGCTCCCTGCGCTTGCAGCGCGGCCAGATTGGCCTGCACCTGGACGGCGCTGCCGGTGGTGTTCTCAGCTTCAATGAGAGAGCCGAACAAGCCGTTGCCTATGGTGCCCATGACCCCGGCCTTGCCCCCCAGCAGGGTACGCCAGTTCGCCACCAGCAGGGCCGTGGTGCTCTTGCCGTTGGTGCCCGTGATGCCCACCAGCTGCAGCTTGCTCGCCGGCTGGTCGTAGAAATACCCGGCCAGCTCGGAGAGACGGGCCGGCAGATCCACCATGCCGATGCAGGGGACCGGAACCGGAGGGGCGACGAATTCGCCGTCCTCCTCAAACAGCACGGCGGTCGCTCCCTGAGCCACCGCCTGTTCGATGAAACGCCTGCCATCCACCTGATGCCCGCGGATGGCCACGAAGAGGGACCCGGGCCCGACCCGCCGGCTGTCCAGCTGAAGGTCGGTGAGGGGAAGCGCCGGGGCATCGATGCCGACCTGGCTCATCAGTTGATCAAGTGCGCGGGCTGGCATGGAAAGCCTCCGGGAAAGCGGGAATGCGGGCGCACACGAAACGCGGCGCCATGAAAAGCTCCCCGGCCGCGCCGGGGGAGACGGAAACGATCCCGTGTCGATCAGGTACGTGGTGCGCCATTGGCGGCCTCCGTGCGGGCAAGCTTGGCGGGCACCTCGGGCGGAATCGCATCGGGGCGGATGTTGAAGAGCTGCAGCACGCCCCCCATGGCCTCGGCAAACGGCGGGGTCGCGACGGCGCCGCCGTAATAGGCATTGCCCTTGGGTTCGTTGATCACCACCACCATGACGAAGCGGGGGTTGCTGGCGGGCGCGAAGCCGGCAAACCAGGCCATGTAATCCTTGCCGTAACCGCCTGCCACGGCGACCTTGGCGGTACCACTCTTGCCACCGACACGGTAGCCCGGGATCTGGGCCTTGGGAATGGCGTTGCTGACCACGTACTCCAGCGCCTGCAGCATGGCGGCCGCGTTGTTGTGATCGATGACCTGCTCACCCTTGGGCGGCTTGGTCACCTTGATGATGGAGAGCGGCACCCGCTTGCCCTTGTTGGCCAGGGTGGCGTAGGCGGACGCCAGCTGCAGCGGGGTGACCCGCAGACCATAGCCGAACGACAGGGTGGCCCGTTCGATATCGGACCAGCGGCGACGCTGGGGCAGCATGCCGCTGCTCTCCCCCATCAGACCGCTGCCGGTGTCCATCCCGAAGCCCACCATGCTGAGGGTGTTGATCATCTCCTGGGCGGGCATCCGCAGCGCGATGCGCGACATGCCGATGTTGGAGGAGTAGCGCAGGATGTCGTAGAGGTTGGTCGCCTTGTGGATACTCACGTCACGGATTTGCTTGGCCCCGATAAAGAGCGGTCCGCCCGGGATGAAGTCTTTCCAGCTGGTGACGCCAGCCTGCAATCCGCTCAGCAGGATCAGGGGTTTGATGGTGGAGCCCGGCTCATAGGTATCGGTCACCACCCGGTTGCGTACCCGGAAGCTCTGGTACTGGCCGCGGTTGTTCGGGTTGTAGGAAGGAGTGTTGACCATGGCGAGCACCTCGCCGGTCTTCACGTCCAGCATCACCATGGAGCCGGAGGTTGCCTTGTTCTCGTCGGTGGCCCGCTTGAGGGCGCGATAGGCCAGCGCCTGTACCCGCTGATCGATGCTCAGCTGCAGATCGTTGGCGTGCTTGCCCTCTTTCACCAGCCCGAGCCGCTCGATGACCCGGCCCTGACGATCCTTGCGCACCCGCATCTCGCCCGGGGTCGCGGTCAGCCACTCGTTGTAGCTGCGCTCGATCCCCTCGATGCCGCTGCCGTCGATGTTGGTCACCCCCACCAGGTGGGCGCTGATCTCGCCGGTCGGATAGAAACGGCGCGCCTCGGGGCGCAGATAGATGCCGCCGAGCTTGAGACCCTTGATGTATTCCGCCACCGCCGGCGTCACCTGGCGTTGCAGGTAGACGAAGCGCTTGCTCGGGTTGGCGATGCGGTGCTTGAGGGTATTGATGTCGAGCTTGAGCACGGCGGAGAGCGCCAGCCAGGCGCGCTCGTTGTGGATGGCACCTGACTCGTGCACTGTCTTGGGATCGGCCCAGACGGCCTCGACTGGCACGGAGACCGCCAGCTGCTCGCCGTTGCGATCCGTGATCATGCCGCGCACCGCCTGGGTGGAGGTGGTACGCAGGGAGCGCATGTCCCCCTCCTGACGCAGTCTGTCCGGATCGATCACCTGGATCCAGGCCAGCCGCAGGATCAACCCCGCAAATGCGATGCCGATGAAGAAAACCAGGGTACGAAAGCGCCACGGGTAGAGTGAGGGTGCTTTCGCCTTGGCTTTGTCCTTTGCCGGAGCCTTGGTGGCGGCCTTGCGTGTCATGGTTGTGTAATTACCTTCTCGGTGGTCACCAGGGGACGGGCCATCTGCAACTTGTCCATGGCCAGGCTCGCCACCCGGGAGTGCTCGGCCAGGGTGCCCTGCTCCAGCAGGAGGTGCCGCCACTCGATGTTGAGCCTGTCCTCTTCCGCCATCAGGTCGTTCTGCTTGGCCGTCAGTCCCCGGGTCATGTTGGTCACCAGGATCACCGCGAAAGCGGTCACCAGCACGGCGATGGTCAACAGGACCTGCAACTTGTGGCGCCAGAGATCCGCAACGATCTCCCTGGCGAGGTGAACGCGCACATCGCTCATCGCTTACTCCGCAAGACGCTCTGCGACCCGCAGCACCGAGCTGCGGGACCGGGTGTTTTCATTGACCTCGTGCTCGGAAGGCTTGAGCGCCTTGCCGACCGACTTCAGTTTGCGACCGCCGGCCAGCTGGGCCTCGGTCAGCGGGATACCGTGCGGTACCTCAGGTCCCTTCTCGTGCTTGCGGATGAAGTGTTTGACCAGCCTGTCTTCCAGGGAGTGGAAGCTGATGACGGAGAGGCGGCCGTGGGGCGCCAGCACGTCCAGGGCACCGTTGAGGGCGGTCTCGATCTCGTCCAGCTCGCTGTTTATATAGATGCGGATGGCCTGGAAGCTGCGGGTGGCCGCGTGCTTGCCCTTCTCCTTGCTGGGGTTGACCCGGGCGATCATCTCCGCCAGCTGGCGGGTGCGCACATAAGGCTCTGTGACCCGGTCGTGCACGATGGCGCGGGCAATCTTCTTGGCGAAACGCTCCTCGCCGAAGGTCTTCAAGACCCAGGCGATGTCATCCACGTCGGCACGGGCCAGCCACTCGGCGGCGCTCTGGCCGGAGGTGGGGTCCATCCGCATGTCGAGCGGACCGTCCTTCATGAAGCTGAAGCCGCGTTCGGCATCGTCCAGCTGGGGGGAAGAGACACCCAGATCCAGCAGGAAGCCATCGACCTTGCCCAGCAGGCCGCGCTCGGTCAGATAGCGGGTGATACCGGAAAACGGCCCGTGCACGATCTCGAAGCGGGGATCCTGGATCTTGGCCGCCTCGGCGATGGCCTGGGGATCCCGATCGATGGCTATCAGGCGCCCGTTCTGGCCCAGATGCTGGAGAATGAGACGAGAGTGACCACCCCGGCCAAAGGTACCGTCGACGTAGACACCGTCCGGCTTGATGGCCAGCCCTTCGACGGCTTCGTGCAACAGCACTGTGATGTGTTCAGCGGCTTGGGTCATTTATAAAGAAAAATCCTGTAGTCGTGGTGAACTTGCCCAGTCGTCCTCGGGCAGGCCCAGGATGTCGTCATTGATCTGTTGTTGCCAGCGGGCTTCATCCCACAACTCAAACTTGTTGAGCTGGCCCACCAGCATGATTTTCTTGTCCAGTCCCGCATGGCTGCGCAGCGGCTGGCTGAGCAGCAGACGGCCGTTGCCGTCCAGCTCGCACTCGGTCGCATGACCGAGCAGCAGACGCTGCAGGCGGCGCTCCGCCGGGTTGGTACTGGAAAGCGTCTTGAGCTTGCGCTCTATCTCTTCCCATTCGTTCAGGGGATACAGCAGCAGACAGGGATGGGCGATGTCGATGGTACAGACCAGCTGGCCGTCGCATTCGTCGCGCAGCCAGTCTCGATATTTGGTCGGAATCGCCAACCGCCCCTTGTTGTCGAGGCTGATGGCGTGAGCGCCACGCAACAAATTGCCGTCCCCGAAAGGTGAGTTATGAGGGCGAACCGCCCGATAAAACCACTTTTATCCACTTTTCTCCACCATGAAGTTTAAGGACGAGCAGGGGGCTTTTCAAGCAAGGATCTCTGGCATGGGGAACATATTGACGCAGCCTGGGGAGTGTACCGATTAAATGAATTGATTTTTCACAAGTTATTCACGGTTGAATTAAATCCATCCCGTCAGGTGCCGCTCTTAATTAATCGATTTCAGGGGGAAATGATGAAACGAAACAGCACGACGGCGCACAGGATAATGCTCACGCCCACCACGGGATAGATGATATAGCCATCTCCCGCCCGCCTGGCACGCAGCACTACGAGCTGGCAGAGCAGCAGGTTATAGAGGATGAGAAGAAAAGTCAGCAGAAGGTTGGCACCAAATGTCAGCTCGTCGGCATAGACGACATAGAGCCACATCAAACCAAAATTAACGAGGATCAGATAAAGCAGAAATTTCTGAATCGCCCTGCCCGCCTTTGGGGTCTTTTTTACTCGTGTTATCATGCTTATCACGTCCTGGATACCACATGAACAGTCGACAGATATTGTCAAAAACTGTTGAGATACATCGTGTTTTTATCATTTTCCCGCCAGGCAATGTCCTTCCTTGCAAAATTATCCCGTGGCTTTCTACCCGGGTTATCGCTGCTGACCAGTACCGTTTGCTACTCCTACGATAATTATCACTGGCAGGCAGGTTTTCCCACCCCCCTTGCCGGTCCCGGTGCCGAGCTGGTCAGCCAGCAGACCCGCTACCTGCTGCAACAACGCCGCCACCTGCAACAGCGCCTCACCGAGTCCCAACCCATGATCCGCTGGGTGGAACAACAGGTGCGCACACGCAAGCTGCCTACCATGCTGGCGCTGCTCCCCCTGATCGAGAGCAGCTATCGGCTGGACGTGGTCTCTTCCGCTGGTGCTGCCGGGCCCTGGCAGCTGATGCCCGATACTGCGGCCCGCTTCTCCATCCCCATGACGGCCGGCTTCGACGGCCGCTATTCCCTGCCTTTGGCGACGGAGGCCGCCCTCACCTATCTCGGCTGGCTGCATCAATTCTTCGGGCAGGACTGGCTGCTGGCGCTGGCGGCCTATAACGCGGGAGAAGGACGAGTGCTTAAGGCGGTACTCAATGGCGGGACGCGCAATCTGTGGGCGCTGCAACTGCCCACGGAGACGCGCCTCTACGTGGCGCGTTTCATCGCCCTCTCCCAGTTGCTGGACAGGGCGGCGCAGCACGGCTTCGTACTGCCATCCTGGCAGGAGGGAGAGAGCATTCAGGTATGGCGGCAGCCGGGCGACTGCTCCCTGCTGAGCTGGGCCATGGCCAGGGGTGTCTCCATGAACGAGGCGAGCCGCTGGAACCCCGCCTGGCGCCTGCCCGACGCCCAGAGCGTGAGCGACTGCCCCATTGTCTATGGCGGGGGCAAGGCGCCAGCCCGCAGCAAACCGGAAGGACGGCCTCTGCTGGCTCAGGCCGTGTCGCTGGAGAGCCTGCACGACCCCCTGCTGCTGCAACCGGCCAGGGGGCTGGACATGGGGCGGGGGGGGATCAGGCTGGAACGGATGCCGGATCCGCTGGGGCTGGAGCAGGCCCGCCCTCTGCTGGCGCCATGAAACAGTGG
>NZ_CDDD01000031.1 GCF_000820165.1 Aeromonas taiwanensis
CTTCCAGCCAGGGCGGCCCCTTCGCCTTCCCGGTTGACCGGCCCCTCCCCCCACTCTCGGGCACCTGGCGTTTGGTGCTTGCCCCAGCCACCCGATAGAAGGAGGGTGCACAAGCTATTCATATCCTGGCATATCTCAATTAGATCATTGATTTACTGTTCTTTTTCTAAGAACCAAACGGCATGAGAGCGCCCTTCTCGTTCCTTCTCACCCGCCAAAGTTCAGATAAAGATGTGGCTTCCAACACCCCCGACAAGGAAGTGCATCATGACAGTAAAAGGCATCTCTCTGTGGCTCGCGGCCTCCGCGCTGCTCGGCCAGTCCGCCCAGGCCATCGAGGTCACCGTGGCCTACCAGACCTCGGCCGAGCCCGCCAAGGTAGCCCAGGCCGACAACACCTTCGCCAGGGAGAGCGGCGCTACCGTGGACTGGCGCAAATTTGACAGCGGTGCCAGCGTGGTACGGGCGCTCGCCTCCGGCGACGTGCAGATTGGCAATATCGGCTCCAGCCCCCTGGCGGTGGCGGCGAGCCAGAACCTGCCCATCGAGGTGTTCCTGCTCGCCTCCAAGCTCGGGGAGTCCGAAGCCCTGGTGGTCAAACAGGGGCTCACCAAGCCCGAGGATCTGGCGGGCAAGCGCATCGCCGTGCCCTATACCTCCACCACCCACTACAGCCTGCTGGCAGCCCTCAAGCACTGGAACGTCGACCCCGCGACGCTGCAGATAGTCAATCTGCAACCCCCGGCCATCATCGCCGCCTGGCAGCGGGGGGACATCGACGGCGCCTATGTCTGGGCCCCCGCCCTCAACCAGCTCACCAGGGAGGGCAAGGTGCTGACCGACTCCGCTCAGGTGGGTGACTGGGGAGCACCGACCCTGGATGTCTGGGTGGTGCGCAAGGACTTTGCCAAGGCCCACCCGGAGGTGGTGCAGGCCTTCGTGAACAGCACCCTGGCCGCCCAGCAGGCCTACCTCGCCAACCCGGAAGGCTGGCTGGCCCAACCCGAGCATCTCGGCAAGCTCGCGGCCCTGAGCGGTGTTCCCGAGGCAGAGATTCCCGCCCTGGTGAAGGGCAACACCTACCTCGATGCGAAGGCCCAGAGCGCCGAGCTTGGCCCCCTGGTCAACCAGACCATCATCGACACCGCCCGCTTCCTCGAGAGCCAGGGCAAGGTTGCGAGCGCCGCCTCGGACTACCGCCAGTTCGTGACCGATCGCTTCGTGAAAGCCGTGGCCCAGTAGACCGGAGGAGACGACCATGCTGCTGCTCTCTCATGTGTCCGCCGAGTACGCCGGAAGGCGGGTACTCGACAACGTCAGCCTCTCCCTGCCCGAGGGGGAGCTGATGGTGGTGCTCGGTCCCTCTGGCTCGGGCAAGACCACGCTCCTCAACCTGGTGGCAGGCTTCGAGCCCTGCCACCACGGCCAGATAAGCCTGGAGGGCCAGCGCGTCACCGGTCCGGGCGCCGAGCGCGGCGTGGTGTTCCAGAGCGAGGGGCTGCTGCCCTGGCGCAACGTGCGGGACAACGTGGCCCTCGGCCTGCAACTGGCGGGGGTGCCCGGGGCCGAGCGCACCCTGCTGGCCGAGGAGCTGCTGCGTCAGGTAGGGCTGGAGGGAGCCGGCGATCGCGCCATCTGGCAGCTCTCCGGCGGCCAACGCCAGCGGGTTGGCATCGCCCGCGCCCTGGCCACCCGGCCCCGCCTGCTGTTGCTGGACGAGCCCTTCGGCGCCCTGGACGCCTTCACCCGGGAGCAGATGCAGACCCTGCTGCTGCGCCTGTGGCATGAGCACCGGCGCCAGGTGCTGCTCATCACCCACGACATCGAGGAGGCCATCTTCATGGCAACCGATCTGGTGCTGCTCTCCCCTTCTCCCGGGCGGGTGATGGAGCGGCTGACCCTGGATTTCGGCCGCCGTTTTGCGGCCGGCGAACCCTGCCGCAGCATCAAGTCCGACCCCGCCTTCATCGCCAAGCGGGAATACGTGCTGGGGCGGGTGTTCGCAGAGCGGGAGGCCTTCGCATGAGCCTCACCCTCACCCGGCAGCGGATCGTCGCCCACAGGCGTGCCCCGGGCTGGCCCCTGCCGCGCCGACTGACCCTGAGCCTCGCCACCCTGATCGCCCTGCTCGCCCTGTGGTGGCTGGTGGCGCACCTTGGCTGGGTCGATCCCCTGTTTCTGCCGCCCCCACAGCGGGTGCTGGCCCAGCTCATCACCATCGCCGGGCCCCAGGGCTTTATGGACGCCACCCTGTGGCAGCACCTGGGGGCCAGCCTGGGCCGCATCCTGGCGGCGCTGGCGGCGGCGGCCTTTTTTGGCATCGCGGTGGGCATCGCCATGGGGCTTAGCCCTGTGGTGCGCGGCGTGCTGGATCCCCTCATCGAGCTCTACCGCCCGGTGCCGCCGCTCGCCTACCTGCCCCTGATGGTGATCTGGTTTGGCATCGGCGAGACCTCCAAGGTGCTGCTCATCTACCTCGCCATCTTCGCCCCCGTGGCCCTGGCGACCCTGGCGGGGGTGCAGAGCGCCAACGCGGTGCGAGTGCGGGCGGCGCAGACGCTGGGGGCATCCCGGTCCCAGGTGCTCTGGCACGTGATCCTGCCAGGCGCCCTGCCGGACATCCTGACCGGGCTGCGCATCGGGCTCGGGGTGGGCTGGTCCACCCTGGTGGCGGCCGAGCTTATCGCCGCCACCAGGGGAGTGGGCTTCATGGTGCAATCCGCCGGCGAGTTTCTCGCCACCGACGTGGTGCTGGCGGGCATTCTGGTGATCGCCGTGATCGCCTTCGTATTGGAACTGGGCCTGCGCGCCCTGCAGCGCAGGCTCACTCCCTGGCATGGAGAAGAACAATGACTGACAAGCTGACCATCACACCGCTGGGGCCCCATATCGGCGCCCAGATCGCCGGCGTCAACCTGGCCGAGCCACTGACCCAGGGGCAGTTCGAGCAGATCCATCGGGCCTTGCTCAAATACCAGGTGCTCTTCCTGCGAGACCAACCCATTACCCCGCGAGCGCAGCGGGCACTGGCGAACCGCTTCGGGGATCTGCACATCCACCCCGTCTATCCTCACACGGAGGAGGCCGAGGAGATCATCGTGCTCGATACCCACAATGACAATCCGCCGGACAACGACAACTGGCACACGGACGTCACCTTTATCGAGACCCCCCCGGCGCTGGCCATTCTGGCGGCCAAGCAGTTGCCTCCCACCGGGGGAGACACCCTCTGGGCCAGCGGCATCGCGGCGCTGGCGGCCCTCTCCCCGCCCCTGAAAACCCTGCTGGCGGGGCTGGAGGCGGAGCACGACTTCACCAAGTCGTTCCCGGCCCACCGGCACGACGGCAGCGAGGAGGAGCGCCAGCGCTGGCAGGCCGCCGTGGCCCGTCACCCGCCCCTGCGCCACCCAGTGATCCGCACCCACCCGGTGAGCGGCCGGCAGGCCCTGTTCGTCAACGAGGGGTTCACCACCCGGCTGCCCGGGCTGCCCCCCAAGGAGAGCGAGGCGCTGCTGGGCTTTCTGTTCGAGCACATCACCCGCCCCGAGTTTCAGGTGCGCTGGCGCTGGCAGGAGAACGACATCGCCATCTGGGACAACAGGGTGACCCAGCACTACGCCAATGCCGACTACCTGCCGGCGCGCCGGGTGATGCACAGGGCCACCATCCTCGGGGACAAGCCCTTCTGGCGCCCGGACTGACCTGTGCGGCTCCCCCGCCCTGCCCCAATGAAAAAGCCCGCCGAGAGGCGGGCTTTTCACATCCACATTGCGGCTCAGGCCTTGAGCTCCAGCACCCGGGTGAAGCCCCCGTAGATCATGCGGGCGCCGTCAAACGGCATAGTCTGGTGCAGGGGATTGGCGGGATCCATCCTGGGATCCTGCATCATCCTGGTCATGGCGTCGTCCCGCACCGCCTTGCTCGGCCACTCCACCCAGGAGAAGACCACGGTTTCATCCTCCTTCGCCGCCACCGCGCGGTAGAAGTCGGTCTGCTTGCCGTGGGGCACGTCGTCCCCCCAGCACTCCAGCACCCGGGTGGCGCCATATTCGAGGAAGATGGGGTCAAACTGCCCCGCATGATCGATCAGGGCCTGCTTGTTGGCCGTGGGCACGGCGATCACGAATCCGTCCACATATGACATGAGCCTTTCCTCCTGTGAGTGAGGATCTCAGCATAGCAGCCGTGCCCCAGGTCACCCTCAAAGAGAGACCAGCCGCTCCAGATCGCTGCGGGTCAGGCGCTTGCTGTCCACCTTCACGTAGAGGGAGTGCTCCTCGCGCACCAGCAGCACGTCGCTCACCCCGTCGCAGGCGCGGATCCGCTGCTCCAGGGCCGGGGTGGCCTCCACCCCTTCCGGCAGCACGATGCGCAGGCTGCTGACATAGGGGGGCTCGGCCATGGTGAGGCTGACGCCAAACCAGAGCAGGGCCAGGACGGCACAGCCGCCAAACACCAGGGGGCCGCCCCCCAGGCCGTAGAGCAGGCCGCCGAGGCTGCCGCCGATGGCCACCCCGAGGAACTGGCTGGTGGAGTAGACCCCCATGGCGGTGCCCTTGTAGCCCGGTGGCGACTCCTTGCTGATGAGGGACGGCAGCAGCGCCTCCATCACGTTGAAGCCGATGAAGAAGAGCTGCAACCCGGCGAGCAGGGCCCAGAGCCGGGCGCCGCTCTGCCAGAGCACCAGCTCGGCGACCAGCATCACCACCACGCAGCAGAGGAAGACCCGCTTCATCTGGCGGCGCTTCTCGGCGTAGATGATGAAAGGCACCACGCTCACGAACGCGATGGCCATGGTGGCGAGGTAGGCCTGCCACTGGTCGTCCCGGGGCAGGCCGGCGCGCTCCAGCAGCGGCGGCAGCGCCACGAAGCTCGCCATCAGCAGGGTGTGAACGCAGAGGATGCCGAGGTTGAGCTTGAGCAGACGCCCGTTGGTGAGCACGGTGCGAAAACTGCCGCGCACCATGGCGGACTCGCGGTTCTGCAGGTGCGCCGCCGGGGTCGGCACCGCCCAGATCACCAGGGCGATGGCGCACAGGGCCAGCAGGGCGATGAGCCAGAACAGACCTGAAAGCCCCACCGCATGGGTGATGAGGGGGCCGGTCACCATGGCGATGGCGAAGGTGATGCCAAAGCTCACCCCGATGAAGGCCATCGCCTTGGTGCGGTTCTGCTCGCGGGTGAGATCCGACAAGAGCGCCATGACGGCGGCCGAGATGGCGCCGCTCCCTTGCAGGGCGCGGCCGACGATGACGCCCCAGATGGAATCGCTCAGGGCCGCGACCACGCTGCCGATTGCAAACATCAGCAGGCCGCCGACGATGAGGGGCTTGCGCCCCACCTTGTCGGAGAGCAGGCCGAAGGGGATCTGCAACAGGGCCTGGGTCATGCCGTAGATGCCGATGGCCAGGCCAATGAGGGCTTCGGACGCCCCCGCGAGAGACATGCCGTAGGTGGTCAGCACCGGCAGCACCATAAACATGCCGAGCATGCGCAGGGAGAAGACGGAGCCGAGCGCCCAGGTCGCGCGTCGCTCGCCCCTCGTCATGGTGAAATCATTCATGAGGGCCTCGATAGACAAGAAGAGAGAAGAGATCCGGGTGAATGGCGCCCTGCCTCCACCCGGCAGGATCCGGGAACCCCATCACGGGGGCCACATAATAACAGAGCCGGGAAGGTTCCCGGCTCTGGATTCTATTGATTTTCCTGCGTCACATCACAGCGGTGAACCACGCCACTCAAGGCAGCATGGTCACCAGGACGGGCGCGGCATCGGGCTGGAAGTCCACCGACATCATCACGCTCAGGCAGGTGATGGTGACGATGGAGAACATGAACAGCTTGCGTGCCCACAGGGAGTCATCAACCGCCGCCTTGTAGCCAGACAGCGCCATCCCCAGCCACCAGACGCTCACCGCGGTGGCCACCACCAGATACTTGTAACCGGCGTAGCCACCGAGGAACAGCATCAGGGTCGGCACCATGAACGCCAGGATGTAGAGGGTGATGTGGAGCTTGGCCACGGGGATCCCCTTCACCACCGGCAGCACCGGGATGTTGGCCGCCTGGTAATCCTTGAAGCGGAAGATGGCGATCGCATAGGAGTGCGGCATCTGCCACAGGCTGAAGATCGCCAGCAGGATAAGCGCCCCCGAGTCAAACTGGCCGCTCACCGCGCAGTAGCCGATGACCGGCGGCGCGGCGCCGGACAGGCTGCCGACCAGGGTGCCATAGACAGAGTGGCGCTTCATGTAGAGGCTGTAGACCCCCACATAAACCAGGAAGCCCAGCACCGCCAGCAAGGCGGCCAACGGATTGGCCGCAAAGTAGAGCAGTGCAATGCCCGCAACGCCCAGCGCCGTGGCATACCAGAGCGACACACCGGGGGCGATGAGCCCGCGCACCAGGGCGCGGTTCTTGGTCCGCTCCATGATGCAGTCGATGTCCCGGTCGATGTAGTTGTTGAACACGCAACCGGAGGCCACCACCAGTGACACCCCTGCCATGGTCAGGATGAACAGGGGCACATCCAGGCTCCCCTTCGAGGCCAGCAGGAATCCCCCGATAACCGAGATGAGGTTACCGAAGATGATGCCCGGCTTGGTCACTTGCAGGTATTGCTTCATCATCATCAACCCGCTCAGTGAACCATCATGTTGATGTTGAGGTTGTACATGATCCACAGGGAACCCACGACCACGATGGCGATGATGAGCACGGTAAAGATCAGTGCCACCAGGTTCCAGCGCTCCTCGGACGAGGTGTTCATGTGCAGGAAGTAGACCAGGTGCACGAAGATCTGCACTACCGCCATGCCCACCACGGTGCCGAGCACCACGGCGTGGGAGGCGGAGCCGTCCATCACCATCCAGAACGGCACGGCAGTCAGGATGAGTGACAGCACGAAACCGATCATGTAGGACTTGACGCTGCCGTGGCTGGCGCCGTGATTGTCAACGGAATGACTCATTACATGACCCCCATCAGATAGACCACGGTGAAGACGCAGATCCACACCACGTCGAGGAAGTGCCAGAACAGGCTCAGGCACATCAGGCGAGTACGGTTGCGATCGGTCAGCCCCTTCTTGGCTACCAGCACCATCATCACGATGATCCAGATAAGGCCGCTGGTCACGTGGATACCGTGGGTACCCACCAGGGTGAAGAAGGCAGACAGGAAGCCGCTGCGATCCGGGCCCGCATCATTGACGATCAGGTGATGGAACTCGTAGATCTCCATCGCGATGAAGCCGGCACCCAGCAGGAAGGTGACGAACAGCCAGGTGTTGACCGCCCCGACCTTGTTCTTGTTCATGGCCAGCATGCCGAACCCGAAGGTGATGGAGCTCAGCAGCAGCAGCATGGTTTCGGCAAACACGAACGGCAGTTCGAAGATGTCCTTGCCGGTGGGGCCGCCGGCAGTGCCGTTGACCAGGACCGCATAGGTCGCGAACAGGGTCGCGAACAGGATGCAGTCACTCATCAGGTAGATCCAGAAACCGAATACCTTGGTGGCACCGGCATCGTGGTGCCCATCCTCATGGGCACCGTGAGAGTGATGTAGTACGTCAGTCGCCATGGAATTAAGCCACCTTGTTGATGTTGTCGAAATGCTGACCTTCGATGCGCTCGATCTCGTCAACCTGTACGTAGTAGTCCACATCGTCGTTGAAGCTGTGGATGATCCAGGTGGCGATCATGCCGATGAAGCCGGCGATGGCCATCCACCAGATGTGCCAGATCATGGCAAAGCCGAACACGGTGCTGAAGGCGGCGATGATGACGCCGGCGCCGGAGTTCTTGGGCATGTGGATGGGAGCATACTGGGCCGGCTTGCGATAGGCGCTGCCGTCCTGCTTGGCTTCCCAGAAGGCGTCCAGACCCTTCACCTTCGGCTCGATGGCGAAGTTATAGAAGGGGGGCGGAGAGGAAGTAGCCCACTCCAGGGTACGGCCACCCCAGGGATCGCCGGTCAGGTCGCGGTTCTTCTCGCGGTCGCGGATGCTGACCACAATCTGGATGACCTGGCACAGCACGCCGATGGCGATGAGGCCGGCGCCGCAGGCGGCAACCACCAGCATGCCATGGAACTCGGGATCGATGTTCTGGCTGACGCGACGGGTCATGCCCATGAAGCCCAGTACGTAGAGCGGCATGAAGGCCACGAAGAAGCCGGTGATCCAGAACCAGAACGCGCGCTTGCCCCAGACGTCATCCAGCTTGAAGCCGAACGCTTTCGGGAACCAGTAGGTGATACCGGCGAAGCAACCGAACACCACGCCGCCGATGATGACGTTGTGGAAGTGGGCGATCAGGAACAGGCTGTTGTGCAGCACGAAGTTGGCGGCCGGCACGGAGAGCAGTACCCCGGTCATGCCACCCACGGTGAAGGTGATGATGAAGCCGACGGTCCACAGCATGGGCGAGGTGAACTCGATGCGACCGCGGTACATGGTGAACAGCCAGTTGAAGATCTTCACCCCGGTCGGGATGGAGATGATCATGGTGGTGATGCCGAAGAAGGCATTCACGTTGGCACCGGACCCCATGGTGAAGAAGTGGTGCAGCCACACGATGAACGACAGCACGGTGATCGCCACGGTTGCCCACACCAGGGAGGTGTAACCGAACAGCTTCTTCTTGCAGAAGGTCGCCACCACTTCGGAGAAGATACCGAAGACCGGCAGCACCAGGATGTACACCTCGGGGTGACCCCAGGCCCAGATCAGGTTGATGTACATCATCATGTTGCCACCCATGTCATTGGTAAAGAAATGGGTACCGAGGTAACGGTCTGCGGTCAGCAGGGCGATGGTGACGGTCAGGATCGGGAAGGAGGCGATGATCAGGATGTTGGCACACAGGGCGGTCCAGGTGAAGACCGGCAGGCGCATCATGGTCATGCCGGGGGCACGCATGCGGATGATGGTGGCGAAGAAGTTCACACCGGTCAGCAGGGTCCCCAGACCCGAGATCTGCAGACTCCAGATCCAGTAATCGACCCCGACCCCGGGACTGAACTCCAGCCCCGACAAGGGCGGATAGGCCAGCCAGCCGGTCTGGGCGAATTCACCGACCCCGAGGGAGACGTTGATCAGCACCACGGCCGCGGCGGTGAACCAGAAGCTCAGGTTGTTAAGGAAGGGGAAGGCGACGTCACGGGCACCGATCTGCAGCGGCACCACGATGTTCATCAGACCGATCACCAGCGGCATGGCCACGAAGAAGATCATGATGACGCCGTGGGCGGTGAAGATCTGGTCGTAGTGATGGGCGTTGAGGTAGCCTTCGCTGCCCGCAGAGGCCAGGACCTGCTGACCACGCATCATGACCGCGTCGGCGAAGCCGCGCAGCAGCATGACCATGCCCAGAATGAGATACATGATACCGAGGCGCTTGTGGTCGACCGAGGTCAGCCACTCTTTCCACAGATATTGCCACTTGCCGTAGTAAGTGATGAGACCGGCGATGGCCAGCCCACCCAAGATGATACCGGCTATCGTGACCATGATGATGGGTTCATGGTACGGAATAGCCTCGAGTGTCAATTTTCCAAACATCGATTATTCCTCGGATCCTGCTTTCACACTCTTGTCGGCCGACATGGCCATGTGTCCGGCATGGGCGTCATGGTTCATGGCCTGCTCGTCCATGGCACCCTCGGTCGGGGCCTCATGGTTCATGGCGTCATGATTCATGGCTTCGTGGTTCATGGCTTCGTGGTTCATGCCCTCGTGGTCCGCGGCGCCCGCTTTCTGGGTGTCGTGACCACCATGGGACATGCCGCCCATGAACTTGTTGATGATGTTGACGAACAGCTTGGGATCGGCGCTGGCGAAGTACTCAACCGGGTGGTTTTCGCTCTTCTTGGCCAGGGCATCGAACTCATCCATGGTGTTCAGCGCCTTGGAAGAGGCCTTCACCTTGGCTACCCAGGCGTCGAAACCGGCCTGATCCTGGGTCGCGATGGCCTTGAACTTCATGCCGGAGAAGCCGGCACCGCTGTAGCCGCCCGAGATGCCCTTGTACTCGCCCGCTTCGTTGGCGATCAGGTGCAGCTTGGTCTGCATGCCCGCCATGGCGTAGATCTGGCCACCCAGCTGGGGAATGAAGAAGGAGTTCATCACGGTGTCGGAGGTCACGCGGAAGTTGACCGGGGTATTGACCGGGAATGCCAGCTCGTTGACTGAGGCAATGCCCAGTTCCGGATAGACAAACAACCATTTCCAGTCAAGGGAAATGACATCGACCTGAATGGGTTTAACCTCGGATTCCAGTGGTTTGTAGGGGTCCAGAGAATGGGAGGTTTTCCAGGTAATCACCGCCAGGATGGCGATAATGATGACGGGTACGGTCCAGACGACCGCCTCAATCTTGTTGGAGTGAGCCCAGTCCGGCGCATAGGTGGCGCTGGTGTTGGACGCTCGGTATTTATAAGCGAACGCCACCGCCATCACGATCACAGGCACCACCACAATCAGCATCAAACCGAGTGCGGTCAATATCAGTGACTTCTGCTCCAGACCAACTTGCCCCTTGGGGCTCATCAGAGCCATGTCGCAACCGCTCAGCAAGCTGGCAGTCGCGAGCAACAGCAAAGCGCCCAAGCCCCTCTTCACGTCAAAGAGTCTCATGCAATGTCCTCATCTTTTGAAGGCTTATTGGTATAAAAAAATGCAGCATTTTATTGCATCAGACCGGCATGTGAACAACATGAAAAATTAATCCCGCAAATGTTCCAGAGGTGATGAAAACGAGTGTCAGATGTTAATCCCTTGACAATGACCAATTTACTCATGTCACAGCCCGGCAATTCATCTTCCGTTAATCTTTTTTCCCGCCGGAATCGCTCACTAATTAAACGAAACCATCAGGTTGTTCTATTTTTATCCGGGTTTCACGACATTTTAAGAGCCGAACAACCCCTTTCACAGGCACAGGCCAAAAACACATGCCTTGATCTGGATGCGTATTTTCCGGGGAAGATTAAAAAAATAATTAATCAAACATTCGTATGATTAACTTCCTGGGGCCGACAAAAGCGGATGACGACCCGCCCTGACCGACACCCACCCAGAAAAAGGGCCCCATGAGGGGCCCTGCCTACCGTCGTTTTCCTGCTTCCCCGGGGACCGTCACTCAGGGGTGGGGATGCTCCCTACGGGTCGCATCGGCAATCCGGTTCCAGGCATTGATGGTGACGACCTGCGTCAGACACTGAGCCAGCAGGGTCTCCCCACGAGGATCGCCACGACGAGATCCACGCGGTGTTTCGCGGCGGCCGCTTCCTCACCCCCCAGGCCCGCGCCTTTATCCACTTCCTGGTCGAGGTGACCCACCCCTGCAAAAGCCGCGCTGACGGCGGCCGGAAAGGCAGACGCCGGGCAGCAGGCCCGGCGTCTGGCAGATCCGACGTGGTTTGGTGCAAGGGAGGCGCCTAGCGGGGCTTGCTCCCCTCCGGGGTCGTGCTCCGGTAGTCCCCGTAGGGGAAGATGTTGCGCAGGCGCTGGGCCACGGGCTCCGGGATGGAGCGGGAGAAGACCAGCCTGACGCCGCTACCGTCCCGCTGACCCAGGATGCGACCGCGCACCGGATCCTGCTGCAAGACCTGCTTCGCCTGCGCAAGGAAGCGCGGCGGCACCGAGCCCCGCTTTACCACCACCTTGCCCGGCGCGAGCCGGATCTCGAACAGGGCACCGCGCCCCAGCGTCATCAGCCACCAGATCAGGGCTATCGCCACCAACAGAGACAACCAGGCCATTGCTTCTCCCTCCCGTTCACTCGATGTGCGTCAGTATAAGCGGTGCCGACCGGTGAGGCTCCGGCCGGCGTCACGCTTTCGCCACCCCCGCGCTCAGCGCCTCTTGCCCCAGGCGATCAGGGTATCGCGGTAGAGCGCCAACAGCGCCTGATCCCGCACCGCCACCCCGACCCGCTGGGCCGGGCAGGCCGCCCACTCGTCGTGGGGATGGGAGTTGCCGTCGAACTTTTGCAGGGTATGGCCGATGGCGGGCCCCTGGGTGATGACGCGCACCGGCCCCTCCCGCAGAGTGAACAGGGAAGGATCTATCACATAGGCGATGGCGGACGGGTCGTGCACGTGGCAGCCCTCCATGCCGATGCGCGCCGAGTAGAAACGCAGGTAGAAGCGGCTGACATCCCACAGGAAGCGGCCGGGCTCCCCCGCCTCGTCCCGCAGGGCATCCAGGTAAGCACCGCTGAAGACGCTCTGCTGGGTGACGTCGAGCCCGATGATCACCACCGGCCAGTCGGCGGTGAACACCACATCGGCGGCCTCGGGATCGTCGTGGATATTGGCCTCCGCATAGGGGGTCACGTTGCCGCGATGGCCGTTGACGCCAAAGGCGCCCCCCATCACCACCACTTCCCTGACCAGGCCGGCGATCTCGGGGGCGGCCTCGAGCGCCAGCGCCAGGTTGGTCAGCGGCCCTATGGTCACCAGGGTGATCTCGCCGGGATGGGCCTTCACCGTCTCGACGATGTATTGCCAGGCCGGGCGGGGATCCGCTGAGAGACTCACCTCCCCCGCCTGCACGTCACCAAAGCCGGTGGGACCGTGCACCACAGTGGTGGGGCCCACAGGATCCCGCAGCAGGGGCGCGGCGGCCCCCTGGGCCACGTCGGCCTTCATGGCATATTTCTGCTTGAGCCAGAGGGCGTTGTGGGTGCCGTTCTCGATGGTGGCATTGCCAAATACGGTGGTGATGGCGAGCAGATCGATGGCGGGATGCGCCTCTGCGAAGAGAATGGCCATGGCATCGTCGATGCCGGGATCGGTATCCAGAATGATCTTGTGGGTCATGGGGCCTCCATAGGACAGAGTCGCCAGTGTAACGACCCATCACCACTTTAACAGCGCCGGGATCACAACCTTGGGGTTTCATCTGCATCAAGCGTGATGACAGGCTCCCTTATCCCGCTAATGGCGGCCTCCCCAACGGCCATGGCAGACATGGGTCAGCACCATGACCGGGGTAGCCAGGGCACGGGCCCTCTCCCTTATTCCCCGAAGCGACTGGGCATCACTCCCGGGACGGGTCGGTGCCCACGGCCTGGCCCCGAGCCGTGCGCTTCAACTGCCCCATGAATTGCTTGAAATGGGGGAGAAACTCTTTGAACAGCTCGTCTTTGCGATGCTGCATCATCACTTCGCCAAACAGCTTCAATCCGACGATAAACGCCTGGTGTTCCTGCTCCGACATGGCCAGCTTCCCCTTGCTGAGCGCCAGGATGGCAAAGATGTCGTCGTGATTCTGGCACTCGAACTGCAGCGCGGGGGCCTCGCCGTCCAGCGACTGGACCTGTACACGATACTGGTGTGGCATGCTTCCTCTCCTCTCGGGCTGGGCTTTTGCCAACATGGTTGATAAAATCAATTAAACCAATTCAAGTTGACTTTATCAACCATGAAATTATCGAACCACCTCTTCCGGATCCTGGATCAGTACAAGATCGCCCTGGCGCAGCATTTCCGGGTACAGCAGCTCTCCCTCAGCCCCCTGCATTACAAGGTGCTGCAACTGATCCACGCCCACGACCCGGCCACCCCCCAGCTCATCGCGCAGCAGTCGGGCCGCGACAAGGCCCAGGTCACACGCCTGCTGCAGGAGATGGAGAAACAGGGGCTGATAGAGAAGCAGCCCCATCCGACGGATAAGCGCAGCATCTGTCTGGCCCTGACCCCGCTGGCCTGCGACCGCGTCAGCCAGGCGGAGCAGCTGGCTGCGTCGCTCGACGAGCAGCTGTGTGCCTTGCTGGAGCCGGCAGAGGTGCAGCAGCTGCAGCAACTGCTGTGCAAGATAGAAAAGGGTTTGGGATCAACCGGGTAGATCCAACGCCGACATGCGCCGCCACCCTGTCTGATTTGTGGCCAACCGGCGCAGTACCCGCTGGCGGCGCCTTGTGAGCCACTCCCGGAGATGGTATCACTGGCCTCACTCTCCCCTTTCCCCGTCGAGGCCCCCTAGTGATCACCCTGATTAAAGAGTCCGACCAGCTGAAGATGCCCTGGAAAAACAAGCAGGGCACCACGGCCCAGATCCTCATCTCCCCTGCCGGGGCCAGCCTCGACAGGCTCGACTTTGACTACCGCCTGAGCTCGGCGCCCATCAAGGGGCCGGGGACCTTCTCCCTCTTCCCCGGCTACCAGCGCATTCTGCTGCCCGTCAGCGGTGCCGGCTTCGTGCTCAACGGCCACCCCTATGCCACCTTCGAGGCGGCCCACTTCAGCGGGGACGACGAGACCCACTGCGAGCTGCTCAAAAAAGAGGTGACAGATCTCGGGCTTATCTATCACCCGGAGCGCCTCAGCGCCAATGTGCGGGTGCTCACCCTGCCCTTCCCCCTGAGCCTCACCCTGGAGGCGGACAAGACCTACCTCTGCCACCTGCTGGAGGGCCAGCTCACCGTGCAGGGGCAGAGCGTCGCCCCCAACGAGACCCTGGTGATCCGCGATGAGGTGAGCATCCACTTCGAGTGCGGCAAGAAAACCACCATCGCCTTCTTTACCCTGCAGGAAAAGTGAATCCGCCTCCTGTCCGATGACGAAGACAAAAAAGCCGGGCAATGCCCGGCTTTTGTCTGTCTGTGCAAGGGGTCCCTCAACCGACCTTGAAGGTGCCCTTCATCATGGCGAAGTGGCCGGGGAAGGAGCAGAAGAAGGTGAGATCCTTGCCCGCCAGCCCCTCGGTCTTGAAGGTGACGCTGGTGCTCTCGCCGCCGCCCACCAGCTTGGTGTGGGCCAGGATGCGAGCATCGTCCTTGGGCAGGTAGTCATGATCGGCACCGGCACTCATGCCCGCGGTGGCAACGGCCTGGTAGTCGGCGGTATTGGCCAGCACCCAGTTGTGACCCATGTTGGCCACCGGCAGCTTGCCGGTATGGTTCAGGGTCACCGTCACCTCCTTGCAGGTCGCCGGCACGCTCATCGCCTGCTGGTTGAACTGCATGGCGTCATTGCCTTCGATAGTCAGCGCACACTCGTCGGCCAGGGCCGGGGCGGCGAGGGAGCTCAGAAGCAGCAGGGCTAATACCTTTTTCATCATCTTCTCCTTTGATGGCGATGGATGGCAGCAAACTCGCCTCGCCAACCCGAGTGGCGCCGAGCAAAGATGCTGTCAGAATCGATCTTCATTGTATTCAAATGCCGCCGGGTGACGACCGCTTTTGTTCAAAGCTGCGGGCCGGGTCACTCCTCTGCCCTGCCTTTGGGACGGCAACAACGCCGGATTGGTCAACAGACCGACCGGCTTAATTATTTGCAGGGGTCGGGCACTTGGCCAGCTCGCCAACCCGAACGCCCTTGGCTAAGCTGCTCCCCCGTCGACGACTCCCGCGAGAATTGAGATGAACACACCCGCCATACGCCGGGCCCGGCGCGCCCTGCTGCTCCCGCTGATAGTGCTGCTGGGCGCCTGCCAGCCCGCCCCGACCCAGACCCGCATTCAGGGCAAGACCATGGGCACCTATTACGCGGTGACCCTGAGTGACCCCTTCCCGGGCGGGAAGCCGGCACTGCAGCAGGAGGTGGACGCCCTGCTGGCGCGCATGAACCACGAGATCTCCACCTATGACCCGGACTCCCTCATCTCCCGCTTCAATCAGGGCAGCGGCCAGCCCCCCCTGGCCATTCCCGCCACCATGGCGAGGATAGTGCAGCAGGGCATAGACGCCGGCCATCTCACCAAAGGCAAGCTCGACGTCACCGTGGGCCCCCTGGTCAACCTGTGGGGATTCGGGCCGGACAAGCGTCCCGTCAAGCGCCCCAGCGCCGAGCAGATCGCCAGCGCCCGCCAGAAGGTGGGCATCGACCGCCTGACCCTGACCCCAGAGGGGGATCACTTCCTGCTCGGCAAGGCCATCCCCGCACTCTATCTCGACCTCTCCACCCTGGGCGAGGGGGCGGCCTCCGACGAGATAGCCGGCCTGCTGGAGCAAAAGGGGGTGCACAACTACCTCATCGAGGTGGCGGGCGCCGTGCGCAGCAAGGGCCACAACGCCAAGGGCAATCCCTGGCGGGTGGCCATCGTCGAGCCCTCTGACAGGCCCGGCGCCATCGAGGACGTGGTCACCCCGAACGGCATGGCGGTGAGCACCGCCGGCAGTTATCGCAACTATTACGAGCTCGACGGCAAGCGCTACTCCCACATCATCGACCCCGCCACCGGCCAGCCCGTGACCCACAGGTTGGTCTCCGCCAGCGTCATCACCCCGACGGCGCTGGAGGCCGATGCCCTGGACACCGCCCTCATGGTGATGGGGCCAGAGCGGGCCATGGCGTTCGCCCGGGAGCACAAGCTGGCGGTCTATCTCATCGAGAAGACGGATCAGGGGTTTGTGGCGAGCCACACCCCCGAGTTCGCCCCCTATCTGGCTCCCAGGCAACCATAAACAAGCCGCCATGAATAAAGAGGCCCCGCAGTGCGGGGCCTCTTGGTGTGCAAGCCGGCGCTACTCGATGGGAATGCGGTGGGGCGCCGGGGTCACCGCCTGCTTGGGCAGTTGCAGGGTGAGGATGCCGTTGTCGAAGCGGGCGACAACCTGCTCCGGCGTCACCTCCACCGGCAGCTCGACGGTGCGCGACACGCTGCCATAATAGCGCTCGCTGCGCAGGGCGCGCTCATCCTTGCTCTGGCTGTCATGCTGGCGGATCTCCGCCTTCAGGGTCACCAGCTTGCCGTGTACCTCCACGTGGATGTCCTCCTTCGCCACCCCGGGCAGTTCCGCCTGCAGCAGGTAGCCGCCGTCGCTCTCCTTGAGATCCAGCTTGATCTGGCTGGGCAGCGGATCCCCGTGCAGGGGCCGGATGTAGAAGCCGGAGGCCATGTCGTGAAACAGGTCATCAAACAGGCTGGTGCGACTCGGTAGCAAACTCATTTGATTCCTCCTTATAGGACGCATGGAGCGCAGGCGAGCACCGCGCCCCCTGCCGCTCCCCGTCATCTGTCTCTCTTCAAGTCTAAAAACCGGGTCCGCCCCCGCCACTGCCATCTCGCCTCTCCTTGACGAAGATCAAGGGCGCGAGTCGATTTTTTCGGCGCCGGCCCCGCCGGGAAAAACCGGTCCCCCTTCCCACGTGCAATTGCCTGCCTGCGGACTTTGATGGCACACTTCTCTCACCAGCCCGCAGCGCCTCGATGCCAGACAGATGCAGACACCTGAACCCGCGCCAGAGAAGAAAGCCCAGCCCAAGCCCAGGCATATCCTGCTGGTCAACGAGCAGCGATCCTTCCAGATGATGATGAAGGCGATGCTGATCAACATCGGCATCAACCGCATCACCTACACCAACTCCGCGGACGAGGCGCGCCGCCGCTGCCAGAAAGAGAGTTTCGACATCTATCTGCTGGACTACGAACTGGGCGCCGGCGAGAACGGCCGCCAGCTGCTGGAGAGCCTGCGGGATCAGCAACTCATTCCGCCCCAGAGCGTGGTGATCATGGTCAGCAGCGACAGCTCCCGGGCCATGGTGCTGAGCGCGCTGGAGGCCGAACCCGACGAATACCTGATGAAGCCCTTCTCCCAGGAGCAGTTCTCGTTTCGCTTGAAGCGCGCCATCGCCCGCCGCCAGTCTCTGGAGAGCGTCTTCAGCGCCCTCATCCGAAACGATCTGCCCGCCCTGGCCGAGGCCTGTGCCAGGCAGGCGGATGCGGTGCCCCGTTTTGCCAACTTCTGCCGCTGCCTGCAGGCCGATACCCAGCTCAAGCTGGGGCAGGCGAAGGAGGCGCGCAGCCTGATGCGACAGCTGCTGGCCGGGCAGGAGAACAGCTGGGCCCGGCTCACCCTGGGCAAGGCGTGCCACACCCTCGGGCTGCACGACGAGGCGGTGAGCCACCTGCAGGCGACCCTGAAACACACTCCCCTGATGGTGGAGGCTTACCTCTGGCTGGCGGAGTCCCTGCTGGCGCTCGGCAAGGATGAGCAGGCCCAGCAGGAGCTGAGGCGAGCGGTGGATATCTCCCCCCAGTCAGTGCAGCTCTCCCGCCGCCTGGCGGAGGTGTGCCTGCTGCGCCACGACTACGGCCAGGCCAAGGACGTGCTGCTCTCCCTCATCGACCTGTCGCGCAACTCCATCCACCGAACGCCGCATTATCTCGGGGCCTATATCCAGACCCTGACCCTCTACGCCCTCAACAGCAACGACAGCTATCACATCGCCAACCTGCAAAAGCAGGTGAACTCGGCCCTGTCGCGCATCCGGGACTCCCTGATGATGGCGGAGTTCAACTACCCGGTGTTCGAGCAGATCTGCCAGGCCCGGGTGCGCATCGCCCTGGGGGAGCTGCTCAAGGGCAAGAAGATGCTCTATCGCGCCAACCAGAACTGGCTGGACAAGCCGGACACCATGCCCCCCGCCCTGCTCGGCGAGACCATACTCGCCCTCTACCAGCTCGGGGAGTTCGAGTACGCCGAGAGCCTGCAGGCCCTGCTGGCCGAAGACGAGGATCGGCTGCTCACCACCTGCATCCAGGTGACCCGGGATGACAAGACGGTGCAGGAGCGGCGCCAGCGCTACCAGCAGCTCAACGATCTGGGCATCAAGGCCTATCAGAGCGGGGAGCTGGAGCAGGCCCTCGGCCACTTTCGCGAGGCGCTACGCCGGGCGCCGGCCAATACCGGGGCGGCCCTCAACAAGATCCAGGTGCTGCTGCAGCTGATGCAGAAGAACCGCAAGAGCCCGGAATTTGGCGCCGAGTGCAAGGAGACCCTGGGGGTGCTGGAGGGCATTCCCCTGAACCCGGCCCAGCAGGAGCGTTTTCGCAAGCTGCGTCAGGAATATCACCAGCACGCCTGAGCGGCGCCCCTCTCCCCTCACCTATGCTGATACAGACTTCAGGAAGGGAGGGGCAACACCATGGCGATGTGCCGATACCTGGTGGCCGATGGCCGCCACTGCACCGAAGAGGCGGGAGATCAGGATCTGTGCCGCTGGCATGACCCCAGAGCCCCCCACCAATCCCCGGACACCGCGGCCGACCTGGAGCACTATGTGCGCCAGGGCGGCCTGTGCCACGGCCTGCAACTGGCTCGCGCCGAGCTCAGCGGCCTCAACCTGGTGAACAAGCAGGAGCCGGCAGGCTTTCTGCTGGAGCAGTGCAACCTCTATCGCGCCAACCTGCGTGGCGCCCACCTCTACGGCCTGCGCATGACGGGGGGCAGCCTGATGAAGGCCGACCTCAGCGACGCCAACCTGCACTGCGCGACCCTGCACGACGTCAACCTGCTCGGCATCCGCTGGAAGAACACCCGCCTCGACAACCTGGATACCGGCCCCCGGCTGATGCAGGACAGAAAGGGGCGCAAGGAGCGGGACACCATGCAGGCCCGCGTCTGGTTCAAGGAGGCGGAAGAGACCTACCGGGACCTGCGCAAGGCCTCGGAGGCCCAGGGCATCTTCACCATGTCCGGACGCTACATCCAGCAGGAACTCACCATGCGCCGTCTGCAGATGCCGTTCTGGTCCTATCAACGTTTTGCCTCCTGGATAGTCGATCTCTTCTGCGGCTACGGCGAGGCCCCCATGCGGGTGGTACTCTTCTCCCTGCTGCTCATCCTCATCTGCAGCGTGTTCTACTTCTTCTTCGGCCTCAGCTTCGCGGGCGAACACCTCGTCTATCGCCCGGACGCCCCCCTGGAGCAGAACGCCATCTTCCTGCTGGAATGCCTCTACTACAGCGTGGTGACCTTCACCACGCTAGGGTATGGCGACTTCACCCCGGTGGGGTTGTCGCGGATCTTCGCCGCCTTCGAGGCCTTCACCGGCAGCTTCACGCTGGCGCTGTTCGTGGTGGTGTTTGTCAAGAAGATGACCCGATAGGCTGGCGGCCGGGGACCTTTCCCCCTTCCCCGGCCCCCGAACTTGCATCCATCGCGGATTCCTAGTCCAATAGCCACTTATAAAAATGACATGAGCACCCCGAACATGAAGATCATCTCTTTCAATATCAATGGCCTGCGTGCCCGTCTTCATCAGTTGCAAGCCCTTATCGACAAGCACCAGCCGGACGTGATCGGCCTGCAGGAGATCAAGGTCCACGACGAGGCCTTCCCGGTCGCGGACGTGGAAGCCATGGGCTACCACGTGGTCTTCCACGGCCAGAAGGGGCACTACGGGGTCGCCATCATGAGCAAGCAGGCGCCACTCGAGGTGCAGAAGGGTTTCCCCACCGATCCGGAAGACGCCCAGCGCCGCATGATCATGGCCAGCTTCAAGCGGGAAGACGGCTCCGTCATCAAGGTGATGAACGGCTATTTCCCCCAGGGGGAGAGCCAGGATCACGAGACCAAGTTTCCGGCCAAGCAGAAGTTCTACGAGGACCTGCAGCACTACCTCGAGACCCACCACACCCCCGGCGATCAGATAGCGCTGATCGGGGATATGAACATCTCCCCCACGGATCTCGACATCGGCATCGGCGAGGCGAACCGCAAGCGCTGGTTGCGGGACGGCAAGTGCTCCTTCCTGCCCATCGAGCGGGAGTGGATGGAGCGCCTCAAGGGGTTCGGCCTGACCGACACCTTCCGCGCCGCCAATCCCACCGAGTGCGAGCGCTTCTCCTGGTTCGACTACCGCTCCCGCGGCTTTGACGAGAACCGGGGCCTGCGCATCGACCTCATCATGGCCTCCGACGCCCTCAAGGACAGAGTGACCGAGGTGGGGATCGACTACGAACTGCGCGGCATCGACAAGCCTTCCGACCACGCCCCCATCTGGACCACCTTCGCGTGATGATCTGATCATGGCGGCTCACCGATGGGGATACTTTCCACATCCTTGAGCCGCCATGATCAGATC